>CAZWTL010000147.1:0-2578 GCA_964637025.1 uncultured Syntrophaceae bacterium | reverse complement strand
GTGCCGGCAGCCGTGCCGACGGCCACGGAGACGGCGATTGTGGAGAAGGGCCGAGCCACGCTCAACGTGCAGTTCGACTTCGACAAGGCGACGGTTCGAAAGGAGTACCACGATGAGATCGGGACCCTGGCGGCCGTCATGAAAAAATACCCCGACCTCAATATCCTGATCGAGGGCCATACGGACAGCATCGGCGGCGAACAGTATAACCAGAAGCTTTCCGAGCGCCGGGCAAATGCGGTCAAACAATACCTTGTCGATCACTTCGGCATCGACGCCTCACGGTTGACGACGAAAGGCTACGGTCTCTCCCGGCCCATGACATCCAATGCCACGAGGGAAGGCCGGCAGAAAAACCGGAGGGTGGAAGCCGCAGCGGAATACATCATCAAGAAATAGATCGGCTGTTTCAGACCGAAGGGGCCGTGATCCGCACGTTGGGTGCGGCCTCTTCGGTCTGGCGGTCATTCCTGCATCCGACTTGGAGCCAGGGCCAGCGGATCCGTTTCCAAAAAAGGGTTGTCCGCACCGAGGTCATCCGTGTCTCGCTATCGGGCGTGCGGCGTCCGATGAACGCCCCGCCGGGAACCCCGGCGGGGCGTTTCCGTTGGTGCCCTGAGGGCTGCGGAGGCGAGATCAGCCTCCCCGTTTCGTTGAACCCAAAAGCGGGAGGCGCAGCGAAATCCGTCTAAAAACGGAACTTGAAGCCGAGACGGCCGACATTCAGGTTCAGGTCGCCCTTGTCGGTCACCGGATAGTTGCCGACATGCATCGTGACCTCTTCCCTGCCCATGTCGATATACAGGTATTCAGCCCCGATCGCAAAGTTCGGTGTGATCGGAACCTCGACACCCAATCCCACCGTCCATCCCGTGTGCCAGCTGTCCTGCTCGTCGCTGCCCACGAGCTGGCCGTTGTAGGACACCACCATCTTGTTGTCGAGATCGGCCATGGCCAGTCCCGCGGTCCCGTAGATCAGCACCGGACCGGCGATGAATCCCACGCGGCCCCGGACCGTTCCCAGGTAATTGATGTCGTGGGATACATCGCTCCTGTATCCCGACACCGTGATCGAATCCTCCCCTTCGATGTTGGTACGGGAAATGTCGGCATCGATGCCGAAAACCATGGGCCCGGAGGCCAGGCTCCAGCCGGTCTGGAATCCAAGAATCCCGCCGGTCGGTTCATGGTCGACCTGCTCAGACATGTCGGAACTGTATTCGCCTGTCGCGTATCCGACAAGGGCGCCGACATAGAATCCCGAAAGACCCTTCTGGACGAATCCCTGGGCGTGCGCCGGGCTGGAGGCGATGGTGAGCGCCGCCAAGCAAAACGCGGCGGCACCCCATACTTTGATTGCAACGCGTGCGTTCCGCAAATGGTTCATGATACCCCTCCTTTTCATGAAGATCACATCGGTTGACAGATCCCATCCGCTCGGCGACTCGGGACGTCGTTCGGTGCATGCCCGCAGCGACCATCGACCGATTTCCCCTTGCCGGAATCCGTTCGCGTTGGCGCAGGCTTGCCGAAATGGTTCCATCCACGGCCGTCCCTTCCCTGCCCCGCGCCCATGGTCGTTCAGGCCGCGGTGTCGGATCGGGCAACGATGCCGGGGATGAACGCCCCGAAAAGTGGCGAGGCAACGGGCCACCCTCCGCCCGCTGGCCGCCTGTGGCTCCACAGGACGCGATTCAGGGACCGCCAGCATGTTCGAATGCTGCTCCTGTTTATCCCATTTGTCAATACTTTGTCGGCTTCGTGTCGGCTTCGGCGAAATCGCTGCCGCGTCGACGGACAGGGGAGAGCATCCCCTGGCGGACGATCCCGGCCGTCGGGCGAAACGCGTTCCAAAAAAGGATTTCGGCGGAATCCGGAAAGAAGGCAGAGGGGCTCAGATCACAGTCCCCTCCACCTGGCCGGTCGGCAGTGTTATGCCTTGAGGGATTTCGGACGAATCAGCAAAACGGGCACGTAGGCGTCGTGCAGGACCTGGAGCGCCACGCTGCCGAACATCAGCTTCTTCATCCCGCTGTACCCGTGGGTGGCGATGACGATCAGGTCGATCGCGTTGCTCCTTACAAAGTTGATGATCGTATCCGCTGCGCTTCCCTCCAGAATTTTGGTGGTGACCTCAACCCCCTTGGCAGCCACTTTTTCGGGAACGTCCTCGAGATACTGCTGAATCTTTTCGAATTGGGATTTTCGAAGCATGGAGTAGTCGATTCCCTCACCCACATTGAGCGTCGGGACCTCGACCACCGACAAAAGGATAATTTCCCGGATCAAGCCGCCTGCCGCCAGTTTCTTGACTTCCGTCAGCGCGCACTCGGCCAGATCCGAACCGTCCAGCGGCACAAGAACCTTTTGATACATGCGAATCGCCTCCTTTCCCATGAACCGGTTACTGCACTTTCCGCTTCCGTCAATCGATCGTTTTGATTTGACGCGGCCCGCATGGCCCGGCTGATCGACGAACCTTAACCTTCAAGGGAATTCCCGCGTCCCCTGAAGGCCCGACATCAGCAATTTTCGCGTTCGCGGATTTTTGCGTTTGGGCGGCATGTGAACCTCCCTG
>CAZWTL010000146.1:0-2619 GCA_964637025.1 uncultured Syntrophaceae bacterium | reverse complement strand
TCGTCGGATCCCGCCCCGGCGCCGATTCAGCCGCAAACCCTGCAGATCGGCGTCCTGGTGCCGGTGACCGGCGGCGGACCCATCAACGGCGCGGCCCAGAAGGCCGCCGTCGAGTTCGCGGTGGAGGATGTCAACGCCCGTCTGGGGGGGATCCAGTCGCCGACCCGCATCGAAGCGGTCATCAAGGATACGCAGAGCGCCGTCGATCTGGAAAGCCAGCTCATCGACGACATGCACGACAAGAAAATCCCCATCGTCGTCTGCAGCATGACGAGCGAGAGCCTGGGACTCGTCAAACCCCAGATCGACGCCCATGGAACGGTGGTCCTGAGCGAGCTCAGCACGTCCCCCGCCCTGGCGATCGACGACAACCTCTTCCGGCTGGTGCCCGACGACAGGTATTCGGCCAAGGTCCTCAGCGATCTGATGCGGGAAAACGGCGTTGAAAAGGCCATCGTCTATTACCGCGACGACCTGTGGGGGACGATGCTCAGGAACGAGCTGACCTCGGCCTTCACGGCCGGCGGCGGGGCCGTGGCCGAATCCATCGTGTACGGCTTCAGGACCTATCCGGTCGACATGGACGAAAAGGTCGAACTGCTCAACGCCGCGGTCACCCGCGCCCTGGCCGGAGCCGCATCCGGAAAGGTGGCGGTCGTCCTGCTGGCGTTCGAGGAAGGGATCGAGATCCTGAAAAAAGCCTCCGCCTACCCGACCTTGTCCACGGTGAAATGGTACACCGGCGACGGCCTGGGCCAGAACAACGCCCTGCTGAAAGACGCCGCGGCCGCGGCCTTTGCCAACCAGGTGGGCCTCTATGCGCCGCTCATCGCGGAGGGAAGCTCCACGGCCTACCAGGCGCTGAAGACCAAACTGCAGAACAAGACCGGAACGACCTATGCCTTCGCCCCGGTCATCTACGACGCCGTCTACCTGGCGGGGCTGACGCTGGCCGAGGCCGGCAGCGCCGCCACCCCGGCCGTTCTCAAGACCACGCTTCTGGCAAAGGCGGGGAATTATGACGCGGTGAGCGGTCCCCTCGTGCTCAACGGCAGCGGCGACCGCTCCGCCTGCACCTATGATTTCTGGGCCGTCGGCTATATCGGCGGCGCCTATCAATGGATCCGGATGTACTCCGGCCGGACCCGCTAGAGGGGTCCCCGAAGGGCATCCGGCCGCGGTTCCGCAACAAGCAGCCTGTCCGCGGACAGGGCGGCTCAATGGCGCTGCCGGTTCAAAATCGAAGTTCGTTTAACCATGCCCGCGGAAATTCCCCTGTTCCGCGATGAAGGAGGGATCGAAAGATGAAGCACAGCAGGATATGGACGGCCGGATGCGCCGCCTTCGCGACGCTGGCGCTGGCCCTGATGGTTTGCGGCCCCGCATGGGCCCAGGAGTATCCGAAAACCGTCTGCGACGGCGATACCTGTTCCTTTTGGGCAACGGCCGGCAATCCCACCTCCGTTTACAACAAGCGGGGCAAGTTCACCGTGAAGAAATCGGCCAGCGAAACGGTGACCGTGGATCAGAATTTCGACATCATCATCGCCAACGGCTACGGCGACGTCTATTTCCTCAACTTGCTCCGCGACCGCAGCAATTATCAGGCCTACCGGGGATACTGCACCTACCGGGGCTTCTCCCTGTCGGGCTGCGAGACATCGGGCGAGGTCGTGCTGATGCGCATCAAGGCAACGCCCTCGTCCGGCGAGAACTTCAGCCTGATGTCGACGTCGCTGCGCTGGGGGACCACCACCTACGTGCTCAACGACGTGTTCCGGCCGCTCTCCTCCTGGGTCATGGCCGGTTACGAGAATTGGTATCCCTTTGACATGTCCTGCTCCGTGGCGATGTACGTGACCCAGGGCGGTTGGCAATGACGGGGCTGCCGGCAAGGCCGGGATGGCCGAGCCTTGCCGCGCTGCCATGGTTCTGCAAGGGGCCCCGAAGGGCCGGGCGCCGTCCGGCGGCCAGGGGGCCGGGAATGCGTTTGCTGTGGGTTACGGCCTTGATCGTCTGCCTCCTTCCGGATTGGCTTGTGGCCGGGGAACGGGCGGCGGACAGCCTGCCGCCCCTCCGGGTGGCCGGCATCAACGATGCGATCCTCGTCGACCGGCTGATCGCCGACCGGGCCTACGCGAACATCAAGGCGGGCAGGGCTGCGGATCACGGCATCGATTTCAAGCTCCTGGAGGGGGACATGGAGAAACACCGGCCGGAGCTGGAAAAAATCGATCCGGCCTATTACGAGACGCTCCGGGCAACCTACGAACGGATGAAGGCGTACGTGACCGACCCGGAGAGCGATTTCGTCCGGGCCGTCCGGCATCCCGGGAGCGTGGAGTTTCCCGGCCGCAGCCCCCTTCCCGCGGCGGCCTTCACGGATCCCCCGCTGCACAGGCGCCCCTGAAATGATCCTCTCGCGCGTCATCCCGCCCACGGTCCCGGCCCCATGAGCCCTTCCTGAGGGTTGACGCCGGCCCCTTTTCTGTCATAATTGCACAGAACCATCCGGAAGAACGGACGGATTGCATTGACGCCAACGCGGGATTATCCTTGGGGCATGAAGCGACCCAGCAGACAGAGCCGAGCACGCCATAACGGGTTCACCATGATCGA
>CAZWTL010000145.1:0-2630 GCA_964637025.1 uncultured Syntrophaceae bacterium | reverse complement strand
CTTACCTCGGCCTGCCCGGGGATTCGGTGATCAATGTCTCCACCGCAGCCCAAGACTGTTTTCAGCCGGCAATCATATCTTCCGAGGCAGAACGGCAGATTCGTCATCGATACGGCCTCACGAGGCCGTTTCTGATGTACACCGGCGGCATCGACCATCGCAAGAATATCGAGGGGCTGATCCGCGCTTTCGCTTGTTTGCCGAAAGGCATTCGAAGAGGGCATCAACTTGCAGTGGTCTGTTCCGTTCAGCCTGAAAGCCGGCAGGCGCTCGAAAAGCTGACGCGCCAACTGGGGCTGAAGCCGGATGAGGTCATTTTGACCGGCTATGTTCCCGCAGACGATCTGGTTGCTCTTTATAATTTGTGCAAGCTGTTCGTTTTCCCGTCGTGGTATGAGGGATTCGGCCTTCCCGCATTGGAAGCGATGCGCTGCGGCGCACCCGTCATTGCTGCAAACACCTCCAGCCTCCCTGAAGTGGTGGGTCGCGAGGATGCGCTCTTCGATCCTTTCTCCATCGATGCAATCGCTTCCAAAATTTCAGACGTGCTGTCGAATGACGCCTTTCGTTCCGATCTCATCTTGCATGGCAGGGAACAGGCCAAGAAATTTTCGTGGGACGGATGCGCCAGTCGGGCGGTCACGGCTTTTGAGCAGTTCTTAGCAAAGCGGCAAGAGCGCCGCAACGATTTCCGGCTTCCCATGCGCCGCCCCAGGCTCGCCTATCTCTCCCCTCTTCCGCCCGAGCATAGCGGCATTGCCGATTACAGCGCGGAGCTGCTGCCCGAGCTGGCAAGATACTATGATATCGAGGTCGTCGTCACGCAGCCTGAAATCTCCGATCCCTGGATCAAGGCATGTCTTCCCGTCCGCACGGTCGAGTGGTTCACCCAACACGCCGACCATTACGACCGCATTCTCTATCAAATGGGAAACTCGACTTTTCATCAACATATGTTCGATCTACTTGATTCCTTTCCCGGAATCGTGGTGCTGAACGATTTCTATCTGAGTTCACTCTTGGCCCATTTGGATCTCGGCGGATTCGCCCCGAATGAATGGGTGCGTGAACTCTATCATTCCCATGGCTACCCTGCGGTTTGGGAACGCTTCCGTGCAAAGGATCTTTCTGGCACCATCTTAAAATATCCATGTAATTTCAGTTTAATCCAGATGGCAGTCGGGCTGATCGTTCATTCCGCCCATCCCGTCCGGCTCGCCGAAAAGTGGTATGGCGATGGCGGGGGTCAAGATTGGTCTGTAATTCCGCTTCTGCGTACCCCGGTCATGAGCACGGATAAAACAGAGGCGCGCAGAAAGATCGGCCTTGGAGGAGACGAATTTATCATCTGTGCGTTTGGCAAACTTGGGCCGATCAAACAAAACCACCGTTTGTTGAGGGCATGGCAGAACTCAAAACTGTCGAAGAATCGCCGCTGCCGCTTGGTCTTTGTCGGTGAAAACGATGATGGCGAATATGGGGCAAAAATGGTGGACGCCATCCGGAAAAGCGGCATGAGCGATCGCATCGCCATCACCGGATGGGTGGACGCAGGGATTTACAAATGCTACCTTGAGGCAGCCGACCTCGCGGTGCAACTGCGCACCCTTTCCCGCGGTGAAACCTCCGCGGCGATCCTGGATTGCATGAATTATGGGCTGCCGCTCGTTGTGAACGCCAATGGCTCGGCCGCCGCGTTGCCTCAGGATGCCGTCCGGATGATTCCGGACGAGTTTGAAGATATCGAGCTGGGCGATGCGCTGGAAAAGCTCTGGAGCGATGCCGAATACCGTCAAGCCATGGCCGCGCGAGCGAAACAGAACCTCTCCACCCACCACCTGCCCCACGAATGCGCCAGGCAGTATGCCCGGACGATCGAGACGTTCTACGCCAACCAGCAGCTCGGCAGGAGGGGTTTGATCGAAGAGCTGTCCGGACTGGAGAACATGCCTTCCGACGCGGAAACGCACCTTGCCGTGGCGAAAGCCATCGCCAAGAATATTCCCTTGAAGCGTCCGGCGCGTCAAATTCTTGTGGACATCTCGGAGTTGGTTCAAAGGGATTCCAGGAGCGGCATCCAGCGAGTCACCCGCAGCATTCTCCATGAATGGCTCCTCAATCCGCCTGAAGGCTATCGTGTCGAACCCGTTTATGCCACCTTGGACGGCACCGGCTATCGCTACGCCCGCAGCTTCTCCCTTGGCTTCCTGGGCTGTCCGGAAATCGGATTGAGGGACGATCCTGTCGATGCTCAACCCGGCGACCTTTTCGTCGGACTAGATCTCCAATATATTATGATGCAGTCAAATTCAGAATATCTTGAATCGTTACGGAATAAGGGGATAGGGATGTTTTTTATGATCTACGACCTGCTGCCGATCCGGCTGCCGGAGGACTTTCAGCCCGAAATGAAGGATCTTCATGAGCGATGGCTGTCTTTGGTCTGTCGGGTCGCCGATGGCGTCATCTGCATCTCCCGGTCCGTCGCCGACGAACTTGCGGAATGGCTCAACGCAGGCGGCCCGAAAAGGCTTCGGCCCTTGAAGATCGGCTGGAACCATCTGGGCGGCGATATCGAGAATTCCGTCCCGTCCAGCGTCCTGCCGGCAGATGCGGATCGTGTTCTCCAG
>CAZWTL010000144.1:0-2633 GCA_964637025.1 uncultured Syntrophaceae bacterium | reverse complement strand
GATGCGGATCTCGAATCTGTCTGTCCCCTTCAGTTTCTTCAGCCTCAGGGAAGGGTGGCGGAAATTTTCGAAAAGCAGGCGCAACTGTTTATCGATGCGCTCTCTGATGTCGGCAGGAAGAGCCAGGTAATCCCTGAGGAAGGCGTCCGTCCGTCTAATGATCACGGTGCAGGTCCTTCATAAAGGCTTCCAGGCTTTCAAAATCGCGGAAGTTTCCCGTGGTGAGGTCTTCGTCAGCCTCCCGCTCCTTCTCCTGCCATTCCTTCGTCCAGAACCAGGCTTGATCCCTGGGCACCTTGATCGTCTCAACGGGAAATAGGCGGGCGGTCCCGTCTTCGATTCGGATGTCAATTTCGTCGCCCGGTTTCAGGTCTAATGCCATCATGACTTTTTTGGGTATGGCGATTTGCCCCTTGCTGCTGATGCGCATTGTTTTACCCCTTTACTTTTTTACGAGAGGATATCTGCTCTCGCCACCGCTGTCAAGAAAAACGTTCACACGTTCACACGAAAAACTGAGCGAGTCTATCTCCTGATCTCGGAAGTGTTGGATTTGATTCCAGTCGCCGCCCTGTGACATTTCCGATCGATTTTCCCGCCAGGCCATTCCGGCATCCATTCCGAAAAAGTCATGACTTTTTCGGAATGCAGGGTAGAATGGTCGCCTATCTGTCTCCTGAGCCTGAAGGTGACAAAAGGATTGAAGCGTATCATTTTTTCCGTGAACAACCCGAGAACGATCATCAAGGCGTGAAGGAAACAAAGGGGGCGCCTGCCCGGCGAATCGCAGGGGAAATGACGATGGGGAAGGTCAAGTTTTGGATTTATAGATTTCCCGTCTGTGGCCAATGCGGAGAATCAGGCAATCGTTTTCGATGATGGCGTAGATTACCCGGTAATCCCCGATCCGCAATTTTCTGAGCCCGGCAAATTCCCCTTTCAGCATCGGATAGCCATCGGCCTTCTTCGACAACTCGCGTTCGATCCTGTCGAGAATGTTGACCGCTTCCGCTTTGTCCAATCGCTTCAGGTCGCGTTCAACGGATTTCTTGTATTGGATATTAAAGGTCAAGGGATTCCCTCAACTCGCTGCCGGACAGGATGGGATCTTTGGGGTCGCGGAGGCGATCGAGAGCAATCCGCAGATCGGCGATATCCTCGATGTATGCCTCAAGGGCCTTTTGAATGTGAAAGGAACGGGGCCTTTCGGTTTCCTTGGCAATTTCATCGAGAGATTGAGTTAAATCGTCAGGGAGCCTGACGGATATCGTGGAACCCATATTTTATCTCCTTTAAGGAAGTGTATTACAATGTACACAAATATTGCAGCGAATTCAAGCAAAAAAGATTTCGGGAAAACAAGACAGTTCATGAAAAGGCGTATCGGATTTGGGAGGGCGCCGGGTCAAACGGATGGACAGGGCCAATCAGGCAGGGGGTAACGGATAAAAGCGGTTTTTACACGTCGAAGTGGCCGTTGAATTTGTCGCCTTCCCAGGACCCCTTGTAACGCTTGCCGTCCCAGAAGACCAGCACCCCTTCGCCGAAGATCTTGTTGTCCCGCCACTCCCCTTCGTAGCGGGACGCATCGGAAAAGTGAAGGACCCCTTTGCCGTGCTGGGCATCCTCTTTCCATTCCCCGACATATTTCTTGCCGTCCGCAAAAACCATTTCACCCTGGCCGTGCTTTTTCCCGTTTTCCCACTGGCCGGTGTAACGGGCGCCGTCGGGCTGCGCCTCCGCCCCTTCGCCGTCCGGGACGCCGTTCTTCCATTGCCCGGAATATCGATAGCCGTCCGCCAGATGCAGCGTGCCCAGGTCATGGGGCAGGTCGTTGGCCCACAGCCCTTCGTACCGGCTGCCGTCCGGCCAGGTGTAGGTGCCGCTTCCGTGAAAAAACCCCTCCTTGAAGAAGCCGTTGTACACGGCCCCGTTGGGATAGGTGAGCGTACCTTCGCCGTCCAGCGGGGTTTGATCCCACTGGAAGTCGACGATCTTCTGTCCGAATGCATCGCGGGAGGTCTTATCCATCTTTCAACTCAGCCGTCTATATAGCGCACCATCACGATTTTCTGGTCAGCGCTGAAAATCAGGGCGTATCGTTTGCCGTCGGCCAAGGTCATGATGCCCTTGCCCTTGGCTACGGAGACCGTTCCCTGACCTTCGGGCAGGGCCGCGGGTCCCGGGTCGCTGTAAGCGTCGTTCTTCCAGTTCCCGATCTGTTTGTTCCCGTCGGCCGCGGTCATCATTCCGGCGCCGTTCTTCTGGTTCTTCTTCCATTGGCCGATATAGGTCGAACCATCGGGCGATGCCAGAAGGCCGTGCCCCTCACGCACCCCCCTCTGCCATTCTCCGATGTATTTCGCGCCGTCGGGATAATGCATGATTCCCCGGCCGTGGGGCAGGTCATCCCGCATTTCGCCGATGTATTTGCCTCCATCCGGGAATGTTTTCGATTCATGCCCCGGAAGGTCGGCCTGAGCGGGTCTCTTCCGACGCTCCTGGAGCAGGGATTCTTCCTTCAGCCTGGCGAGCTCGGCCATTTGCCGCATCTCTTCCTCGGCTTTGCGGCGGGCCTTTTCCTCAGCCTTTTTTCTTCTGGCCTCTGCCCTGTCGATGGGCCTGATTTCATC
>CAZWTL010000143.1:0-2675 GCA_964637025.1 uncultured Syntrophaceae bacterium | reverse complement strand
GAGAGTTCCTGCCCCTTGCGCAGCACGGTTCCGATCGCTCCGCTGCCGACCAGAATTTCACTGCCCAGTGCCGCCATCCCTTGGTTCACGCTTCCTCCTCGATATGGGTTTTTGGACCAGGCTCCGACGTCCCGCACCCTCACCGCGCTTCCCGGCTTGGTTACGACGCGTCGGGATCAGGGGCATCCCCGATGCCTTCCCCGCTTACTTCAGCCGGGAGAGGGCCTCGGCGAGATACGCCTCCAGTTCCGCCTCGGTCAGCAGTTCCGGCGCCGTGTCCGGCACGCCGTGATAGAAGATCGTCAGCGCCGGCCGTCCCTGCTCCATGGATTCCCGGTCCGCGTAGAAATGGAGCCAGCGTTCCGTCTTTTCCCGGAAATCACTTCGGACGATCTTCAGGGTCTGGACCGGCTCCAGGGGCTCGCCCTTCGTCACCCACGCCCTCTCCCTCGAGAAGGGGTCGACCGCCTCGACGCGGCAGAACGCCAGCCCCGGCGCCGATCCCCTGTCGTGCAGGATCCGGATCTGGACAAAGGAGGTCTCCTCGGAGCCGCCCTTCAGGATGGCCCAGAGGACGGTGATCCCCTCCGCCCGGAAGGAGGAGTCCGCGCCATGGATCTCCTTCCCCGCAAAAGCCGGCCCCCCTGTCGAAAGGATCAGCAGGAACAACAGTCCCGCCAGCAAGGCCGTGCCGGTTTTCGTCTTTTTCTTCGCGCCACCGCTTTCGTGGAAAAGCATGTCCCGAAAGTGGGAATCGATATTTTTTCGGGGCACCCTGCACCCGCAGCGAAGCGTCCGCAAAGGCAACTGCCTGAGCCCCCCAGGCGCGAGTTTTGCCTTTGCAGCGGAGCGAGGCGTTGCAGGGTCGGAAAAAGATCTTGAGCGCCGAGGGACCATGCGTTCCATCACTTTTCCTCCTTCAGGATATGGATGGCATCGCTCTGGATGCCGATCCCCACCGTCTCTCCGACGGCGAACGTGCCGTGGTGAAGCGGATCGTAGGCGGTCGCGGCAAGACGGTTGCCATCGATGTCCAGCAGATAATCCGCCTTCTCGCCGAGGAAGGTTCTCTCGGCCACCACGCCGCTCAGCAGTCCGCCTCCCGTCTCCCGGTGCAGCGTCACCGCCTCGGGCCGGATGTAGACCTGGATCGCGCGTCCGGCAGCGAGGCCGTCCGGCGGCGCCGCGATGCGGAACTCCCGGCCGAAGAGGGAGAGGTGCGCCGTTCCGCCGTCGATGGCGAGGACCTCGGCCGCCAGGGCGTTGATGCGGCCGATGAACTGCGCCACGAAGGCGTTTTCGGGCCTCAGATAAAGCTCTTCGGCGGACCCGATCTGGACGATCCGGCCTTCGTTCATCACGGCGATGTGGTCGGAGATCGCCATCGCCTCCTCCTGGTCGTGGGTGACGTAGACCGCCGTGATCGCGAGGGCCTTCTGGAGGCGGCGGATTTCGCCGCGCATGTAGACGCGGAGCTTGGCGTCGAGGTTGGAAAGGGGCTCGTCGAACAGCAGGACCCGGGGCTCGATGACGACCGCCCGGGCGAGCGCGACCCTCTGCTGCTCACCGCCCGAAAGCTGGTGCGGGAACTGCCGTTCGTAACCGGTCAGGCCGACCAGATCGAGGACCTTGGCCACGGCCCGGTCAATTTCCGCCGGGCTCTTATCCTGGACCTTGAGGCCGTAAGCGACGTTTTCGAAAACGCTCAGATGCGGAAACAGCGCGTAATTCTGGAACACGAAGCCGATGTTGCGCCGGTTCGCCATCAGATCGGTGACGTCCTCCTCCCCGATAAAGATCCGTCCGCGGTCCGGCCGCTCGAAGCCCGCGATCATTCGGAGCGTCGTCGTCTTTCCGCAGCCGGAAGGGCCCAGCAGCGTCAAAAACTCCCCGGCCGCCACCTCGAGGCTCACGTTTTTCACCGCTGCGACCTCGCCCTTGATCCGGTGCAGGAAGGTCTTGTGGATCTGTTCGAGATGGATGCGGACCGCTTTCATGGAAGGTCACCCCCCGAGAATGTTGGCCATGTCCGGCGCGCCGGGCTGCCGGAAGAGGCGCAGAAACAGGCTGATCGCCCCGATCACGATGAAGACGATCAAAACCACGAGAATCGAAAAGGCCGCCGCAACCCCCAGCTCCAGCTCGGTCATCTTTTCGAGGATCCGGACGGTGATCAGGGTCCAGTTGATCGAGATGAGGAAGATCGTCGCGCTGATCGCCGTCATCGAACGGATGAAGACCACACCCAGCCCCGCGAAGAAGGCGGGGAGGATCAGCGGCAGGGTGACCCGGCGGAAGGTCGTGCCGGAGCTCGCGCCGAGGCTTGCGGATGCCTCCTCGATCGACGGATCGATCTGCTGAAGGATCGCCACGGTGGTGCGGATCCCCGTCGGGCCATAGCGGAACACGTAGCAGGCGATGATGATGATCGCCGTACCGGCGAGCATCAGCGGCGGATCGTTGAAGATCAGCAGATAGGCGATCCCGACGATGGTTCCCGGCAGGGAATAGTTGATCATGGAGACAATCTCCATGGTCCGTCGCGAGACGAAGTCCTTCTTGCTGACCACATAGCCCACCACGACGCTGTAGATGCCGCCGAGAGGCATCCCGATCCCCGCGATGATCAGCGTGTCCCGGATCGCCTGAAGCCCCTCGGTGAAGACGACGTGGTA
>CAZWTL010000142.1:0-2726 GCA_964637025.1 uncultured Syntrophaceae bacterium | reverse complement strand
AGACCCATCCCCAATCCGGATATGACATATTGAAGGATATGGATTTCCCATGGCCGATAGCTAGGATGATCCTGGAACATCATGAGCGCATGAATGGTTCCGGATATCCGAGCGGATTGAGGGGAGATCAACTCCTGATCGAATCCCGGATTTTAATGGTTGCCGATGTGGTGGAAGCGATGGCCTCGCACCGGCCCTACCGTCCCGGGCTGGGAATCGAGGAAGCCCTTCAGGAAATCGTAAAGAACAGGGGTGTTCTTTACGATAGGAACGTCGTGGATGCTTGCGTGAGCTTATTCAAACAAAAGGGGTATCAACTTCCCACGATCTGATTTCTTTCGAGCTGATGCAACACCCCGTTCTAGACCTATCCATGCTCGAAAAGGCGCTGCGAGCCGCCCCACAGAAGCAAAAGATACGGAAATGACCGGCAACCTGTTTGTCTGCCGCCTCATTTCGAGCCGGCAGACAAACCAGGCCATCAGAGGTCGCTCGCCCTCAGTCCCGCCGGCGCCAACCGCTGATTTCTCCAGCAACGATCCGGGTTATCGTTTCAACGTGCCGATGATCCGCTCATCTGCCCCTTGAGTGTCTGATCTATCGATACAGTCCCCTTTTGAGGGCCCAGATGGCCGTTTCCTCGGCATGTTTGCTGATCTGGGCATTGGGATTCTCCAGTTCAAAACCGTGGATACCGCCGGGATACAGGGTAAAGCCCGTGGGAACACCGGCCTGCGCCAAGCGGGCGATGTAATCGATGGTCTCATCGCAATGGGGATCCAGATCCCCCACGTAGGCATAGCAGGGCGGCAACCCGGAAAGGTCCTTGGCTCTGGCCGGTGCGGCGTAGGGGGAAACATCGTCGCGAAATTCATGGCCCTCGCCCAGGTACTGGTTCCAGATATTCTTGCACGACTCGTAATTGAGGGCCCGTTTGTCGGTGAATTGGAGCGTGGACCGGGTTTTCATGCGGTCGTCCATCGTCGGGGCCAGGGGCATCTGGAAGATCAGGGAAGGCCCTTTGCGATCCCTTGCCAACAGGGCTACGGCTATGGTGAGCCCGCCGCCGGCGCTGAATCCCGTGACGCCTAGCCGGGAAGCGTCGACTCCCAACTCCTTTGCATTGGCCGCAAACCAGACCAGGGCGGCGTAGCAGTCCTCGTAAGCCGCCGGGGCGGGGTTCTCCGGCGCCAGACGATAATCGACGGACACTACGACACACCCAATTTCTTTCACATACCGGATGCACTTGGCATTCTCATGATCGGGGGCGCCGATGGAATACCCTCCGTAGTGCAGAAAGAGAACGCCGGGGAGCAGCCCCTTTTTCACCCGCGGCTCATAGATCCGGACCGTGACCGGGGGGGCTCCCGACGGGCCGGGAATCGATCGGTCCGCAAACGCCACTTCCGGATCCGGTGGGGTCGGCGGGAAGGGGGGGAAGGTAATCTCTCTCGGTGTTTTCTTGGCCACATGTTCATCCGTCCAAGCGGCCAGGTAAGCCGGCGGATTCGTCAATACGCTTTTCAATTCGGGATCGATTCTTTCTTCGAAATAGTTGGCCATATGGCTATCCTCCTTGTCAAAGATTACGCGCAGGATTCGGTTTATTTATGCCCTTTTTCCTTCATCTTGGTCTTATAGCTTTTGGCCCAGATGTCCCGGTCGATCAGCCGTTGAATGCTTTCCCGATAGATGTCGTCGGTCGGCGCATGTTTCAGGGGCGGCCTGTTCATGCAGAGGTTTTTCTCAAACACCGGTTCCTCATAGATGAGTTTGTACTGTTCCGTCCGGAGATCCTTCATCCAGTTCCCGAAAAGGGACCGCTCCCGATACTCGCGCAGCGATTCGATATCGATGATGCCGCCGGCATAAATGCTCGCGCCGCCGGTCACGGAAGACAGGACGCGGCCATCGTAATGGACAATCATGGACTGCCCCCCGAAGTTGTCCACCGGACCCGTCCCCTCGGGATGCACCAGATAGGAGGCGACATTGGGGGCAACGACATAGCACGTGTTGTCCAGAGCCCTGGCCCTGTTCTGAACTTCCCACCACCCCCTCGATACCGCCGGTTCAGGGGCGCTGGCGCGATAAATGATCTCCGCCCCGTTCATCGCAAGACCCCTGGCCGGTTCCGGGTAATCCCCCTCCTGGCAAAATATCAGACCGATCCTCCCGATGTTCGTGTCGGCCACCGCGTAGATGGAATCCATCTCATAACCGTAGAGCTCCATCCACGTATCCCATACGTCATGGGGAACCGTCGAATGCTCCCTGCAGAAAACCTGCATCTTGTAGCTCTGCAAAATCACCTCGCCTTCGGGGTTGATCAGAAAGGCCGAGTTAAAGAAGCGGTCCGGAATTTTGGGATGCTTCACCTTGGCCTGGGCGATCACATACAGGTCGAACTCCCTGGCGATCTTGCCCAGCATATCGGTCTCGGGACCGGGGATTTCGATAGCCATATTGCGCGCGAAGTCGATATGATCCCGATCCATCAATTCATCATTGAAACCCTGCAGCGCCCCTTCAGGAATCGCCGCCAGTTTGACCGGCATTTCAATCCCTCCGAGCCAGTAGCCCGCCCGGATAATGTCCGTGATGTGATCAATGTTTCTTTTGATATCTTCCCGCTTGAATGTCCCCACCATCGCCGGCTGGATCGCCAGTGCCATGTACTGTGCGATGGGTCTGTCCGTTCGCAATCCTTTTTCCTTGATCAT
>CAZWTL010000141.1:0-2730 GCA_964637025.1 uncultured Syntrophaceae bacterium | reverse complement strand
CCGCAAGAAAAGCAGATCGACGCTGTCAAGGCCGACATCATGAAGGAGATCTCTGAGATTTCAGATGAAGATCTCGATGCCCTACTCGACATGCCGGAGAAGAAAGAAACCGCCCCAAGAACGACAAATGAAGCCATCAAAAGTGTATTTGCTGCAGCCAGGGACCGAGCTGCAGGAAAGATCCCATCGGCGAAACCGGCAAAGGCTCTCGATGACATCCTGGCCGACGTTGCCAAGGAAGGTATCGAGGGTGCAGGAGAAGCGCTGAAAGGTCTTTATGAGCTGTTTGGTGGGGCGTCCCTGAAAACCTTTCCTGGCGGATTCGACGAGGAGACATACGCAAAAGCGAAACCTCATTTTGAGGCAGCACTTGAGCACTTCATAAAGGTCGGGAAGGGTCTCCGGGAATTTGCCGAGTCCATCGTGAAGCAATTTGGCGATGCAGTAAGGCCGTACCTCAAGCAGTTCATACAGGAGAAGAGAGACGAGGTCACGCAAGAGAAGGCACCAATAAACTTGGACGAGAACACCGGGAAGGGGGAGGGGGGTGCCCGTACCCGCCGGAAGTTGACCGAGCAGGAGAAAGCAGAAAAAAAAGCCAAGGAAGAGGCGGCGGCAGACAAGAAAGCCCGGAAGGCCGCGATGGGTGAGTTCAAGAACGTAGGTTATGTCTATGACCCCGAGAAGCTGAACCAGAAGACAAAAGATAAAACCTCAAAGTCCGCGGCGAAGATCATCCTCGACGAAATGGTCCCTGGGAAGATATGGACACCCACATTCACCGAAGAAGCAACTCCTGGGACTGTGCGCCTGATGACGCAAATGCAGAAGTATTTCTTTACGTTCAAGGAATACCTGACCGAGAGCCGGGATCGACTGCGTTACTCATCAGGGAAGTCTATAGACGATAAGATTCAACACTGGCTTACTTATCGCGGCGGATCTATCGATATACTGAAGGGATGGGCAACCGAGTACGGGAAGACCATACAACCCATCGTAGACGCTTTCAACGGGCAGACAAGCATCGCCAATGTCATCGGAAAACTGCAGGACACCCTCTTGCCTGGCGAGCGCTTCGGAGACACAGAAAACGGCACATTTGCAAAACATTATACTGAGATAAACGGCGTCGAGGCGAAAGAGAAATTCACGGCCATCTCAGACTTGCTGGGAAGATCCCGCCAGCAGTTTTATGCCTTCCTGACCGACTCTTGGCACAACCTGATCGCTGACGAAAACGACATCCTGCTTTCGGAGATCGACATCAACAAACGCGGGCCAAACAAGACAGTGGTGCGTTCCGGCCTGCCTGATTACCGAGAGAGCGTTGAACTGAAAAGGACGGAAGATTTTCAAGCCCCTTTCGGATTTAAGGGTGTCGGTTTCGGGGAAGAGGGGTGGATCAACCAGGAGGAGCGTAACCGGGTCATCCCGGCGGCGTTTGACTCCTTCAAGGACCTGGCTGCGACCATAGGAGCACCAGACAAGGGCATGAGTCTGGGTGGGGAACTGGCTGTGCAGTTCGCGAACCTGGGACACAAGGCGAAGGGCGCGGCGGCGGCTTACTTCCCCAGCGTTAGGACGATCAACTTCACCAGAGATAGTGGCGACGGGACCATGGCCCATGAATGGGGACACGGCATCCATGATCTTGCCTCTGAGGATGCGAAATCAGAGATTAACGCCATCATAGGCACTTTTCAGTTTATCTATGACTTTGACGCCGGAACCCGCCTGATAGACGACCTGCTTGCGAAGGATTCCATGTTTCTCAAGCGAATGGTGTCGTCAAAAAAGCAGCAGCGGATCGAGGCTGTAAAGAATGAGGTCACCGATCGATTCGAAGATACAGTAAGGAAAACGACTGATTATTACAGCACGGCTCAACAAATGGACGCGGATTATACTGCGCGGGCTCAAGAGATGTGGGCAAGGGCATTCGAGGCTTACATCTACGACACCCTTGCCGGGAAGAACAACTACCTGGTGAATGATTTTGTAGCCGCCGGCAGGGTGGGTGGTAAGGCCGGTGTTGGGACAAGGCTGGTCTATCCATCTGGGAAGGAGCGGGAGACGTTCAATGCAACCATCAAGCACCTTCTGGATGGTCTGGTATGGGATGAATCAGGAAAGCCATCCCTCAAGGACGACTACGTCACAATCGAAAAAGCCCATGAGTTAATGCTTCAGCTCCAGTTGAAATACTTATTGGACCAGGTGGAGGCTCGATACACCGCGATATGGGCGTCGGAACCATCCAAAGACGGTTATTTCTGGTATCGTTATGACGAGACATCGTTCGGCCCAATGATGCAGCCGGACGGGTATGACGGATATGATAAGGCGTTCACCTCGGAAGGGCAGAACGGGACGGGGGCCGTCGCCTACTTGACGCAGCTCCATCCCGATGCTATCTTAGACTACAAGCTGTCAAATATTCAGTATGAGGGCGAAAATCCGACTTACATCGCCAAAGAAAGGGGAGGTATCGATGCTGGTCTTCAAGAGGATGGCACAGAGGCACTGGAGGAAGTACCTCCCCGCCCTGACGGCGGCCCTGGAGAAGGAGGGGAAGTTCGATCAGGAGACCGAGGAAGCGGCGATAGCAGCTTGCCGGGAACTTGGGAGCCTGGTAAACAGAGGGGCGCAACTGGAAGCAGCGAAGGAGATAGTGCTGAAGGAGTACATCCTTCTCCCGCCGGAAACTACCGAATAACCGATCCCACC
>CAZWTL010000140.1:0-2836 GCA_964637025.1 uncultured Syntrophaceae bacterium | reverse complement strand
AGAATTTGATCAAGGAGCTGCAGGAAAAGAACGGCAGGTTGGAAAATCTGGAGCAGCGTCTTCTTGCATTGGAGACCCGGTGAAAGGTTGAATCCCCCGCGGCTTGCCGCGGGGGATTCAGCAAAGGAGATCCCCGAACCCCATCCGTCCGTCCACGAAGACAGGGGCTGTTGCGGATGCTTCGCCATTCCTGCCGGGATGGGGCGGAACCAAACGATCGACCGCATCGGTGCGAATCTATCCGTTGCCGATCTGGCAACGCTTCGTTTTCCAGCGCTGGTGAACCCAGAACCACTGGTCCGGATATTCCCGGACCACCTCTTCCACGATTTTGGTGAACCGCTGCGTGTTCTCCACGAGATCCCGCTCGTAGTCCCCGGTTCGGGAAACTTCCGCCAGGGGTTTCAGGAGCAGCTTGTATTTCCCCGATTTCAGCCTGACCATGAAGGCGGGCAGGATCGGCGCCCCGGAACGCAGGGCCAGAACGGCCAGCCCCGCCCCCGTGCAGGCCGGACGTCCGAAAAAGTCGACGAACACCCCTTCCCGCACGGCCACGTTCTGGTCGCTCAGAATGCCGATCAACTGGTTCTTCCCGAGCAGTTCCATGATCCGCTTTCCTGACCCCCCCTTGGGGATGAGTTCGTTGCCGCAGCGTGTCCGCACGTGTTCGAGCATGTTGTCGAGGATCGGGCTGTCCAGCGGCCGGTAGACGATATGACAGGGCTGCAGCAGAAAAGGGGCGGTCACGGTCATCAATTCCCAATTTCCGAAATGGGCGACGATCGAGAGCAGACCTTTTCCCTGGGCCATCCCCTGATGGTAGTGCTCCAGGCCTTCCAGGTCGACCCATTCATGGAGATTTTCGCGGGTGATGGAGGTCATGCTGAAGAATTCCGCCGCCGTGATGGCCACGTTCATGAAGACCCCTTTGGCGATCCTGATGAGTTCGTCCATTTCCTTTTCCGGAAAGGCGCAGCGCAGGTTGTGCAGGGCGATGAGGCGGTGCTTGGCCGACAGATGATAGAAGAGCATGAAAAAGGACTTGAAGGCGAGTCTGCGGACCCAAAGCGGGATGACCCTGCCGCACCACAGAATGACGCTCGTTGTCCCCGTTTTTTCGACGGTCATGGATCCCTCGGCATCATGGTCGCTCTTTCGGTGGTGCCCATCGCCCGTGCCTAGTCCCTCTTGGTGCGGCAGAAGAGCCGGATCGGCACGTCCCCAAACCCGAAGGCCTCCCGAATCCGATTGATCAGGTACCGCTCGTAGGAGAAGTGGAGCTTTCCGCGTTGTCTGAGGAACAGCACGAATGTCGGGGGCTTGACGCCGACCTGGGTGATGTAGTTGAAAACGTGGGGCCGGTTCGAGCGGCCGGGGGGCGGATTCTTTTCGATGATCTCGAGGAGCTTCCGGTTCAGTTCCCCGGTCTCGATGCGTCTCGTGTACTGGTCGTGCACCCGGTCGACGAGATCGAAGATCTTGGCCACCCGCTGGCCGGAAAGGGCGGAAACGAAGATGATCGGCGCAAAATCGAGAAACTTCGCCTGGTTCCGGATATTTTCCACATAGATGCCGATGGTGCGGTCGTCCTTCTCGACCCGGTCCCACTTGTTCACGACGAGGATGCAGGCGGTTCCCCTTTCCAGGGCAAGGCCGGCGATCTTGAGGTCCTGCTCGCTGATCCCCTCTTCGGCGTCCAGAAGGACCAGGGCGATGTCGGCGCGGTCAATCGCCTTGATGGCCTGGACGATGGTATATTTTTCCAGTTGTAGGCTGATGCGGCTTTTCCGCCGGATCCCCGCGGTGTCGATCAGAAGATATTTTCTCCGGTTGCGGGTGATCGGGGTATCGATGGCGTCCCGCGTCGTGCCGGGCGCGGGATTGGCGATCGTCCGTTCGTACCCGAGGATCCGGTTGACGAGGGAGGATTTGCCCACGTTGGGTTTCCCGATAACGGCGATCCGGATGCGGTCCTCCTCCTCCGCCGACGGTCCGCCGGTCGGGAGGCGTTCCGAGACCGCGGCCATCAGCTCGTCGATGCCCTGCCCATGCTGCGCGGAGACGGTGTAAAGGGTTTCGATGCCGAGGCGGTAGAACTCGGAGGCCAGCGCTTCATGCCGGGGGCCGTCGATCTTGTTGACGACAGGGAAGACCGCCTTTCCCGTCGTCCGGAGCATCCGCGCGATCTCCTGATCCGAAGGGGTAAGCCCGTCGCGGCCGTCCATCAGGAAAAGGATGATGTCCGCCTCCTCGATGGCGAGTTTCGTCTGCTCGCGCATCTGGACGAGTATCTCCGCCGCGGAGGACGGTTCGAAACCGCCCGTATCGATGAGCGTGAACGGTCGGTCGTTCCAGACGCCGTCGGCGTAGTTCCGGTCCCGCGTCGCGCCTGGCTCATCGATCACGATCGCCTTGCTGCGACCGGACAGGCGGTTGAACAGCGTGGATTTGCCGACATTCGGCCGGCCTATGATGGCGATAACGGGTTTCAAGCGACCCGACCTCCGAAAGACTTCCCTGAACGGTTCATTGAACATTCGCGGCGCCCCTCGTGCGAGACGCCCCGGGGAACGCATTCCAGCGGGCTCTATTTAACCCATGGATCGCTGAAAGTCCATACCGTTTCCATCGCTTCCCGAATTTTCCGGAAGTCTTAAGGAAACCGCCGGTTGCGGGCGCATCGCACCCTTTTGCACCAGCGGATGCTGGAACGTTTCGGAGGCGCGGAGAGCTACGCCCTTTCACCGGGTTTCCAAGGCGATGAGCCGCTGCTCCAACTGCTCGTTTTTTGCCTGCAGTGCCCTGACGGATGCCGCCAGACTATCCCGTTCGGCCC
>CAZWTL010000139.1:0-2907 GCA_964637025.1 uncultured Syntrophaceae bacterium | reverse complement strand
AAAATACCGCAGGTGACGACGAAAGATGAAGCTTCTGGATCAGGTCAGGGATATTCTCAGAAAAAGGCATTACTCCATACGCACCGAACAGGCGTACGTGGATTGGATCAAACGATATATTTTCTTTCACGGGAAACGACATCCAAAGGAGATGGGCGCGAAGGAAATATCGATGTTCCTTTCTTTCCTGGCAACTGAAAAACGCGTTGCGGCGAGCACCCAGAACCAGGCGCTCAACGCGATCGTATTCCTTTATAAGCAGGTCCTGCAACAAGAGATCGGCGATTTGGGACCAACGGAACGGGCCAAGAAGCCGGAACGCTTGCCGACGGTCATGTCGCGCGAGGAGACGGGGAGACTGCTGGCAGCCATGACGGGGATCCATCAACTGATGGCCAAGCTCCTCTACGGATGCGGACTGAGATTGATGGAATGCGTACGCCTTCGGATCAAGGATCTGGATTTCGATCAGAATCAGATCGTTGTCCGGGATGGCAAGGGTGCGAAGGATCGGACGACGATGCTGCCGGAGCAATTGAAGCCCCTTCTTGCGGAGCAGATCAAGAGGGTTGGCATTCTGCATGAGCAGGATTTGCGCACCGGTCTGGGCGATGTTTATCTGCCCGATGCCCTGGCGCGGAAATATCCCCATGCAGCGCGGGAAACAGGCTGGCAGTATCTCTTTCCCGCGGGCCGGATTTCCGTGGATCCACGCAGCGGCAGGCGGAGGCGTCACCATATCGGGGAAGACAGCCTTCAGAGGGCGGTGCAGAAGGCGGCGCGCACTGCCGGTTTCGTCAAGCCGGTCAGTCCGCATACCTTTCGGCACAGTTTCGCTACCCATCTGCTGGAAGCCGGCTACGATATCCGGACGGTCCAGGAGCTGCTCGGGCATAAGGATGTGTCCACGACCATGATTTACACCCACGTGATGAAGCGAGGCGGGATGGGCGTCAAAAGCCCCCTGGACAACCTGACATGAAGGGAAGGGGCCTCGGCATGGAAGGGCGTGGGAAACGGTACATGACTCAGATAAGTCATTGCCCGGCATTGCCGCAGTGCAGGGGGATCGATTACCGGATCCGGACCTCGCGGCGCGCGAGAAAAGTCCGCCTCACCATTTCTCCCAGAAAAGGGCTGACGGTGGTGGCGCCGACGGGGTACGATCTGAGCCGGATCCCCGGCATCGTCGAGGAGCATCGAGCCTGGATCGAGGACCGTCTCCGCCAATTCGCCGAGGCGGAAGCGGATCCCGCCGCAACGGCCGGCGCCAAAGATGCGGCCTCCATGCCGGAGAGCCTGGACCTGCGGGCCCTGGGGGAGTTCTGGCGGATCGACTATCAGCCGACCCGTACGCGGGTCGTGGGGGTGCTCGCCGACACGCCGGGACGGATCACGGTCTACGGGGCCGTCCATGACCGCGGCGCCTGCCGCGAGGCGCTGAAGAGCTGGCTGCGGCTCCGGGCGCGGGAAGAGATCGTTCCCTGGCTGGCCCGCCTTGCCGGGCAAAGCGGCCTCAAATTCCGGGAGGCCGTCATACGGGGCCAGAGGACGCGATGGGCGAGCTGTTCTCCGAACGGGACGATCAGCCTCAGCTTCAAGCTGCTCTTCCTGGAGCGCGATTGGGTCCGCTGCGTCCTCCTGCACGAATTGTGTCACACGGTCCACATGAACCACTCCCCGCGCTTCCGGTCGCTCCTGGAGGGCCTTGAACCGGCATGCCGCAAGGTCGACAGGGAAATGCGCGACGGATGGAAACGCGTTCCGGCCTGGGTGGAGGAATAAGGACGGCCGGTTCCGCCCCGGCGGCTGGATCAAAGGGGTTCGATAACCAGATCGTCCTCGATCCGGATGCAGCCGATCACGCTCTGCTAAAAATTACCGGAACAGGACCTCGTGGAGTCGGGGCCGGGCCGTCTCGAGGATCACGCGGCCGCCGAAACCCGCCGCCTGCTTCAGGGAGACCGTCGTGCCCTTGACCGTGATTTTCGGATCGCCGATTTCGCCGATGCGGTAGACGATCCGGGACAGGGGCCGGTTCAGCCCCTGTGCGTCGAACGCCCCTCCCGTGTGGTAGAGATCCTCGACGTCGCGGGCCGAGACGCGCGGCGGGGGCGGGCCCGCCGGGTTCGAGAAGGTGACCCGGTCCTGGATGAGCAGGCCGCCCCGGGCATGGAAGCGCTCCGTGACCCTGAGGCCGAACTGCGAGTTTCTCCAGGCGAGGGTTACGGGCGCCCCGTCCTCGAGGACCATCGAGAGGAGCTTCGTCCCGCTGCCCTCGTCCGTGAGCTCGATCCGCGTGTGGCCCGAGGGGGTGAACCCCTCCAGCGACGCGAAGGCGAGAAGTGCGATGGATATCGCAATGACGATGGCTGTCCTGGGCCGCATGTTCTCTTTGGGGCGTGGCGGTCCGTGCGGGTCAGACCTCCTTCGGGGAAGGCCGACCCGCCGGCATGCCATGGGAATGCCCTACTTCAGCACCCCCTTTTCCTTGAAATACTTCTCCGCGCCCGGATGGAGATACTTGAGCGCATCCGGGGTCACCTGACCGACCGCCGTCGCCGGCGTCATTTTGGCGGCTCCCTTCCACACCGCGGACAGCTCGGCCTTGTTGTCGAAGATCGCCTTCACGATCTGGTAGAGACGGTCCGCGGGAAAGCTATCCATCGCCTGGAGAACGGCCGTGATGCCAATGGTATCGATATCCTTTTCCACGCCCGCATAGGACCCTTTGGCAAAGACCGTCTTGTGGAAAACGCCCGGATTCGCTTTCATGATCTTGTCCGCCGCCTCTCCGGCGATCGGCAGCAGGACCATCTTCGTGCCGGGGGTCGAGGCCATGTCGATGATGGCGGCGGTCGGGACGGCGCCGCTCCAGAAGAAGGCGTCGATCTTGCCGTCCTTCAG
>CAZWTL010000138.1:0-2913 GCA_964637025.1 uncultured Syntrophaceae bacterium | reverse complement strand
AGGATGCATACGAAATCGGCACCATGCTGTCCTTCAGCTTCTAGGGGCTGATGCGTAAAAGCGTGCCGCGTTCCATGATTTAGCCGAACGCGGCCATGACGCCTGAGACACGCCGGGAATCGCCGTCAGCCCGGATCCGCAGGCAGAACCTGCGGAAACGGCACGGGATTCCAGGTCATTTTAATGGAGGATTTCAAATGACGAGAAAGACCTTTGCATTGCTGCTGGTCGTCGGCCTGTTCCTTGTGTGGCCCCTGACCGCGGCCCATGCCTTGTCGACCTTCCTCGCGGAAACGGAGACGAGGCTTTACAAGCCGGAAAAGAGCTACAACGGTTATTTCATGCCCACCAACAACGGCGCGGGCGCAACGCATTTTCTGATGGACCTGTGGGGCAACGTGGTCCACAAATGGGACGCCTATCCCGCGGGGGTGAAGGCCAACCTCGCGGTTCCGGGCATCAAACCCGAGATCCATCCGGACGGCACCCTCTGGTCGGGCGGTCTGATCCAGGACTGGGACGGCAACGTCCTGTGGGAGTTCTACCCCCCGAGGGATGTGGGCATTTCCGTTGCGGACATGCCTTTCCATCACGACATGAAGCGGATCTGGAACAAGAAGCTCAACCAGTGGACCCAGCTCATCGTCTCCAACCGCAACCGGACCAAGGCTGAGGCCGATGCCGCCGGCGGGGATCCCAGCGTCAGCCAGCAGGCTTACGGAACCCGTCTCCAGGCGACCGACTACATCATCGAAGTCAGCATGGACAAGAAGATCGTCTGGCTGTGGGACTTCATGGACCACACCTGCCAGAGCGTAAACCCCTCCTGGCCCCGTTACGTCGCCGATCCCAAGGACGCCCCGGGGAAGTTCGACGTCCACTGGATGACCGACAACCAGCGCCCGAACGGGCAGGCGGGATTCGTCCGCGACTGGGTCCACGTGAACTCCGTGGACTTTGACGAGGAGACGGGACACGTCGTCATCAACCCGAAACACTTCAGCGACTTCATCGTCGTGGACCACGACAAGACCTTTGTCTCCACGACCGACTTTTCGAAGAATATCGCCGCGGCGGCGGGACCGGACGGCGACATCATCTACCGCTGGGGCAACCCCTCCTCCTGGAACGCCGGCCAGGCGCCGGGCTGGATGACCGAGGGACACTCCCAGATGTACGGTTCCCACAACATCCAGTTCATCCGTCCCTACCACTGGTATCGGCCCAAACTGTCGACCGACAAGTGGCCCGATCCGGCCACCTACACCAAGTCCGGGGTCGCGCTTCCGGGCGCGGGCAACTTCCTGATCTACGACAACGGCTGCTACAACCCGGCAGGCATGCGTTCGAGGGTCCTGGAGATCAACGGCCGCATCGGCGCCTCCGGGCAGGAAGAGGTTCCGAAGGGCCAGTATATCTGGCCCAACGCTGCGGGCTATAAACTCACGGGGAACAATCTCAAATACAACCCCAGCAAGCAGCTGGTCTGGAGCTACGCCTCCAGCACGCAGCACAGCTTCTACAGCAGCCACATTTCGGGCTGCCAGCGGTTGCCCAACGGCAACACCTCGATCATGGCCGGAAACCAGGGACAGTGCTTTGAGGTGACGCCGTCCGGCGAGGTGGTGTGGGAGTACCTCTATCCCGCGACCACCGTCACCATGCCCGACGGATCCAGGGTGTTTGGTGTGAAGACCGTTGCGAGCGACGGCAACAACGCCTGGCAGGAGGATACGCCCCTCACCAAGGGATCGATCAGCATCTTCCGGCATCAGCGCTACGGGGAGGATTTCCCGGCCTTTACCGGCAAGGATCTGACCCCGCAGGGCACCCTGACCGGCAGGCTTCCGAGGCTCGTGGGCTCGACCGACCAGTATCCGGAGGCCGTGACCTACTACGGCTTCGGGATCGGCGGTGTGGGCACCGTGGGCGGTGGCGGCGCAGGCGGCGCAGGCGGCGGCAGCGGCGGAGGCGGCGGTTACTAATCCCGGCCGATCGGCTGCAACCGTTGATTTTTTGAAAACCAGGGGGGCCCGCTGAAGGGCCCCGGAAACCAAACCGCCGTGGCACCCCGGTTCACACCGGGCGGCCACGGCGGTTCTTTTTTGCGCTTCATCTTTGCACTGCACCGGGGGCACCCGCCCCGTCGACGGGCCTCAAACCGAGCAGTGTTCCGGAGGCCGCTATCCGGCCGGCGGAAGGGGCTAGGCGGCGATCCATCCGTCGCCGGGATCCGCACCCTCCGACAACCGTCCGCCGTTTCCGGCGGTTTTGTGAGGAGATCGGCTTCTTACTGCAAACGCCATTCGCTCGCCGCCGTCGATGGCCTCCCTGCGTCGGGGAACCAATGGAGCCGCCCGGCCATTGAAACGTGCCGGAACTGAGGGAAAAAGCCGGAGGGTTGCCCATGGAAACGGCATGCAAAATGTTTTCAAGATGGTATCAAAAAAGGCATTGACTTTTTACCCCTAAAGGCAGAGGATGCATCCGCCTCGGAACAAAACGCGACAACGCCCGGCGCTCGACATCGGATTCCGACGGATCTCCAAGGCCGCTATTTCCGATCCCTGACGCACGCGCGCGACAGAACGGTGTAACTGGATACAACCATGAACCGTTTTTCATCCAAATCCTTGTCCGTTCCCCGTATCATCGTATCGCTGTCATTATCATTCCATACCCTTGCTCAATGGGCAACTTCCGATGAAAGGAGGTGAAGGCCGAACCGGAGTATTTCCGTTGATTGCATATCGCACGCGATAGATAAGGGCAGTATGGATTCCACTCATTGAAACCTATGGAGGAGAGACGCAATGAAGAAGCTTTTGACGGGATTGTTTGCCGCGGGTCTGGTGGCGTTGATGGCCTTGCCGGCGATGGCGTTCGACAGCGAGTTTGGCGGCTACTGGCGGA
>CAZWTL010000137.1:0-2973 GCA_964637025.1 uncultured Syntrophaceae bacterium | reverse complement strand
TGGCCGATCAACAGGTGAGACGACTGTATGGCAAGCAGGTGGCTGTTTTTCCACCTCCCGGTCTTTCTTGTGACGACTCATACTTTGCAAGGACAGTACCGCTTAACGAAAAGCCTGGGCGACTTTATGTTGGTTATCTTGCCCCGATGCTGGGTCGCCAACCCATTGGAAAGATACCATCCAATATTGTTCCGTTGGCAGCGGCGTTGCTGTTGGTGCCGGAAGTCATTTTTGCCGCCCAAGAAGATCGAGACATCTTACTCGATGCTTGGTGGACACAAGTGGTGTATCACGGAAGTCTCAAAGGAGTGGGAAACAGTCATAACGCCTTCAGCAATGACGTTCGCGAATATCTCCGCAGATATTCCCAAGAAGTAAACGAAATGACCCAGAGAGATACAGAAAAACGGGCAGCGATTGAACGTCTGACGATCCGCATTGCTCAGTTGACAAGCCTTTCCAGCGCCGAAGAAAACGCCAGAACCTTTGCAACTCTCGAACTATCGCGTGAACATCCGGAATGTCTGGATGCAGTGTTGGCAACCAACATGATCTCTGTGGGCCTAGATGTTGCCCGACTTGCCACAATGATCGTCAACGGTCAGCCACTGACGACGGCCGAATACATACAGGCAAGCAGTCGGGTAGGTCGCAACGAAATTCCCGGGGTGGTTTTTGTCAACTACTACCGAGACCAGGCGCGCAGCCTGTCGCACTACGAAAATTTTCGACCCTACCACGAGTCATTCTACCGATTTGTCGAACCGACCAGCGTGACTCCCTACACTTATCAAACTCGAGCCCGCGCGCTTCATGCTGCGTTGGTTATTGCTGTTCGTCATTCATGCGGACATCTTCTGGCGAACGGAAAGGCCGGCAGTTTCGATCCGGCGGATGTGCTGGTAGCCAAAACCATTGAAACCCTGAAGAACCGTTGCCGGCAGGCAGATGAAGACCGTGCTGCGCAAACAGCACGGCACATCGATCAATTGGTAAACGAGTGGAAGGCTAAAGTGCAAATGTGCAGATCGTCTAAACGCCAGCTAGATTATCAAGCCTCAGATAAGAATAAAGTCACAGATCGACTTCTCCGCAATCACGATGACAAAAGCACTAGAGGCGGTCAGCCAACCCTCCAATCCATGCGCAACGTTGAAAATAGCGCCTTGATGGAGGCCCAATGAGCAAAAAGAAGGACGTGGTCCCGGTTCGCCTCTCACATCTGCTGCGTCACTGTTCTGTAGGGGCCATTGTGCGAGGACCGGATTACCTGATGACGGTCAAGGATATCCGCGAGTGGACCGGCAAGAATGGGGACATTGCCGGACGGGCGATTCCCTATGTCGACGGGGTTCGCGCAGCGCTGGGAATCACCCAGGAATTGCGGGAACCGCCGATCGCCACTGAGCTCGAAAATGGGTTCATCGATGGCGTATGCATACCAGCAATGCGTTTCCCTTCCTGGATGCGCTGCCCTAACCCCAAGTGCGGATTACTATACTACCGACCGTGGCGTTCTCAGCCTCAAGGCAAGCCTCGTTGTAAACATTGTGAGAAGCATGCCGTTTTGGAGCAGGTTCCATGGATATTGGCCCACCCAGACGGGCATATGAACGATGTACCGTGGCATTTCCTGGCTCATCATGCTGCAGCAAGAAAACGAGAACAGCAGCAATGCGGAGCAGACTGGAATGAATCATACTTGCGTCTGACCGACGAGGGAGTATCACATCAAAGACTGCACTGTAATCGATGCCGCGCAACCAGTATTTTTGACAGTTCAATCCGAATCCCTTATGGAAATACCCACCGCCAACCATGGATCAAGGATGCACCAGAGACCATCGATGGAACCTCTGGAGATCAAGCTGAGAATGCGTTCGTGATGGAAATCAATGATGCCCGCGTCCATGCGTCCCAAACATGCAACGCCCTGGTTATTCCTCCTGAATCCCGCATTCGTAAGGGCGCTGTCGTGGATCGGCTCTACCAGAGTTCACAAAGACGTCAGCAACTCGAACAGGCAAGAACGCTCCTTGCACGGAAAGGGGCATTAAAAACGCTCGCGGCTGAGTTTCAATGCACCATCAGCGAGATTGACGATGCCTGGGAAGAAATTCAGAAAGGGTATCCCCTATATGGCAATAATATTACTCCTGGAATACTTCTGGAGAGCGAATATCAGGCCCTGTTAGAAGAAATCCCGGACATTTTCGAGGACGAAGATTTTGTGACAAGGCACCTTACAGCAACCTGGAAAGCGATGGCCGCGGATTTGCCTACCGGGGCGAAATCACGAAAAATAGTCGACGTTGTTAGCCATTTAATTGCGGTTGATCGACTCAAGGAAATCCAGGTTCTGAAAGGTTTTCAGCGGCTCGGCGGCCATTTGACGCCGCCAGACATCGTCGGGCGGAGCACATGGTTACCTGCCATTGAACTTTACGGGGAGGGAATCTTCTTCACCCTGGAAGAAAAGATTCTAGCAGCGTGGGAAAAGATTCCATGTATACAAGCGCGTACAATCGAGTTCCAACGCCGATATCAGAAAGCGGGCTTACAGTTTGATCCCGACCTTCAGGTTTCTTCCCGCTTCCTGTTGCTGCATACCTTGGCGCATATACTGATCAGGCAGCTGGAGACGGAAGCCGGTTATCCAGCTGCCTCTTTGAAGGAGCGTATCTATTGCACGGCAGGCGGTGCTTCCATGGCTGGCATCCTCGTGTATGTGGCAGTGCCGGATGTCGTGGGTTCCTTGGGCGGTCTCGCGGAATTGGCCGAACCTCGACGCTTTCTCTCGCTGCTCGCCAGTGTTTTTGATCATGCCGAATGGTGTTCTCTTGACCCTGTGTGCAGCGAGCATGATGGCCAGGGGCCGAACCTGCTGAATCGCGCAGCATGTCACGGCTGCGTACTGGTGCCCGAACCAAGTTGCGCCTATGGCAATGTCTTGCTCGACCGTACCTTCATCAG
>CAZWTL010000136.1:0-3049 GCA_964637025.1 uncultured Syntrophaceae bacterium | reverse complement strand
CAGGCTTATTCCGCGCCTTTGCCGACCAGCGTTCAAAATCCCGGATCAGTGAGCCCGTACCCACAATGCCCAGGTCATATTGTTTGGAAAGATGTTCAACAGAGATTACAGTATTTGTCATGTTAAGTGTTTTAATCCTGGTTTTGTTGAGATATGATTTTCTCTGTGTTCGTAAAGAAATCTTGACCAATTAATTGAACGGTCAGAGGATACTGTGTTAGTAAGGCATCTGGGTCTAATGTTCCATATTCTTGCTGGTAGTGGCGTCTGATTTCATCATTTTTCTGGACCTCAAGAGCTCGATACCAAAAATAAGCACGCCTAAACCTCCAGGTCTCATTTAACTTTTTAAAAGGAGATTTATCTCGAATGGTTATTCCTCCAACATGGTAGACACCTCTTTCAATACCAGGTTTTTGGTTTTGAATATTTATATAATTAACATGATAACCATCTGCAATTCCAAGTGAAAGCAGTAGATGGAGGGTGTCAAAAAAATCCCGCCCATCAGGATAATGCTGTTGGTCAATTCCCAATTTTGCTAACGTATTACGGGCATCAATAGGAATTCGGTCGTAGCATATTTCTCCACTACCGATCTTGTATTTCTTTCTGATCTCATTAACCAATGAAGTGTTAAAGAAAAGCATGAATGTCTGCGGCAGTGGTACAACACCTATTTGTTTTTTGAAACATGCATTGACGATCGTAGTCTCCTGAAGTGAAGCCATTTTGTAAAGACTGTATTGTCAAACACAAAACTGTCTGAGTCTATGATCCCAAAAGGCTCATTATGAAAGGTGAAAAGAAAATCTAAGATTTTCCCATGTGGAATCATGGCACGTCTTAACGAGTTAAACTCGATTACCTTATAAGCCGGATAATTTTCCTCAATAAAATCCTTTTCCCAATTCTTCATAGCGTTTAACAACAAAACAGGTTGAATGTTGGGAGGAAAATACTTCAGACAAATATCCAGTACATGAATCGTTCCGGTTGTAACGATAATGAAGTAGCGTATTTCATTTGGAGGCAATTGCTTTATCGCCTTAGCTTGCAGTACCAGAGATATGCTGTCAAGTATCGAGGAAAGGCATTGCTTCAAATTCGTTCGCTGAATTTTCATTATTGGCTACTTATTCAAGATTTTTCTTCTCCACCAAAATTAATTCGTGGAAAAAATGAATTGATAAAATTTCATCCTCAAAAGGTAATTTTTCGAAGGAGGTTATATCGTATTTTTTACGATTGATGCGATCAGGGAACGACTTAAAGTAATTCATCGTGGTTCCTGACTTTGTCAAATCTTGTTTATCACCACCATATATTTCCTGATATGAATAACCGGTGTCCTCTATCGCGTATATCCCTCCTGGTTTCAGAAAAGGGAAAAGTAATTCAAAGGACCTGATTACGTGTTCGTTCATGTGGCTTCCATCATCAACGATGATTGTTGGTGAGCCAATTTTATCTATCAAATCTTTCAAGAATGCTTCGTCTGTCTGACTGCCTTGATAGATACGAATGCGGGGTTCCTCAATGTTTTTCTTGTCAAAGATATCAATGGAGAAAATCTGTGCGAAAGGAAAGTACATCTTCCACATCCTCAAGGAATTTCCACCTTCTGATGGATCTTTATAACCACCTACTCCAATCTCGAGTAGCTTGATTCTCTTAAACTTAAACTTGCGGAAAAATTGTTGATAGTGGGGTGTGTAAAAATGCCCCAACCCTTTATCAGTGCCGCAGAAAATTGCCAGCTTCGTCAAATCATAAGCATGAATGAATCCAAAAATTTGCGATCTGACTTTTCGATAAAAATCAATGACTTCCTCAGAGGAGTGCGATTTTACAAAACTTTTTATATTATTGATTGTTTCCATCTACCCTCTTATCTAAAAACCTTCTATTGACCCTTTGTTAAGTGCTCTACGCAGCATTCTGTTAGTTTGTCTGAGTGGATAGGAAAACCTCTGAAATCTCTTCTTTGCCAAAGGGATGTGGGTTTTATTGGATAAGAATATTCGCTCAAATTTTGAGATGATGTTCTCTTCCAGACAGAAATCGTTTTCCTGATTACCCGCTAGAATGGGTTCAGTCAGGATGGCTCTCTGCATTTGGGTGTCCTTGTCCACTTCGATCACCCGCTCAACCACAGCCTCAAAACTCCCAAAGTCATGACAGTTGATGAAAGACTTCGTGTTGAAATCCCGTTCGACAAGTGGGTTGCCCCAATAGATCGGAATCGTACCTGCGGCAAGAGCATTGACAATTTTCTCAGTAGTGTATCCAGGATAAGATGAGTTTTCGAAGGATATGCAGAATTTATATTGCCTTATCCATTCCATCTCTTCGCCCCTGGGTACAGGGTTGTCGATGTTCAAAAAGAGTTTTCCCCCCGCATCGATCTTCTTGTAGGCTGAAAGAAGTTGAAAGAATTTGTTTCGTTCCAAGCCTTCGGGGTTGGAAGCAAGAAAGCAGCAAAATTTTCTATCTTCACCAAGGATCTTATCCGGTTCACGTGGCACCAAAATTGATTGATAACCCGGATACAGTCGATACAAAGGCAAGCGGTAGTTTCTTTCAGTAATCGGGTAATCGAACGAAAAGGCATAATCACATTCCTTAAAATTGGGTCTCACATTCTCGCCTGCATAAAAAATCCTCATACAATCGTATTTCAGATGTTCGTAACCGAAGCATGAATACAGTAAAAAATCTGGGTTACTCGAAAGCTCAAGGTCATAATATTTCGAGAGCAATTTGTAGAGAGAGTTCCATTTTATGTATGGGAGAACCGCAGGACGCCAGAAGTCCTCGAACATGATCTTAATGGTTCTGCGTTCATGAATCATGAGAGCCAGTTACTAAACCGTATCGATAAATGTTTTTTCCACCCGGTTAAAAATGACTACCCCGATTAAAAGCACCACCATCATAAAGCCGAATGAATACCCCAGGCGCGGCCAGGAAGCAGCGCCAGCGCCAAGGAAGCCGGCTCTAAAGGTTTCAATGATGGGTGAAATGGGATTGACGGTCGCGATCCAAC
>CAZWTL010000135.1:0-3060 GCA_964637025.1 uncultured Syntrophaceae bacterium | reverse complement strand
GGGGCAAGCCCAAGGCGGATGACTGCGACAAGGTGCAGCTCTGCGCCCAGGCGATCTGCCTGGAGGAGATGCTCGGGGTCACGATCCCGGAGGGGGCACTCTTTTACGGCCAAACCCGCCATCGTTTCGACGTGGCCTTTGACGAAAACCTGCGGCTGGAGACCGAAGAGACGGCCCGCCGGGCGCACTACCTCATCGCCACTGGCCTCACACCTCCACCCGTCTATGCGAAGCGATGCGAGAGCTGCTCGCTTATATCCGAATGCCTGCCGAAGACGCTCCAGAAGCGGCGGTCGGTGAAGGGATATTTGGAGCGGATTTTGGAGGAACCGTGAAACTTACAAAGGAGGCCGTTATGGAAACCCAAATCGCAATCTTTCGCGGCAAGGGCATTCGGAAGGCTTTGCATAACAATGAGTGGTGGTTTGTAATCACTGACGTTGTCGGAGTATTGACCGATTCGAAGGATCCAGCCGGGTATATCAAGGATATGCGTCGTCGTGACAAAGAGTTATCCAAAGGGTGGGGGCAGATTGCCACCCCCCTTTGGATAGAAACGCCCGGCGGCAGGCAAAAAGTCAACTGTGCCAATACAGAAGGCGCCTTCCGCATCATCCAGTCCATTCCCTCCCCTAAGGCGGAACCTTTCAAACGCTGGCTGGCAAAGGTCGGTTATGAGCGGGTGCAGGAGATCGAGGACCCGGAACTGGCCACCAAGAGGACACGGGCGATCTATCAGGCCAAAGGTTACTCCGACGACTGGATCGAAAAACGGATGCGCGGCATTGCCATCCGGGAAGAACTCACGGACGAGTGGAAAAAACGGCAGGTCAGAGAAGAGCAGGAGTACGCGATCCTCACGGCGGAGATCGCCAAAGCGGCCTTCGGCGTCGCCCCTCACGAGCATAAGAAATTGAAGGGATTGAAGAGAGAAAACCTACGGGACCACATGACCGACCTCGAATTGATTTTTTCGATGCTCGGGGAGGCGGCGACCACGGAAATCACAAAGGTTGATGACGCCCAGGGTTTCACGGAAAGCAAGGAGGCCGCACGCAAGGGAGGCGAAGTCGCTGGAACGGCCCGAAAGGATCTGGAAAAGAAGACCGGCAAAAGGGTTGTCTCAGAGGAGAATTATTTGACCGAGCCGGAGAGCCGGAAACGACTGAAACGTTGACGCGGTGAACCATGAAGAAACATCTCAACACCCTGTTCGTCACGAGCCAGGGGGCCTATCTTGCCAAAGAGGGTGAAACGATCGTCGTCAAGGTGGAGCAGGAAATCCGCCTCAGACTCCCCGTCCACACCATCGGCGGTATCGTCTGTTTCGGAAACGTCTCGTGCAGCCCTTTCCTGATGGGCTTCTGTGCGGGGAACGGGGTGGGGATCAGCTTCCTCACCGAACATGGCCGTTTCCTGGCCAGGGTGCAGGGGCCGGTTTCGGGGAATGTTCTGTTGCGGCGCGAACAGTACCGAAAGGCCGATGATCCGAAGGGCTCAGCCGACATCGCCCGGTCCGTTCTGACCGGGAAAATTGCCAACAGCAGGGCGGTTCTGCAGCGAGCCCTGCGTGATCATGCAGAAAAGATCGCTGTCAATGAGGTGAGCTTGTCCGTGAAGCTCCTGAGCCATCATCTCGACCTGTTGAATCACGACCAGCCGCTGGACATCCTCCGCGGCTGCGAGGGCGACGCCGCCCACGTCTATTTCAGCGTCTTCGATCATCTGATCGTGGCGCAGAAAGAGGATTTCTCATTCCATGAGCGGAACCGCCGCCCGCCATTGGACAATGTCAACGCGCTGCTCTCATTCATCTACACGCTTCTGGTTCATGATATCCGCTCCGCTCTGGAAACAGTGGGACTCGACCCGGCGGTCGGCTTCCTCCATCGGGACCGCCCCGGCAGGCCAAGCCTTGCGCTCGATATGATGGAGGAATTCCGGCCTTTTCTGGCGGACCGCCTGGCACTTTCCCTCATCAATCGGCAGCAGGTTCAAGCCAAGGGTTTCCAGAAATCTGATTCAGGGGCGGTCATGATGACGGATGAGACGCGCAAGACCCTGCTGATCGCTTACCAGGAGCGCAAGCAGGAGGAAATCCTGCATCCCTTCTTGGATGAGAAGGTGACCATCGGCCTGCTGTTTCATATACAGGCTCAGCTAATGGCGCGATACCTGCGGGGCGACCTTGACGGCTATCCGCCGTTTATATGGAAGTAGGGAGGATGCATGCTTGTGCTTGTCAGTTATGACGTTGCGACGACGGTACCAGCGGGGCAGAAACGGCTTCATCGGGTGGCCAAGACCTGCCAGAACTATGGCCAGCGGGTTCAGTACTCGGTTTTTGAATGCATTGTCGATCCGGCGCAATGGGCGATGCTGCGGCAGAAACTGATCGATGAGATCGATCCGAATAAGGACAGCTTGCGGTTCTATTTTCTCGGATCGAATTGGAAGCGAAGAATCGAGCATGTCGGCGCAAAGAAAGCGCTGGATCAGGAGGGGCCTTTGATTGCCTGAGGCGCAGCGCGAACGTCAAGCGAGCAAGATTTCCCGGGGGGCTTCGCGGCATCGTTAACTGTTTGTTTCCAGTCATTGTATTTGCACGTTCTTTGACAATTGAATATTTGACGGGTATCCCCAGCGCACGTTCGCGGGATGCGTTGGATTTTTGAAAATATGTTCAAAAGTTACATTTTGTAAGTCGCTCCCCGCGCGGGAGCGTGGATTGAAACAGATCATCGGGAAGGACATCTCCTGCTTCCCGCGTCGCTCCCCGCGCGGGAGCGTGGATTGAAACAAATCGAATCAAAGGCTTTCTCCCTGCTCCGGCTGTCGCTCCCCGCGCGGGAGCGTGGATTGAAACAACACTTGCTGAAAGTTCCCCGTTCCGGCTGTATGTCGCTCCCCGCGCGGGAGCGTGGATTGAAACCCATTGCCGACGGCGGACGCGATCAAGACGGAGGGTCGCTCCCCGCGCGGGAGCGTGGATTGAAACGCATGAATTGCCAATTCATCGAGAGGCAGAAATGGTCGCTCCCCGCGCGGGAGCGTGGATTG
>CAZWTL010000134.1:0-3105 GCA_964637025.1 uncultured Syntrophaceae bacterium | reverse complement strand
TTCATTGGCTAAATATAAAAAATGTAGTGGAAAAGTCAAGCGCAATAACAACCACCGACCGTGACTTGCATGTGCTGGGGAAGGGCAAGCGATAGAGGCGCGGCAACAATATCGGAAAATAATATTGCGTAAACAAAACGTTGTCATATAAAATGCCTTTTAATTCTTGAAGAATATAAATATCGGATCGGCAATCAAACCGTCAAATGGAGGCCAGGATATGAGCGCTCAGATCCATCGGATGACTCCTTTGACGTCCGGAAGAGTAAAAGCACTTGAGGAATTCGCCTTGGATGTGATTCAAAAATCCGCGGCTCGGCCTCATTCCCGGCCCGACAGGGAGAAAGGTCTGAGGGAAGCCGCCCGGAAGCTCCTGGAGGTTTTGGTCAGGGGAAAATGGCCTGGGGCGCCGGTGTCGGCTTGGTGCTCAAATCCAGCATCCATCAGAAATTTGCGATCTTCGATCAAAAAATCGTCTGGTATGGGAGCATCAAACTCCTAAGTTTCGGACGTTCGGAAGAGAGTATCATGCGCCTCGAAAACCAGGGCATCGCCGATGAGTTGCACGGCAGTATCCAGAAGTGAACCACCGTTTAAGAAAATCGTCCGATGCGGAGAATAATCCCCTTATTATCCGCAAAACGTGCGGAGATAATGCTTGCCTCTGCGGAGAATATGCGGCATACTGCCCTCCAGGGGTGTTGAAAATCATGGACTACATCTACCAGAGAAAAGCATGGCCCAAGATGACCTGGGATAGCGAGCGGCTGGCCGGGCCACTGGCCAACGTCCGTCATCGGCAGGGGCGCCTCATCGGGAGGATGGAAGGCCTGGGCTTTTCGCTGCGCAACGAGGCAGTGCTCCAGACCCTGACCGAGGATGTGCTCAAGTCCAACGAGATCGAAGGCGAAAGGCTGGATCGCAACCAGGTGCGCTCCTCCATCGCCCGGAGGTTGGGGCTCGACGTCGGGGGCCTCGTGACGGTGGACCGCCATGTCGAGGGGGTGGTGGAGATGATGCTCGACGCCACAGGGCATTATGCCGATCCCTTGACTGAAGAGCGGCTCTTTGGATGGCACGCGGCCCTCTTTCCCACCGGCCGCAGCGGGATGACCAAGATTGCGGTCGGCCGCTGGCGTGAGGTTCAATCCGATCCTATGCAGGTGGTGTCCGGACCGATCGGCCGAGAGAAGGTGCATTACCAGGCACCGGAGGCCCAGCGGGTCCCTGGGGAGATGGCTGCTTTCTTGAAGTGGTTTAACGCGCCCCCGGCGATCGATCCGGTCATGGCGGCAGGTCTGGCCCATCTTTGGTTTGTGACGATCCATCCCTTTGAGGACGGCAATGGCCGGATTGTCCGGGCGATTGCCGATATGGCCCTGGCGCGCTCGGAGAAGAGCACCCAGCGTTTTTACAGCATGTCGGCGCAGATTCTCCTGGAGCGAAACGCCTATTACGAGGTTCTGGAAAGGGCCCAGCAGAGCGGCCTGGACATCACGCCTTGGCTGGAATGGTTCCTGGGCTGTCTGGATCGCGCCATCGAAGGTGCGGAAGGGGTCCTGGCCGGGATCTTCCGCAAGGCGCGCTTTTGGGAGTCGCAAGCCAAGAAGCCCTTCACCGAGCGGCAGCGTCTGGTCCTCAATCGGCTCTTCGACGGTTTCGAAGGCAAGCTGACCTCTTCCAAATGGGCAAAGCTCGCCAAATGCTCGCAGGATACGGCTTCGCGGGATATTGCCGATCTGGTGAAGCGCGGGGTGCTGGTGAAGGAGCCGGGCGGAGGGCGAAGCACGAGTTATGCCTTGGCCATTCATCCCGCGTCGCCCAGCTAGCCCGCTGGGCTAACGGTCCTGCTCGACCTGGGCGTCCGTCGGCCAGGGGGCGTGAGCACGCCAGGCCGTCACCTGGGCTTGGGGAATCAAAATTCCACCTCCACCTTCTCGTTGGGGATGACCCGCCACCGCGGATCCATGGGAGTGTCGTCTTTTGCCTGGCCAGGCGCCAGCAGGATGGGACGATAGCGCCGGGTCTTCAGCCGCTCGACCAGCGGGTCGGCGAGCCGCTTCTCCCTCAGTTGCTCCAGCAGGTAGCCCAACCGCTGTACATCCGACAGGGCATAAAGGTCCACAAGCTCCGCCAGGCGTTCCGGCTTTACCTTCTCGGCCAGTTCCTGAAGGACGGTGACCACGTTGCCGATGTGACCAGCCGCGGGGGCAAAGCGGACGAGATCGAGAGCGGTCGCCTCCGGGGTGGAGACCCGCATGGTGCCGGTCTCGGTTTGGATGGTAGCCACTGGCACTCGCTCGACGTGGCGTCCCTTATGGAAGCCGATCCGGATCCGCCCTGCCCGTGCCGGTCGGGTCGGCCGATCGGTGACGACTTGAAAAAGCATCGGTTGCTGGTGGGCGGCGCCGTGGATCGCCGCTGCGCTCAGGATGCCCACATAGTAGGGCTGTTCAAGGAACTGCATCAGGTCATGGATGAACCAACTCGCCGGTGGGCACCCAGCCTCCCTGTATTCCACGGGAACGATCACGTAAAAGCCCTTCCGGGGACTGGCGATACGACCTTTCTGCTTGAGCCTCCGCAGGGCCGCTTCCCTGGCAATGGCTGAGCGCCGATCGGCATCCATTGTCTCGGCTAAGTTGAAGGTGTAGCGGCCCTTAGCTTGGAGATCGTCCACGAAGGCGGTCATCGAGGTAAACATAATATGGTCCCTTTTTTGTCCATTTCGTTTGCGAAAGCTAACAGATAGTGTCAGGTTTTGCAAACAAAATGGACGGCAGATTGCCAATCACCAGCTGTGAGCGAGAAAACCGACCGATGAAGAATCGACCGACGAAGCAGTTTAGCGGTATCCATGGGAAGGGATGGTACAAAAACGTCGGCAGAATATTAGATCTGCCGACGTTTTTGACCACCGTGGCATGACGCATTTTCAGACGGAAGAATCAGGTGGAAAAAATCCGGCAAGTAAACCCTAATGAAATCAATAATAATTGGCGGAAGTGCATGGGAATCGAACCCACCTGGGAGGGTACTAGCCCCCCACTCCGGATTTGAAGTCCGGGAGGCCCACCAGTGACCTTGGCACTTCCGTGAGGGCCT
>CAZWTL010000133.1:0-3131 GCA_964637025.1 uncultured Syntrophaceae bacterium | reverse complement strand
GCTCTCCTTCGGCATCTCCGACCTGAGAATTAACCGAGAACCATGATTTGCATCGTCATCCCCCCGACGACGGAAGGGGGTCTTGAAGGAATTCAATTCAATGAGTTGCATTTTGTTTTGTTCTCTAACTTCGGACCACCCTGTGATGGGACAAACGCTTCGATCCTTTTCTAAGTCCATTATCGAAGAGGTGGTGCTGTGACGATTCGTAAAAAAGTCACCGCAATATCCATTGCTGTTTTGGTCGGGGTGCTTTTCATCTTGACGGCTTCCATCAAACTGACGAGTCAAGGTCTCAACTACGATGAAATTCATCAGGCACCCGCATCATTCTATCATTTGGATAAGATCCCAACGTTTTACACTTACTCTTATTTATCGTTCCCTGTTCTGAACATGAGTTACAGCGCTGCGATCAAATCTCATGTCTATGGTCTTTACATGAGATTCTCGCACAGAGGATTTTCCGCGTTTTCATGGCGCATGACCGGCATCCTGTTCACGGCCATTGGCTTGGGCGTCTTTGTGTTTCTATTGGTACGGCGTGGAAAAATCATGATTGCCTTATTCGGCGTTCTGTTTGTCCTTTCAGACGCCACAGTACTCCTAACAAGCAGGCACGACTGGGGGCCTACAGCCCTCGCATTGATGCTCAGACTTATCCTGCTGGGGATCTATTTAAGCCAGGACGATGAGCATGAATTTGGCCGAGGCGTACCTTTCCTGATGGGAGCCATATTGGGTTTTTCGGTATTTGAAAAACTGAGTTCCATTGTCCTCGCTGTTGCACTCGTCATGATGCTGATCATGGATATACGGTTTAGGAAACCGGCCAATTTTGTTTCCTTTTTCATAGGAGGTTTTATCGGTGTTCTGCCCCTCCTTCTCGTCAATGCCGCATCGTTCTGCACTACAAACAAATTCATCTCCCTGTCATACACCGCAGACCCCAACAAGGCAGCCATGTCGATATCTGGCTTTATCCAGTTTATCAAAGAATATCTTGCTCTTGGAAATGGAGACTTAGCTTCACGATATATTCTTGATTACCGACCGGTATTGCAGGATGGTCCGGAAATCGTGTTGATTTCCAGTCTACTCATTTGGACCGCTTTCTGTTCAATTAAATACTGGCATACTCATCCCTTCTTTCGGACATCCCTGATCATGTTATTCGCATACATCGGGATTGGCGTTTCCCTCTATGTGCTCCCCCAAAGAACATGGGTCCATCACTGGATCATCGGGACCCCGTTACAATATGCTGCATTTGCGCTTGCTCTTGCCGGCTTTTTTTCGACAAAAACATCCCCGCGTTTTTGGCCAGTTTCACGAACCGTTTTTCTTGCGCTGGTGATCCTTTGTGTTGGCGGACGTCTGATCAATATGGTCGGAATTGAGAAAGCCCTCTTGCAGGAAAAAGTTTCTATGCATTATGACCCTTCTCTGACACAACTTGGTGAATTCGCTGCATCCAAAGGTCCCGGATCCATTTTTATCATTGCGAGCTGGGGATTCGCCACTCCAATTTATTGCCTTTCTGGTGGCAATTGTTTGCTTCCGGCGGAATTGTTCTGGGAATATAAGGATAAAAAACAGATAAACTCCATATTGTCGCCGAATCATACCGACGTGTATCTGATAAAGGGAAAAGACAACATTCCGAAATGGCCCAATCTGACGTATCATGTGGGGAGTGATTTGATCTTAAGTGATTTTAGGACGTTACCGGAATGGCGAGAAACAACGCCGGAACCCATGACGCAAAGGTGGCCATTGTGTAACGTGTACAAGTTTCAACGCAGATGACTCAATAATATATTGAAGACAATCCGGAATTACAGATCAGATATTTTGAGCATTCCGTAAACAAGGGGAAAGGAGCAGCGCTGTATACTGCCATTTCAAATGCGACTGGAGACTATCTCATCTGAATTATCTACCTTAAGATCAATGACCGCGTTCTTGACGTTTCTCAGAGCCGCGCGATTAAGATGTTGTCCATCCAAAGGCCCTTGCCGTCCATACTGATGGCCAATTGTGGAGTGATTGACAATGAACAGTGATTTTTATCGTGCATTTGAAGAACGATATTATGCACCCCGCGGCGTAATCAAAGAATTACGGAAGCAGTACCTTCCCTTCACCGATATCATCAGTTCGTTATATCCAGGCGGGGAAACATACGATCTGGGCTGCGGTCGTGGCGAATGGCTTGAATTGATGTTGGAGTCGGGCATGAAGCCCTTCGGTGTCGACCTGGACGACGGCATGCTCCAAAGTTGCCATGAACACAACCTCCCAGCGAAACAGGGAGACGCCGTTTCACACCTTTCAAGTATTGCCGACAATAGTCAGGCCATCGTCACTGCCTTTCATGTTATCGAACACCTCGATTTTGAACAGCTACGAACTGTGGTTGTAGAAGCGCTCCGCGTGTTGAAGCCGGGAGGATTACTGATCATGGAGACGCCGAATCCCGAGAATATCTTTGTTGCCACCAGTAACTTCTACCTGGATCCGACGCACAAGCGCCCCATACCGTCACAACTGCTCTCATTCCTGACCGAGTACCATGGTTTTGTTCGCTCAACAAGCCTGCGTCTCCAGGAATCCAAGGCCTTATTAGACAACGATTCCATTTCATTGCAAAACGTTTTGGAAGGAGCGAGTCCCGACTATGCCGTCATTGCCCAGAAAGCCGCTTCACCAGAAATAAACGAGCTTTTCGATAAACTATTCCAACTGGAGTCTGGACTCTCGCTCAAGACCCTTGCCACCAGTTTTGACAGAAGGCTGCAGCGTTTTGAAGTCAAGGCGCTGCATATCGCCGAACGCGCTTCTGAAATGGAAACGACCGTTCGGCAAAACACTGAACGGGCAGACCAGGCGGTGTCCATAGCCCGACACGCAGTCGAACATGCGACCCAAGCGGTGTCCACAGCCCGACAGGCCGCCGAACGGGCAGACCAGGCGGAGTCGGCAGCTCGGCACACCTCCGAACGGACAGCACAGGCCGAGTCCGCGGCCCAGAATGCCGCTGAACGTGCGGCCCAGGCGGTGTCAGCAGCCCAGAATGCCGCTGAACGTGCGGGCCAGACGGAGTCCACAGCCCGATACGCCGCCGAACG
>CAZWTL010000132.1:0-3167 GCA_964637025.1 uncultured Syntrophaceae bacterium | reverse complement strand
CGGCGGTCGGGACGGCGCCGCTCCAGAAGAAGGCGTCGATCTTGCCGTCCTTCAGGGCCGCGACGGACTCGCCCGCCCCGAGCTTCTCCTTCTTGATGTCCTTGTTCCAGTCGATCCCGAGCGCCCTGAGGACGTAGTCGGCCTGCTCTTCCGTGCCGCTGTTCGGGGCGCCGATGGAAACGCGCTTGCCCTTGAGCTGCATCACGTTTGCGATCCCCGTGCCGCTCGTGGTCACGATATGCAGAGGCTGCTCGTAGAATCCCATCACCAGCCGTATATTGTGTTTGGCCGGAATGCCGGGGACCTTCCCCTCGTTCGCCCAGCCGACGTGATAGTCATAGGCGAACGCCATGCCGGCCCTTCCGGCGCCCAGGAGCTTCATGTTGTCGATTGCCGCCGTGGTGGCTTCGGAGGTCGCTTCGGTGTTCGGGACATACTTTCCGATGACGCCGCCGATGGCGCCGCCCAGCGGGTACCAGACGCCGCCGGTTCCGCCGGTCACGATGCTGAACGAGAGTTTGGGCTGCTGGGCATTCGCCCCCAGCGCCAGGAAGAGCGACACGGCCAAGACGGCCACCAGGCATACAACGGTTTTGCATGTTCGAACGTTCATGATCCACCTCCTCAAATGTGAAATCGTGGCAACCCCTTTCTTCCCTTGAACTGCTTCATATCGTCCCCCCGCGGGCGAAGGCGCGGTGGGGATCATCCCCCGGGGGCGGAGCGCCCTGCCGGAGACCTCAGACCGGGGTGTCTCCTGTCCGCCCGGGGTTCCGTTTCCCGCGCAGATGATGCAGGATCATCAGAATGCCCGCAAGCAGCGGCGCCGTTCCCGGAACGGACCAGCCGATGGGGACCACCACCATGGCAACCGCCACGGTCACGAGAAGCGCCCGCTCGATCATGGGGAATTTGTCGCGCATGTAGCCGATGATCCCCAGGGAGAGGAAAAACAGAGAGCAGAGGCTGGTTGCCGCGGCCAGCAGGAAATCGGTCCAATTCCCGCCCACGATCAGGAGGCTGTACCCGACGGGGCTCGTCGAGAAGAAGAAAGGCACGAGAAAGGCGGGGAGGGAATACTTCCAGGCCTGCATCATCGAGCCGAAGGGCCTTCCGCCCGTCACGGCGGCGGCGGCGCAGGGGGAGAGGCCGACCGGCGGAGACACCTCGGAGAGGACGGCGAAATAGAAGGCCAGCAGGTGCGCCACATGCATCGGGATGCCGATCTTCACCAGGGCCGGGGCGACCATGACAACGGTCATGATGTAGGTCGCGGTGATCGGAAGGGAGAGGCCGATCAGCATCGAGGCGATCAGGGCGAGCACGATGGCCGCCAGCACGGAGCCTCCGCTCAGGGACATGATGATCGCCGAGATCTTGAGCCCGAGCCCCGTCAACGTGAACGTGCCGACGATCAAGCCGGCCGCGGCCAGCAGCACGGCGACAGGAAGCATGTTTTTCGCCCCCTCGATCATCGCCAGAATGATCTTGCGGGGGGTAAGCCACTCGTTCCGGTCCCTGCTGATGAAACTGGTCAGGATCGTCGTGGCTATGGCGCCCAGTGCGGCGACTTCGGGCGACTTGTTCCAGAGGACCAGGATCGCCACCAGGACGGCGATGGAGAGCAGATGATACCCCTTGCCGCGCATGACCTGCCGGACGGTCCTGGCCTCGACGTCCGGAGGGGCGAAACGGTGCTTGCGCGCCTCCAGCTCCACGATGAACAGCGTTCCCGCATAATAGAGGATGGTCGGAACCGTCACCATGACCACCACGTCCCAGAAGGAAACGCCCATGAACTGCATGATCAGGAATGCAGCCGCGCCCATCAGGGGCGGCGACAGGACCGCCCCGATGCCGCCCGTGGCGATCAGTCCGGCGGCCATGTCGCGGGAATAGCCGGCCTTCCTGAGGATCGGCCACATGATCGGCGTGACGGACATGGTGGTGGCCACGCCGCTCCCCTGAGGCCCGCCCAAAAGGGCCGACGTGATCACCGCGCCCCGACCGGCGCTCGCGGATTGACGCCCCATCGTCGCCATCGAGAGGTCGAGCCAGAAACCGCCGGCCCCCGCCGCATCCATGAAGGTGCCGTACACGACGAAAAGCATCACGAAGGAGACGCTGACCGAAAGCGGCACGCCGAAGATTCCCTCCAGCGTCATGTACATGTGGCCGACGATCCGGTCGAGTTCATAGCTTTTGTGGGAGATGATGCCCGGAAAGTACTGTCCGAAGGAGGCGTAGAGCAGGAACCCCACCACGACCAAGGTAAACGTGTTGCCGACCATGCGCCGCGAGATCTCCAGGAGCAGGACGATCGCGGCGATTCCGAACGCGAGGTCCATCGGCTCGGGAAGCGTGGAGCGGCGGATGAACTGATCCATGTCGGTGAAGGCGTAGGCGATGGTGGCCACGCCCAGGACGGCGAGGAGAAGATCCGGCCAGAAGGTCCAACCGGGGGCCTTCGGCCGGATCGGATAGGCCAGGAAGGCCAGGCCGAAGATGAAGGCCATATGGACCATCCTGAACATGTAGGTTTCCACGGGAAAGATGGCCCCGTAGAGCGACCAGCCGACAAAACCGACATAGAAGATTCCCATCACGATGGCCAGATTTCCTCTGATTGTACGCATCCTGCATGGCCTCCGCACTCGGCTTCATACGGTCCGGATCGGACGGTTTCGGAAAAGGTCCGCGGATCCGCTCCGGATGGAAATTCGCTTTGATGGATTTAGGGGGAATGTTGCCAGCGGTTGCAATATAGGGGAAGGACTTTCGTGTGTCAAGAGGAGATCAGCGAAAAGATATGGGTTCCGGATAGAAGAAAGAGGTCATCCAATGGGTCGAGAGCTCAACCGCTGCGGTGTTCCGGACAACGTACCGGAGAATGATCGCATTCCGTTTGCCAGGGTGAAGCTGCTGCTGAACGTCTTTGCGGAGCTCGCTTGGCGGGACTCAGATCTCCCGAACTTTCTCGATACGTTTGATGCCGCTGCGATTCAGAATCACCCGGTAGCGGATATGCGACTGGTGCCGGCCGCTGGTGAGTCTGACGATCAGGTTCAAATGGTAAACCCTCGTTCCCTTGATGCGGTGATAACCTTCGTCGTCCATGATGAAGAGCTCCTTGTTGGGATCGTCCATCCTGCGAAGAAACTCCTGGA
>CAZWTL010000131.1:0-3379 GCA_964637025.1 uncultured Syntrophaceae bacterium | reverse complement strand
ATCGTCGAACTTCCAGCCATTTCGATAAACGATGTGACGGCCGATGAAAATTCCGGGACCGCTTCTTTTACGATCACTTTATCCAAGACACATTCAAGCGACATAAATGTTCAGTATGCAACGGCCGACAACACGGCCACCACGGCCGATAGCGACTATACCGGCCAAAGCGGTACCGCGACCATAACGGGGGGCCAACTGACGACCACGGTTTCAGTGTCCATTACCGGCGATACAAAATACGAAACGAATGAAAATTTTTATCTGAATCTTTCCAGCCCTAGTTATGGCTATCTGTCAGATGCACAGGGAGTCGGCACCATAACAAATGACGACGACCAGCCACTGGTAACATTGGGATTATCCGGGAGTCCCCTGGCGGAAAACGGCGGAGTGGCTACAGTTACCGCGACATTGTCCAACCTGTCCTATCAAAATGTAACCGTTAATCTGGGTTATAGCGGCACCGCAACCGGCGGCGGGACAGATTATTCCGCAGCCGCTTCGATTACCATCAATGCCGGTTCGATTACCGGTTCTACTACTCTTACCGGTGTGAACGATGCTTTGGGTGAAGGTGATGAAACCGTAATCGTAGCGATTACAAGCGTAACAAACGGCACAGAGGACGGAACCCAGGCCGTGACCGCAACCATAACCGATGATGATTACTCCATCACGGTGAACGATGTTTCCGTGAATGAAAATGCAGGGAATGCCACCTTCACTGTTTCTTTATCCCAGGCATACACAAACGACATAACGATTAACTATGCCACTGCAGACAACACAGCAACCACAGCCGATAACGATTATTCAACCACAACCGGAACGGCAACGATCACCGCAACTCAGACCACAACAACCGTGTCGGTTCCTATAATCAACGATACCCACTACGAGCAAAACGAGACTTTTTATTTGAATCTATCGAATTCAAGTTTCGGAACCATTACCGATGCACAGGGAGTAGGGACCATAACAGATGAAGACACCCCGCCATCGGTAACGTTGGGACTGACTGGGAGTCCGTTGGCCGAGAACGGGGGGGTGGCGACCATCACCGCCACCTTGTCGAACCGGTCCTATCAGAATGTAACGGTTACTTTAGGATATAGCGGGACCGCCACGGGCGGAGGAACAGATTATACCGCAGTCGCTTCGATAATGGTCAGTGCCGGTTCGCTATCCAATTCGATCGCTATAACCGGCGTGAACGATGGAACGGATGAGGATGATGAAACCGTTATTGTGGACATTACCAGTGTGATCAACGGTACGGAGAGCGGCAGCGGTCAGCAGGTCACGGCAACCATCACGGATGATGACGCCGTTCCCACGATTTCGGTGAATGATCCGTCGGTGACGGAAGGGGATGGGGGAACGGTTCATTTAATTTTTACCGTTAGTCTTTCCGCCGCCAGCGGGAGAACCGTGACGGTGGACTATGCGACCTCCGCGGGTACCGCCACGGCCGGGACGGATTATGCGACACTTACGACTACAACTTTGACCTTCAATCCTGGGATCACGAGCCAGAATGTGACGGTGACCGTACTGGGTGACCTGATCGACGAGGAGAACGAGACGCTTTATCTCAACCTGAGCAATCCGACGAATGCGACGATAACGGATGGGCAGGGGTTGGGAACGATCAATGACAACGATCCGGGGCCGGGCCTGTCGATCAACGACGTTACAGTGACGGAGGGGAACAGCGGATCGGTCAATGCGACCTTCACGGTGACCCTGTCGGCAGCCAGCGAGCGGTTGGTCACGGTGAACTACGCGACCGAGGACAATACGGCAACGAACGGCGATGACTACACGACCACAGCCAATACCCTGACCTTCAATCCCGGCGTAACGACCCAGACGTTAAACGTCCCGGTACTGGGAGATGTGACGGATGAAAATGATGAGACTTTTTATGTGAATCTCAGCAGTGCCAGCAATGCGACGATTTCCGACAACCAGGGGTTCGGCACGATCACCGATGATGATGCCCCACCTTTGGTAACCTTGAGCTTGGCAGGCAGTCCTTTAGCAGAGAATGCAGGGACGGCAACGATTACTGCCACCTTATCCAATGTGTCTCAACTGGATGTTGCCATTAACCTTGGATTTTCCGGAACAGCGACAAACCTTTCCGACTACACGCGATCCAATACGTCCATCACGATCCATGCAGGCGAAACAACGGGCAGCATTACATTGACCGGCGTCAATGATGCTGTTTCTGAAGGGGATGAAACCATAATCGTAGATATTACAAGCGTAACAAACGGCACGGAAAACGATCCACAGCAGGTTACGGCAACAATCACGGATGATGACACGGAAATCGATGTTGTCGGCAACGGCAATACAATCGCAGACGGCGACGTCACTCCTTCAACCGCAGATGACACGGATTTCGGAAGTACGCCCCTCAGCGGCACCCTATCGAAGACCTTTACCATTCAGAATGCCGGCGCAGTAACATTAACGTTAGGTCTGAATGCTGTTTCGGTATCCGGCGGTCAATCCGGTGATTTTACCGTAACGGATCAACCGGCGGCATCCATAGCTGCCGGAAGTTCCGATACGTTTACCATCCGGTTTTCGCCCACTGCCGGAGGGACCCGAAGTACGACGGTTTATATAAATAATGACGATGCCGATGAGAATCCTTACGACTTCACGATTCAAGGCGTTGGAATCCCTACAATAACCTCCGTCGCCTACGATTATGGCGCAAATCTACTCACGGTCACCGGAACCGGATTCGTTGCAAATGCCGGGGTGGCAAACGATATCGATATCTCGAAACTGACCGTGACCGGCGAAGGCGGAGGAACGTATACCCTAACGAGCGCCAACGATGTCGAGATTACCTCGGCAACGGAATTCAGTGTGACGTTGACCGGGGCGGATCTACCCAACGTAGAAGCCCTGCTGAACAATAACGGCACCAGTTCCGCCGGGGGAACCACCTATAACCTGGCGGCCGCGGAAGACTGGCTGACGGGATTTGATCCGGCGGAAGACATAGCGGATTTGACAGGGAATGGAATAACGGTCAGCCATTACGCCAACCCTGCCATCAACTCGGCAACGTATGATGTGAGTACGGGGGTATTGGTCGTTGCTGGAACCAACTTCGTAAGCAAAAGCGGCGCCAATAACGATATCGACGCTTCGCTTCTGGCCATAACAGGAGAAGGGGGCAATACCTATCCGTTGACCGATACGCCGGATGCGGACTTGACTTCGGGAACCTCTTTTACACTAACGCTCAGCGCAGCCGATAAGATGGTTGTACATGGTTTGCTGAATAAAAACGGAACAACATCGGCATCGGGAACAACATATAATCTTGCAGGTGCGGATAACTGGA
>CAZWTL010000130.1:2004-3382 GCA_964637025.1 uncultured Syntrophaceae bacterium | reverse complement strand
CCCCGTTCCCGTCGTACAAAGCATCGTCCCCCATCGGACCCTGCTCCTCGGAGTCGGCCATCCCGTCGTTGTCGGAATCCGCATTGCCCGTTCCCTGGATCGCAAAGTCGTAGGGGTTTCGGCCTTCATCGCCGTTGGCGATGGAGAGGGTCGCGGTTCTGAGGCCCGGGGTCGATGGGTCAAAGGTGACCTGGAAGGTCGCGCTTCCCCCGGCCGCCACGGAAGAGGCGGGCTGGGCCGTCACCGTAAAATCCGAGGCATTGCCCCCCCCGATCACCACCCTCGACGTCCCGGTCAGGGTCAGGTCCGCACCGCCGGCATTGCGGATCGTAAAGGTGCGCATGATCTTCCCCGATGTCGTATCCGTGTTGCCGAAATCGGTGCCATCGGCCGCAGACGGGGTGAGGTCTCCATCCGCGATCAAGACGCCGTTCCCCCGGACCTCCATTTCCGGCACGGTGCCTGTCCCCTGGATCGCAAAGTCGTAGGGGTTCTCATTCGGATCGCTGTTGGGGATCGAGAGGGTCGCGGTCCTGAGGCCCGGGGCCGAGGGGTCGAAGATGACCTGGAAGGTCGCGCTTCCCCCGGGCGCTACGGAAGAGGCAGGCTGAGCCGTCACCGTAAAATCGGAGACATTGGCCCCCCCGACGACCACCCTCGGCGTCCCGGTCAAGGCAAGGTCCAAGTTGCCGGTGTTGCGGATCGTGAAGGTGCGAACCACGGTCCCGGACGAAACGGGAATGCTGCCGAAATCGGTGCCGTCCATCGTGCTGGGGGCCGCGTCTCCGTCTGCGATGGAGACGCCGTTCCCCTGGACGTCCATTCCCGGGGTGATGAAATGGATCTGTCTGGTCACGGTGTTGCTGCCCGTCACTCCGTCGTGCACCGTAAAACTGACGGTCCTCGGCAGTGCGCTGGGATCGATGCTCGTGTTGATGTACCGGACGGCCCGCAGCGCGGCCTGATAATGGGCAAAGGCGGCACTCCCGGTCAAGACCATCCGGCCGGTTGCGGCATCCCAAGAGCCGGTGATGCCGTTCTGGTTCGTGAAGCTGAGGATGTCCCCGCCGCTCTGGTAATGGCCGGTGAGCTGGACGGTCCCGCCGGCCAGATTGGGCGCGGTGCTGTTGAGGGTCAGGGTGCCCGTGATCTCGATGGCGGCCGATCCCTCGTCGTAATCCAGGGCGAAACCCTCAATGTCGGACAGAACGATGTCCGCAAGGCTGGAAATCGAAACGGCATTCGAATGGCCGCTTGATCCTGTGGCATTGTAAGCCCGGAGGCGGTAATAATATTCCGTGGAGGGGGTGAGCCCGGTAAGGCCGCAGGTCAGAACGTTGCCCACATCCCTGTTGTGGAATCCGGAAACGAAGGCCGT
>CAZWTL010000130.1:0-1904 GCA_964637025.1 uncultured Syntrophaceae bacterium | reverse complement strand
ATCCCGTCGTGGATACCCCCGTCGCCGGTGTCGCCAGCGGCGGACCAGGCGTCGTCAGCACGGTTGTCGCGTTCGAGTTGCCGCTGGTCCCGCCCCCGCTGTACGCCCGGATCCGGTAATAATAGGTGGTGGACGCACTCAGACCCGTTACGCTGCAGGTGAATACATTGCCAACGTCCCGGTTGTTGAATCCCGAAACCAGGGCCGTGAAACCGGCGTCCGTCGACACATCCACATAATAACCCGCAGCCCCGGATCCATCGCTCCAATTCGCCGCAAAACCGGTGTCCGTGACAGCCGTCGCAGCCCCCGCAACCGGCGTGTCGGGTATGGTGAAGATCTCCACCGTATTCGAATGGCCGCTGGTCCCGCCCGCATTGTACGCCCGAACACGATAGTAATAACGGGTGTATGGAGAAAGAACCCCCGCGGCGCAGGTCAGAACGTTGCCCACATCCCTGTTGTGGAATCCGGAAACGAAGGCCGTGAAACCGGCGTCCGTCGACACATCCAGATAATAACCCGCAGCCCCTGCCGAGGCGTTCCAGTTCGCGCTGAATCCCGTCGTGGATACCCCCGTCGCCGGTGTCGCCAGCGGCGGACCAGGCGTCGTAAACGCGGTGACCACATTGGAATTGCCGCTTGGGCCTTCGATATTGTAAGCGCGGACACGGTAGTAATAGCCCATTCCAGGGCTGAGGCCGGTGACGTCGTACAAGACAACATTGCCGACATTCCGGTTGCTGAAGCCGGTGACGAAGGCCGTAAAGGCGCTGTTCGTCGCGACATCGAGGTAATAGCCGGCAGCCCCCGTGGCAGGGTTCCAGTTCGCCCTGAATCCCGTCAGGCCGTTGCCGGTTGCGGCCGTGGCCACCGGATCATCCGGCGGTCCCGATATGGGCGCCCCGGAAGCGCCCAGGGTCCATCGTGAAAAACTGGGAATTCCCGTTTTGGAGACGTAATTGTCCGCTGGCGCAACCGTTCCCCCTTCGCTGATCCAGGAGCTCCCGCCGTCAATGGAGCTGAACAGGATGAGACCGGCCTCGGCCAGGGAGTTGAGTTCCGGATCATAGTAGTTGAAAACCAGCGTGGCGTTCAGGCCGGAATTGTTGGCGGGAATGATGTCGTAGTACCTGAGAATGGACACATTGCCTTTTCCGGTCTGCTGGGCATGGCCCCTGTTGATCGTCGTGTTCCCCAGGTTGGCTGACGAAGCAATCACCGCCCCCATGCCCGCGACATTCTCGCTCGAAGGCGCATTGAGGGTTCTCGTGGTGGTGATGTAGCCCGACGTGCCTTTGACCCTGGCCGCTGCAGATTCGTTCAGCACGGCCGTGCTTCCCAGGGTCAGCACATGGCCGTTGAGGTCTACGTCCCCGCTGGCGAGGGTCAGGGTTCCGGTGACCGTGGCGCCGCTCAGGAGTTGGAGGTCGCCTGCGGCCTTGTCGACCGTCACACGATGGAAGGTCTCGCCGGACGGGTTGGTGATGGTCTGGTTGCCGCTCGGGCCGCTGAAGATCACGGCGCCCGATCCTGCCGTAAATGTACCGGCATTGCTCCAGTTGCCGCTGAGGCTGAAAGTCGATGAACCCAGGGAAAATGTCGTGCCCGTACCGATGGATAACCCCTGACCGCCGGCTACCGGTGCCAGCCACAAAGAGACCAGCAGCGCTGTAAGGCAAAATGTTGCCCTTTTCATTCTTCGACCCTTTCATTCGCCTGTATGGAGTTGATGCCGCTCAACTTGAATCGACTGTTCCCGTTTTCGGCCAGGCCGACCTCCTCCCCTCCTATTTCGCCGCAAGCCTGGGACTGAGGGCCGCGAGCTGGGCCTTCAAGGCCGAAAGCTCCGCCTTCAGCAGATCGACCTCGGCCTGAAGCGCCGCGTTTCGTTTCTCAGCCTC
>CAZWTL010000129.1:0-3507 GCA_964637025.1 uncultured Syntrophaceae bacterium | reverse complement strand
ATTTTGATAGAGTCTGATGCCCGTCCCTTCTTTTTACTTTGCCATTAAACCGGCCACCCATTTTTCCAGGTTTTCGATTTTCTCCTCCAGTTGCTTGATTCGATTGGCCTGGCTGATTCCTGGGCGGGTGTTTCCATTTGAAACCGGGGAGTGGCCGTCAATGCTTCCGGGGACAATGACCGTCTCATCTTCAAGGATTGCGGTTTGAGTCGCCATGAGCGAACCGGAAACAGTTACGGCTGCGGTCGGAATATACACCGCAGTCATTTCTACATCGGCAACATTAACGGAGCAGGTTGAATAACCTTTATCCGCGTAGAAATTATAAGTGTACGTTCCCGCGGTGCTGACCGTGAAAGCCCGTTGTTGACTGAAAGCGCTGTACTGATCAACGGTATTGGCAAGACCATAATCGCACGAAATCCTCAAATGGCTGAAATATTCGTTTCCAAAGGCAGCCGTATTTGGAACAAGGGTGCCGGATAGGATGGATGATCTTGAATAATCCTCGTTTTCACTCTTCCATTGCCAATATCCCGAGACAATGACGATAATGACCCCCTGTGCCGGAGCGTTGATGCTCACCTGTTTCACAAGTGTGGGGGTGTAGGGATTGTACGATGTAACTTCCATGTCCATATTGCCGCCGGCATTGGCCGTAAGTGATTTTACATTGGCCAATTGGCTGCCGTCCCCCGCAAATTGGGTGGCGGTGACTATTCCGTTCACGTCCAAGGCTGTTGAGGGGGTGGATGTCCCGATCCCCGTCTTGCCTTCGGCGCTGACTTTGAGCAGGACGTTGTCACTGCTGTTGGTGACATTAAAACTGCTATGGTTGTCTGATGTAGGCAGTTTTAAGGTGGTTTCCTGGGCAAAAGCCAGGCCCGCTGCCAATAAAAAGAAGCATAGAGGGGTAACCAGGTTTTTCATGATTTCTATTCCTTATGTCCGTCTCCCCCGGCCCTGTCGGCAGGCAGGAGGCTCCAACGATTCCCGCGATGACGCCTTGCCGGCTCACCGAGCAACAAAAATTTCTCGTGCGTAAGCGGATTCTCCACGAAGAGCGGGAAGGTCTGTGCGCTTGCCGTTGACCCAGAAACAGGGCACGGCGAGCAAAAGCGCTTCCGGGTCTGCTGGATCGGTCGACCTGTAGGTCCATCCGGCCACATACTCGCCGAACGGGTTCACAAAGACGTCATGGGCCATGCCGTAAAGGCTCTCGTCGATCATGGATAACCGCTGTCGCGTTTGATCCCGCCATAAGGCCGGCGTGTACAGGGTGCCTTCCACATACGCCCCGGCGCTGTAAGGCATGTCATTGAATAGGGTGCCCCCATAAGAAAACCCTGCACCCTCGTTCAAAGGGAAAAGCGGAACCAGCATGCCGTTCTTCCAGTAGACGGGTCGCTCGGAGGTATCCCAGTTGGTCGCCGTTCGTTTCCGCCGCAGGTGTCCCAGTACGTAAACGGTTCCCTCCGCCACGTAAATGGGCAGGGGAACGCTGGCCCCCCGATAGCCCGAGGGAATCGGCAATGGGAACACCTCGCCGTTTTTCCAGTACACCGGAAAGGGGGTGTCAAACAGCACGGCGCCGCTTACGTAGACATCGGAGCCATCCACACAGATGTTGGATGCACGGGCCCTTGTGCCGCCATACGGGAGTTCGTTCAAAGAGACAAGCCGACCGTTATGCCAGTAGACGGCCAGGGGGCCGTGATCACCGGTGACGTATCCGGCAATGTAGACATCCCCGTTGGCCAGAATGAGCTGCTGCGCTTCCGATGCATCTTGCGCGTGAGATGCCGGTCGTTCCAGGTCGGTCCGTACGCCGTTTTTCCAGTAGGCTGCGACGGGCTTTGCACTGCTCCCTGCTCCGCCGCACTCAAAGGTGGTCCCGGCGATATGGATATCACCCCCCTCGACGACAATGGCATTGGCATAGCCGGCGCAGGAGGAGTCAATCCGGGAGAGTTCATGGATGGTTTCCCCCTCCCAGTAAACGGGAACACTCACATCGTTGATCATCGATGACCCGACCAGGTAGATGTTGGAGTTCATCCCCTGTCCGTCACCGTTTCCCCCGCTGCAGTTCAATAACAGCAGACACCAGACAAAGAGCAACGATCTCGCCGCGCATTTGCATCGCCTGTTGTTCGTCATTGCGAGTGTCCTTTTCTCATAATGGACTTCCATCGTCTGAGGATTCGCCTCAGTCTTCTCATTTGGCGGGGCAGAAGGTGATGGTGTAGTGCACCACGCCTCCGGTTTTTCTGCAATTATAGGTGCTGTTGAAGTCATCGAACTGCCAGGCATACACCCCTGGAGCGCCGGCATTTACGTTGCTGATATACTCCGTCGATTTGTTGATCTCCGGCCAGGTGGCATCGACAATCGCCCCCCAGTACCCGTGCTTCCCCTTGTCTTTCGCATAGCATCTTTCATCATCATTGCCGGGAGAATAGGGAGAGCAGCCGAAACCTCCCTTGAAATCATTATTCTCGCATTTCTTTGAAGGCGTGGGCGGATAATCCACGTTGGTGTTGTCGCAGCAGATGTTTGCCTTGTTATTTCCCGATGTGACCTTTTTCACTTCCGTGAAATACGCGCATGGCCCCCAGCAGAGTTTCTTGGTCTCATCCCAAAGACCGGCAGGGCAGTTGGGATTCTTGACCCATCCCTTGGATTGACACCAGATGTCCTTTTTCATCCCAGGGTCGGGTTCGGCATTATAGGTTCCGGCGTCGGGGGACATTTTCATCGGCACGGAAAAACCGTCTACCGCACTCAGATCCAGATAATCGATGGGCCCGTTTCCACTTGGGGCGTCAAACGTTGGCTCAAAGAGGGATACGGGCGGGCGTCCGCCGCCATTGCACTTCAAGCCGAAATATTTTGGGTCGGCCGTAATGCATCCCCCGGAATCGCAACAGTCTACGCCTGCCGTGGGGCATTTCCCCGTGGCGTCGAAATGACAACCGGTACGGGGCCACCAACGGCCTGAAAATCCGATGGGGACCGTTTTCACAACGGTGGCATTGGTTGCCATTTCCCAGCCATCCTTGATCGTGCCATCCTGTCCGACCCAAATGGTCTGAGAACACTTATTGACAAAAGTGATTTTATGTCCCGTGGAAGCTGCGGATGCCGTCTGATGGTCCTGAAACCCGAACGACAGAACAAGAATAAGCGCAACGAAGCGAATGATTGGCATCGAAGTTCTCCTCAGGGGGGGGTTGTTCTCGATGAATTCATGATTCACGCAGGTACAGCGCACGGCATGGAGGTAGCCCATGGATCAAAGGAATCCGGAACGACAATGTCTTCGAGCAAGTCGATCATGACCCTGCTCTCCCAAGCCTTTTAGAGAATGGATAAAACGGCCACAAAGATGAGTGTCCGCCTCAGCGTGTCATTTTTCTGTCTTCCGAGGCAATGATTATCCAACGGACCGCAATAGTCAAGACAGAAAAGCGGGAAGGGGTATTGAAGTTGTTCGGTTACACGTTA
>CAZWTL010000128.1:0-3520 GCA_964637025.1 uncultured Syntrophaceae bacterium | reverse complement strand
TGGTCTTCTTGTGGAACAGGGCCACCCCCACCAGCGTGAGGGCGAACAGGATGAACTCCAGGCGAACGGGTCCGATTTGCGGAATCATAAACACCTCGTCAATTCAATGTTCTCTGGCATATCTCGAAGCGCCTTTGCCGGATTCCCGGATTCCCGCCGTATCGGCGTCTTCCGAAACCCCGCGGGGCGACCGGATGATCGATGATGACCGTTAATATCCTGGAAGACCGTCGAAAACGAAGGCCGGGAGAGATGCCGTTCCTCCCTTAAACAACCACTCGCCGATCCGATCGGGGAATGGCAGGAACCGGCCATACAGACGCCGGACACTATGCCAGGCCGCCGGGTTTGTCAAGGGGATTTTGGGAAAGAGGCCGGGCTCGCCGACCGTTCCGGGTTGCCGGTCCGGTCCGTGCGAACCGTTTGCCGAAATCATGGCGAAAAGGGCGACGCGCGGAAGCTGGATCCAACTTTGCCGGCGGAATATGGAACTCCCTCCCTGGCCGCAAAGGGGTTGCCCCCTTTGAAACCTGAAAAGAGATTCACAGCGGCAGACCTCGGGTCATGGCGGGCAGGAAAAGGTTGAAAATTTCTCCCCGCCGGCCTATGATCCGCGAACCGAAGCGTAGCAGGGGGATGGAAACCCCGGTCGCCAGGCGGGCATCGAGAAAATGGACCGTTTTATCGACCCGGCGATCCCCGCCCGCTGGACTTGGAAACGCGGCTGACGTTGCCCTTCGGGACAGGAGGCGATGCCATGACCACACCCATCAGGATCACGGCGGGCACAATCGTTCTTTCGGCAGAACTCGTCGATACGGAATTGGCCAAGACGATCGCCGGAAAACTGCCCTTAGAAACGACCCCGGAGGAATGGGGAGACGAATTCTATTTCGGAATTCCCGTCCGGTCGGAACTCGACGAGACGGCGACCACGGCGGTCAGGATCGGCGATATCGGTTTCTGGCCCCCCGGCCACGCCATGGCCATCTTCTTCGGGCCGACGCCCATGAGCCCGGGCGCGGATCCGGTCCCGGCCAGCGCCGTCTGCCTGATCGGCCGGATCATCGGCGATGCGAGGCTGCTCCGCCGAGCCAAGGGGGCCGGAAAGATCCGGATCGAGAAAGCGTAGCGTCGCCGTGATGATTCAGGGGTTCGCCTTCTCCATCTCCGCCGCGTTCACCTTCGGGCTGTTGGCCATCCTGGTGAAGCTGTCCTATCAGGCCGGTCTGGGAACCATGGAGCTGCTCCAGTACCGGTGGGTCACGGGCGCGGCCATCCTGTTCGTCTATCTTTACCTCAGGGACCGGTCCCTTTTCAGGGCCAGCCCGGCAACGCTCCTCAAGGCCTTTCTGCTGGGGGCCGTCGGCCACGGGATCGGCAGCACCTGCTTTTTCAAGTCCCTTGTATATCTTCCCGCGTCGACCAGCGCCCTGATCCTCTACTTCTACCCGGTTGTCGTGACCCTGCTCTCCATGGCCTTTCTCGGGCTGCGTGCAAGCCGGACGGTCGCCCTCTCCCTCATCCTCGTCGTCTCAGGCTGCGCCCTCGTCTTCTACGACGCGTTCCTGAAGGCGGTCGACATCCGGGGGATCTGCTTCATCATCGCCACGATGCTGATCTACTCCTGCTCGCTCGTCGTAACGCAGATCTTTCTCCGAAGGGAACGGTTCCTGACCCTGAGCTTCTACATGATCCTCACCACCGCGCTCGCCTTCCTCCCGGTCAACAACCCCCTACGCGCACTCGACCTGAGCGGACGCCAGCTTCTGCTGTGCCTCTCCCTCGGCCTCATCCCCACGGCCATCGCCTACATCCTGCTGTTCCGCGCCATCGAAACCGTAGGGAGCGCCTATACGGCAATCTTCTCGACCTTCGAACCGGTCACGACGATCGTGCTCTCCTTTCTCGTCCTGAACGAGAACATCGTTCTCTACCAGATCATGGGGATATCCCTGATCGTTGCGGGAATCATCCTCCCGAACCTGAGAGGGCTGGCAACGGCGAAAAAAGAGCGGATTCATCTCCGTTCGGGATGACGGAACGCCGTCCCCGGAATCCGGCCGGAGCGCGGCATCGCCCCGGATCCCCCGAACGGCGTGCCTCCCCTTTGCAGTGTACATTTAAAATGTTACGGGCTTGCATTAGGATCAAGGAAGCAAGCTTCGATTGCGGCCCCCCGAGAAAGGCCGGGAACAGACTCTTTGATGAACGCAACGGTCAGTATCCACGATGATTACCGGATCGAGCTGAAGCTGAATTATCCGCTGCCGCGGGGCAGAGGGAAGACCTCCTATGAGCTTGGCCTTTATTTCTTTGCTCCCACAAGCCTGGGGATCAGTCCGGCTACCTACCCCAAACAGCGATTTTATGCAGATATGCAAGCGTATATCCGGGTGAAGACGCCCTCCATCCCGTTGAATCAGCTGGCCGATGGAAAGGAGAGCCCTTTGGGAAGACTGCGCACGATGATCGAGGCCATGGCGCGGAAACCTTCAAAGGGGCCGCCTGCTGACTACGCAAGCAATCTCAAATTGTTCTGCTGCATCTTGAAAAGCGCGGTCCGAGACTTTGTGGCCTATCTCCTTGAAACGGCCATCGCCGAGGACCGTGAACGCCTTGTAGAAAAATACCTCCAAGACGTCCGCCGCATTACCGCGGAGTACCGGAGCCTCCGGGACACCATCCAGATACCGGGAATCGGAAAACGGGCAGTTGAGATTTACCTGTTCGGCGACGAGTATATCAGCCTGCTGATCGAGGATTACACCTACCATCTCGTTGAGGAATTGTTGCGGAGCGGGGTGGCGCTGAGCCAGGAAAAACACAAAGAGCTGCTGGCGATGATCGATCATGAGGTGCAGTACCGATCCGGGCGCGGGTACCTCTCGATTCCCGACGAGAAGAAGGACAACGAGACCCTTGTATTCCGCAGAAGCGTCCTCAAGAAATATATGGCCACGGTGCTTTTTCTCGATGCCGAGGTCAAGAAAGGGGGTGTCATCGTTGAACAGACCGTGTTCGGATTGGCCGCGGGATTCGCGATGCTGTTCGCCACGACCGTAGCGTTCATCTCTCAGTCGATCTACGGGAATCTCACCTTGCCCTTCTTCATTGCCCTCGTGGTAAGCTACATCTTCAAGGACCGGATGAAGGAGCTCCTCCGGTTCTACCTCTCCAGCAAGGTGACGCGGTTCATCTTCGACTACAAGACGAACATACGCAATGTCACCCGCCACGTGGTCGGCGTCTGCCGGGAGAGTTTTGAATTCATCAGACGACAACGGCTCGCTTCGGAGATCCGGACGCTCCGGGACCGCGATCATATCACCGAAATCGAGAATGGTTGGGTCGGCGAACAGGTATTCCTCTATCGGAAACGGATCGCTCTGCACCCCGACTGGAAGGGAAGCATCTTTTCGCAATACGAAATCGACGGCATCAATGACATCATACGGTTCAATATCCAGGAGTTTCTTCGCAGGATGGACGATCCCAACAAGGAGCTCTTCATCATGGA
>CAZWTL010000127.1:0-3599 GCA_964637025.1 uncultured Syntrophaceae bacterium | reverse complement strand
CCAGGCAGAACGGTTCGCCGGCGTTCGACAGAAACACGGTGTGGTCATCCGGTTCAACCACAAGCTGAGGCCTGGCTTCCCGGATATATTTATCCACCCAGGCTGCCGCCCGGTCTCCGATCGGGATCACCCGGTCCTTTTTGCCTTTTCCCTGGCGGATGGTCAGTGTGCCCCGTTCCGTATCGAGATCGTAGAGTTTCAGATTCGCCAGTTCCAACCGGCGCATTCCGGTGGAGTATAGCGTTTCCATCAGGGCCCTGTCTCTTAATCCCAAGGGATCATTGATGTTAGGCTGAGCCAGGACCTGCTCTATCTCCGCTACCGTCAGAATAGTCTTCGGCAGCCGATGCTCGATTCGCGGCAGTTCCAGTTCCGATGCCGGATTGTGCAGGATATATCTCTGCCGCGCCATCCACCGGAACCAGACACGCAATGGCACCAGGCGGGCCAGCTGGCTGCGGAACGTCAGCGGCTTGCCGTTCTTCTGCCGGTAGTGGAACAGATATCTCTGATAGTGTTCCAGAACAGGCCGCGTGACCTCTGTGGGCTCCGTCAGGCCACGATCGTGGCACCATTGGATAAAGAACCCTATGTGTCCCCGCCGGTTCTTTACCGTGTATTCCGAATAGTTTTTCACCTGCAGATCCGCGAGATGCTTTTCCATCATCGCGGCTAAAGGAGATGAAGGCGGCGGATCGGGTTTTCGTTTCCGGACTATGCGGCTCAATCGCTACCTCGCACCTGCGGCTACGATTACGACCGGTTCATTTTCTCTCTGCCCGGTATCAGTGTTTTTTGGCGAAAAACGCTCAAATCGGCCTCGCAGGCCCGTCTTTACCGGCTCCTGCTTGCCCCGCGATCCCCCCGCTACCCCACCGTTTTGGGGCCGATTTGACCCCGCGACCTCGCCATTCAACCCCGCGTTCTTTTTGTCGTAACCATGGATTTTCAGTTTTTCCACATCGATCAATCCCGGCAGCACCGGCTTTTCATCATTCGGACTTCGCTCAAAAACAAGCTCATAGACAAAGCTCTGGCCTCTTCCGCCGCGGTGAACCAGAAGATATTCCAGGTCTTCCAGCCGGCCCAGGTGCACGCGGAGCTGCGTATCTCCCCAACCCGTGTATTGGCGGACATCCCGGCGGCTGAACCGGTAATCCGTCCGGTCCATCACGAGGCGTTTGCATTCCGCCGTGACCATATTGTCGATCATCAGAAGCAGCCGCCTGGTCTGCGGCGGCAGCTCATCCAGACTTCTTCCGAGGACTTCATGCGCCAGGCGGTTTGCCATCTCAACATCCTCAAGCGTCACTTCGATGTATTCGACCGTTTTGCCATGGTGCACTGTGTTCTTAACCGGCCGCTGGTACTGGTAGAGCATCGCGATGCTGCGGATCAGCGTGAGATATTTCAGGTGATCGCGCCGGGTGCGGGTCTGGCTGTCGAGAAACGTCAGGTCCCGGGCAAAGGGATTGGCGACAAACACAGGCTTCAGTAACCTCTGGGCATTGCGGTGAAGCTTCAATGTGTTAATGCGGTCGTTTCTGGCAAGCAATCCTTCTATCGTCTGCTGTTCACGCTGCTGCCGGTGTATCGCCTGCGTCTGGCTTCTATCCTCGTTTACCGTGAGAACCAGGCAGCGGTTCAATAACTCTTCATCCAGCTGGATCGCGGTTGTGGTCAAAAAGATCATCACCGGGCCTTCCACCCGGTATTGATGAGTTACCAGTTTTCCTGTCGCCGGATCCTTGCCGGTAGAGGCAATAGTCAAAACGCCTTCGCTTTGCAGAAGCTTCAGGGCATAGGCGGCACGCGTTGCTCCTTCTTCTTCCACAATCGCCAGCACCTTGTGTTTCAGGTCCGTTTCGCCCATGTAAAACAGAGACTGGCCCGTCATGGCCGAGTACTGCACCTTGTCTTCTTCCGGAACGAATCCCAGGATGGCGTCCATCAAGAGGCTCTTGCCTGCGGCCGAGCTTGACTGAACCACCACGGCAAGCGGCGACTCCAGCCGCCGCGAGATAGAGGCAAGATAGCCGACCAGCTTATTGGTTTCTTCTCCCACGACGCCGCAGCGGGCAAAATCTTCCAGAATCCGGTCCATCAGATTCGGATCTCTCAGAAGCTCCAATGCCGCCGTTTTCTCTTCAGGGCTGAGTTGCACCTCTTCATCTTTCCGGTTCAGTGCTTTCTGTATCAGATCGTTTCGCAGCGCTTCGAGCTGGAAGAACACCTGGCCCAGATCCTTGCGGATCACTTCCTCTTTCACGTCCAGTTCTTCCGATGCACGCTTGCTGAACAGCATCCGCTGCCGGTCCACGTTCATGTCGAGCGTATCCACATGCAGGGTGTCGCCCCGCATCGCCAGCACGTTCACTCTCAGGATGTCATTGCTTAGATTCTTCCCGAGACCCCGGATTCGATACCGGCGGTCGCCCTGGGTGATCGTGATCTCGTCGCCTTTTATCTCGACAGAGGCGTCGATGATGTTTACCGGCGGCTCTTCGGCGGCTAAAGGAAGAGATTCTTTCTCTTTAGCTGCCTGTGGTTTGGTTTGTTCCGGCAGTGGTTCGATCTGTTCATCCACGGTGATGACGGGCCCTTTCCCTTTGCCCAGCCACTCGACTTTATTCAGCAGCACACCGAGGCTTTTAGCTGCCGGTTTTACCTTGCAGCCGTATTCGTTGGCATCCATTCCCTTGGGAAACAGCACCCGGCAGCAGTCGATGCCCATTGCGATAAGCTCGTCAGCAAGCTCATGGGCGGCTTTCTCTCCGGCTTCGTCCCGGTCATAGGCGATCAGCACTTTTTTGATTCCGTGTTTCCTGAAAGCCTGCCGGTGGTCTTCGGTGAAGCCGTTGACGCCGTAGCTTGCCGTCACGTTCCGGTAGTCGGCGCACCAGAAGGTCAGGGCGTCTATCAGCGATTCGCACAGGATGATCTCTTTCGAGACTGTCAGGGCTTGTTCATTCCAGACGCCTTTGTGCGGTCCCGGCAGGTAGGTGTGAAGCGGCGTGCCCTGGCGTAAGCCCTCCGTGATCTTCCTCCCGTAGATCTCCGTCACGTTGCCATTCAGATCGATTACGGGGATCACGACTGAACCGGTAAAGTGTTCGTGGCCGCTTTCCCTGATTATGCCGAGCCGCTGCAGCCGGCCACGGATCTCCGCGCCGTCTTTGCAACTGCCTTCCGGCAGCCGATAGCCGAGTGTCCGATTGGAAAAACCCATTCGGAAGTGACTGATCATCTCCGGATGTGCCAGGCCTCGGCTTTGCAGATACCTCAGGGCTTCCGGGGCCTGTTTCAGCGTCTGATGGTAGTAGTCCGTAACTTCCTGCAATATTTTCTGATCATCGACATTGGCCGCAAATGGCGCTTTGATTTTTACTGCCGAATTCCTCGCTCTCGCGCAACTGGGCCCCGGCGCGGTTAAAGAGGGATGGTTCACTCTTAAAAGCTCGATGGCGTGGCGGAAGCTGACGCCTTTGCTCTTCATGACCCAGTCGATGACCGATCCGCCTCTGCTACAGGCTCCCAGACAGTTCCAGAGTTATGCCGAGTCCTTCATTATGCGGAGCTGAGCGGCGGTCGCTGGATTT
>CAZWTL010000126.1:0-3635 GCA_964637025.1 uncultured Syntrophaceae bacterium | reverse complement strand
GTCAGGCCGTTCCGACGACCTCGAATATGGATTTCCCGTTTTCAATCCCCTTGATGTTCACGTGATCGATCGGCTGCGTCCTGAACTTGTCGTGCACGAACCCAAAGGTGTCCTCGCAGATGAGGATCTGATTCTCGAGGGCGATGCGCTCCAGCCGCGAGGCGAGGTTGACCGGCGTACCCAGGACCGTATACTCCCTCTTGATCGATGAACCGAACATTCCGACCATCACCTCCCCGGTCGCAATCCCGATCCCGATGGGAATCCGCGACTGCTTCAGCCCCAGGGTCCTGTTGATCTCCGACATCGTTTCCCGCATTTTGATCGCGCAGGATACGGCCCGGAAGGTGTCGTCGGGGTAGGATATCGGCGCCCCGAAGATGGCCATGATGCTGTCGCCGATGTGCTTGTCCAGGGTGCCGTTGAACTCGAAGACCACGCGGTCCAGGGGCAGGAAATAATACTTGTTCAGGAGATCGGCGATCTCCTGGGCGGTCATCCTGGCAGTCATTTCGGCGAAGCCCCGGATGTCCGTAAAGAGCACGCTGACCGTCTGCTTCCGCGGGCTCAACTGCTTGCCCGTCTGCTGCATCTCCTGCAGAACCTGTTCCGAGACGAACTGCTTCAGCCGTTTCTTGAGGATGAACTCACGGATCTTCGCCCGGATCTCCTTGTTGTCGAAGGGTTTCGTCAGGAAGCCGTCGATGCCCAGATTGACCGTCTCGATGGCGCGGTCGAGGGTCGCGTAGCCCGTCAGGATGATCCTGATGATGTCGGGATTGATCCGTCCGATCTCCGTCAGGGTTTCCAGCCCGTCCATGCCGGGCATCTTGAAGTCGGAAATGACCGTCTCGATATCCTCGGGGAATTTCCGGACGATCTCGATCCCGGCCGCGCCCCGGTCGGCCAGAATCACTTCATACTGTTCCCGCTCGAAAACCTTTTTCAGCGAAATACGAACGCCTTCTTCATCGTCTACAATCAGGATTTTCACGATTTGCCATCCCTCTCGCGTGGAAGTTCAATGGCAACGACAGTGCCTTTTCCCACCTCACTGACGACGCGGATCTCCCCCTTGTGCTTCTTGACGATTTCGTAAGAGATGTACAGCCCCAGTCCCGTTCCCCTGCCTGCCTCTTTGGTCGTAAAAAAGGGCTTGAACATGTCCTTCACGATTTCCGGAGACATGCCGACGCCGGTGTCGCGGCATTCCACGACGATGCTTTGCGTATTGCTGCGGGTGGTAATCGTCACCGTGCCCCGGCCGTCGGGCAACGCCTGCAGGGCGTTTTTAATGACGTTGATCAGAACCTGGCCCAGATTTGAATAATTGCCGCGGATCCGAGGCAGGTTCGGATCATAATGCTTTTCGATGGAAACGTCCATCATTTTGTATTGGTTGTAAAGGATCCGGAGCGCCTCTTCGATGACGGAGTGCATGTCGACCTCTTCCACGTAGGTCTGGGTCTGGCGGGAGAGGTTCAGAACGCTCCTCACGATCTCCTTGGTCTTGTTGAGCTCCTTGAAGGCGTAGGCCAGGTCCTGCAGCAATTCCTCATCGACCTTCCGCTTCTCCTCCAGTTCCTGGAGGATTTCCATATCCGTCTGGATCAGGCTGGAGGCGCTCGCCAACGGGTTGTTCAGCTCGTGGGCGATGCCGGCCGCGAGCTGGCCGATGGCGGCAAGGCTTTCCGATTGAATCAACTGCGCCTGTGTCCTCTCCTTCTCGAGGAGGGCCGCCCTGCGCCCGTTGATCAGGGACTGGGTCATGACGCCGTAAACGATGACCAGGAAGGCGATGATCGCTCGGGTGGACAACTGATCCGATGCAATGGAATCGAAAACCCAGTAGATCAGGACCAGGGCGACCGCAATGAGAATGAGCCCGTTTGCTTCGATCAGCTGACGGAAAGAGGTCTTGTTCCGCATAAAGTTCCAACCACGTTTCACCGCCGCTTGGATCGACAGCAATAGCCCCGCCGCATGGGAGCGGAGAATGAATCCGGATGATTTGGATTGCCCTCAACAGGCACTACCACCATAATTTAAAAAAGAAAAAGTGTCAAGCAAACCCTGAAAATCAGGAAATTTCCTTTGACATGCGGGGTTACGCTGCCTTATACTGAACATAACGATCATGAAGGCGGTATTGCGGCGGCCGTCCGCATTTTTCATGGACGCGGTCCCCGTAGAATGGCAAGGACGAACGATATGAACGACAATACGGTTTCCCCGAGAAGACGGTTCATCCTTCTGATGATGGCCCTCATTCCGGGGGCGTTGATGGCAGGCCCCAGGGAACTCAAGGCGGCGAAAAGGACCGGCAGGGAGATCGTGAACCGGCTGGAAAGCGAGCGCCTGGAGTCGTCGAGACCCCGAAGGGGGCCGCGGATGTCCTGCGGCGTCCTTGGGGACCAAACCATGCTCTATCGGCAGAGCGGGGCCGGAAGAATCCCCGTGTGCGGCATGAACGAGACGGGAAGGGCGGTTTGGGACCTGTGCGACGGGAATCACAGTTTCCGTGAAATCAGCCGGGAGATGGCGGCGAGATTCCGGACCACCGAGAGCCGTGCCCGCACGGATCTCCTCACTTTCCTTTCCGGCTTGAACCGATGCGGGGCGATCGTCCTGTAAAGCGATGGATTCGAACAGAATATTCAGGCAAAACGAACGGATGGTCTATCGCGAAGAGGAGGATGGGGCCTTTCTCTTCGATCCCGAAACCGGCGATCTGAGGTACATGAACAGGACGGGCCGGGAAGCCTATGCGCTGCTGAACGGGGAAAAGGATTTCGGCCGTGTGGTCCGGAACATGCTGGATCTGTATCCCGATGCGGATCCGTCACAGCTTCAGAGCGACGTCGAAAATTTCCTCGGGGATTTGGAGAAAAACCATTTCATCCTTCCGCTGAACAGCCGCTGACCCCGATGGCCATCAGATGAGCGAACCGAGCCCCCAATTTCCGCTGAGCTGCCTCTACCTCTACCTTGCCGACCGCTGCAATCTGTCGTGCGGACATTGCTGGATCTCACCCGGTTCCGTCCGGGACCCCAACGACGAACTCCCCGCAGAGATTCTGATAAGAACGGTCGCCGAGGCCGGGACATTGGGTCTCCAAAGCGTCAAGCTGACCGGCGGCGAACCGTTTCTCTACCGGGACATCCGGCCGCTGCTGGCATTCCTGGCGTCCGAGGGGATCGACGTCATCGTCGAGACCAACGGAACCCTGCTGGACCAGGATCTGATCGAAAGGCTTCGCCTGTGCAAAACGGCGCAGATATCCGTCAGCCTGGATGGGGGAAGGGCCGAGGTTCACGACGGGCTCAGGGGGGTCAGGGGATGTTTCGACCGGACGATCGCTGGGCTGCGGCTCTTGGCGGAAAACGGCCTCGGCTTTCAGGTCATCATGACCCTCTACCGGCGGAACCGTGGGGAGATTCCGGGCCTGATCTCCCTCTGCAGGGAGCTGGGAGCCTCCTCCCTGAAGATCAATCCCATGCTGCCCTGCGGAAGGGGGCAAGACCGCTTCCGGGAGAACGAAAACCTCGATCCCCCCGAGCTGATCCGGCTCTATCGGAGGGTGGAGAAGGAATGGTCCTTCCGCAAGGGGTTGGAGATCATCTTCGACCTTCCC
>CAZWTL010000125.1:0-3685 GCA_964637025.1 uncultured Syntrophaceae bacterium | reverse complement strand
TAACATCCTCACCCTCCGTGATCTTTCTTTCTGCGACCCGCTGAAAGGCGGCTGGTCAGGATCTGTTCACACCCCATCCACGCCCGCGGTGTGGTGGAAAAGCAGGTAAAACATGCCGCTGGATAGCGTGAGGCTTTTTGTTCCTTCCCCCGTTTCGACCTGCTCGAAATTTTGGTTGTATATTCTCCAGCGGCCGCCGGAGACGGCGGGAGTGATGGCCACCGTTTTCGTCATGCCGCCGGCGTCCAGCGAACGCCATTCCGCAAGGCCCTCTGCACCGATACTCACGGTCCCGGGGCTTAACGGCTTTACCGTTTCCTCCGGACGATAGAGATAGCTGCCCAGGCGAATCCACTCTTCACCTGCCCGGGTCTCGATCACCACATCATCGAGGTCCGTGCCGGCGGATTGAGGGATCAGCAGCATCATGCCTGCCCGGGTATCACTCAGGAACGGATTCACCACCTGAAGTTGCCCCCGGCACTCCGCAAAGAGCAGGTTATCCACAGAGGCCAACTGCACCCGGGGTGATGCCCATTTGTCCGAAGATTCGGGATGTTCATTGGCCATCAGCCATTTCCTGCCCAACCGCGCGTTCCACGCGGCCGGCAAGGCCCCTGATGCGGCAACCTGCTGGCCATAAACCAGGTTGTCCCGGTAATGGCCGTATCCCTGGGGGTAACGAACAACGAGGTATTGCCGTTCATCGGCCACGACGAATGAAAAGGACCAGGAAGCGTCGGCGTCGTTCGAAAAAAGATCGTCATCCCTGAGTTTGAGCCCGGCCTTGAGATCATTCCAGCCCCTGGTTTTTGCGTCGTAGGTGGCGATATTCAGGGTATTGGACTTTCTCTCCACCCGCAGGAAGGTGCTGCAGTTTGAGTAATAGCCGCGGACGGAATCAAGGAGGGCATCCGTTGGCGGCTTCTCCGGACGGGGGGACAGCTTCAGGGGTTGGGGCATTTTCGCAATCCGCCCCGTTTCCGCAAGCGCCCTCAAGAGCACCCTTTCGGCAATGACGGTCGCCTTGCGTGAACCGAAGCTTCCGGAAGCGCCCATGACGACAACCGCCAGTTTCTCTGTCGGCGCCACCGTCATCACGGCTCCGGCCAGGGGGCCGTCCCCGCCCTTCTGCCAGCCGGTTACGCCCGCCGCGGCCAGGCCCGGCTGATGGATCGTGTCCCAACCCAGTCCATAGCTCCATGCGTTTGCCTTGACCGGATTGAAACCCGAAAGGGTCTGGTCAACGGCCATGGCTGCCACGGCGTCTTCCGAAAGGATGCGCACAGGGCCGAGCCGTCCCCCGCCCATCAACATCATGGCGATCTTACCCATATCGCTGGGGGTGCTGTACAATCCGCCGGACCCCAGGGTATTGATGAACAATTGCGGCAACGGCGTATCGCCTTCATGCCTTTTGGCAAAACTGCCATCCGAAAAGATCGCAAGGGGATAACGGCTGTGGTGCATCCCCAGCGGGGCAAAGATCTCGTCCTGCACAAACTGTGCGTAGCTTTTGCCGGTGCGCGCCAAGACAAGCCGCTCGACGACGGTGAAGCCGTCATTGCAATAAACGCTCAGATAGCCCGGGGGGTGCTTGAGCCGTTGTGTCTTGAGGGTTTCGAGCACTTGGCCGGAATAGCTGAACGGCAAGGGGGAGCAGGTTTCGGCATTACGGTAGTCGGTTCCCGGGAAGCCCGACGAGTGGTTGATCAGCATGCGGACCGTAATCTGCCTGTATTCCGGGGAAAGCATGCCAAACGAGGGGATGTACTGGCCAAGCGGCGCGTCGAGAGCGACGAGCCCCAGGTCCACCATCTTCATCACGGAGATCGTTGCCAGCATTTTGCTGACGGAGCAGATCGGATACATGGTGTCGGCCCTGGGTGCGGTGCCTGAAGCCTTGTCCGCCCAACCGAAGGCTTCCGCCCACACCAGCCGCTCACCATCGACAAGCGCCAGGGAGACGGAGGATGCGCCGGTCTCTTCCATGATCTCCTTCGCCGCGGTGCGACCTTCGTCAATCGTGGCCGTGTACGGGAAAGGGGGATGGGAGTCGGAGCCGCAGCCTGCAAGGGAGAAAAACCCCAGGAGGACGCATCCGCAAATGACCGTTTTCACTAGATGATTCTGAACGAGTCTCATAACCACCGTCTCCTGAAACCATCAAAGATCAGGCGTTGCCGTCCAACGGTTGTCACCAGGCACCGGCATCCGGTCTGCCTGCCGTTTAGTGTACCCCTTTTGAAGTTTGGGTACGGGCTTCTTTAGCCTCGATTTGCACCGTGGAGAGGTGGGATCTGCATTCGCTTCAACGGCTTCGCAGACCGCATCCCTTCCCGTCTGTATCAGCGGCGCTTGAGACCGCTGGATTCTCATTCAACATTGATCCAGAAATCAGCGGTGTGGATATTCCCGTTCAGGTCAAACTGACACCACAGTTTGTAAAGACCCGTCTCGGGAAATCGGGTCATGAATCGGATCTGGGATGTGCCATCCTCTCGGGTTGCGTGGGCGTGAATGTAATTCCCGGCCTCCAATGAGGTCGAACTTTTGATGATGACCAAGTGACCTTTCTCTCCCAGATACAACCGCAATCCCTGCACGGGAAGATCATTCGCCGTCTGCTTGAGATCGAAGGCAATAGCGATATCCTCGTTCGCTTTCGCTATGTTCGGTGAGGAAGACATCTCGATCTTCGTACCGCCGATTGTCTTCCTTGTGACCCCGACGTTCGGCCTGGCTGAAGACGGAACCTTGCCCATGACGCCAAGCTTCAGGACGGAGATCCGCTCCTTTGCGCCTGCCGGTTGATAATCGCAGAAAAAAGTATAGTTGCCTGGAGATGGAACGGAGGTCTCTATCTGAAAATTTCCCTTCCCGTCATACTCGGGATGAAGATGGCTGAAGAACTCCAGGTCGTCACGGACCAGAATCAGGTGCATCAGCTTTTCCTGGAAAGTATCGAAATCGCGAACAGGATTACCCTTGTCATCCCGAATGCTGATGGTTGCCCTGAAACTCCGCCCCGGGGTGATGCCATCGGGAACGGACATCTTGGCCTGGAACGGCGCCTCGATCAGCTGCGAGTCGGTCACGGGATGCGCATGGGAATGCTGGGCAACCGCGGCGGGCATATAGGCCGTCCATGCCGCTATCGTCCAAACGCCGATGAGCCAGAACTTCCTGTACATATCCCCCCCCCTTGCATGTCTTCGGGACCTTGCAGATCGCAAGTCCTTTGCACTGAACAACTATTTCATGATCTGCGAAGCCTCGATCAGTCCCTCCATCATATCCTGCATCATCTCCATCTTCTTTTCCATCATCTGATGGCACATCATCGATCCCATGCCCATCGGCTTCATCTCCATCTTACCCGGTTCGCCGCTTTTCATGCCGCCTGCCATCATCGGGCAACCCGTCATTCCCTTCATCATCTTCATGCCCTGGCGCATGCTGACCATATGCTCCTGCATGAGCCTCCGGCGTTCCGCTGGATCGGTCGTTGCCATAATTCTGTCCATCTGGGCTCGCATTTTCTTCATATGCGCATCCATCGCCTGAGCATCTTTATTCATGTCATGGTCATGTGCTGCCGGCTGGCCCGCTGGAGCCGGTGGCGTTGTTTTCGTTGCATCTTGTTCCGAGTGGGATTCATGACCTGTGGTCGACTGCGCTGCCG
>CAZWTL010000124.1:0-3805 GCA_964637025.1 uncultured Syntrophaceae bacterium | reverse complement strand
TCAGCCTTGGTTCAACCGATGCTGGTCTTGAGTTGGCAAAATACTATGAGCACGTCGCTAAAGAAAATCTGCAAGCGCTTACAATCACGAACCAATTGTCTGAAAAAGTCAACTCACCACTCACATCCTCTGGCAAAACTGAAGATAGTGCCATACTCGAGCGACGAAGGAATCGGTTGCTCAAAAAAATCCATAGAACATCCTCCACGGCTACATCAGATCAACAAATTTGATTCCGGTTTGAAACGCTCTTTAAGAGGTCAAAAATGTCGATAAAGAGAAAATAGTCTATTAATTTTCTCTTCAGTGTGATCATTTATCCGTAAACAACCTATAATTTTTAAAATTTTGACCATTTTTCCTTACAAAAGTGTGTTTTATACAAACTATTGATCGCTTTTGTTATTTTACCTAATTATTTCTTCTGCCAACTGTATAATTTGTTTTGTTCGCCGGTCTCTTTCTGATCGAGCCTTGAGGTATTGGCTTTGATAGATTTGGAAAATATATTTTTTTTCTCTACCAATCGTTGTCCACGCTTCAGGCGTGAAAATTTCCAATCAACATTTATCCAAACCTCTTAAGAGGAAGTGCTACAAAGGTATTCTGGTCGATATCATCTGGTTTTCTTGAGAGCTCATCACAATTTTTGAAAAGGATGTCAAATGAAAAGTAAATCTATGCTCAACGTTCTCGCGGTTTTTCTGGCGCTGGGAATGCTTGTTTGCCTTATTCCATCCGATGTCACTGCTGGGAATGCCGACCCTCACCGAGGTGTGCCCATTGAGGACACTGTCCTCGATGAAATCAACAAGAACAGCGTCAATACCAACTGGGTCGGATCTCAGAAGGACCAAACCGATACTTCGCAAGACAATAAACTTGGTGAAGACAAGACAATCGAGGTTAACTTTGCTTTTGAATCTCTAAACAGTACAACTATTAGTGGCGTCGTCTCTGATGGCGGTATTGAAGGAACTCCCGATTTGCACGGTTACCCTCTTTACGCCAAATTAACCTTCACTAATGATACTGATTCCCAGTCGGTGTTTACCAATCCTTTTACTGGTGCTTATTCGACCAGCCTATTGCAAGCAACTGAATACATTGTGGAAGTCGAAAGCCTGGTTGGTGATTATCTGCCGTATACCGATACCCTCACGATTAACGAGGCAACCTACACTTACGATGTCGGGTTGTTTGTGCCTGCGCAAGGCTGTAGAACTCCTGGTTATGGTGTTAGCGGCACAGCGGTAAACGTTAACTTTAATGACAATTCCTTGCCTGTTGGTTGGTCGGTTGTGGACTATGATGTCAAGAATCAGGTTTGGCGGTTCGACAATCCGGGGGGGCGTAGCAACCTTACCGGTGGAACCGATGGATTTGCAATCGTCGATAGTGATTATTATGGTTATAACGGTCGGCAGTCAACTGGATTAAGAACTCCTACGATGAATTTTTCCAGTTACTCTGAAGTTATTATTGAATTCTTCCATTACTTCGAATATATGACCGGTAATAGTGGGGCCGTAAAATACTCTCTCGACAACGGCGTAAGCTGGAACCTCTTATGGGTCACTGGTACCGAAGCGAGCCAAGGCCTTGTAACGATCGATGCAACTGAAGAATTAGCTGGAGAGCCAACTGTTATTATCGAATTCCATTACCAAGACGCAAATGGATGGTTCTACGAACTTGATGACATATTGATTGTTGACCCAACCTGTGAGATCCTGGAAGGGGGAGTTGTTGCAGGTTATGTTTATAGCACCAATGAACCTGACTTCAAATTAATTGACGCTACTGTAGCTACAGCCGCAAACTCCGTCACCACAGCAGCATCGGATGATGAAGCAGGCAACGGTCTCTATTGGAAGTTCGAACCCACTGATACCGACCCCGAAGATGTCGAATTCACCATAAGTAATGGTCTATATGTAACGAGAGTTGAAACACGTTCTGTAAGCCAGGATGAAATCAATCATTACGACTTCATGCTCGATGCAGGTCATATCGAATCGGATACGCTACAACTCGAAATGACGATGGAACTGGGCACACCAGACCAAACTCAAACCTTCACCTTGAACAATGTTGGTAGTAGTACTTCACAGTTCACAATATTAGAAAAATACCTGGGATCCGACCCACTCGCTTATGCGATTGAAGTCCGCTCAACAAAAACTTTCTATCGCATCCCAGAAATAGAAGTTCCAGGGACCTGGGAAGCGATTGCCCCCTTAACACCCACCTTCTTCGCAGGTGACTTTCTTGGCGATTATTACTCCCATATATATGCGATTAGTGAATCCAACGTTTTATACACAATCAAAACCATTACCGGTACTGCTACTCCGATTATGCCCCTCACCATACCTGGTGGGACTCGTGTTCAGGGGATTACAGGCGCAGAGGGCTTCTTCTACGGGACTACTACTAATTGTGGTAGTTCAACAAATATTTTCACCCTTGATCCTGTGACAGGCACCATCGAAGTAATCGTTGAGACAAACATTAAATGTGGTATTGATATCGCCTTTGTTCCTGACAAGGGTCTGCTCTACTCAGTCGACACCTACACAGATCACCTCTTCAGTATCAACCCTGAAACCGGAACAGTCATCGATGTCGGTGAGCTCGGTTTTCCAGCTAATAATGCCCAGGGAATGGATTACGATGAAGAAAACCAGATCCTTTATTGGGCTGCTTATGGAAGTGATGGTAACGGTCAACTCCGCGTCATCAATATGGAAACTGGTGGTTCTGCTCTGGTCGGTGAATTCCCCGGTGACAATCAGACCGCCTGCTTCGCAATAGCCTCTGGTAACGGTGGTGTCATGGACAGATTGAGGTGGCTCACGGAAAATCCAGTTGAAGGCAATGTGGTAGAAAATGGGTCGACAGAAATCACACTAACTTACAGCGTGGCCGCCATCGGTCAACCCAAAGATTACCTTGGTGAATTGGTCATTGAGACCGACACACCATACCCCTACCTTTCTATCCCGGTGACCTTTCACGTTACACGTCCCCCTTCATATGCCGGCGTCACGGGAGATGTTTATGCATTAGAAAAATGCGATATTAATCCAATGCTTGCTGAAGATGTGTACGTCAAGTTCTACCAGGATGGAACACTGAAATATAGCACGACGACTGATGAATTTGGTCAATTCGGTTATGTAATGCCTGACGGAATCTATGATATCGAATTCACGCTGGGAGGTTATGTTAGCCAGCTTTTTGAAGGAGTAGTTCTGGGACCCGGTGCTGACATAGTGATGGATGACATCAACCTGCGTCTTGACGCTGCCTGTCTGGTGATATCTCCAAAAACGCTTGTTCAGGTGCTTTATGCTGATCAAACTGCCAGTCAGACGTTAACCTTGACCAATTCTGGCGCGCGAAGTGTTGACTTCGAGATCACTGAAGTGCCCAGTGCAGTACCTGTCTCATTCGCCGAAAATTTGCTTTTGGCTCCCCTCGGCAACTTCTTTGACAATGATGTCGAACCCAAGTTGGACGCTGTTGCAGATGTGCTGTGGCTGTCCGAAAGCCTAACTTCTGGCATCATCTCAGCTGGTGAATCCGTTCAGGTCATCGTTAGCTTCGATGCGCTCGATTTGAGCTCAGGTGATTACTTTGCCACATTACGTGTTAATAACGCTCCATCGCCAGAAATCAACTTGCCCGTTACGCTGCGTATTATGGGTGGTACTCCTTTGTTGGGTCTCTATCTGCCTTTAATTCTTAGGTAAGGCCCAGGTTTTTTTAGTGTAGAATCCCTGCATTATGAACTGCACCT
>CAZWTL010000123.1:0-3812 GCA_964637025.1 uncultured Syntrophaceae bacterium | reverse complement strand
AATAAACCATGCATGAGGAGAAAAATGAAAAGAAAAGTATTTTACACATTGTTTGTGCTTCTAATTGTAACGAGCATGCTTCTTTCAGCTTGCGCAGCTCCAGCAGAAGCGCCCACGGAGACTGAGGTTGAACCAGAAGCGACTGAAGAAGTCGTAGAAGAGTCTGAAGAACCTGTAGAAACAGAAGTAGGAAAAGACACTTTTATTTTTGGACGTGGAGCTGATTCGGTCCAGCTTGATCCTGCCTTGGTCACTGATGGAGAATCTTTTAGGGTCACCGGTCAGGTTCTGGATTCACTCTACGCTTTTGAACTGGGAACCACCAATCCCGTACCTTCTTTGGCTGAATGTACTGCGAATGAAGATGCAAGCGTATGGGCTTGTAAACTACGCGAGGGCGTAAAATTTCACGACGGCACTGACTTCAACGCGGATGCAGTAATTTTTAACTTTGAACGCTGGCGCTTTACTGATAATCCCTACCACTATCCCAGCCAGGTTTTCGAATATTACGAAGCCATGTGGGGCGGTTTTGATGATGCTAGCATCATTAAAGAGGTTAAAAAGATTGACGATCTTAACATTGAATTTGTGTTAAGTTCGCCTATGGCGCCCTTCCTGGCCAATCTGGCTATGGATATGTTCGCTATTTCAAGCCCTGCTGCGATTCAAGCCGCTGGGGAAGCCTATGGCACACCTAATGGCGGTTGTGTGGGTACTGGACCCTATAAGTTTGTTTCATGGCAGGAGGGCACCGAGATTGTCCTTGTCGCGAACGAAGATTACTGGGGAGAACCTGCAAAAGTCAAAAACGTTATCGTCCGGGTCATCCCTGATGATTCAGCGCGTTTCCTGGCACTCCAGGCTGGCGATATTGATGCATTGGAACAGGCTGTCGTTGAAGACCTTGCGACTGCCGAAGCAGATCCCACTTTGCAAATTTTGACCCGACCTGCGTTAAATACCAGCTACATTGCTTTTAACTTTAAGATCCTGGAATTTCAGGATGTTCGAGTTCGAGAGGCAGTTGCACATGCGATTGATAAGGAAGGCTTGATTTCTAACTTCTTCGGAAAGTATGGCACGGTTGCTACAAATTTCCTGCCCCCCTTACTACTAGGTCACAATGCAGATATTCAGGACTGGACCTACGATCCAGAACTTTCCAAATCCTTACTGGCTGATGCTGGATTCCCCGAAGGGCTTACAGAAGTGACCGTTGCTGAAGATGTTACGGATGCGGATGGCAACGTGCTCTACACTGCCGGTCAGAAAATTCCACTGCGTCTTTACTACATGCCTGTAACTCGCTTCTACTTCCCGGCTGCAAAAGAAGTTGGCGAAGGTATGGCTGCGAACCTCAACGCTGCAGGCTTCAATGTTGAACTCTACCTTGAAGGCGATTGGCCAACCTATCTTGGCGGACGCAGAAATGGCACCCTGATGGGCCTCTACTTATTAGGTTGGGGCGGAGATAATGGTGACCCTGACAACTTCCTGGGTTACTTCTACAGCTCAGGCGCTGAACCGATTATGCGAGAAGGCTGGTATCAGAATGCTGATCTTGCTGCGATCCTGCAAGAAGCTGTTACTCTGCCAGATCCCGAAGCACGCGCTGCGCTTTATCGCCAGGCTGAACAAATGTTGCACGATGACGTAGCCAGAATTTGGTTGGGTCATAACAATACACCTCTGATTCTTTCTGCTACAGTCCAGGGATATACGCCCCAACCTGTTGGCGCGGAGAATTTCGAGCATGTATTTTTCTCAAATTAGGATAGCACCAAAATAGGCGCTTTCCAGTTCTAATGAACCAATAGACTCGGGGGGCGGTAATTGAACCGCCCCCCGAATGTAAAGTTGAAGCGAGGTCATTTTGGGCCGCTACATCCTTCGCAGGTTAGTTTCTGTAATTCCAACGCTCATTGGCGTTACTCTGGTCATTTTCCTTTTCCAAAGACTGATACCAGGGGACCCTGCAGTAGCGATGTTGGGAGAGCATGCCACAACCGAAAACGTCGCCCGCATCAGGGAGCAATTTGGGCTGGACAAACCCGCCTTTTTGGATCGCGATGCATTAGCAGAAGGTGATCTTTCTGGATTTTTTGACAGTCAGTATGTGCGCTACTTTGGGCGCCTATTGGAGTTTGATCTGGGAGATTCAATTCATCGTCGGATTCCAATTGCTGAAACACTCCAGGACCGTTTCCCTGCCACGGTTGAATTGGCATTACTTGCCATGAGTCTGTCATTAATCATTGGCATTCCCATTGGGATTTTGTCGGCTGCAAGACGAAACTCACTTCTTGATGGAACAGCGATGGTTGGCTCGCTGGTTGGTGTCTCAGTTCCAATCTTCTGGTTGGGCATCATGGAGATTATGCTTTTTGCAGTGATCCTCAAATGGTTGCCTTCCGGAGGGCGGCTTTCCAGTGGTGTCGTCATTGAACCGATTACCAATTTGCTGCTTTTGGATAGCCTGTTGACGCGCAATTGGGTTGGATTCATGGATGCGTTGAAACACATTATCATGCCAGCGGTATCTCTCGCAACCATCCCAACCGCGATTATCACTCGAATGACTCGCTCGAGCATGTTGGACGTGCTGCAGGAAGATTATATCCGTACCGCTTCTGCCAAAGGTCTGGCGGAAAGGGTTGTTCTTTTCAGACACGCACTTAAGAATGCCTTTTTGCCTGTAATAACCATCATTGGCATTCAGGTGGGAACTTTATTGGCTGGTGCCGTGTTAACCGAGACAATCTTCTCCTGGCCAGGCATTGGCAAGTGGGTCTATGACTCAATTTTAGGACGTGATTACCCAATTGTTCAGGGTGTCACGTTATTGATAGCTATTATTTTTATGCTTGTAAATTTATTAGTGGATCTTTCTTACGCCCTAATTGATCCGCGGATTTCTTACGAATGAGGTCGAAGATGACAGAGACAACTCCTATTCCGGATGACCTTACAGATTTCGCGGTACGTGAACACAGGTCATTGTGGTTGGATGCCTGGAGGCGCTTAATTTCGAACCGCACTGCCATGATTGGTCTGGTCGTTGTGACCATTTTCGTGCTTTCTGCGGTTTGCGCTCACTTCTTTTGGAAATATGATGCCAAAATGGATCTTGATTATGGCTCGAAATTGCTTGCTCCAGTTTTGCGGGTAACTGAGGAGTCCCCAGAGATTCACATATTTGGCACTGATAAACTGGGTAGAGATATTTTTCGGCGTGTTGTACATGGCGGTTGGAATTCACTGAGAGTTGGGCTCGTGGCAGTCAGCATATCGCTGTCTATTGGTGGAATTCTCGGTCTTTTTGCGGGTTTTTTTGAAAGTGCTGATTTGAATCGTGTGGAAAAATCATTTTTGATGGCTGCAATTGGACTGGGTCTGGGAGCCCTACCAGCCTGGATTTCAAGGCAACCTGTTCAAAGCCTATTGTTTGCTTTGTTAGGGGTTGTCTCAGTATCAACGCCATCATTATTTGCAAAAAAAACCATATTGCGACGGTTGGTATTCGGGCTTTTTGGAATATTGATCGGTGGGCTTGTTGGATTCTTTGTAGGACCCATGGTCGCATTGGTCTGTGGCGTGATTGGCTTGGGTATTGGACTGCTGCTTGCAAAACCGGTTGGTGGAAAAGTATTTTCAAACATCGTGATGCGGATCATGGATGTGATTCTTTCATTTCCGAGCTATCTATTAGCGATCGCGATTGTTGCTTTTCTTGGTCCGGGTTTGGAAAAGGGCATGATCGCCATTGGGGTTGTTGGCATCCCCATTTATGCACGCCTGGCGCGCTCGGC
>CAZWTL010000122.1:0-3816 GCA_964637025.1 uncultured Syntrophaceae bacterium | reverse complement strand
TGGGGCCCGGTTGCGCGAATTGCCAGAAGCTTGAAAAGCTGGTTCGGGAAACGGTTGCTGAGGCGGGGATCGAAGCCGATATCGAGAAGGTCAGCGATATTATGAAGATCGCTAAGTACGGCGTCTTCGGCACCCCGGCCGTGGTTGTGGATGGCCAGGTCAAATCCGTTGGCAAGATCCCTAAACAGGAGGAAATTCTGGCCTGGATCGGCAAGAAGGCGTAACAGCGGAAAACAGGGCGGTCTTCATGGTGAGGAGGCGGACATGGAGGATAAAGTCAAGATCTACGGAACAAATGCCTGCCCGTTCTGCAATCAGGCGCGGGAAGCCTACGGAAAGAGGGCCGTCTTCATCGATGTGGATGCCGACCCGGAAAAATTGAAGGCCATGCTCGCCCTTTCCGGCGGCCGGCGGCAGGTGCCCGTTATCATAGAGGGGGAAAAGGTCACCGTCGGTTTTTTGGGGGACACATCGCTGCGTGGCGGTATCCCCCTTTTCGGTGGCACCTGAGCTGTGTGACGAGCCACCGGACGGGTGGTTTGAAACGGCAGGAGCCTTTCTGGACGGGTTCCAATGCAATGGGGCGACGGTCCTGCTTCAGGATCGTTTCCGGACTTCGGGGATGTAAAGGCCGTGGTTGTTCATGAAGAAATGCAACAGTCGCGTCAGAGGACTGCAAATGGTCAAGAAACGAAATTCTGATCGAGCCGAGAGGTGAAAGCCATGACTGAGGGTGTCTCATGGAAACTTTCCTTTCTGGACCGGTATTTGACGTTGTGGATTTTTCTGGCCATCGGGCTGGGAATCGGGATCGGTTATTTTCTGCCCGGCCTGTCGGAATTCATCACAGGGCTCCAGGTGGGGACGACGTCGATTCCCATCGCTGCAGGCCTGATCCTGATGATGTACCCGCCCTTGGCGCGCGTAAAGTACGAGCAGATGGGGAAGGTCTTTCGGAACAGAAAGATGCTCCTGATCTCGCTCCTGCAGAACTGGGTCATTGGACCGTTGGTCATGTTCGCGCTGGCGATCGTTTTTCTCCGCAACTACCCGGAGTACATGGTCGGCGTTATTCTCGTGGGTCTGGCCCGGTGCATTGCAATGGTGATCGTCTGGAACGAACTGGCCGAGGGGGACCGGGAACTGGCCGTGGGGCTGGTCGCATTCAACGCAATCGCCCAGGTCCTGTCCTATGCCGTCTATATCTACTTTTTCATCACGCTGATGCTCAACTGGATGGGGCTGGCGGAAGGGCTCAACATCAACGTCTCCATGGCCGAGTCAGCCAAGACGGTTTTCGTCTATCTGGGCGTCCCTTTCCTGGCCGGACTGATCACCCGGTACAGTCTGATCGCCGCCAAAGGAGAAAGTTGGTTCAATGGAGTTTTCATGCCGAAGATCAGCCCCCTGACGCTCGTGGCGCTGCTCTTCACGATTGTCGTCATGTTCTCCACGCAGGGGAACAAGATCATTGCCTCTCCCGTGGATGTGGTCATTGTGGCGATCCCCATGCTCCTTTACTTTCTGATCATGTGGTTTACGACCTTCTTCATCATCCGGAAGATCGGCGGGAGCTACGCCCAAACGACAGCCGTCTCCTTCACCGCCGCCTCGAACGACTTCGAACTGGCGATCGCAGTGGCCATCGCAATCTTCGGGATCGGTTCGGGCCAGGCCTTTGCGACTGTGATCGGCCCGCTCCTGGAGGTGCCGGTTCTGATCCTGCTGGTCAACGTGGCGCTGAAGTTCCGGAAGAAATATTTTCCGGGAGCGAAAGAATCGCTGGCATCGGTGTGCCGGGTTGAGGCGAAGGAGTGAAAAAATGCGCGAGAGAGCGCCTTATGGAGTTGCGGATGTCATATTCTGTTTCTCGATTATGTTTTTTTGTGCATGGCCGACGGCACTGACGGCCACGCCGCAGGAGATCCCTGTCAAGGGGATGGTGACGATGATCGATCTGGGCGCGAAAGAATGCGTGCCCTGCAAACTGATGTCGCCGATCTTGGAAAAGCTGAAGAAGGAGTATGACGGCAGGGCGGTGATTATTTTTTTGGACGTCAAGAAGGACCCTTCCCTGATCAAACGCTATGGAGTTTCAGCCATGCCCACCCAGATTTTTTTCGATAAGGATGGGAAAGGGGTGCTGAGACACAGGGGATTTATGAGCGAAAAAGCCATAGTCGAGCAGTTTCAAAAAATGGGGGTGGAATAGAGGTCAAAAATGGATTTCAAAAAAGTCGAGGCGGTTGCTATTGTGGTGTGCATGTCAATCGTGTTCCTCTCTGCGGGCTCTATATCCCGGATCGCTTACGCGAGCCCGGAGGTCCCTGTCAAGGGGATGGTGACAATGATCGATTTGGGAGCCAAGAAATGCATTCCCTGCAAGATGATGGCTCCGATTCTGGAAAAGCTTGAAAAGGAATATGCCGGCAGGGCCGCCATCGTTTTCATCGATGTCTGGGAGGACCAGAGACCCGCCAAGCGTTTCGGCATCAGAACCATTCCGACCCAGATATTTTTCGATAAGGACGGCAAAGAGGTTTACCGGCACATGGGATTTCTGAGCGAGGAGGAGATTGTCCGCCGGCTCAAGGAGATGGGTGTGAAATAGAAGGGGGAAGATGATGACGGAGTTCATGCTCACCGTTAACGACTGGATCACCGGCGCCACTTGGCTGGCGGCGTTGGGTTGCTTTCTGTGGGGGATGGTCAGCGTTCTCTTCAGCCCCTGCCATCTTGCATCGATTCCCTTGATCGTCGCCTATGTGGCCGGTCAGGAGCAGGCGATGAAGCCTCGACAGGCCGCCCATTACGCTGTCCTGTTCACCGTCGGTCTCTTTATCACGATTGCCGGCATCGGAGTCATCTGCGCCCTGCTGGGACGGATGCTCGGCGATGTGGGAAATTACTGGCAGATCCTCGTCGGCCTGGTGCTGGTCTGGGTGGCCTTGGGGATGCTGGGTGTGGAGAAGTGCAGCCTCTCCGGCAGCCGGCTGCACCGGATGAATGTCAGGGGGCTGCACGGCGCATTTCTTCTGGGGCTTGCCTATGGCGTTCTTTCCGGTTCATGTACCTTCGGGTTCATCGCCCCTATTCTGGCAATCATCACGATTCAGCAAAAAGTGGTGACCGGTGTTATGATGATCCTGCTTTTTGCGATGGGCCATTGCCTGCCCATTGTCATTGCCGGAAGCTCCACGGCGGCCGTCCGCCGCTTGACGGAAAGCTCGGCATGGGTCGGATCGGGTGCATGGTTCCGGAAGGGCGCCGGGGTGGTCATAGGGCTGCTGGGGATCTATTTCATCGTCAATCCTTTTTTGACCGTTTGAATCGTGAAACTTGTCTTGCCATGAGCGATTGAAAGCCGGTATCAAGAATCTCTTGAAGGTTCTCTGATATTTCACATGGAGCGTCGACGATGGAATCGAGGAAAGTCACATCCTACGCATTATTTGCTGCGTTTCTGATCGTGTTGCTGGGAGCCGGGAGGGGAGAAGCCGGGGATAAGGATTCGGTGTTTCCCTCCTACGGTGCCGGTCCCGTAGAGGTTCGGCTGTACACCGATTATTTTTGTCCACCCTGTCGGAAGATGGAGTCTGATGCTGAGGCGATCCTGAAAACGCACATCAGGAAAGGGGCGATCCGGTTGATCCTGGTGGACATCCCCATCGGCAAGCGCACGCCTCTGTACGCCCGGAATTTTCTGTATGCCATCAAGGAAAACAATGAACTGGATCATGCCCTGCGGGTGCGGAACATCCTCCAGAACGCCGCGGCCGGCAAGAAGGTCAAGACTCAGGAACAGATTGAGACCCT
>CAZWTL010000121.1:0-3824 GCA_964637025.1 uncultured Syntrophaceae bacterium | reverse complement strand
TTAACACATCGGCCATCACTTTCAGATCGAAGTTGACAACGAGATCATTGCCGTTGTTGTCGTTGAGCTTCGATGCCGCATAGTAGGTCACATAGTTTTTGAAATAGGTCCCCGGTGGGGGAAGTGCCCCCATCATGAAGTCCTCAGCACCGTTGGGATAGGCTCCACCCCCTCCCTCAGTGGCAAAGGCCGAACCCGCCAGGGCGCCGGACCCCAAGAACATGACCGCTATCACCAACACCATAAACGCTTCCCGAGATCTCTGACCGTTCTTCATATCAATTGCCCCCCTTTGAATCGATTAAGCATCCATTAAAAAAGACCACCAGGTTTATCGCCCCGTGGCCTTCAAAAATAAAAAGCCACGGGCAGCGTCGAATCCACCCATGGCTTTGTCTCCGCCTTATTAACCTTTACCTGTGTGCTTCACAATGGGCAGACCCGTGCGTTTATATAAACCCACCACCAGCCTATCAGGTTTTTGCACACACATTTTGCCATCATGGTTATTGCCATTGTGGAAATGTCATCACATCAGCTCGGATTCATAAGGCTTTCTTATGGTATAAGTTATACCGGTTTGGGAAATCCCTCGATCGATTTCAGGGCCCGGGCGATCTCCTCGTCAGGAAGCTGATGAGGGACCAACTTCCCGGCGAGATAGGCGTCATAGGCCGCCATGTCGACCATCCCATGGCCGCTGAAATTGAACAGGATGGTCCGTTCCCTTCCCTCCTCCTTGGCCCGCCGCGCCTCCGCGATGACCGCCGCAATGGCATGGTTGGTCTCCGGTGCGGGGATGAATCCCTCGCTCCTCGCCCACCGGATCCCGGCCTCGAACGTTTCGATCTGGTCATAGGCCGCGGCCTCAATCATCCCGTGCCTGAGAAGGTGGCTGACGATCGGCGCCATGCCGTGATAGCGCAGCCCTCCGGCGTGGATCGGAGCCGGCACATAATCGTGGCCGAGCGTGAACATCGCCAGGAAGGGGGTTTTCTTCGCCAGATCGCCGAAGTCGTACGCGAAAGGCCCCCGCGTCATGGTCGGGCAGGATGCCGGTTCGGCGCCCACGATCCGGACCTGTTTCCCGTGGATCTTGTCCCGGACGAACGGCAGCGAAATGCCGGCGAAGTTGCTTCCGCCGCCGGCGCATCCGATCACGACGTCGGGATAGGCCCCGATCTTTTCAAACTGCTTCTGGGCCTCCAAGCCGATGATCGTCTGGTGGAGCAGAACGTGGTTCAGGACGCTCCCCAGGGAGTAGCGGGAATGGTCGCGGGAAACCGCGTCCTCCACCGCTTCGCTGATCGCGATGCCGAGGCTCCCCGGAGAGTCCGGATGCGCGGCCAGAACCTGCCTTCCGGCTTCGGTCCGTTCACTGGGACTGGGGATGCACTCCGCGCCCCAGGCGTTCATCATGATGCGCCGATACGGTTTCTGTTCATAGCTCACCCGGACCATGAAGACCCGGCATTCCAGATCGAACATCCGACAGGCCATGGCCAAAGCGCTGCCCCACTGGCCCGCCCCTGTTTCGGTCGAGAGCCGTTTCACGCCGAAGGCCTTGTTGTAATACGCCTGCGCCACGGCGGTGTTCGGCTTGTGGGAACCGCCGGGGCTCACGCCTTCATTCTTGTAGTAGATCTTCACCGGGGCATCCAGAAGCTTCTCGAAATTCAAAGCCCGGCACAACGGGGAAGGACGCCATATCAGGTATTTCTCGATAACCTCGCCGGGAATGTCGATCCACCGCTCCTGGCTCACCTCCTGTTCGATGAGGTTCATCGGAAAAACCGGCGCCAGGTCTTCCGGCCTGATCGGTTTTCCCGTCCCGGGATGGAGGGGAGGGTTCAGCGGTTGGGGCAAATCCGCCTGGATGTTGTACCACTGACGCGGGATCTCGTGATCCTCCAGAACAACCTTGCAGCTTTCCATCATTCTTCTCCTTTCCGATCTATCGGTCCCCTGTTTCCACCAACAAAAAAGGCCATGGGATATTCCCATGGCCTGATTGTTGACATCGTGAGCTATGGGAGGGGGTTCCCCTCTGCCCACGGCTCATCATCACCACAGAGCTAATGCGGGCAGATTCTCATCCCCCGCCACCAGCCAAACGATATCTTGATGTTCGAATCCATTGTTCTCACACTCACTCCCTTTTACGATACTTCTATCATATCGGAAAAACCGATGTCAAGAAATTCTTCCGAGAAAATCGGCGGACTGCAAGACAAGCGAACGGTTTCCCTGTCCTGCGGCCACGCGCCGGGGATGATGGGCAGCGCAGGGATTCACGCCATTCGATCAGGGTGCCATCGCGTACCGTCACGAAGGCGAATTTCATGCATGTGAATGCTGTCTTGACTCGGACTGCCGGCTGCCGACCCTCATCGGCCGGAGATCGAGAGAGGATGGGGATGTGACCCGCTCCTGCAATCTAGGATTCGGAACAGACCGTGTTCTTGCCCCTCTTCTTGGCCTGGTACATGAGCCGGTCGGCCCGGTCCACGAAGCCCTTCCCATTCTCATGGGGTCTGTATTGGGCCACCCCGATGCTCACCGTCACATGGATCTCATTCCCCGCCGGCGAAAACGTCTCCTTTGCAAATTCTTCCCGGATTCTCTCGGCGGTGACGGTGCCTGTCGAAACCGTTGTCATGGGCAGGAGAATGGTGAATTCCTCCCCCCCGTAACGATAGGCGGAATCCACCTGGCGCAACTGCCTCTTGACCACCTGCCCGATTCTCATCAGGACCTCGTCCCCCTCGACATGGCCGTATTCGTCGTTGAACCGCTTGAAATCGTCGAGGTCCAAAAACAAGAGGGACAAAGGCTGTCCATAGCGGTTCGCACGATGGATCTCCGCCATGAGCTGATGCTGAAAATGGCGGGCATTGTAAAGCTGGGTGAGGTCGTCGACGATGCAGAGTTCTCGGTATCTCTTTTCGTTTTCCCTGAGCGCCTCCTGCGCCAGGATCCGTTCCGTCACATCGCGATCCGAGCCTTGAAAACCGAGCAGATTGGACTCCCTGTCCAGAATGGGAACGGCATTGCTTTCCAGGTAACGATACCCCCCCTGCTTGTGCATCCAGCAGACAACCAGATGGGTCCATCCGGTCTTCTGCTCCATGCACTGCGCCAGGACCTCCTCCGCCTTCGGGATATCTTCTTTGTGCATGAAATGCTGGGCCTTGCGCCCGATCATTTCATCCGCCGTATACCCGAGAATATTCGTGACGGCGGGATTGCTGAACGTGTGGCGGCCGTCCTTATCGATAGCCCAGATCCACTCCTTGCTCGTGGTGATGATAGACTTGAATCGCGCCTCGCTCGCACGCAGCGCCTCTTCCATCGCCCGGCGCTCGGTGATGTCCCTGGATACGCCATAAACACCGACAATCCGGCCGTCGGCGCCGCGAATCGCCCTCACCCGATTTTCCAGCCAGACCGTATGGCCATTCTTGTGGTAATATTCCATGTCGATGGATATCAGGCGGTCGGGGTCGGCATCTTTCGCCCCGTCTTTCTCCAGTTCCCTGGCGAATGCCTCGACAACCCTTGCATAGGTCTCCGGGGTCACCATGTCCGACAAGTGCTGTTTCGCCCTTTCTTCCGGGGAGTAACCCAGGACTCTCAGGGACGATGGACTCACATAGGTGGGTCTCATGTTCATATCCAGAATCCAGATCGTGTCCATCATCCGATCCAGCAGGAAACGTTGTTTCGCCTCACTTTCACGACACGCACCCTCGGCCTGCTTCGCCTTGATCAATTCCTCCTCGAGCAGCCGGACTCTCTTTTCCAGATCCTCGTAGGCCGGTTTT
>CAZWTL010000120.1:0-3891 GCA_964637025.1 uncultured Syntrophaceae bacterium | reverse complement strand
TGATCCTGATGATCGCGGAGGAAGACGCGGGCCTTAGCACGGAACTTCTCGAAATCGTCGGATGAGGCGAATCCGGGCAGCCCGACGTCCTTTTCCTGCCCCATCTCGTCCTCGAAGTCGCTGTAAATTGGCTTGCGGTGATGCTTATCGATCAACTTCACGAGCATCCGTAGCCGCCGTCTGACCTGTTCCAGTAATGGGACGGTCACATCCTGCCACCAGTCATCCGTTTGGATCTCCTGGATCAACGGCATCTGTTCCCGCACCATGGGGATCGATGATTTCTCCTCCAGTAGGCCGGCGATCGCCCGGACCTGGTCGCGCAGACGTGCGAAAGCCGGCTCTGCCCTCAGGAGCGCCAATTCTAGGTTGAGGAGAAGCAGGTCAAATCGTTTGGCTTCTTCCGGCTCGGCCTCCAACTCCGAGGGCAGCCCCGCCACCTCGGCGGCCAGCTCTCGAAGTTCCTCGACCGTCAGGACCGTCCAGCAGTCCGGCTTGGCATACTTTTCCACCCAGCGCCGTTGGGGGCGAACGACGAAGTTGTCCAGGTTCATGGCCGCAACTTCGCCATGGAGATGATCGGCAATAGCACGGCGCACCGCGCCTTCGGTGGTCGGCTCTGCATAAGAACCAAGGGGCTCATGGGTCGCAGTGGCAGCTCCGTCCGTGATGAGTTTCCTGTCCAACTCTCCAAGCAGTTCCAGGCGCGTCTTGAAAAGACGCTTTCCCAGCGACTCTCCCACCACGCCATCGGTGGTTTCCGGATTCTCGCTAAAGAATTCCAGGTTCTGGCAGTAGTCGAAAATGAAAAAGTGCTCCTTGTCCTTATCCGGCGCGAACAGGTCAGGGCATAGCCTGGTGCCTCGGCCCAACATCTGCCAGAACTTGGTTTTGGATCGCACCAGTTTGAAAAAGACTAGGTTGACCACCTCGGGAATGTCGATACCCGTGTCGAGCATGTCCACCGAGATGGCGATGTGCGGTTCCTTTTCCTTCTCCGAAAAGCGGTCGATCAGATTCTGAGCGTACTCGGTCTTGAAGGTGATGGCTCTGGCAAACTCGCCCTTGAAGTGGGGATAATTGACGTTGAACCGGTCGGCGATGAACTCAGCATGGGCCTGATTCTTGGCAAAGAGGATCGTCTTGCCCAAACGGTCGCCTCCGGCTACTTTGATCCCACGCTTCATCAGGTGAGCCAACACCTTGTCCACCGTGTCTTTGTTGAAGAGCCACTGATTAAGCGCCGCCGCCTCTACGCGGTCCGGCACATTGCCTTCATCATCCCACTCCAGGGCATCCCACTGATCCTTTTCTTCTTCCGAAAGAGCGTTGTAGGTGATTCCTTCGCGCAGAAACTTGAGGGGCACCGAGACCGACTTGGGCGCTACCAGGAAGCGATCGTCCACGGCCTCCTGCAACCCATAGTGATCGGTGGGCACGCCGTTTTCCAGATCGAAAAGCCGATAGGTGTTGCGGTCCACATCTTGCTTGGGCGTGGCGGTCAGGCCCACCAGCAGAGCATCAAAATAATCGAAGATGGATTGATATTTATGGAAGACCGACCGATGGGCCTCATCGATGACGATGAGATCGAAATGGCCGACGCCGAAGCGCCGCCGGCCGTCTAGGGTTTCGTCAATCAGCCCCATCATGGTCGGATAGGTGGAAACGTACACCCGCCCCTCGCCATCCCGTTCCTCGACGAGGTTCACGGGCGACGCATCGGGCAGGTGCCGCTTGAAGGCATTGACCGCCTGTCGGACCAGTGCGACCCGGTCAGCCAGAAATAGCACCCGCTTGACCCAATGGCAGCGCATCAGTAAATCGCAGAGGGCGATGACGGTACGGGTCTTGCCCGCACCGGTCGCCATCACCACCAGAGCCTTGCGCTCCCTGTCCCGTTCAAACGCCTCGGCGATACGACGGATGCAGCGGGTCTGGTAATACCGCTCGACGATTGCCTCGTTGATAGCCGCCGTGGCAAGCGCTTTACGGCTAGAACGCCGCTGGATGAGGAGTTCCAGTTCTTCTTTTGCGTAGAATCCCTGGACTTGCCGGGGCGGATAGTTCACATCGTCCCAGAGCCAGTGTTCGTAGCCGTTGGAATAGAAGATGACCGGCCGTCTGCCGAACATCGCCTCCAGGCAATCGGCGTAGAGCTTTGCCTGTTGCTGGCCGACACGCGGGTCGCGTCGGGTGCGCTTGGCCTCCAACAGGCCGAGAGGCTTCCCGTCGTCCCCCCAGAGCACATAATCGACATACCCCTTCCCCTCCTTGTTGGGCATGCCGCTGACCTCGAACTCCCGATCCTTGGGTTTAGCGAGGGGCCAACCCGCCTCCCTAAGCAGCAGATCTATGAAATGATCGCGTGTTTCCGCCTCGGAATAGTCGTGTGCATCCGGCTGGGCCAAGCCAGCCTTCCGAATCGCCTCGACCTCGGCCCGCAGACGTTTGAGTTCCTCGTCCAGAAGGGACCTGTCTGCCAAAAGAATAGTGAGCTTCTCGTCCCGTTCGTGGAGCGCAGCCTCCAATCGCTGCAACTGATCGAGGGTCTGCTTAGGGAGGGGCGGAAATTCCTTTAGGTCACTAGGATCGAAAGCCTGTGTCGCAGCCGGCTTCGGCCCTCGCGCATAGGTACGGGCGAGCCAGTAGCCGATGTGGAACAATTCACCGACCACCGTGAGCGCATCCGTCGGCAGTACGGGACGGAGGCTGTGCACCGCCTGATTCCCGAGGCGGGCGACGATCCGCGCCTTGTTGAAGACCGCTTCGCCTGCCAGGGTCTTGAAGGTCGGTTCGTGGATCAGGGCGCTCAGGTTGTCCTGATAGGGGAGCCTCAGGGATGGATCGTGCGTGTAGAGCCAGGCGACCGCCAGCTCCAGGGTGCGACGGGCGTAAAAACAGGCGGTTCTCGGGTCGGGGTGTACGGCCGCCTCGGCTTTGGCAGCGGCTTCAAATAGGTCGGGCCATTCAGCTTTCAGAAAGAGAAAATTCGACATCATGCCCCCTGGTTGAAATCCCTTTCCCACGCTTCCAGAATCCGCAACACCTCCGTAAAGGCGGGCCGTTCAGCAAAGAACATCTCCCGCATTCGATCATAATCCTCCGCGAGAAGCTTTATGCGCCCGGGATGCGGCATCAACCGCAGTCTTCCCCGAACAGCCTCGTCATAATGCGCCCAGCCGCTGGAGAAGAAGATCTTCTTGTGTTCCACCACCCTTCGCAACAGCTCAGGACGGCCGATGGCCCTCGCACCGACCCCGGCTGAAATCAACCTCGCCGTATCGTAGTAATGCCGGGACAGCCGCAGGGGTAACCCCTTTTCCGGCGGACGATGATATTCCGCATGGAGCAGGGTTGCCTTCTCCCAGAATGTCCGTTCCGCGGCAAGCACCTTAACGGTGAAATCCGGCGTTGCAAAAGCCGCCGGAAACCGTTCAGCCACATAGGAAGCGATACGGACTTGATCGCTGGGCCAATGATCGGACCGCGCCCCCATCTCGATTCGCACGGCAGGTCGGATATAGGTGGCAGGCGCTTCCCCTATGCTGCCCGGGTAAGCAAAAAGAAGGGTCTGACGGTCAGGATCATCTTCATCCATTGTCAGCGACCAGGCCGTGTCATCCGGAAGGACAGTCTTGACGACCTCGCTCATCGCGGGTCGCAGTTCCTCGGCCACCTTTCGCTGACAGGCCTCCTTCAACCGATCGAGCCGACGACGCCGTTCCTTGCCACTGATCATCGCCTCCGGATCGTCTCCCTTATCGCCAAAGCCCAACCCTGCCCGATCGATCGACAGATCGATGTCCTCGGAAAAGCGTTCGATCAGCCGGTATGCCTTGGACAGGGAAGTGCCCCCTTTGAAGATGAGCAACCTTCCCACCTCGGGCA
>CAZWTL010000119.1:0-3937 GCA_964637025.1 uncultured Syntrophaceae bacterium | reverse complement strand
AGGCATTGAGCGAATGGTTCGACATCACCTTGCTCACATCGACGCACATCGGCGTCGAGGAGGAAACCGTCAATCACGGCGTCCGCTTCAGGGAACGCAGGATTCCCAAAGACCGGTTCTTCACCGATCAGTGGTCGGCGCTGGGTGAATATTCCAGCGGCGGGGATCTGTCCGGCCCCTGCATCGCCGCGTGCGGGAAGTTTCCCACCCGGCTGCATCAAGCCTATCTGGAAGAGTATGAAGAAGCGGACATTGTCGTCCACGACTCCCCGTTCACCGTGGAATGCGATCTTTTCGCCGGTCTGGATCAAAAGCTCCGCGTTTACAACTCATACAATTGCGAGACGCGACTGTACCGGCAGTTGCACGACGATCCCAAATCGCGGCCCATCCACGAGATCGTGCGGCTGGCGGAGACGCGCATGATCGAGAGCGCGGACCTGGTCTTTCATTGCAGCCCGGACGATCTGGCCGCATTCCGCGAGATGGCGCCGAATGCGGGATTCGAAGCCTTCCATGTGCCCAACGGGGTAACGCCCATGTCCGTTCCGGAACGCCCCGTCCAATCCGGAAAGGCGCCCTTTGAGGCCGTGTTCATGGGCAGCAACCACCCGCCGAACGCACGCGCCGCGGAGTTCATCGTGCGGGAGCTGGCGCCGCGGTTGCCGGACATCACCTTCGATATCATCGGCAGTTGTCTGTCGGAGGGCGAATATCCGTCGAACGTCCGAAGACACGGCATCGTCGACGATGCATTGAAAAACCGCCTGCTTCGCGAAGCGGATCTGGCGCTGAATCCAATGGATTCCGGAAGCGGCTCCAACGTAAAAGTGCTGGATTTCCTCTCCAACGGTCTTCCGGTCCTGTCCACCCCCTTCGGCATGCGGGGCGTCCAGGCGGAGGCGGGCAAGGAATACCTTGAGGCATCCCTGGATGGTTTTCCGGAAGCGATCCGGGCGGCGGCAGCCGACAGGGATCTTCTGGCCGCAACAGGCGCGGCGGGAAAAGCACTGGCGCTGTCGCGCTACACATGGCGGGCGATCGCGCAATCGACCGTGCAGCACCTGGATCATGGGGCTGAAGCAAAAGCCTCGGCGGTTTCGGCGGGCTTTGTCCTTGCCCTGAACGACTACGATTCGTTCGCGATCGTGGGAGGGGGCGGGACGCGCACCCAGGGACTCTACAGGGCGGTAAGCCGGTGGCGTCCCGTCGTTTTCATGAGCTTTTCCGACAATGACCACCTCCAGGCGCGAAAATTCGCGGAAGGGATCACCGTCGTCAATGTGCCGAAAACGGCCAATCACCTGGAGGAGTTGTCCCGCGTCAATTCCCAGTTCCACGTTTCGGCGGCGGATATCGTGGCAGGCCGCCATTGCCTCCTGAATCCCTATCTCGCCATCGCCTATCGCGTCCTGAGGCAGTCGGCGAGCTGCATCGTGATCGAACACTGCTATATGGCCGATTTGCCGCAGGTCTGGGGGGACCGCTTTGTCTATTCTTCGCATAACAACGAAACGGAACTCAAGAAGCGGCTTCTGGAAGGCCACCCGCTCATAGACGGGCTTTTGAAGGATGTCGAACAACGGGAGCGTTTTGCGGTGGAGGGCTCCGCGGCAACGATAGCCGTCTCCAGGGATGACGCGGAAAGCCTCGTGCGCGGGAAAAGAACGGCCGGACCGGTGATCGTCGTGCGGAACGGCGCCGCGGCCCCGGCCGCGGGCGAGGCGTTCGCCAAGGCTGCTGATGCCCTGCGTGGAAAAATCAGGGAACGCTCCGCGCTGTTTGTCGGTTCCGCGCACATGCCCAATGTGGAAGCCGCCCGCTGCATCACGGAACAAATTGCGCCGAAGTGCGGCGACGTGCAGTTCCATTTGATGGGGCCGATATGCAATGCCGTTCTTGAAGCGCCTTCCAATGTTTGTCTGTGGGGCGTGACGGACGATGCGACCAAAAGCGCCGTGATGAGCGCCTGCGCCCTTGCCGTCAATCCCATGCTCTCCGGCAGCGGCTCCAACGTCAAATTGGCCGACTATCTCGGCCACGGCCTGTACGCGATAACGACGGAGTTCGGGCGCCGCGGATATCCGCCGTCGATCGGCGATCACGTGGAGGTGGCCGCTATCGAACGTTTTCACGAGGCGATCCGTTCGGCGCTGAAGCGTCCCGAGCTCTTTTCGTCAAAGGCCAGACAGGCCCGGCGGGAATTGTTCTTTCGGGAATTCGCCCTGGACGGGCTGGCCGGCCGTTTCGTGGATACCCTGCGCGGCCTGGAGGTCAAGAGGAAGCGTGTTCTCTACGTGGCCTATCGCTACACCTCCCCCCCCCAGGGCGGGGCCGAGGTGAACATGGAAAAGTTCATCAGCGCGTTGGGCCACAGCGGAAAGTACGACGTGGACGTGGTCGCGCCTGAAGTAAGCGGCATACACAGCCGGATGCGGTTCAGCGAGACTTATTCCTTCGACCGGGATCTCGGCGTCCCCATCGACATCCCCAATGTCCGGTTTGCGCGTTTTCCCGCGGACAAGCCTGAAGAAGCATGGATCGACGGTTGGCTGCGGACGGCATGGCGGATACAACCCCTGTTCGAGCGATCCGTGAATGGGAGACTGTCCAGCCGGTACACCGGAAACGGCCTTTCGTGGGGGTGGGGATATCCGGAGGGGGAACCGGGGTCCGTCGCCCGGCGGGCTTTTTCGGAGTGCGGGATTCATGCGGCTGCCCCGGCAAGGATCGAGGTGGCCGGCCATGCGGATTCTCCGATAACGGTAACCGCCATGGGTGCAAACGGAATCTTGGCGGGGCCGAAATCCGTGGAGGGTGTTTTCCGTTTTGACTTTCAGGCGGATGCGGGTGAAATTCTCCTGGGTGCCTCGGCGCCGGAACGGAGAAACGACCCCCGCCCCACCGGGTTTCTGTTGACCGGCCTTGCGATCGCGGGCAAGCCCATCGACCTGTCCGAACGGACATTGATCCAACGCCATTTGCAGGGGGCGGACGCGGAAACCGCCTTCCGGATTCTCGACCAGGCTGCCGCTGAGACGCGCGGAGCCCACAATGTCCGGCTGACGGACGGACGCGGGCCATGGAGCGCGAGCCTGGAACGCTTCATCGCCGACCGTGTTGCGGACTACGACCTGGTGATCGCGCACAACAACATCTTCAGGCCCGCAGTCGTGGCCATCCGGGAGGCGAAACGGCACGGCGTGCCCTCGATTCTGATTCCCCACGTCCATCTGGATGACGATTTCTACCACTTTCCGGATGTGCTGGAGAGCGCCCGCGACGCCGGCCTCGTCATGGCCGTTCCCAGGGCGGCTTGTCATTTTCTGGCGGGCAAGGGCTGCAATGTCCGCTACCTTCCCGCCGGTTGCGATGCCCGGGAGGCGTTCACCCCCAGGGATGAGAGGTCGTTCAAACGGCTTTACCGTTCCGACAGGCCCTTCGTTCTGGTCCTGGGACGCAAAGCCGGCGCCAAAGGCTACCGCAGGATCATCGAGGCGGTCGAACAGCTCAACCGCTGCGGCGTTTATCTGCATGTCCTTCTGATCGGCCCGGATGACGACGGCGCGCCGGTCAATTCCCCGAATGCCACCTACCTCGGCCGCCAGCCCAGAGACGTGGTCCGGGGCGCCCTGATGTGCTGCATGGCGCTTTGCAACATGAGCATCAGCGAAAGCTTCGGCATCGTTCTGCTCGAGGCTTGGCTGGCGGGCAAGCCGGTCATCGTCAACAAGAACTGTGCGGCCTTCCACGACATGGCCGTGGATGGCGAGAATGCACTGATGGTCGGAGATGAGGAATTGCCCAACGCGATCCGCACACTGGCTTCGCAGCCGGAGCTGCGGTCCCGGCTCGCCGCAAAGGGAAAGGCCGTTGCCGAACAATACGACTGGACGGCCGTGTCCGACCGGTTTCTGTCGACCTGCGCGGACATTGC
>CAZWTL010000118.1:0-4064 GCA_964637025.1 uncultured Syntrophaceae bacterium | reverse complement strand
ACGAAGCAACTTTCTTTTACAACGGGGTCTTTATCAAGGCCGATATCCTCCACCACGGAGATGATGGATGGGATATCTATGAGGTCAAGGCTGCAACTGAAGTTAAGCCATACCACCACGATGATGTCTCTGTTCAATATTATGTCATGTCCGGTGCGGGATTGCCCATATCCAGGGTATTCCTTGTTCACGTCAATAATCAGTATGTTCGGCAGGGAGAAATAGAAGTGGATAAACTCTTCTGTAAAAAGGACATCACGGTTATCGCCAAAGAGAAGCAAGCTTTCATTGTTGAAGAAATTGAAAAACAAAGGACAATGCTAAGAGGAGATGAGCCGGTTATCGATATCGGTCCTCATTGCAATGAAAATTATCCATGCGACTTTATCGGTCATTGCTGGTCCCGCATACCGGAGAATTCCATATTCAATATCAGAGGAAGAATGGACAGCAGATTTTTTCTTTATAAGAAAGGAATCGTGTCTATGTTTGACGTACCCCGGGAATATCTTTCGAGCAAACAGCTTATTCACATTGACAAGGCAAAGACGCATGAGGTTCACCTTGATCATGATGCAGTAAAAGAATTTCTCGATTCTCTTTGGTATCCCACATATTTTCTCGATTTTGAAACCTCTATGGATGTGATTCCCCCTTATGACGGAATAAGGCCGTATCAGCAGGTCCCCTTTCAGTATTCGTTGCACCATCTGGACCAGAAAGGCGGGGAATTGAAACACGATGAGTTTTTAGCCATGCCTCGAACTGACCCGAGAAAAAGTCTGATAGAAAAGCTGATGAGTGAAATCCCGGAAAATGCATGTGTCTTGGCATACGTTAGCGGTTTTGAAATTAGCAGGCTGCGTGATCTGGCTGCCTTGTTCCCGGTACATGAGGCAAAAATTGAAAAAATCATCGGAAACATGCATGATCTTGCCGCCCCCTTCCGCAGTTACCATATATACAACTGGCAGCAATATGGTTCTTATTCCTTAAAGGATGTGCTTCCCGCCATGCTGCCGGATTTCAGTTACAGCCATCTGGATGTTCGAGACGGGGGAATGGCCATGGATGCCTATGCGGCAATGAACCAAACCGACGATCCGGATGAGATAGCGAAGATCCGTCAATCATTGCTGGAATACTGCAAGCTCGATTCGCTGGCGATGGTGAAGATTTTGGAGAAAATTTCAAATTTCTAAGATACGCCTTTAGAATAAAGTTTTTACAAATAGGAAACAAGCGCGGAAAATGTCAATAATACAGGAAAACAAACTATAATATCTGGGATAGCTGTTGCTGAAAAAAAGGAGATCGATCCATGGAATACTTGAAATCACTATCATCGGTTTATACTGATAGACTCTTTTTCATACCGGACTACCAGCGGGCCTATGCCTGGGAGAAGACGCACCGCCAAGATATGTTGGATGACCTGGCTGACCTTGGAGAAGTACGGAAGCAACGGCCAGGCTCGATACACTTTACAGGGACCATTGTGGTTAAAAAGGAGGCATTTAAAGGGCAAGCTGTCCGCTCATTGAAGGCTTCAGAGTATTTCTGGCATGAAATTATTGATGGACAACAGCGACTCACGACTATCAGTATCCTGTTATTCGCCATTGCACAGGAATTGAAGAAGACAGGCACGGAAGGAGAAGCAACCGCGGATGAGATCATAGCGAAATTCATTATGCTGTCGCCACAGGAACCCAAGTTGAGACTGAATGGCGAAAGCGCACAGCTATATTATCTGCAAAGCATTATCCGGAGTACGCAGATGGTTCAGACCAGTGCAGCCGAGAGAAACATGAAGGATGCTTTCTGTGAATTTTCCAGTTACCTGAGTGATAAAACAGCCGGCTTTACAAATATCGAGAAACAAAAATGGCTTGAATATATGGCCACACTGATCACGGCGGGAATGGGTTTCATCTTATACGAAGTGAATACCCATCATGAAGTATCCGTCATCTTCGAAACCATGAATGGTCGGGGAAAAGACCTGACTCAGTTCGAGAAAGTGAAAAACCTCCTGATGTATCTGGCCGCACGCACTCCAGGAATTGATGAAGACTCACAGCTCAGGCCATTCACCGAACGTGTCAATGCGAACTGGAAATATGTTCTTGATAGACTGGAAGAAGCGGAAACAGAAAGTGAGGCTAATGAAGATCAATATCTGAGATTCTCATGGGTGCTATTCCCGAAGGCCTTCTGGTTTGACGCATCACGCAAAGATGCTACCTTTGATATCCATCGGGCCATCAAAGAGAGCGCAAAAGATGCAAGATATCAAACGAATCCGCAGGAATGGCTGGATTCGTTTGTCGTAAATTTGAATACGAATGTGGTCCTTTACCGCGACATAGTCAATCCCCATTTCTTCGATGCATTTTCTGCCCTTGGAATAAAGAAGGATATATTCTGCGAGAGTGTATCTTGTATTAACAGAATAGGCCGAGAAGCAAACCTGCTTCCCTTGTTGATGGCCTCATACAAAGCGTATAAAAATGAGCCTGAAAATCTTCTGACCATTTTTAACCTGATAGAATCTTTCTCATTCCGTCTGCTGCTGCTGGGAAAATACTCGCAAGCCGGTAGAAGCAAGGCATTCGGTCTCGCCTCAGAAATAGCGGCGGGGACTTTGACAAGCAGTGTAGTAATCGGCAAAATTAAGCATGATCTTATCAATTACTACGCAAGCGATACCGTTGTGAAACATGCCATGATGGATGACAAGGCGAATTTTTACGAATGGGGCGGGATACGGTATTTTCTTTTTGAATATGAGCGATACCTTGCACGTAATCAGAACTTTCCCTTCACCTGGGATGAGTTTAACAAGTTTCTAAAAGAGCAAACCATTGAGCACATTTTGCCGAAGGGTGACAATACCCTTCAGGTAGCTGATTGGGGTCAAAGGTTCACCCCTGAAGAATGGAAGGATTATAGAGATAGTTTGGGTAATCTGACGCTCTGCCTCCCAGCCTGGAACAGCAGCTTGGGTAACAAATCATTCGCTGAAAAAAAAGGAAATGAGAAGTCGGCCCCCTCGGATATGGTGTACAGGAACAGCACCCTGTTAGGGATGAAATCATTGATGCGATGGACAGAATGGACAGTGCAAAGCATACGCGAACGTCAAAAAGAGCTTGTCGATTTTGCCATGGAAAGATGGAGCGCTTAAAACACATGTTCTAATTTGACCCGGCCCATACTTCCGTGGCTAACAATTCTGACACTCATCGATTGTCCCTTATCGGAGGTCAGTATAAATAGATCGAACACTGGAGAGGACTGACATGGCTGGCATTATAGGGTGGCGGGAAGATGAAAAGGGTGAGGTTGTTCCGGTGATCGACGAATCCATTCCTGACCCAATACCAATGGTCGGGATCTTCTATTTCATTGACGATAAGGTTCTCTTTGATGCCGTTCCTACGGCTGATGGGGAACCTTACGGCGATGCTGTCCAGCACGGTAGCCATTATGATTTTTGGGATACCCTCGTTCCGAAGACCGAACTCGAAAAGCGGTTCAAGTCCCGGGCCTACGACGCCTATCCCAGAGGGAGAGTCGTCTTCTTTCCGAAGAGAAAGACTTATCGAGTCTATTTCGACGACAAGTGTATATGTTTCTCCGATGACATGCCATTTATCCTTGACTGTTTCGGTTTGGACAATGTGGAGGTCGAATTCCTTGATGACGAGCATTACCGGTGTGCCAGCTGCAATCCCCATTATTTGGAATAAACGATGTGTGCTTCGAAGGAATCTTTCCAAATGAACCACAGGTATGCCTAAACCTAGAACCTCTGACGAAAGAGGGGGCGGGGAATGATGGCGATCCTGGACAAGAAGACGGGCAAGGCGGAACCTTGGGCCGCCCTGCAACTGGCCGCATATACCCTGCTTGATGCTCCGGCTGCATTCGAGGTCGAAGGCCATCGATACAGAAACGGCCTTGAGTCTGTGACGCAGATCCTTAAGGCCGTTTCTGGTTTCCAGTTCCAGGTTTCCATTGACACGCAAAATGGCTTGTTCTATGCTTTTTGTGAGATT
>CAZWTL010000117.1:0-4189 GCA_964637025.1 uncultured Syntrophaceae bacterium | reverse complement strand
AGACGAACTTTTTCACCCCGTCCACGGGGAGGGCAAAGAGGGACTCCACGCCGGAAGCATTCGCCATGTACTGGAATCCGCTCAACGGGGCCGCTCCCTTGCCCTGGACCTCGATCCATCCGGAAGGCGGCATGTTGTAGAAAGGACTGGAGCCGGGACTGATGGAGAAGATCCCGCGGCCGGCAATCGTCTCCGCGGCCTCCTGCTGGAGGACGCCTTCCCGGGAGTAGAGGCGCAGCACAACGTCCGCCTCCTCGAAGGACTCGTTTTGGATTCCGCCGAACATCCGGACCCCCTGGGTCCTTGGAACCACCGTATCGGGGATCACCAGCCGGGAACCCCGAGCGTCGCCCTGGACCAAGGCGGCCAGAAAGGTCTCGCCGCTGCCGATCAGGTTGAGCAGAGCGACGGGCCCGTCCGCCCCGAGGGCCAGCGCATCGGTTTTGCCGAATTCGGTCCGGCGTACGGGCAGATCGTCGAAAAGGAAAACCCTCTTCTCGCCGGGCTTCAGGGTCAAAGGCCCCAGAACCGTGTGAATCGGCATCCCGTCGGTGTCACGCGTGGTCAGGGAGACCCCTTCGACTGCGGCGTTCCCGGGATTGGTCAGGGCGAAGCCGGACCAGTCCCCCGACTTGGGAATATAGGGGATGTGTTGGCTGAAGGCCCTTTGCAGGTCCGCCTTCAGGACATAGATGTTCGGGTCGCTGTAGTTGTTCTGGGTCAGGCGCACGGTGTAGGGCGCCGCGGCGACGGTCAGAAGGCGATCCAGGGGGCTGCCGACCGCCAGGGTCGCGCGTTGAACCTCGCTGCCGTTCCCGTCGGTGATGACCGCCTCGATATCCTCTGAGCTGCCCGACTCCTTCTCGATCCTGAGGGAGAGGACGTCGCCGGGCTTGGCCGGGATCCGGTAAACGTCTTCGTCGAGAAGGATGAGGTTGTAGATCCCCGGGCCGATTTCGACCGGCTGGCTTCCATTCTCCAGATGGTCGTCCTTGGACCGGGCGAGCCTCAGGACCTCCTGATAATCCAGGCCGGTGACATTGGCGCCGACCCCGAGGGATATCCGGATGTATTCGGGATGGTTTGCCACGCTGTACCCGGTCCACTGACCGCCGGTGATCTCTCCGGAGCCATTGAGGAACAGGTCGTAGGTGTAGTCAGCCGTCAGGACCCTGGTTCCCATGTAGTCCGGTCTCACCCCGTCGTCCGCGTAATAGATTTTCACCGAAACCGACTCCACGCTGCCGTTGCGGGTGGAACCCATGTCGTAACGGTAGATGGGGAAGGACCACACCTCCTCGCCGGCGGAGAGGTCGGCGACAAAGCCCTTTTTCTGGTCCCGGATATAGTGGAGGAGCCAGTAGTGGAACACGTCCGGCGAGTGGTTTGCCGCCATCTCCACGAGGTCGTTGTCGTGGGCGAGGGTCAGGAGCCCTTTCTTGTCCCCGACGCGGAAGACGACATTCTGTTCCGAAGAGGGGAGGACGTTCACGTTTTCCGAGGAGGCTGCCAGGGCCCAGAATACGCAGAGACCGTGCCACTCGGGCGCGTCCGGATCGTAATAGGCTTCCAGGTATCTGTCGAGCGGGTCCCCAGACGTCATGCCGGTCATGAGAAAATTGTATTTTTCCAGGGGAGCCGGCCTGCCGCGGTAATCTTCACCGGTTCCGAGCCCCCCCCGGAAAGAAGGCCACCAGTAGCCGGACCAGGGGACAAAGGAGGCCTGATTGGCGCCGGCGGCGGTCAGGGGGGAAAGCAAAAGGGCAACCAAAAGGGCCAGTGCCCAGGGAGATCTCAAGAGGAATGGCGATTGCGAAGCATCGGTGCGTGTTTTCATCATCATATCATTTCTCAAGCCAGGAGCGGCGAGTCGGCGTCTCTTCATAGAGCCACCACGATCCGCCGGCGGCCCAGAGTTGCCTGGATACAGGCTGGTCCTTGTCATCGGTTGCGGTCACCATCAACAGCTCGGAAGTTCCGGCAAGATCGCCTCTGAGCCATCCCTTGGCCCGGGCTTCGCTCACGCTGACTCCCTCGAAGGCGATCCTGTAGGTTCTAGAAAAAACCCGGCCCCCGGCTTCGGACTTCTCTTCATAAATCTTTCCGGATTCCTTGATGTCGACGGGGAGGACGTCGCAGGGCGCCGGAAAGCCGCGTACGACAAGCAGGCCCGTCCTGCTCCTCGTCTCGCCGGTTTTTCCGAGTCCCGTCCAGACAATCTCTCCGGAGGCGCCCGAAGGGGGGAGGGTCAGAGCGCAGATGACCTTGCCCTGGGTCGCCCCTTCGGGGAAGAAGCGCAGGGCCGTTACGCCGCCGGTGGTATCCGGAAAAACCTTCCAGACCTGCGTGCGCGGCGCGGCCGAACCGCCGGACGCAGCATATTCGGAAACCAGGGTCAGCGGCGCTGCGGGGCTGTAAGAGAATGCCCGGCAATCGGCGGCAAACGCCAGGAGCATGGCGACCACGGCCCCGATGAGAAGAAGGTTTGGGCTGAATCCGATTCTGGGGATCATCGGACCGGATAAAGTTCGGTCGAAAGTTTTTTTATGCATGAGAGAACCCATTGGCTCCTAAAAAAGTGGGGGGCCGCGAAGCCCCCCACCTCCAAAGACCGGCTGAGGCTATCCCTCAGCCATTTTCGAGATCCTGAAGTTAGTTACCAAATACCATTCTTGGTCGGGACATAGCCCATGGAGTCGTTGGTGCCGTTCGACATCATGGCGAATCCAAAGGCCCCGCTGAAGTTGCACTTCACCTTGATGTAGGCCGGAGCGCCGTTGACGGTGCCGGTCCAGGTGATGTTCTCGAGCAGATCGACGAACATCGACTTCTTATCGACATCAACCGTCGCCGTGCACTCGCCGCCGCCTTGCTGCTGAGCGGTCAGCGTGCAGGACCCGTCGGCTGAACCCGGGTTCGCGATGGCGATGCCGTTCCAGTAATCGCCAACGCCCAGGCTGGTGTAGTAGTTGTAGGTCAGTTTGGTTTCGGGAGCAGGCGCGGGGTCATCCGGACAAACCTTTGCGACCGCGATGATGCACTCGCAGAGGTTGCACTCGGCGCAGATGCTTCCGCCGCCAACATCGATCAACGTGATCTTCACGTAAATGACGGACCCCTTAGCAATAGATGCAGGCGCGATCCTCATAGGCGGAATGTCGATCACCCAGTAGGAACCCTCGTCGCCGTCCAGCGTATAAGGCGCATTCTCGTCGGTCAACAGAATGACAGCCCTGTTGGCAGCGTCAATCGGGCAGGCGGTGCCTGAGTACGGGGTGGCCTCGTTGGTGCCATCGGCCAGGTAATAGGTCTGGGCGCCGAAGGTTTCATCCAGAACGAGGTTCTGGGTGTCGGCACAGGCTGCGGCCACAGAGGGATAGGTTGTGAAGTTAATGGCAGCGGGGGCCCCATCACCGGCCCAGTAAGCGCCGTTATCGCCGGGCTGCGGGGTCGCTTGATCATCCGCGGCAACCAGGATCTCCATTCTGACCTGCACTTCAAGATCTTCAACGAAGACGGTCGGATCCGGGCAATCGCAGATCGCGAAGATCGCCCTGCAGTTTTTCGGAGACGTATACTGCACGTCGTAGCCCCAACCGAAACCGTTATCATCGAAATCGAAGGCGCCGCAAGCACCGGTTACTCCCTGAGCATCGGTCGCGCAGGGAATGTTCCTCAATGCACACTTACAATTGTGGCACGTAAGGGTCTGCGCAAACCCAACTGCGGTCAGGCACAGAACGGCCGCCACTACGGTAAGCATAACCATCAGTCTCTTCATCTTAAAATTTCCTCCTTAATTAAAATTTGTCTATCGGAGCTTCTGTCCCTTGGGTCTCAAAATCCAAATCCTTGGCTTGCGCATCCCCCCTTTCCTCATTTTGAATAGAATCTGTACACCAAACTCTTTGTCCTGTCAAGACTTAGAACACTTTTCCGATCATAATTTCTATCGGTCATTTCAGGACATTCCATTTCAATGCTGTTCCGTCCTTACACCGAAATCCGCTGTCATGAAAAGCAGATTGTCGCCGCAAATTCCTCCCAGTTCATCGCTGACCCCGGACAAGATACCGATGCCCGCCTCAGTGAGTCCGGGGTTGAGGATATATCTGGGAAACGTATTGCCCGGGATCAATTCGCGAAGCAGGAAGTATTCGAACATGGCGCCGACCTGTCTGTCGATCAC
>CAZWTL010000116.1:0-4219 GCA_964637025.1 uncultured Syntrophaceae bacterium | reverse complement strand
GAGTCGGTTTCGGAAAACGGCCGCATGGAAATCCTCCCCGTCATGGGAAGAAATTAGCTCCATCGTTCAGGGGGAACGGGCCGAAAAACGGCCCGTTCCCTTTTTCAATTCCCCCGCGGGTTGCGGCGCGATGGTCCGATGCCGCGGGAAGAGGGTAGCTTCATGACCGGCATCCGGATTGACACGCCCCCAACGATGGTGTATGAAGATCCCGGCGGCCGCTCCCATCCTCGATCCGCGGACCGCTGAACCGTTTGAACGCCGCAAGGGGGAAGAAAAATTCCCTTCGCCGCTTCCGGAAAGTGTGAAAGGGCCTCCATGAAAATCATCGCACCCTCCATCCTGTCGGCGGACGGAAGCCGCCTCGGAGAAGAGATCGCGGCCGTCGAGGCGGCGGGGGCCGGCTGGATCCACATCGACGTCATGGACGGCCGATTCGTTCCCAACATCACCATCGGGCCAGGGCTCGTCGCCTCGATCCGCAAAACCACCCATCTCCCCTTCGACGTCCACCTGATGATCGAAAATCCCGAACGGCACATCGAGGCCTTCGCCAGAGCGGGGGCGGACCTCATCACAGTCCATGTGGAGGCCTCCGTCCATCTCCACCGGACCGTTGCAGAGATCCGCGAACGCGGCCTCAAGGCGGGGGTCTCCCTCAACCCCGCTACGCCGCTGGTCCAGATCGAGCCGATCCTGCCCGACATCGACCTGCTGCTGGTCATGACCGTGAACCCCGGCTTCGGGGGTCAGAAGTTTATCGAAGGCTCGTTGCCCAGGATCAGACAGGCGAAGGCGATGATTCGCGCCGCGGCCCCCGACGTTCTGCTGGAGGTGGACGGAGGCGTCAGCCTGAAGAATATCCGCTCCATTGCCGAGGCCGGCGCGGACGTCCTCGTCGCGGGATCCGCCGTCTTTGGCAGCGGCGACTACGCTGCAACCCTCGGGGCGATGAAGACCCTCCTGGAGGCGCCGGCGGTCCCGGCTTAAGGCAAGCCCCGAAACCTTTCCGCCCCTGCGGATGCTTAGCCGAAACGTTCCCGAATCGCCCGCTGAGGCGGATTTTCCATCCGTCGCTCCGTTGGACGCCAGGGGGCGCATGCGCAAAATCCCATTCCCCGTTCATGACAGCGCAGGCGTTTCGCCGTGGCCTATCGAAGCGGAGGATCCCATGCTCTCGTGATGATGCAAAGAGAGGCCGAATCCCCTTCCCCAACGGGTCCATCGTGCCGGGGAGGTCATCACCGAACGAGGAGGAATCGCCATGTTGCAGGACATTCTGTTGACGCCGGAAGAAATCGCCTTGAAACGGGAGATGCGGGAGTTCGTCAAGCGGGAGGTATCCACAGACCTGATCCGGAAGATGGACCGGGACGAGATCACCTATCCCCGTGAATTCGTGAAGGCCCTGGGGGACCGCAATCTTCTGGGCCTTCGTTTCGACCGGAGGTACGGGGGACGGGGGCTCGCCTGGAGCGCCGAGATCGCCGCCCTGGAGGAGGTGGGGGTCCTCGGAACCGCCCTGGGCTGCGCCTTTTCGATGCCCTCGATCGTGGGCCAGTCCCTCCATTCCTTCGGAACGGAAAAACAGAAGGAGAATTTCCTGAAGCCTCTCCTCAAGGGGGATCTGATCTCCGCCGAGGCGCTGACCGAGCCCCGAGGGGGATCGGACTTCTTCGGCGCCACGACCCGGGCCGATCTGAAAAACGGCTGGTTCACGGTCAAGGGACAGAAGCGCTTCGTGGTCGCCGCCGATGGCGCCGATTTCTTCATCGTCTACTGCAACACCGACCCGACGGGCAAGCCCCGCGAGCGGATCAGCCTGCTCCTGATCGAAAAGGACCGGCCGGGCGTCGAGGTGAAGTACCTCTACAAACTCCTCGGGACCCGGGGCGGCGGGACCGGTCGGCTGGTGTTTCGGGATGTGAAGGTCCCGGAGGAAAACCTCATCGGCGGCCTCAACCAGGGGGCCCTGATCTTCGACACGATGATGGTCCCGGAGCGCCTCACCTCGGCCGGAGGCTCCCTCGGAATGGCCCGGGCCGCTCTGGAGGTGGCGGCCCGTTACTCCGACCGGCGCAAGGCCTTCGGCCAGAGGATCCGGAATTTTGAAGGGGTCAGTTTCAGGGTGGCCGATGCAATCGCCCAGCTCGATGCCGCCCGGGCGCTGACCATCGCCGCGGGCAAGAGCGTCGACGCGGGCATGCCCTCAGCCCGGCGCCTCGTCAGTGAGGCCAAGAGGGTGGCGACGGACACCGCATGGAATGTCTGCAACCTCGCCATGCAGGTGGTCGGAGGCATCGGCTACACGAACGTCTTCCCGATCGAGAGGATGATCCGCGACACCCGCCTGATCCAGATCTGGACCGGGACGAACGACATCATGAATCTCCTGATCCAGCACGAATACTACCGCGAACTTCTGATGGACCCGAATCCCGGGCGGATGATCGAGGCGGATGCCGAAGAGGCCTCCCAAAATGACGAAAAGGTCTACGAAGACGACGAGATGTGGACCAAGGGGTGGTAGCGTCGTGAGCTGTTGTTTCATTTTGCTCGTCGTGATTGCAGCGGGGTTCATTGCAGGGGCACCGCGACGTGCCGAGCGCAGCCATCGGCGGAGGCCCCACGATCACCGCGTAGGCACCAAACCCGCCAACCCGGCATGTGGCCTGCGGCCACCGCCGTTGCGCACCTTCCGTGCAATACCGGTGATGGGGGGGGGACGATGTGTGAAGCGTTGGAGAGAATCCATGAGCACCCCGAACCGTCCGAATGCTGCACGGCGAGAGATCTGTGGACGGACGAGCATAAATCGGCGCAGATGCTCTCGTCCCACCTCAATGGGGCTATCGATGTGGCTTCGCGCAACATGGGGTTCATCAATCGATCGGCGGAATGGATCGCGTCTCGGCTGAACATCTGCCAAGGAACCGCCGTCGCGGAGTTCGGCTACGGTCCGGGATTGTATACCCTGTGTTTGGCTCGGCGCGGTGCCAACGTGACGGGCATCGACTTCTCGGCGAGGTCCATCGCCTACGCGAAGGAATCTGCCGTCCCCATTCCGTCCAGGACGCCAACGCTGCCGTCGGGACAATGCAGGCTTCCTGTTCGCGGGCTGCAGCGCCCGATCCGCTTCACGCAATCTGTTTTTCCAGCTTCTGTCGTGCCTGCTTCGCCTCGTCCACGATCCGTTCGATGACCTCCTTAACCGTCGGCTCGTCGTGGAGGAGCCCCGTCACCTGCCCGACTGGGAGGATCCCTTTTGTAAGATCGCCGTGTTCCGTTGCCAGACGGAAGGCCTTGAAGCCATTCGCCATGAATGCGAGCTGCCGGGCGTTCTTCCAGCCGGATGCCAGAACGCCGACGCAGAGTTTGAGGTAGGGCACGTGGAGCTGGGACGCAATCTCTCGGGAGTTGAAGAAGGCCGCGATCAGGTCTAAGCCGCGACGCTCGGCCTTCAGCGCCGTTTCCGTCTTCAGGACCCGGCAGGGGATGCCGTCGATCCGGGTCGAGGCAAAGGTGTCCTCGACCCCCCTTTCGATGGAGAGCCGCTTGAAGTTGACATGGAGTGGGCTCTCCTGCGTGGTCATGAACCGCGTCCCCATGGCGATCCCCTCCGCCCCCAGGGCCAGCGCCGCGGCCAGTCCCCGGCCGTCGGCAAAACCGCCGGCTGCGATCACCGGGATCTTGACCGCGTCCACGAGGCTCGGAACCAGGATCAGCGAGGTCACGGCCTCGCCGTGGGCCGCCGCCTCGTGTCCCGTCGCGATCACTCCGTCCGCCCCGTACGCTTCGGCGCGCTTCGCGTGGCGGGCGTTGACCACCGTCGCGACCACCTTCCCGCCGTACTCGTGGGCCGCCCTGACGATCCAGTCCCCCTTGCCCAGCGCGAAGTTGATGACCGGCACCTTTTCCTCAAGCATCACCTTCGCGTTTTCCGCGGCGCCCGGAATGAGCAGCGTGGCGTTGCAGCCGAAGGGCCTGTCGGTGAGGCTGCGGATCTCGCGGATCGCCTCGCGCGTCTGTTCCGCATCCAGGGGGCCCGTGGCAAGGATGCCCAGCCCTCCCGCGTTGGAGACTGCCGCGACCATCTTTGGGACGCTGATCCAGCTCATTCCGGACAGCAGGATCGGGTATTCGATGCCGAACAACTCGGTGATCCGCGTCTTCACAGAGAGTCTCCTTCCTTACATTTCGGGGACACGTTCCGATCCCT
>CAZWTL010000115.1:0-4276 GCA_964637025.1 uncultured Syntrophaceae bacterium | reverse complement strand
CGATCCGGAAGTGTTTGAGCAGGAAAAAAGCGAATTTCGTTTGTATTGATTTTCCAAATATTATTACTTGAGGAAAAAACAGTTTGATTTGAAAGTCAAAAGTCACAAGAGCTCAATCTACGATGGGCTCTTGTGTTTTGTTAAAACAACAAATCTTTCCTTGTTAGTGTCCGTTCTGCTCACCTTCGTTTGTCAACCGATTATGTTTTTAAGAGGACACCTCGTTTGGTTCATCAATTATTTGCTGCCATTACCCGATGGTAATTGCATCCAAGTCAATTGAAATGAGCTAATTCTATTGGAATTACCGCCTTTCTCAACAATCCACTTTATTATTGTCCCAATTCTTGTGGACAAGTTCTACACCCGCGCTTCTTGACTATCTTTTTTAGGATGGTTATAGTTCAAACATCACTAAAAGCGTTTCGGCTTCCAAACAAAAATGAATAAACGACAGGAAAACCTACTAACTTACTTGATCAGCAGCCTGGATTATGAACCGGTAGAGCTGATTGCTGACCACCTGTCTGTCTCGACAAAAACAATCCGCCGGGATCTTTCAGTGCTCAATGATCTGATTTCAGATCTAGATGCCAACATTGACATCAAACGCGGCAAAGGCATCCGTTTGCTTGCGTCACAAGATGCAATCGCGGAGCTGACAAAGGAATTCTCTCAATCGAAACTACTTTACCAAGACCGTCGCGAACGAAATCTCCTTCAGTCTTTTTTCATTTTCTTCTCTGTTTTCGGCCATATTCCGATAAAAATGTTCGAGAATTACTTCTATATTAGCCATAGTCAACTCTTGGTTGATTTGAGAGCAATGAGAGAAATGTTTGATCCTTATCGGGTTAGTATCGTAGTCGATAAGGAGGGAGTTACAGTAACCGGAAATGAGAAGGATATTTACGACCTATTGGTATATCTATTTTCGCAATACCGCGATTATGGATATCCCGTGGAGAAAATTCTTTATCCCGTCGGGATGAAGAAGGGCAGCCTAATTGCGGAGAGCCTGATTACCCTGCGTGATACTGAGTTTCTGGAGCGGGTGATGCACTTGATAGAAAACTATTGTTCCAAGAAGATCTGGAAACAAGATTTTGTGATCATCTACATTTCCCTCTTTGTGTTGATAAAACGAAAGACCATTCTGAATCCGATTTCGACGGCGTCAGACCTTCGCAAAGGCAACAAAGGCGAAGAGACCAGCCTGGCAAGCATTGTCCGGGATGAAGTTGAGGGAGAATATTGCATCCTCTTGGATGATAATGATCTGCATAAGATCACTAACATATTTTTGTCCACTGGTCTGGTTCATGACTCAACGTTTAGCCAGACTGCACTTTCACCTACGAACAGGCAGCAATTGATCCATGATTTTTCAGAAGATTTCATTGACGCATTCTCTACAATCACTGACATAAATTTGCGCGAGAATAGCGCCTTCTGTTTGCGAATTCATGACCACATCGAACCGATGATTAACCGGGTGCTGATCAACCTGGGAATCGCCGACCGTCTACTTGACACCTATGCGCAGGAATATCACAGCACCATGAACGTTTGCGAGGTAATTTGCTGGATACTATCCAAGAAGTTTGGTTTACCCAATATTCCACGTGCTGAAGTGCTCTTTCTTATGCTTTACATCCAGACTGAAATCATTGAAGCCGAGTCCCGGTTGAAGGTGGGTTTGCTATCGAATGATGAAAAGAGTGTCGTCAACTTCCAGTTAACACGACTTACGAAAGAATTCCCGAACTGGGAAATCACTCAGTATCAGAAGTTAAGCAAGACGACTTTTTTCACCGATTCGCTTGAGTTTGTAATTGCAACAAAAGGTAGTTCAATCGACGAAGATATACCTCATGTCGAGGTCTCACAGAAATTGAGCGAATTGGACCTTCGACTGATCAAAACGATTGTTTTTAACCTCTTGAGTGACAGCAGTAAGGAGTTTTCCAAACTTCAAAACATTTTTAGAGACCTGCTCGACCTGGGTTGCTCAATTGAATTCACGAAAAAACCTTTCGAGCAAAAACTGGAAACTCAACAGTCTTTACGCATTGAAGGTGTTGGTAAAAGTGTTTTTAATTACCTGGACAGGAATGAGGGTGATAACAGCCTCTATGTTCAATATCCCCAATCTCCTGAGGGAAGATTCGAGTTTTTCTTCAGGATGAACAACTGGGATTTTCTTTTGTTTGCCTCAAAGATTGTGTTTCTAGTAGACAGAACCAGTCAGACAGACCTCTATGGATCCATACAAAAAATTGAAGACCATTTAAAGGAGATGAATGTATAAGATTATTGTTTTTACCCATGGAGACCTATCTGAGAGCCTCAAAAACACCGCGGAATTGATTTCCGGAAGCAATGAGTATGTGGAATATTACGGAATTCCTTTAGGTTGTGACACCGACGAAGTCTTGAGCCGGGTCAGTGCTTCGATAAAAGAAGCCGACGCTTCAGGATTTGATGTTTTAGTCTTTACTGATTTATTCTTCGGCACCCCGTTCAATTTACTCATGACCATTGTTGGAAACCACAAATTCAGTCATATTACCGGCGTGAATCTGCCCATGTTGCTCGAAGCAATCGCGTTTCAGGACCAGGATGAGCTACCCTTCCCGGATTTGGTTAACGATCTCGTCACCAAAGGCAGAGACGCAATTGATAACTGTGACAAATTTGTTCAGAAGTTGCTCAAAAAGATAAGTGGATAACATGAGAAAAATTCTGGTTGCCAGAATCGACGATCGCCTAATCCATGGACAGGTAGTTACCTCATGGGTTAAGGCTTACCCGATTACCGAGATTCTGATCATTGCGGAAGACCTGGCTCAAAACATGTTGATGCAGCGGATTTATAAATCGGTTGCTCCTGCTGGTATTGATGTCAATATCTTGGACAATCGTGACGCACTCAATTATCTTCTAAGCGATTGCAAGGTGGATCAGAATCTATTAATTCTAGTGAAAACCCCTGATGTATTTGAGTTTTTAATAAATAACGGCGTTATCATCACCAAAATTGTACTTGGTGGGATGGGTCTAAAACCAGGTCGTGAGACCTTGATTAAGAATATCGCTGCCAATGACGCCGAGCGGGAATGTTTGAGACGAATGCTTAACAAAGGCATAAAAATTGTTTATCAAATGGTACCTATTGCTGGTGAAAAAGATGTTGAGAAAGCTCTCGTCGGAAAGTAAATACGTACCATGAAAAACTTAGTACATTGAATTTTGGAATAGCGAAACGCGAAAGGTGGTGTTTATCGGAAAAACCCTGGAAGAACTCTTTGTTGGTTTTTGTAAAAATTTTGAAAAAGGAAAGTATTCAGTATGGACGTAAAATTTGCGAGAATTGACGAACGTTTGGTACATGGCCAGGTAATCACTTCCTGGGCAAAAAAGTTCAACATCAACCGTATTGTCGTGATCGATGATGATGTGGCGCATGATCCTTTCATGAGTCAGGTCATCACACTTTCCGCTCAGGCAGGTATGGAAATTACGATTCTGGCAGTGGACGAGGCTCTGGGTTATTTACATAATGACCTCTCAAAGGCGAATGTCATGCTTTTATTCAAGCACCCCACTGCTGTACTTGAACTGATTGAAGGTGGTTACAAGTTACCTGAAGTCAACCTCGGTAATCTTGGTTCGTCGCCAACCAGGAAGAGAATATCCAGGAACGTGAGTCTTTCTGAGTCGGAAGCAGAAATTGTCAAAAAAATTGAAGCTTTGGGTACCCGAGTATATCTACAAATGGTCCCAGGCGATCAACAAATCGATATTTCAACTGAACTATAGAATTTTTAAGGAGTAATTTAATGGAAACTAACTTATTAGGAATTGCACTCCTCGTGGCCTTTCTCACCTGGTTCAACTCCGCTGCCGCCCCCATGTGGCTGAGATGGTCAACGCATTTTGGCGCACCTCTGATTGCCGGCTTGATCTATGGTATCGTGCTCGGTGACGTCCCGTACGGCCTTGCAGTAGGTTCGACAGTCATGATGGTCTATATGGGCTTAGTCGCAGTTGGCGGTTCAGTGCCCTCGGATCTCTCAGTTGCCGGCTATCTTGGCGTAGCAATTACGATGCTCGCCAAACAACCTCCTGAGGTTGGTCTTACTATTGCTGTTCCACTTGGAACCCTGGGTGTTTTAGCACAGAACACCAAGATGACAACAAACGCAATTTGGGTCCATCGCGCTGATAAATATGCAGCCGAAGGCAACACCAAAGGTGTAATGTTGATGAATGT
>CAZWTL010000114.1:0-4492 GCA_964637025.1 uncultured Syntrophaceae bacterium | reverse complement strand
CTCTAAGCCTTTCAACGGATCAATGAAAATCTCCGTCGTTTTCGCTCAAGCCCACGGAAAGGCATGCTTTCATCGTGATCACGATGTCCATATCCTCTTCGGGCCGGAACCCTGCTGCCCAGGCGGGCTTCTCTTTGAGCAGATTCCCATTCCATGTATGTATATGTGTATAATAACGAATCGACATTGGCCGACTCGGTCCTTCGGCGAATGTCTCGGTCGGGCGTGCCTGCATGTTCATTTTCTGTGATATCCCCGGGCATGCGGGTAAGATAATCCGGATTAAAGCTTTTCAGATGATGGATTGCTTGTTCCTGGGTCCCATAGGACCGAAATCCATCCCCTGTCAGCGGTAGAGGGTAAGAGCCAAAGCGATCTGGGGTGCCAAGCGTGTTTGATGACGGCATACCTTAAAAGGCAACAGGTTCACGTCAGTATACCTGGAGGGCCTCCTCCTCCGTTTCGTAGATCTTGAATATGGAACCAAAGCCGGAAATCTTGAAGACATCCTTAACCGACCCCTGAAGCGCGGCAAAACACATACGGCCGTTCCTGGTTTTAAGCTGTTTTGCCGCTGCAAGAATAGCCCGTAAGCCAATGCTGCTGATATACTCAAGGCCTTTGAAATTGAGGATCAGCGTCACGCAGTCGTCGTTCAGGAATGCGGACAGGCTCTTCTCGAACTCCGGCGTCGTGACGGCATCGATTCGACCCTTGACCATCATCACCACAGTCTTGTCTTCTTTTATTGTCACGATTTCCATTGTTTATCCTTCTATGATTCGATTACACATCAGGAGCACGATTTCCAAGATATCTTACGAGAACAGCACCATTGTGTAGCGATTCATCCCACATTTTTTACCCCTTGTCAAAACCAAAATGTATTCATGAGAAGGCCATCGAAACTTGACTTTTATGTTGTCTTTTCGTGTGACCTGTGCCAAATAAACACAAATTTAATTCATAACATCCGTGAGGTTGTCGTTGAAGATTCGCATTGCCGCAATGATCTGCGTCCTCATCGGACTGACCGTTTCACCACTTTGGGGCGAAACAGGTCGTCCTGTCGTGTTTCTGCCTCAGTGGTTGCCTCAGGCGCAATTCGCTGGTTATTATATGGCCTACGAAAAGGGATTTTTCAAAAGCAGGGGAATTGATCTGAAACTCCTGCGCGGCGGTCCGGAACAGAATCCTTCTATACTGTTGACATCGGGTAAAACGCATTTTAGCACACTTTTTCTCTCGAGTGCCATCGAATTGCGTAATCGAGGTATTCCGATCGTGAATGTCGGCCAAATCGTTCAACGTTCAGGGTTCATCCTCGTTACCCGAAAAATAAGCGGCATTGCCTCCCCGATAGATCTAAACGGCAGGAAGGTCAGTCTCTGGAACGAGTTCAGCCTCCAGCCGAAGGCGTTCTTCCGCAAGTACGGCATCAAGGTTCAGATCGTGCCACAGGGAGCAACGTTGAACCTTTTTTTACGCGGAGGTGTAACCGCTGCCTCAGCGATGTGGTACAACGAGTACCATACCCTGATTAATTCAGGAATTGATGAGGACGAACTGCAGCCCTTCTATTTCGACCGGTACGGACTGAACTTCCCAGAAGATGGCATCTATTGCATGGCGGACACCTACCGCAGGGATCCCACTCTGGCTTGTAATGTCTTGCGTGCATCGCTGGACGGTTGGCGATACGCCTTCGAACATCCTGAGGAGACGCTGGATGTGGTCATGAAACACATCCGGAAAGCAAACGCTGATGGTAACCGCGTGCACCAGAAATGGATGCTCGCACGGATGAACGATCTCATTCTCCCCATGGGAAGCCGGACGGTGCAGGGATATCTTAAACAGGAGGACTACCTCCGTGTTGCCGGGGAGCTCCAACGCAATGGCATCATCCGGTCCATCCCCTCCTACGGAGACTTTTATGCCAACTGCATCGGTCGTCCCTAGGCATCGGGGCCTAGCCTTCAAACTTTCAATTTTCATTTTGACCGGGACGGCAATTATCTTCACTTCGGCCTTCGGTTATAACTATATCTATTCACGCAACCAGATCCTCAAGGAAGTGGAGTCCAATGCGCGCAACCTGACCCGCACAACCGTGAATCGGATCGAGACTGTAGTACGGGGTGTTGAAAAATCCCCGGCATATATGGCCGAACAATTGCAAGAGGGTCGATATGACAGAGACGTTCTCGTCAATTGGATGACAGCACTGTTGAAGATCAATCCTGAAATCTTCGGATCCACCATCGCCTTTGAACCGTACATCTTCGACCCGGCCATACGAGTTTTCGCCCCATATCTTTATCGTCGGGGGAAAGAACTTCGGGAAACCCATCTGGACTACAAAAACTACGAATACTATCTCTGGGATTGGTACCAGATACCGCGTGAACTGGAACGACCGATCTGGAGCGACCCCTATTTCGACGAAGGGGTCGGCAATATCATCATGTCCACCTATTCGGTTCCTTTTTATCGGCATGTAGGGGGCAGGCGAATCGTCGCCGGGATTGTAACCGCAGACATCTCTCTGGAATGGCTCGTGGGGCTTATTTCACAGATAGCCCCCTATCGGTCCGGTTATGCCTTCCTGATCAGCCAGAATGGCGTCTTTGTCAGCCATCCGGATGCTGAGATGATCATGCGGGAAAGCATATTCAGCTTGGCGGAAGTGGCTGGGGATGAGAATCTCAGGAAGATCGGCCGCTCGATGATTGGCGGTGAAGAGGGGTTCGTGCCACTCAACTCCCATTTTGTTGGCGAGAAAGCCTGGCTCTACTACGCGCCGCTGCCAGCAAGCGGATGGTCCATCGGAGTGGTATTCCCTGAGAAGGCCCTTTTCGAGGACATCGGAAACCTCAACCGTGTCGTGCTCCTTATCGGCACGGCCGGCTTTGCGATCCTCCTGATCATCATCGTACTCGTGTCTGGAACGATCACACGCCCACTGCGCAGCCTTGCCAGCAAAGCCTCTGAGATCGCCCGAGGCAATCTTGACGTGGAGATGACCTCTACGTACGGTAGTGACGAGGTCGGCGAACTCTCCCGTTCCTTCAACCATATGAAGACGGCCTTAAAGGAGTACATAGCCAACTTGGCAGAGACGACAGCGGCTAAAGAACGCTACGAAAGTGAGCTAAAAATCGCCAGAACGATCCAGATGAGCTTTCTTCCGAAGCACTTCCCTCCATTTCCGGAAAGAAAAGAATTTGACATTCATGCGACACTGGCTCCGGCCAAGGAGGTCGGAGGAGACCTTTACGACTTTTTCCTACTTGACAATGAGCACCTTTTTTTCTCCATCGGGGATGTGTCAGGCAAGGGAGTTCCTGCTGCCCTTTTCATGGCTGCCGCTAAAACCTTAATGAAGGGAACCGCGGCGACGAATATCAGTCCAGCCGACGTCCTTGACCGAGTTAATCATGAACTCTGCCAGGGGAATGATTCGATGATGTTCGTGACCGTGTTTTGCGGTATGCTGAACGTCCGAACCGGTGAACTGAGCTATTCGAACGCCGGACACAATCCCCCGTTGCTGATGCGAAGTGGCTTTGAACCGCAATGGCTTTCACTGCCAGACGGGCTCTTTCTCGGAATGATGGAAGATGCGAGCTATGAATCCCGACTCTTAACCCTGGCTCCAGGAGATCGCTTGCTTTTGTATACCGATGGGGTGACTGAGGCAATGAATGGGGAAAAGAATTTCTATGGAGAGAAAAGACTTTTTCAATTTGTAAAAGAAATGGGTGGAGCGAAACCGGAGGCGATGGTACGAGAGGTTCTCCGTTCAGTCCACGACTTTGCCGGCGATGAACTGCAATCCGATGACATTACCCTGATGGCGATTTCTTTCAAAGGCGGGGAGCATTGACCTGACGACGGTATGCCGGGTCCTGCCCACAGTGTTCGAATATGAGTCAAAAGAACCGGTGTGGGATTTGCTTTTCATGATCTGTCCTGCTTTGCTTGGCCCCCGCATGCGTAATGTCTGAATATGAAAGCGGCAAACGTTCGCATCTACAAATTGAATATCAACCCAGATTCATCATCAATTGAAGATGAGGAGCATTTGAGGATGACAATTTGGGTATGACACTTGACATAACCATTCGGGAAAAGTAGTGTCAAATAGGAAAGCGTATGGATCGCGACCGGCCAAACAGAAGATCAAGGGGGAATTCATATGAAAGTAGATCTTTACTGCTGGGCATCGTGAAGCACTTGCCGTCAAGCGAGGGAGTTCCTCTCGCATAATAAAATTCACATCAACGACCGCGATTTTATCAAGCATCCATTCAGCCGTACGGAAATCGAAAATCTGCTCCAAGGAAGATCCACCTTCGAGATGTTCAATTTTCGAAGTCCAAGCTTCAAGAAAATCGGAGCGGAGAAAAGCACATTGACTGACGACAATCTCGTGGATCTTATGCTGATGGAACCGCGCCTTATCCGTCGCCCTATCATTCGCATCGGC
>CAZWTL010000113.1:3120-4504 GCA_964637025.1 uncultured Syntrophaceae bacterium | reverse complement strand
GCAAATCCAAGGGCAAGGGATCCGGGAACCGGCAAGCGGCCGAACGGATTCCGGCGCCATCCGTCGCCGCATCGGCATGGCTGACGAAGCCGGTCGTCCATCTCCTGATCGTCGCCATTCTGGCCATTCTGATCTATGCAAACACCCTTCATGCCCCCTTCGTGCTGGACGACCTGCGCGTCATCGTCAACAATCCCGCCATCCGGGACCTCGATCGCCTCTTCGATCCGCAATGGATGTACGGCAACCGGTATGTCGGGCTTCTGAGCTTTGCCCTGAACCACGAGATCCACGGCCTCGGCGTGGCCGGCTACCACGCGGTCAACCTGCTCGTTCATCTGCTGGCCGCGCTGTCCGTCTACTGGCTGCTTTTCCTTACGTTCCAAACGCCGTTGGCATCCGCCGCGCTTCAGGGGGATGGGGTGAATGGCCCGGGCCTCCGCCGCTGGATTCCCCTGTTTACGGCCCTTCTCTTCGTCAGCCATCCGATCCAGACCCAGGCCGTGGTCTACATCGTCCAGCGGTTCGCCTCCCTGGCAACGCTGTTTTATCTGCTTTCGCTCATCCTGTACATCAAGGCCAGGGGTTCGGAATCTTCCCGGAAAAAGCGATACGCCTACTATGCGGCCTCGCTCGCTGCCGCCGTTCTGGCCATGAGAACCAAGGAGATTGCCTTCACGCTGCCCCTCATGGTGATGGTCTACGAGTTTCTCTTTTTCACCGGCGATGTCCGGAAGCGGATGCTTTTCCTGGTCCTGATGCTGGCGACGCTCTTCCTGATCCCCCTGTCCATGGTCATGACCCGCGGCGGATGGACGGGGATCGGGGCGGCCGGGCTCGACGAGCTGACGAAGCTGGCCGGCGCCGCGGACGTCTCGCGATGGGATTATCTGAACACCCAGTTCCGGGTCATCGCGACCTACATCAGGCTGCTCTTTCTGCCGGTTTGCCAGAACCTCGATTACGATTATCCGATCTATCGGACCTTCTTCGACCCGCCCGTGTTCCTCTCCTTTCTGCTGATTCTGGCCCTCCTTTGCGGGGGCATTTATCTGCTTTACCGTTCGCTCCGACTGGACGGTGAGCGCCGCTTCTGGCTCCGCCTGGTCGCTTTCGGGATCATCTGGTTCTTCGCGACCCTGTCGGTGGAGTCCAGCATCATCCCCATCGCGGACGTGATCTTTGAACACCGGCTTTACCTTCCCTCGATCGGATGCTTCATGGCGCTCCTGGCGGGGATGGCGCTGTTTCAGATGAAATTCACCGGCCGTTTGAAGACCACGAGGGCGTTCATCTGGATCCTGATTCCGGCGGTGGCCGTTTTGTCCCTCGCCTCCCTTGCCAGAAACACGGTCTGGCGGGATGACCTGACCCTGTGGGAGGA
>CAZWTL010000113.1:0-3020 GCA_964637025.1 uncultured Syntrophaceae bacterium | reverse complement strand
GCGATCGGGGAATTTCGAACAGCGGTGACGATCGACCCGGCCTTTGCCGACGCCCGCAGCGACCTGGGCGCGGTCTATCACGCGCAGGGGCGGCTCGATGACGCCGTGCGGGAATACCGGGCCGCGCTGGAGATCCAACCGGATCATGTCAATGCCCTCAAAAATCTGGATTCAATCCAAAGACGGACGCCGCGTCCTTGAAACCGCCCCGGCCGCGGCCGTTGATTGCGGGACCGGACATTCGTCGCGGGAACTTGAAATGGCAACAAAACCGAAAAGCAGGGAAAAGAGAATCGCGTCCGCTCAGGAGGGACGCGACACGGTTCCGATGAAGGGCCGCGAGACGGCCGCTTCGACCTCCTCCGTCGCCGGCAGGGATCTCCTGCTCTACGCCCTCGGGATCGTCGGCGCCGTCATCCTGGTCTACTGGCCCTCCTTCTCCTTCGACCTGACCTGGTGCGATGACAACTGGTTCATATTCAACCACTACGGATTTCACAGGGAATGGGGCAATCTCTTGAATGCCTTTCTCCAGCCGATGGGTTTGACCTACTATCGGCCGGTCCTGACGGCCTCCTTTATCGTGGACGCCCACCTGAGCGGCACGCAGCCCTGGGGGTACCACCTCTCGAACTTCGTCTACCATGCCCTCGGCGCCCTGCTCGTCTTCTGCACGCTGATCGGGCTGGGCTTCAACCGCCTCATGTCGTTTCTGCTCGGGCTCCTGTTTGCCCTCCACCCCATACTGACGCCGGCGATCTCCTGGATCTCCTGCAGGAACGACTCCATTCTCGCCGTGTTCATGCTCGCCTCCTTCCTGTGCTTCGTCCGGTTTGCGGAGACCCGGGAATACGTGCAGCGGATCGCCCTTTACGGCCTGCACCTTTTCTTCTTCGGCGTCGCCCTGTTCACGAAGGAAACCGGCGTGGTCCTGCCCCTGCTCTGCGTTTCATACGTCGTCTTCTTCAGGAAGGAACCCCTGTTCACGAAGGGGAACGGGATGGCGGCGGCCGGCTGGCTCGCGGTGGGGCTGCTCTTCGCCTTCATGAGGCACCAGGCCCTCTCGGGCGTCTCTTCGCCCGCTGCAATCGGCCTGCATCCGTTCCTGAAGAACCTGCCGACGCCCCTTTTCCTGCTCGGGAAAATCCTGCTCCCCGTAAAGATGATCGCCATCCCGAGCTTTGAAGCCTTCACGCTGGTCAGCGGCATCATCGTTCTGGCGGCCATGGTCGCCGCGACGTTTCTTTTCAGAAAGAAGCTCGACATGGGCAGGATCTGGTTTGCCCTCTCCTGGTTCATCGCCGTTCTTCTGCCTTCGTTCATGATCCGGATTGCCGGCCAGGAACAGCTTTTCGATTACTCGGAGCATCGGGCCTACCTGCCCATGTTCGCGGTCCTGATCCTGATCGCGGAATTCTGCAAATCACGGGGGATCGACTTCAGAAAGCCGCTGGCGCTGGCGATTGCGGTCGTGATCCTGTCCGTCTTCGCCGTCCGCTCCCACGTCTACCAATGGACCTTCGAAAACAGGATGGCATTCTGGACCCACGCGGTCGGGATGTTCCCGGAACGCCCCAAGGCCTATCAGGACCTGGGAGAGGCCTATTACGCGGCGGGCAACCTCGCCAAGGCCGAGGCGTCCTATCTGAAGGGAATTTCCCTGAATCCCAGGCACAAGGCATTCTACATCAACCTGTCGGCCCTCTATGCCCAGCAGGGGGAGATCGACCGTTCCGAAGAGGCCGTCCGCAAGGCCCTGGAGCTGGAGCCGAACGACCCGATCGCCCATTACAACCTGGCGCGGCTGCAGATCGCCCGGAACAACCCCGCCGCCGCCCTTCCCCATCTGGAAAAAGCGGCCGGATTCCGTTCCCAGAAGAGGAGTCAAATCCTCATGGAACTGGGGCAGCTCCGGCTCCGCATGAACAAGCCCCGGGAAGCCGCGGCCGCATTGGAGGAGGCATTGTCGCTGGACCCTTACAACGCCACGATCCTCAACGACATCGGCACGGCCTACTTCATGACGCAGCAGTACGAATCGGCGCTCCAGGTCTGGCTGAAGGCCAACCGCATCGCCCCGAATGCGCCGTATCCCTATTTCAACCTGATCCGCTACCACCACTTCGTCTCCCAGAATCGGGAAGAGGCGGCCAAATACGCATCCGAGGCCAAAAACCGCGGCCTTGCGCTGCCGCCCGACCTGCAGCCCCTCTATAAATGATGCATTGACATAACTGTTCAGATTTGCTAAACGCTTTCATGGAGTCCGCGTCAAATGGGCGCGGAAGCCATTGATTCACGAGTCCAGGCAGACCCTGAACGATTGCCCGTGTAATCGACAGGGCGGAGCTGTAAAAACCGTCCATGCCGGTTGCGTCCTTTCCACGCCTCCCGCGCCGGCTCCAACCCCTCTGCCGGATACCCGAACCGCCGCCAACGAGGACGGCCGAACCATCCGATCGCCAGTTGCAAACCGGCATAGCTGAAACGCAGGCCATCATGCTCACCGAAATCTTCACGTCCAGAACGCGGATCAACCTGTTCCTGAAACTCTTTCTCAACCCCGGGATCTCCTGCTACCTCCGGGAGCTGGCAAGGGAGTTCAAGCTGACCCCCAACGCCCTGAAGGGGGAGCTGGACAACCTGAGCCACGCGGGATACCTGGACAAGGAGCAGCGGGGGCAGTCCATCTACTACAGGGCCAATACGGAGCATCCCCTTTTCCCGGAGATCCATTCGATCGTCAAAAAGTATTACGGCATCGACAAGATCGTCGAAAAGATCCTCGATGACATCGGGAAGGTCGATGCCATCTATCTTCTGGAAGATTACGCCGAGGGGCGCGACAGCGGCGTGATCGACGTGATGATCGTGGGCGACGTGAACATCGACGTGGTTCAGCGGCTGATGCCCGGCGTGGAAAGCGAGATCCGGCGGAAGGTCCGCGTCACGGTCGTCGGCGCTCAGGAGTTTCCCCAGCGCCGCAAAACGCTCCTGAAACGGCCGCACCTGCGGATCCT
>CAZWTL010000112.1:0-4557 GCA_964637025.1 uncultured Syntrophaceae bacterium | reverse complement strand
GATCAACCCATCATTGGATTCCATCCAAATGAACCGGCGCACGGGCCATGCCCGGGTCAGGAATCCATGCCGTGAATCATCCGGTCCACCCGGGCAAGCAGTTCCGAAACAGGAATGGGTTTGGCAATGTAGGCGTCCGCCTCGAGGTATTCCCCGTCCGTTTCAGGAGAGAATTTGAAGCCCGTCTTTTCCGTTACCGCGGTGACCATCATCACCGGTATGGTTCGGCAGATATCGTCATGTTTGAGGCTGTAACAGAAGTCAAATCCGTCCGTATGCCTGTCCATCATGACGTCTAGGATGATCAAATCCGGTTTCTCTCCCAAGACGGCTTTTTCCCCATCGCGTACGTTCAGAACATGGAGCACATCGTAGCCGTTTTTTTCCAGCACCATCCTCAGCGCATCGCCATAGTCCCGGTCATCATCGACAATCAATATCCTTTTCTTTGGCATCTCGCTCCTCCCATGGCCTGCGGCGTCGTGAAACGAAACGGCTGCCGCATTTCCCTTCATTCGGGTCCCACCGGCAAACGCTCACAGGCCTCTCATCCCTGACCGCAACGAACCGCAGCAGCAATTTCACGCGTCACTTCCAGCGTGCCGATGTGAACGGGGCAGAAATCGGAACATCGCCCGCAACCCACGCAACCGCACAGTCCGTCCTGAATATCCGTTTCATGGTAATCCATGAGCTTGTGTTCATGGCGCCTTTTGAGCCGCCCGGCTTGGCTGGGTCTCGGATTGTGTCCCGAAGCCTCGCGGGTAAACCCGCCGAATAGGCATGCGTCCCATGACCTCTCCCGCTCCCCCTGGCCGGGGTTGGAAAGGCGATCGCATACATTGAAGCACGTGCAGGTGGGACAAACGAGCGAACAACCGCCGCACAGGATACATTTCCGACCGAGTCGTTCCCATATCACGTCGTCAACAGTACGTTCCTGCAGCCTTTTGATGGCCTCCGGGATGGAATCGGCCCTGGCGATTGCTTTGACGGACTGTTGCCTGAATGCTTCGATCCTTTCATCGGCAATTTCTTCATCCATTTCCTGCAGGGGAAACAACGACAGCGCCGCTTCGCCCTTCCCGCTTCCGACCTGAACGATGAAAAATTCCCCGGCGTCAATGAACTGCAGATCGAAACCTCGACCGGCCAAGGGGCCGCTGTGCGTGGTGGTACAGAAACAGGTTTCGTTTTGCGGACCAGGACAGGCCATGACCGCAGCAGTGACTGCCCCGCGTTTCGCTCCGAAGTAGATGTCCGGCCGGTCCCGTTTCATAAAACTTGAAGACTGCAGCATGCCCATCAGGTCACACGACCGGATCCCGAACAGCATGGTCTTTGCCGTACCGACCACTTCCCGGTACTCGCCATCTTTAACGGAAAAGAGCGTTTCTGTTTGGGGAAAGCAGGCGAATTTCGGCGGCAGCGGGGTCTTGCCATAATCCAGGGTGAAGGAAGCGTCGTCGTATGTATCAATCAGACAATCTCCACTCGCGCGCTTGGATGGTGCAAAAACCCTGTATTCCGTGGTCCAGTGCCTGAGAAGATTCTTGAGTTCACTCTTGGGAAGTTTTTTCATGCGCATCTCCTTACCTTGACGGCACAGCCCTTGTATTCGGGAATCTTGGCCGTCGGATCCGATGCCGGATTAGTCAGTCTGTTGATCTGTGCTTCGTGAAAATGGAATGTGGAAAACAGGACCCTTGGGGGAACGCATTCCGTGACCTCGGCCCTGGCCTTGGCGGAACCGCGCCTCGACGTGATTTCAATCATATCATTGCTCCGGATTCCCAGAGGCTTCGCATCATCCGGGTGAATTTCGATTCTGGCCTCTGGAGCCTCTCTCTCCAGCAAGCTGATCCGCCTCGTCATCGTGCCAGTGTGGTAATGGAAATGGATGCGGCCGGTCGTGAGCAGGAAGTTGTACTCTTCATCGGGCGGCTCGGCGAGCGGGCGAAAATCACAGGGAAGAAACGTCCCCTTTCCCTTGGAAAATCGATCCCGATGCAAATAAGCCGTACCTGGATGATCCTCGTTAGGGCAAGGCCATTGCAGACCATGTGAGGACTCGAGACGTGGATAGACGATCCCAGCATACGAGGGCGTCAGTCGATTGATCTCTTTCATGATATCGTCCGCGGAATCGCAATTCATCGGGTATCCGGAAAGCCGGCTCACCTCACGGATGATCTTCCAATCCGGCCACGCCGAACCTGGGGGTGAAACGGCCTGCCGAGAGATCTGCACCCTTCTTTCCGTGTTGGTGTATGTCCCTTCCCGCTCGGCAAAAGATGCGGCCGGCAGGACCACGTCCGCCATTACTGCGGTTTCCGAAAGGAAGATGTCCTGGACCACCAAAAAATCGAGACTGGAGAGCGCCTGTTCGATATGCGAGGTGTCGGGGTCGCTCATCATCGGGTTTTCTCCCATGACATAGAGGGCCTTCACATCCCCCTTAAGTGCGGCATCCATCATAGCCCCGATGGTCAAGCCGGGCTTGTCGTCGAGCCCCGTGACACTCCATGCCTCTTCGAACTTCTTCCTCGCAGCCGCATCCGTCACCGGCTGATAGCCGGAAAATACGTTAGGGAGGGCGCCCATGTCGCAGGCGCCCTGGACATTGTTTTGCCCGCGCAGAGGGTTGACCCCCGTGGAAGGTTTCCCGACATGGCCGGTCAGCATGGCGAGATTGGCGCAGGACTTGACGTTGTCCGTGCCCGTCGTGTGCTGGGTAATGCCCATCGCGTAGACGATCATCGCCTTGCCGGCCGCGGCATACATCCGGGCCGCCTTCTCCAGATCATGGCGGTCGATCCCGGAAATCTTTTCCACGATCCGGGGGCTGTAACGGCTGACGAGGGCCCGTAGCTGCTCGAATCCCTCCGTCCGGTTTTCAACGTACTCCCGATCCCAGAGGTCCTCTTCGATGATGATGTTCATCATCCCGTTCAGAACGGCGACATCCGTTCCGATATTCTGCCGCAGTTGCAAAGAGGCGAACCGGGCGAGCGGGATCTCCCGCGGATCGATGAGGAGCAGCTCCGCACCCCTTTCCACGGCATTGATTATCCGCGATCCGATGAGGGGATGCTGAGCCGTGGTGTTGGAACCGGTCACCAGAAACAGTTCCGCGTCCTCAAACTCCCCGATCGAATTGGTCATCGCCCCCGAACCGAATGCGGCGGCCAGACCGACCACCGTTGCGCTGTGTCAGAGACGGGCGCAGTGATCGACGTTGTTGGTGCCGAACGCCGCCCGCGCCATTTTCATGAACAGATAGTTTTCCTCATTGGTCACCTTCGCGGAGCTCAAGAAGGCCAGCGCGCGGGAACCGGATCTCGCCCGGATGTTGCTCAACCGTGTGGAAACGATCTTCAACGCCTCATCCCAGGTGGTCTCCACCAGGACCCCCTGATCCCGCACAAGCGGCACGGTAAGCCGGTCCGGAGAGCGGATGAATTCATGGGCGTTCCACCCCTTCACGCACAACATTCCCCTGTTCAAGGGGTTCAGCGGACTGGGTTCGACGCCGATGACCCTGTCTCCTTCGGATACCAGATAGAAACTGCAGCCGCAGCCGCAGAAGGGACATACCGTCCGCGTCCGTTTCATGTTTAGATCGCCTCCTTGATGTCTTCAATCTCCGTAAAGGGGAAAACGGGGCCATCCGTGCAACAATACTTCCGGCCTAGCGCGCAATGGCCGCATTTGCCGACACCACACTTCATCATCCTCTCCAACGACATGTAGATGCGGTCCTTTCCAAATCCCATGCCCAGTAGTTTCTGCAGGACGAACCGGTACATGATCGGCGGACCGCACATGGCGGCGTTGGTATTCCCCGGTGTTAGAGAGGTCCGGTCGAAGAGATCCGTTACCAAGCCGACGTATTGTTTCCAAATCCCTTCGTCATCGCGGTCGACACTGTAAAAATATTGGATATCCTTTCGGTCGAAAAGGCCGAGCAGTTCATATTTGAAAAGCACATTTTCGGGATTGTTTGTCCCGTACATCAGAATGATGTCGTCAAAATCGTCTCTTCGGTCCAGGGCATACAAAAGTAGGGAGCGCAATGGGGCCAACCCCAGCCCCCCGGCGATCAGCAGAAGCGAGCATCCCTGCAGCCTAACCAAGGGAAATCCGCGTCCGTAGGGGCCACGGATGTGCAAGCTTGAACCTTTCTCCATACCTAAAAGCGCCTGGGTCACCGCGCCGGCTCGTCTTACGCACAATTCCAGCGTATCCGGTCTCGTCGGAGGCGAGGCGATGCTGATGGGCGCCTCGCCCTTTCCGAATATGGAAACCTCGACGAACTGCCCTGGCTGATGGCCGAAACTATCCCAGGTCGTGCCGTCCTCAAGCTTCAATTGAATAAGACGGTGGTCCTTGATCTGGGGAAGACTGCGTAAGATGGAGACCGGCCGCGGCCTGTAGATGTTTCCTGAATGATCCCCCATGTAACGCCTCCTTATACACGCTCCCAATTGATGATCTCCCAGAAAAAGCAATTTCAGTACCAATAGGTCAAATGTATTGCATTGTATGACATTCATT
>CAZWTL010000111.1:0-4573 GCA_964637025.1 uncultured Syntrophaceae bacterium | reverse complement strand
TCGACTGCTGGTATTTGGACTGAAACTCGCGCTTCACGCTGCCCAGGATGAAGCCGCGATAGTTCCAGACAGCCCCGGCCATCCCCTTGATGTCAAGATGACTTTCCACAATTACTTCCGAAGGGTTGAGGACGGTCTCCGGCATCCATCAGGCTCGTTCCCGTGATGCCCCATCCTGTCATGGCTGCACGCCAGGGGATCCTGGACCCTGTCGTCCGAATCGACGCCCGCGGGAAGCGGAACCGATCGGCCGTCCCTGTCATCAGCTATCCGTCCTCAAAAACACAGGCTCGCTCACCAGCACGCCCAGGTCGCGTCCGTCCGAGCTGATTCCCGCCCGCTTCGGGTTCCACGTCCTCGATACCTCCATGTGAAGCTCATGCACGCTGCTGGGGCTCTGATTCAGCCTGTACTGCCAGTTCAACCGGCCGGCTTGTCTGAACACGACCCCTTCCGCCGGTTCGCCGTCCACGTGTATATCCACAGAAACCGGTTCCCTTTCCACACCCGGCGTATCACAAATGAACTGAATTTCCACGAGCCCGTTGCCATGGATTCTCATGAGGCTTCTTTTACCGGACCAGCGCCAATGATTCTCGGCGTTGTGGAATCCCAGATAATTATGCCAGTCCTGATCCGCGGCGTAAACCTTCAATCCATATTTTGCGGCAAGCCCCTGAGACCCCCGGTCCATGAAATAGACCCAGCCGCCCGCCAGCACCAGCACGCAGAGCGCCGCAACCAGGACATCCGTCAGGCGCTTCATCCGATGCCGCGGGGGCTCCTCGACGATGGTCAAGGCGTATCCCAGACAGATGAAGATCATGAACCAGACGACGGGGATATATTGCATGCTCTGGAAGAAGCCGTAAATGTGAAAACTGACGATCGAAAGCAGCACGCATAAATTGAAATAGGCCCTGTTTTGCGTCAGATCCATGACCAGCAGCCTGCAGGCATATCCCACCGCAAGAAGCCAGAGGAACAGCCCCGCGAATCCTCCGCTGACAAACAACTGGACATAGAGGTTGTGGGCCGTGGCGACGATTTGCCTGCCCGAGGGATGCTGCATCAAATGCGATGCAGGGACCTTCCGCAGCACCCCGTCGTGCCAGCAGAAAGACTCGTAGCCCATTCCGAACAGGGGCTTTTCCCGCCCCAGGTTGACCCCCTTCATCCATATGCCGGTCCGATCGGATGTCTTGAAGATGTTTTGCGCCCTGTGTTCGAGGCTTCCCAGATGAACGTACTGCCTCTGCAATGGCCTGCTCTTGTGGATGGCGTCATTGGCCTCTTCGACCGAGACGCTGGCGTCGCCCAAGAGTTTGAAGATGATGACCAGGCTGAGTCCGATCGTGAGCGGTATCGAGATCAGGACCTTGACGACGCCCCGCTTCGTTATGTTCAGGCGGCCGTGATCTCTTCCCCCTTCGAACAGATAGAAGAAGGCCCAGCAGAACACCAGGGTCAGGGGATAGGCAATCCATCCGGCCCTGGCCTTGGCGAGGATCAAGGCGATTTCGGCCAGGATCAGAACGATGAACAGCAGTGACTTCCAGGCGACGGATCGGTCTCTCCTGAAAAATCCCAGCAGGATGAAGGGAATCGTAACGGTGACGAATTCCGCGAACCAGCCCGGATGGCCGAACGTGGACTGGAGGCGGAACTGAATGCCGTTGGGATTTTGCATGATATCCAGATTCCGGAACCAGCCCAAATCGAAGGCCCCGTAATAATCCAGCAGGCCCGCGATGACCGAGCAGACGGCCCCCGATAAGATCCCCTTGCATAACGAGATGTACGCCTCCCTGCTGCCCTTCAGCGCCGACAGCAGGTAGATGAAGCTGAAAAACAGCATCAACCGGTTCACGCCCGCGAGGGGATAGAGGTGCGATTCGGCGCCGGACGAAACGACCTGACTCGAAAAGCTCGAAAAACCCCAAAGGCGCGCGGAGACGAAAGTGCTCCCCAAAGGCAGCAGAAGCAGGGAGAAGAGGGAAAGCGCGATGTACAGCAGGATCAGGAGGCTGAGGTTCTTGTTTGCCGCCTGAACAGGGTTCTCCCTGAGCACGATCGCAAGCAATGCGAGGGAGATTGCGTTCAGGAGCAGTTCGAAGACCTGGCCGTGGATGGAAGAGGAATGGAATCCGAACAGGAAAAAGCTCAGGCCGAAAGCGAAGAAAATCCATTTCAACCATTTGGGGAAGAGGGCTGTCAGCAGGGCGGCGATGAACGCGATCGCCACGAGCGCCTTGGCCGCGTTGTTGTAGTGCCAGACCAGGTTCAGGCGCGGCCATAGATTCGCGCACAGAAACAGGCCGATAGATATGCAGGCCGCAAGATGCCCATGGCCGGCGCGGCCCTTTGAAATCGCGTTGATCATTCCTCAGCGCCCGTTCCCGTGCCGGTTGGCCAAGAGCGAAGACATGCCGTCACTCCCGTTCGATTGAAAGGCTGTGGCCATCGGTTCTCACGATGATCGTCCCGTCCCGATCCGTCCTCATGACGTTCACCTTTGCCCGCTTGAGCAATTCAAGCGTTCCCTCGCCGGGATAGAGGAGAGGGTTGTCCGTTCCGGCGGATATCACCGCGTGAAGGGGTCGAACGGCTTCCAGAAAACTTTCGGACGTCGCGTCGTTCGCCCCATGGTGCCCCACTTTGAGAACGTGGCTGCGCAGATCGAGCTTCTTCCCGAGAAGTCTTTTTTCTCCCGCTGCATTCAGATCCGCCGCCAGGAGGAACGAAACCTTCTCATAGGATATCTTCAGCACGATCGAATCGGCGTTCATATCCCCGGCAGGAGGCCTGGCCGGCGACAGGACCTGCATCTCCACCCGGCCGAAGGACAAGGCGTCCCCCGCTCCCAAAACCGTCCGCTGCACCCCCAGATGGTTCGCGAGGCGGATGTATTGGTTTCCAAAAACGTCGTCCTTGCGAATGTCTCCATGGTCATAGAGCATTTTTATCGTCAAGTCCGGCGCCAGCGCGAAGAGCCCTCCCACGTGATCCGGGTGCATGTGGGTGATGATCACGGCGTCGAGAACGGCGATTTGCCGGTTTTTCAGGTATTGCCTGACCCGGTGGCCTGCGGATAGATTGCCGGCATCGATCAGGAGATGGCTGCCGTCCGGGGTGCTCAACAGGATCGCTTCCCCCTGGCCCACATCGATCACATGCATCTCGAGGTCCCCGCCGCCCCATACCGGGAAAGGGCAGAGGAAAAACAGGGCGGCGGCGCAGAGGAAGAGGAGCTTCTTCATCCCGCCTCATGCCGGAGACGGCCGACTCGCACATGGATCGCCAGCAACAGACACACGAGCAGGCCTATTCCGGCCCACAAGCCTTTCTCCGTGAACCGGGTAATCAGGTCGGAGGAAACGGGACTTTCATAAGGCCGGTTCCTGTCGGACCCTGTTTCAATCTCAGCCTTCTTCCCAACCGGCCATTGAAAGACGGTGCGTTGCAGGGTTTGTCCGAAATAGCGTTCGAGGATCAGGTTTTCCCGATGCGCGACGGTATGGTATTCCAATTTTGCGGAGCCTTTCTCCTTCATTCCCTTCCATGCGTACTGATCCCGCCTGAAGAGATGGATCCTCATCTCATAGAGAAAAGGCGCCGTGATCGTATTGTACGCCTTCAGAAAATCTCCGTAGGGCTTTTGCGCATGCGCGTTCAGGATTGCGGCATGGGCCTCCTGCTTGCCGCGATCGATCGCCTTCAGCTCCTGTTCCGTAAATCTCGAATAGAACGCGCCTGCCTCCGGGTCCTCATGCCTGTAGCCGTATTCGCTCATCATGTGATGCTTATTCCGGAGATGCGAAAGGGCGCTGATCCTCTCCGAGACCAGGGCGACACGGGGAGGCGTCATCGATGCGCACAGCCCCAGCAAAACCAGGCAGGCGATTCCCGAAGCCGTCAGGATCTTCACGGAACCCGGCTGGATCGATTCGGATATGGCGGCCGGCCGGATTCCCTTCCACAATCCCAACTGGAACAGGGCGCCGGCCAGAAAGTTGATCCACACATCGCGAAAGCTCCCCACGCGATCCGGCACGATCCATTGAATGAACTCGTCGATCGTCCCGGCAAACAGGACCATGAGCGACGCCGTGAAGTAGACGGTCGCGTCCCGCACGTGGCGGGAAAGGGCCCGATAGCACAGGAAGCTCAGGAGGCCGTATTCCAGGAAGTGGATCGCCTCTTCCGGGCATTGCCACAGCTTCAGGGTGAAGTAAACATAAGCGCCTGCCACGCCTGCGAGCCACGCATAATTCCCGGGGGCGGCGCCGCGCCGGGCCCTTTTGACCAGATGGGAGAGCCCCCAGACGAGGCAGAGGGCTATGGCAAGCAGGACAGCATAGCCGAAATAGGCTTTGCCAAAGCGGTCGTATACGAACCGCTGAAAGGGGCGCGTATAGGGAATGGTGGCGAAGATGAACAGGGCGTAAACGATCGCCAAACCGTATGCCCGCCGGACATTCGCAGGACACCGGTCCCCCTGATTCAACGATGCGCCTCTGTTATCTGCCAGAACCGACAAGAACCACTTTGACCGTTTTCAGCAACAATTTGA
>CAZWTL010000110.1:0-4917 GCA_964637025.1 uncultured Syntrophaceae bacterium | reverse complement strand
TCGCGGAGGAGGTCGAGGGGGTGGTTCCGGAGGTGGTCTCCCACGATGACGGGACCGCGAGGGGCATCAATTATGACAGTCTCGTCGGGGTGCTCGTGGAGGCCGTGAAGGAGCAACAGTCTGAAATTAAAGGTTTGAGAGCAAAGCTGCAGGAGCAGCAGGAGGCTATTTCCCAGCTCATGGCGGAGATCAACCGACTGAAAAGCCGAGACATGATCGCGCGGAGATAGGATTTTCTACCAATTTGTGGGCTGTGGAGCGGATTCTTCACAGCCCACTATTGATTTCAAACGATACTCATGAACTTTCTATTTGCGTCCCTTCTAATGACTTGTAACACAACGTCTTAACAGAACATTTAGCAGAACTGGCAGGAGACGGACTTTCCCTGAATGGCAGAACCATTCTTGAATTTTTGCTGCTACAAGCGATAGGATTTCTGACGGAAAAAAATAATACACCCTTGCTATCTGAAACATGGCGATTGACGAGGGTTGTTTATGACTACACTCTGTGAGCGGAATCAAGCTCCGGTCAGGACTGCTTGTCTCCGCAAGCTTTTCTTGCGAAATTTGCCTTTCTTAGTCATAATAGCAACACCTTATCAGAATCAAACAAAATTAAAAGGAGGACATCGATGCTGCTCATCATATCGGGGATCACCCTCGTGGCAATTGTCATCCATCTTGCGTTGATGAAAAAAAGATCTGCCAGGAATGTCGTCGAAATCATACTACTTTACTTATTGGTCATCACCATTGGTGTAGGGACCTTTTTTGCCGGTTTAATGCATGTTTTTAACGGGCCAGAAACCGCTCAGCGGATTGGTTGGCCCGCCGGTAGTCCTTTCCAGACGGAGTTAGGCATTGCTGATATGGCCTTTGGTCTGGTCGGCATCCTCTGCCTCTTTATACGCGGTAACTTCTGGTTGGCAGCCATCATCGTTAATAGCTTCTTCTTGATCGCTTGTATGGTCGTTCATATCTATTCTGCGGTTGGAAGCGGCAACCAAGCGGCCTGGAACATCGGTCCCAATATCATTTTTGTTGACCTGATCGTACCGTTATTGTTGATTGTCCTCTATATCGTCTTTCGCAAATTGGAGGATTGAATCGGACACTTGATAGGCCGTCAAATCGTCTCCCCAAAAGTGGTCTCTTCGATGGGGTTTTTATGTAACAGCTCTTTCCGCAACCCTCCATTGCAACCGCCCTTGACCTGTGAGCAGTTGTAGGTGTAGCAAGTTCGTCTTTATTGGTATTTTCCCGACATCATCTCCATTGAGAACATCTACAAGTCAACAGGGGGCTGATCGAGACTGATCAATGAATGCGGCTCGAAAGCAAGTATGCGTCCGTGTCCAATTTTTTTCTCGAGACAGAAGCGCTCCTTCCTGAAGCAAAACGTACAGCAATGCTGACCCTGATCCGATCTTTCAGACAGTAATCCGCATCGACTGAAGTCCGCATCCTGCCCTGCACGGCCGGGATCCAATCCCGTTTTGCCGCAGCAGGTCGTTATAAAATCCACTTGACATTCGAGGACTCTTTTTCTATCGTTCCAAGGCATTAGAAACATTTCTCATGATCCGTCTCCATCGCGCACGACCATATCCATCATTTTTGTAAGAGACATTTTGGCGGTTTGCCGTTTCCAGCATGGCCTGGCAAGGCTATCAAAGAACAGGTGACGATCAAAGAAGCGGCTTATATTGCCACCGAAGAGTAACGGACCGTTTAGAAAGTCCACCATATTTTACACTTTTAGAAACAAGCTGGGGGCTTTATGAAACGTATCCTCTCAATCTTTGTTATTTCTTTAATTTTATTCTTGATGCCCCTTTTTAATGTTTCGGGACAGATTATCAGTCAATATATTGAAACTTCATTAGGCACTACCCCCAAGGGCATCGAAGTATGGAATAACACATTGTCGGAACTGAATTTCGGTAGTAATCCTCTTGTGATTGAAAAGGGCACCAATGGCGCCATTCCCTCGATCGATTTCACCTTATCATCCGGAACCCTGGCATCAGGAAAAGTAATAGTCATCGGTTCGTCCGATATGCAAGTCGTTACTGAAACCAACGGATCGACCTTTCACTTAAAGGCATTTAGTTTTAACGGCGACGATGCGTTGGTGATAAAATACGGAGGTGTTATCACCGATGTATTCGGCATTCCTGGGAATGACCCCGGAACAGCATGGACAGGAAACGGTGTGTCAACTGCCAATCAGAACATTGCTTTGAAGGCGGGGATACAGTCGGGCGATATTGACGGATGGAGCGACCCGAGTCAACGGTTTGAAACCATCTCGGCCGATAATTCATTCACCGGTTTTGGAATAGCCCCGAATTTAATTACAGCGACTATGACATACAACGGCAACGGCAACACGGGAGGCGCTGCGCCAGTGGACGGCGGCATCTATCTCGAAGGTGATACGGTAACCGTGTTGGGTAACACTGGTACTTTAGTGAAAACCGGCTACACCTTCGCCGGCTGGAACACGGCGGCCAACGGCAGCGGCACCAGCTATAACGGCGGCGACACCTTTGCCATCGGTGCCAGCAATGTCACCTTTTATGCCCGGTGGACCCCTATAGTCTACACTGTGACCTACAACGGCAACACCAATACCGGGGGCTCTGTGCCCACCGATGCCACCATTTATCACACTGGCGATACTGCCACGGTTTTAGGCAATACAGGCACTTTGGTGCGCACAGGTTACACTTTTGCAGGTTGGAATACAGCGGCTAACGGCAGCGGTACCAGCTACACCGGGGGCGATACCTTTGCCATCGGCAGCAGCAACGTGACGTTGTACGCCCAGTGGACGGCCAACAACTACAGCGTCACTTACAATGGCAATACCAATACTGGAGGCACCGTGCCCACGGACGGCAACACCTACCACATCACCGACACCGTCACAGCTCTTGGCAACGCCGGCGCCCTGGTTAAAACCGGCTACACCTTCGCCGGCTGGAACACGGCGGCCAATGGCAGCGGCACCAGCTATAGCCCGGGCAATACCTTTGCCATGGGCAGCAGTAACGTGACCCTGTATGCTCAGTGGACGGCCAACAACTACAGCGTCACCTACAATGGCAATACCAATACCGGGGGCTCTGTGCCCACCGATGCCACCATTTATCACACTGGCGATACTGCCACGGTTTTAGGCAATACAGGCACTTTGGTGCGCACAGGTTACACTTTTGCAGGTTGGAATACAGCGGCTAACGGCAGCGGTACCAGCTACACCGGGGGCGATACCTTTGCCATCGGCAGCAGCAACGTGACCCTGTATGCTCAGTGGACGAAAGTCTCCGACTCCGACAACGACAGCATACCTGACTCGGAGGAGCAAGGGCCTACCGGAAACGATCCCTCCTATGACGGCAATGGTGATGGTATCCCGGACTGGTTGCAGAGTAATGTCGTCTCCTTTCACACCCACACCCAGGATGGAGGCAGCCATTACATCACCCTAGCTATCCCTTCGGGACAGTCCGTTGAATATCTTAATGCCCCGTGGACTTTTGAAGCCACACCCCCGGAGGGGGTCAGTTTCCCGTACGGGTTCTTCTCCTTTACGCTTGCGGGGCTTCCAGCGGGCGGAGCCACCACTGTGACCATCTCCCTGGACGGTGAGCCGCCGCAGACCTATTACAAATACGGGAAGACCCCGGACAACCGGGAGGATCACTGGTATGAGTTCTCCTATGATGGGCAGACCGGCGCCGAGGTGGTGGGAAATACCGTTGTTCTGCACTTTATGGACGGCAAGCGGGGGGACCACGACCTGGAGCTAGATGGCTGCATAACCGATCCGGGCGGACCCGCAGAGATCGAATCCCATGCGGGGCTTTATTTCCCCTATCTGGTGTCTACAAGTCATGAGACAACCGAGATCGGGATCATCAACACCAAGGATTATACTTCCACCTCCACGATCTCCTATTACGGGGAAAACGGGGATCTGATCAAAACCGCCACGATAACCCTGGCGCCAAAGGGGAAGGCTACGATCTCAGCGGCTGACATTCCACAGAATGCTGCAAGCGCGGTGGTTACGGGGGATGGGGATCCGGTTGGTTATACCCGGTATTTGGGCAGCGCAGGGAAGCGGTGCGCATGGTCGGCTGCCACCTATCTGCAGAAGACCATCTCCGTTCCCCACACAGCGGTCAATGCGGAGTGGGCGACAGCCATCGGTCTGTTCAACCCCAATGACGGGGCTGTGGAGGTAACTCTAGCCTACGAATCGGGGGTATCCAGCCAATTGACCCTGAATGCCAAATCCCGGAAATTCCTCCAGTTGGCTGCAGAGGAATCGGTAGTCTCGATCAGTTCCACGGGATATATCTCGGGGATGGAGCTGTTCGACAGCCTGATCCCCGGGGGGGATTCAGGGGCCTTGCTGCTCAGGGATCGTTCTCTCAATGCGCTCTATGTTCCCTCTATCCTCTACGATTCTGGGGAGTTTACCGGTATCGGCCTCAAGAGCCATTACAACGGCACCGTCAATGTCACCGGCCATAGCGCCGCAGGCGAGACGGAGGAGGTCTCCTTCGGCACCCAGCCAATAGATACCCAGACGTCCCAGAGTCGGATGGCGTTCAACCTCTCCGGGATGCTGGGCCATGACAATCGGTGGGCAAAGATATCCGGGGAGGGCGACTTCAGCACTCCCTTCGGGACCCCATCACTCAATTTCCAGGGTATTGCGATATATGGGGAAGAGCATATCGGAAAAGTGGGTGCGGTCAACCTGAATGCCATGAGATTCAGGGAAGGGTTCATCGGCATTGGCTCCACCGCCTCGGAGACCACCCTGACCCTGGTCAATCCCGGCACGACGCAGGCCGAGGTCACAATGACGGGCTACAGCGCCTCGGGAGAGGTT
>CAZWTL010000109.1:0-5070 GCA_964637025.1 uncultured Syntrophaceae bacterium | reverse complement strand
TAACTGGTATCCACGTGAACACCCCGGGACATGATGCTAAAGCCCAAGACAGTGGCTTGATGCTTTCGGGCCGTTGTAAAGTTCCCATACCATACCTCTGACATGCAAAGCGCTGGCGTATGAGGACACCTTATTAAACGTTTTGTCGAACGGATTTCAACGTTTTTCTTACAAATCATCCATCCTAAGGCTCCTGCAGTTCCATGACGAAATCTTTCCTTCTTAAATTATTATTGAATATCATATGGATACATTTATTTTACACAAATGCCGTGAATTGGCATGCATATTTCTTTATGTATGAATGACGACGGGTGTGCAGTAACCCTACATAACGAAAAGGAGCGAGAGATGAAAAAATCTTTATCAACGATCGTGGTAGCAACAGGTATCCTTCTGTTGACGGCAACCTTCGGCTTAGCCGAATTTTCAGCGACTGGGACTTCCAATTTCCCGTATTTCCAATTGGGTTGTTTGGTCGTGGGAGGTCTGATCATCATTTCGCTGAAGCACAGATATCAGGCTATGTACCCGGGAGAGGCGGTAGGCGCTTTCGCGCTCTTCACAGTCTTGGTGTCCCTTTTCACCTCGCCGGTCATAGACACCATCAAGATGATCGTGAGTTGATGAAAGTCAATGTCGCATAAAGAATGGAGGCGGGTTATGTGGATCGCACCAAGGTCAAATCTGTCGATGACGGTTTATTCATCAATATTGATGCTGAGTGCCTGGGGTTTCGTCATCGCCATCGCTTCCTTTCTTTTTCTCTATGCCGGCTATTGGCTTGATCAACTCTTCAGCACATCCCCAACCTTCATGGTTGGTCTATTCATCCTTGCCGTATTTATCTCCGTATGGAGGCTTTTCCAAGAAGCGTGGAAACGCTGCGACAGCATGTGACCGTCCCCGATGCCAAGTGGATATCATTACAAACGGCCAATAAATCATCATGTAGCCTATCTGCCTCTTCAACTTCGGGTATTGATCGCTATTCCAGTCACCTAAAAGCCGACAAGCTTGACACCGAACCATCAAGGGCATATAGTGGTTGGAAATCATGGCTTCGGTCTTCAGCACGCCGTCAGAGCTAAGAATCGATACAGGAATGTTCTGCAATGGATGAGGTCTGCACAGTCATAATCCGGGCAGCAACGGGAAAACAGATCCGTCAGATCATGGATCTTTACCTTGCCCAAGGGTGGTGGCATGCCAACGACGACGGAAATGCTCAATTGATCAACCGATTGATAGCGGGAAGCCACTGTTTTGCGATCGCCATGGAGAAAGATGACATTGTAGGGATTGGAAGGGCGATCAGTGATGGAATTAGCGATGCATATGTGCAGGATTTAACGGTGCGCCTCGACCGCCGACGCAGAGGGATCGGACGGCGCATCCTCCAAATCCTCTTGGAACGACTTCTTGCTGACGGCGTCACGTGGATCGGTATCATTGCCGAACCCGGTTCTTTCGACCTTTATCGTGGAGCTGGCTTTCACCAGATGACCGGTTGCGTTCCTATGCTGATGAAACAGAAGCCATGAACTTCAAACCAGTATCCGTTTCAGATTACGACGTGTTGAAGCCCTTTTTTGCTAGGCAACCCTACAATCTTAGCGTCTACTCAGCGTCCTCCGTAATCGCTTGGAGTTTTGAAACATTCGAGGCGGAATATGCTATTTTACATAATCGAGAACTGATCATCGCTGGACAAAACAAAACCCGCCCCGAAGATCGGCATCTCATCCTTCCCCTTTGCTTGAATAAATCCTATACCCCGGTGGAGCTTCGGAACATCGCCCTTCATGCCGGATTCACCCGGTACTGGTACGCTCCTGGAGATTATCTGGAAACCTTAAACCTTTCCGAACTGGATTCGATCTTTCATCGTGAAGAACAGACTGGATTTTCGGATTACGTCTACTTAACGGAAGATCTCATTCATCTCAAGGGGAACCGTTTCTCTAAAAAAAGGAATCTTATCCATCAATTTCAACGGGAATACCTTCACAAGAACCGTGTGAAGGTTGAAGAAATTCTCCAGGAAAATGTGGAGGAATGCCTGGAATTTCTCGAAAGCTGGTGCCAACAGCGGGACTGCGACATCGATTCGGACAGCAATCTGGCCTGTGAAAAGCATGCTGCCATAACAACACTCAAGAACATGACCTGTTTCGAATCCAAGGGAATTCTCGTTCGCGTGGACGGGAGGATCTGCGCATTCGGCATCGGATCGAGACTCAACGCCTCCACCGGAACGCTTAATTTTGAAAAGGCGGATGCCGCAATTAAGGGATTATATCAGTTTCTGGACAATGAGTGCGCTAAAAGGCTTTTCACCAACTACCGATACATTAACAAAGAGAGCGACATGAACATCTCCCAACTGGCGGAATCAAAAAAATCCTACAATCCTGTTCTTCGCATCAAGTCTTATGCCCTGATCCTTCGTTGAATCATTAGAGTTGTTCCAGCATTGTCTCGGATACGAGTTCGCCATGGGTAACAAAACGGGAGTTCATGCACCCGACGCGGTTGCAAACTCCGATGCAATCGTTGAAGCTGGCGTTGAGGTTTAAAAAAAGAGCTGTAAGCTCGGCTCCACACCCGCAAGTTGCATATCGCGGCAGTTCAATCCCGCAAGTGGGGCAAAAGAGATTCACAATGCGGTCTACAGGCAAATCGATATCGACTGAAACCCTTGTTTTGTCTCCCCACACAGGACTGAGGGCGACAAGCCCCCTGACATCATTCAATCCGATACCGAGGAGAATGCCAGGATAACCGTTGAAAAGGGCCCGTTCACTGATCAGGGCGTGTCCGGCTTGACAGAAGAGTTCGCGGACGATCAGCATCTTTTCCGTTCCGGTTCTCCCTTGGACGGGATTGGGAACGACAATCATTCCTTTTGCATCGAAACGATTCATTTGCATACCTCAAACAGAATATTGTGATCCGTGCCTTATGGATTTAAAAGCACCTTGCCTGAGATTCGTTTCCCACGGTTGCTCGACACATCACACCTACCGAAATCCATCGTATCAGCCATTCAACTGCAACGCCATATCCTTCATTTTGAGCTGAATATCGGAAGAGCCGTTCCATGTATTCATCTGCGGGGTGAACACGATATCCAGCATCGCCGATTTGATTTCCCTAAGGAACTGCCCTTGACTGAACCAGATGGAATTCCGTGAAACACCATCACCGTTGATTCTCATTTTGAGATGGTTGTTCCCGACGATTGACGGAGAAGCCATACTGACATTACGAACACAAAGTATCGGTTCGGGATTCCTGCTTCCGAAAGGTGCAAGTTGTTCAACCTGTCCGAGGAATTCATGTGTGATGTCCGTCAGACTGCACTGCGCATCTATCGTCGTGCTGGCCATGAAATCGATCGCTGGCCCACCATTGTTAAGCAAAACCTCCTTGAGCCGTAAGGAGAAGTTATCGATATCCTCTTCCCGAATCGAAATGCCAGCGGCGTACCGATGTCCTCCGTAGGACATGAGCAGAGATTCACATCGTTTCAATCCCTCGTATATGTTGAAACCCTCTATGCTTCTCCCGGATCCCTTGCCGATCCCCTCATGCAAGCTGATTAAAATGGCCGGCCTTCCAAAACGTTCCACGAGTTTGGATGCTACGATTCCGATGACGCCGGGATGCCAGCTCGGTGACGCAAAAACCAGCGGTCCCCTTTCTCCCGAGTCCAAGAAGTCCCTTACTTTGTCTAGAAGTTCTGTGTAGATCAATTTCTCCATCGCTTGGCGTTTTCGGTTGAACCCATCCAGCTTCCTTGCCAGTTCCTCTGCATGGTCCTGCCTTTCTGATAGGAGAAGTTCGACCGCTTCACCCGCCGAGGCAATACGTCCGGCTGCATTGATTCTCGGAACAAGCGTGAAAGAGGCTTTTTCTGAGTCGATCACCTGATGAGCTATCCCGGAGGCTAGTTTCAATGCACTCAGCCCCAGCCTTCTGTCCTCAGTAATCAAATCGAGACCGATTTTGACGAAAATTCGATTTTCATCGACCAGGGGTGCGATGTCGCCAATGGTTCCAAGCGCTACAAGATCGAGATATTCCCTCAGATTGGGGTATGGATGGTTTGCCCAAAAACCCTCCTTGCGCAGAGTACCCCGGAGGGCTATCAGGAAATTGAAGACGATTCCGACTGCAGCAAGATGTTTGAAAGGGAATCTGCAATCGGTGCGATTCGGATTGACGGCCGCCTCGGCTTCTGGGATGGCGCCAGCAATCTCATGGTGATCCAGAATGACCGTATCGATGCCCAGCTGTCGCGCATAAGCTATCAATTCACAATCCGATATGCCGCAATCCACGGTGACGATCAGACCGACCCCCTCGCATCGGAATCGTTCAACAGCCTCGCGGTTCAGGCCATATCCTTCGGTGATCCGATCGGGAATGTAATAGGTTACCGATCGATGAATCCTTCTGAGAAACTGCAGCAAAACAACAACGGATGTAATTCCATCTGCGTCGTAATCACCATAAACGACAATTCTTTCTTCCTGATATATGGCCCGGATAATTCGGTCGACCGCCCTATTCATGTCCTGCATCAGAAAAGGATTGTGAAGATCCCGCAGGGAAGGGGAAAGATAGCGTCGGGCAAGATCCGGATCTCTGATATCGCGGCTCTCGAGAATTCGGGAAATGAGTGGATTCAACCCCAGTTCCCTTACCAGCAGCTCCTGAACATTCCGATTGCCTTCCCGCAACTGCCAACGCGTTATGGGAAGGGTTTTCCCTGTTGTCATCTATTACGATTGCCTTTCATGGAACTTGACATCTCGAGAGCCTGATGCTTTTGCTTCAGTAAGCCTTATGTCAGCTTCAACTCTTGTCTTTTCAGAAGATAAGCTTTATTGAACGATCATATCAAGGAGACACCGGTTGTCAAGGAGAGATTTCCCCCCTGATTCCCGCTTAAGAAATTTACTCTTTTTTATTGAAATATTCTTCGTAAACTGTTATGTGAATAAGACATTATGTTGATATTATTATCCTATTCTGATGGTCGCCTTATGATAAAATGGATTG
>CAZWTL010000108.1:0-5364 GCA_964637025.1 uncultured Syntrophaceae bacterium | reverse complement strand
AATGCATGCAGATCCCTGAATAAAGGGGCGAAGCCGATACGGGCAGAGGGGCTGGATCTCGATCCTCGTGAGGCGAGAGCCAATCCATCGTTTGGCCCGCATCCGTTCTTGCCACTGCGGACGGCGCGAACGCTCCCGGTCAGCGGCCGAATTGAATCGGTGAAACCCTGGCGGTAGTCCACTGAATCGGGCAGGCGGGCATCAGGCGAACCCATCTCTGGACCACCGGATGTTCTTCTTCGTGCGGTCGAAGAATGGGGCAAAGATCGAGAGCAAGGCGATTCTGCCGTTATCGATGATCGGTCCGTGAACCGTGTCCCGGGGAATGAAAATCAGATCACCGACAGCAACCCGCTTCGTTTCATCACCGACACGGAATCCGCAGTCTCCCTCGATGATAAGCACAAACTCGTCGTGGGACGAATGGGTGTGAATCGCATCCCCCGTGTCCTCGATGATCGCAACGTTCGCAGAAGCGAACTGCCCGTCGCACAAAAACATCCGTTTGATCGGATCGTTCGTCGTTGCGGGATCTGTCTCCATGGTCCGAAGGGCATCTTGAAGCCTCACGAAATTCTGTCTCATCTCAACCTCCTATCCTGATGCTTCACGGGTGCGAGATGAGCCGCTCCCCAACACCAGTGGACGCGGGAGACGCAATGCATCACAGGTTCCGTGGTGACAAAGGGGTGAAGCCGATACGGGCAGGACGGCCGGATTCCGATCCGCCTGTGGCTTAAAACCGATCCATGACCCATCTCGTCCCCGTTCGCGCGCCGCCGAGGCGGTACGAGCAGGGCGTAGACCGTCTCAAGGCGGCCTTGCGTCGCCGTTTTTGACGGTGTCATATCTGCGGAAGACAGTGACATAAGGCATGACCGCTGTCAAACGGAAAACGGGTTCATATCGGAAATCACAATACCGCGACTGACGGCGGAAGATGAAGCTTGGGGCCCGCGTCAGGGGCATTCCCGGGGAAAATCTCAAGGACCGGATGACGATGCTTCCGGAACGGTCTAACCATCATTTAGGGCAAGGGTCGCCGCGGAATCGACGCGAACAGACGCGTCTCTACGGCGAAATCCGCCGCTGTGCAGCGTGTGCCGTCGGAGATGTCCTGAGCGTCCTTGCCAATTTCCGCGATGTCGCCGCTGAACTCATGGCCGAAGAGGGTTCCTGCGTGGCCGCCCTCCTTGTGCCCGTGCAGTTCGCAGACGCTGGAGACCCGGACCTCGATGATGGCGCCGTGCAGCGAACAGACGGGATCGGGGAGGATTCCGGTTCGAATAAAGCTCCCTTTTTTTCGCGGACGGTCTTCCAGACCCGTTGGTCTTTACGGATCAGAATGGTCTGTTTTTGGAGGAACCGCAACCTCTGCCTTTTTCACAACCACCCGGTTGCGCCCCTTTGCCTTTGCTTCGTAAAGGGCCGTATCCGCGCGCTTGAGGAAATCGCCTTCCGTGTCGGCGGGCGTTAAAACCGTCGCCCCGAAACTGGCCGTGACGGGACGGTCGATTCCCGCAAATGATGTGTCGGCAACGGCCCTGCGCATTCTTTCCGCGCAATCCGCGGCGGCTCCGGCTCCCGAATCGGGAAGGATGACAAGAAACTCCTCCCCGCCGTAACGGGCGACGATGTCTTCTTTCCGGCAGGCGTCGCGCAGAATCTGCGCCACCTGTTTGAGGACTTTGTCGCCCCTGTCGTGGCCGTAGGTGTCGTTGATGGATTTAAAGTGGTCGATGTCCGCCATCAACGCCGCCAGCGGACGGCCGCTGCGCCTGGCCAGAGACAATTCCCTGTACAGCATTTCCGAGAGATGGCGCCGGTTGGCGAGCCCTGTGAGCGGATCGGTCATCATCAGCCGGGTGATGGTTTCATTGGCGGCGGCCAGCTCGCGGTTCTTCTTATTGAGTTCCCGGGTCAGGTCGGTCAGTTCGTCCGTGAGCCGCGAGAGCGTTACCACCAGTTCGTTGTCGGTGAGACGCAGGGTGTGTGCAAAAATAACATACCGTCCGTCGATTTCGAGCAGGTGTCCCGACAGGGAGCGCTCGAGCGAAGCGTTCAGGTCGAACGTGAGTTTAACCGGAAGGCAACCACCGGCTCGACAGGTTTTAGCCGCGGCCTGGTCATCCTGCAGGAAGGTGTTGATCGAGAGGCCGATCGGTTTTTCGGCAAGCCCGGAGTTTTCCAGGAAAAAGGCGTTGCAGTCCAGAATCGTCCCTTCGGCGTCGAGAAGAATGACGGCGAGTCTTCCGGAGTTGAGCAGATAGTCGGCAAAAACCCGCGGCCGGCTGTAAAACAGCTTTTTCAGAGCGGATTCTGTGGAGTTTTGATCTACCATACAGCCGCCTGCTTGATGGCCGCGTGCGGATTTTCCGCCCAGGCGTCCGCGCCGACCTGACCCCACAGCTCTGGATCCATGTTGAAAGCCGCTCCGCCCACCATGACCTTGACGCCGCCGAGCACGGGATTGACCCTGATTCGGGCAATGATTTCCGCGACCTTGTTGAGTCCAAACGGCATGGTGAGCGAGATCGCCACAAAACGCGGCTGTGTTTTGGCAAGCAGCCCAAGCAGCTCTTCGGCCGGTGTGTTCGCGCCCAGAAACAGGACGTCCCAGCCGTCCACCTCCAGCAGATCGGCGAGCATTCGCGCGCCCAGTTCGTGATATTCGTTGGGGGCGGAGGTCACCACCGCCTTGCCCCGATTTGCGCCAGCCAGCGCAAATTTCGCATAGAGGGCGGCCAGAATTCTGCCCACAACGGAAGTCGCCAGGTGCTCTTCAGCGACACTGATCTTGTCCTGTTCCCAGAGTCGGCCGATGTCATACATGACCGGTTGGATGAGTCCCATGTACAACATCTCCTGTCCCTGATCTTCGGCCAGAACCGATTCGGCGATTTCCAGGCCGGAGGTGTAGTCGCCCGCCAGGAGTCTTGCTCCGAACACGCTGCGTTTGTTGCCCAGTTGCGGATAGGGGACCTCCTCCCTGGGAACCATAGCGGAGAGTGTAATTAAGAAAGGGTGATTTTGCAGCATCCAATCGTAAACGGCGATAATTTCAGCGGCTGCGTCGGCGGAGTCGATGTGCTTTTGAACGGCCTTCTTCCAGGCCGTAAGTTCCAGCGGAAAGTAATCAAAGGAGAATCCATGGCCCCGGTAGGTGCGGTAAACCCAGGGCAGAATTTTAGCCAGCATGGTGAAACTGCAAAACTGCAGGGTTGCGGCAAGGGAATCGACATGATAGCGGTGATTGTCGTACATCATTTGGAGAGGATTTCCACCGATGAGAGCGTTGATCCGCGGATGGGCGGCCATAGCGGCATTGACCTCGTCGAGCATGGCGTCTCGCGCTTGGGAGTAGCGGATGGCCGTCTCCAGACGGACCCGCAGAGATTGCTTCGCGTTTTCAATCAATTGTTCTCTTGTCATCAGTCCTCCAGGAATGCGGCGATCGGTTGGGGAGGCAATCAACCCTTGCGTGAGGTTTTCCCTGATCGGCGACGACACCTTACGGCACCGTTTTCATGAAATCCCCTGTCGATGGGTTCCATCCGCGCAAATTATGACAAAAATTCGGAGGATTCGTCAAGACAATCGTTTACGGATGCATATCGGAAATCGAAATACAGCGGCTGAACCGTTCCTTGCGGAGCTCATCCGGAGGGGCTACCGTTCGGATTGACCATCCGGCTGCCCGGAGCCGCCCGTGATCAAAATATCCCTTGACAATAGAACGATTGTTCTATTATCCTGAAACCTCAAAATGCAAACATCGTTTTTGGGGAACTTGGCGCATCATGAACGACACCATTTTCAGTTTCCGGAGCTGGCCGCGGGCGATCCTCCACATCGACGGGGACGCCTTCTTCACTTCCTGCGAGGAGGCGATCCACCCGGAGTTGAAGGGCAAGGCGATCATCACGGGCGGAGAGCGGGGGATCGTCGCCTGCGCGAGCTACGCGGCCAAGAGGCTGGGGATCCAGCGCGGGGTCGCCCTCCACGAGGCCAAACGGATCTGCCCGGGGCTGATCGTCCTCCCCTCCGACTACGAAACCTACAGTCTCTTCTCGCGGCGGATGTTCAATATCATGCGCCGCTTCACCCCCCAGGTGGAGGAGTACTCCATTGACGAGGCCTTCGCCGACCTGACCGGAATGCGGCGGGCGCTCAGGGCTTCCTACGAATCGATCTCCCTGAAGATCCAGGCCCAGATCGCGCAAGAGCTGGGGATCACGGTCTCGGCGGGTTTGAGCCTCACGAAGGTTCTCGCCAAGGTCGCCTCCAAGCACCGCAAGCCTTCCGGCTTCACCGTGATCCCGGGAAGGTCCATCCCCGCCTATCTGGAGACGCTGCCGGTGGAGAAGGTCTGGGGGATCGGCCCGGCGACCACGGACTACCTCGCCAAGATGGGCGTCCGAACCGCCCTGGAGTTCGCCCGGCTCTCCGAACAGGCGGTCCGGGCGCGGTTCACGAAGCCGGGCGTCGAGATCTGGCAGGAGCTCCGGGGGGAGTCGGTCTATCCGGTCCTTGCGGAGGAGAAGAGCGTCTACACGTCGATCGGCAAGACCAAGACCTTTGCCCCGCCGACCTCCGACCGGGATTACCTCTTCGCCCACCTGCTGAGGAACCTGGAGTCGGCCTGCATCAAGGCGCGGCGCTACGGCCTCGCCCCCCGGAGGATCGCCGCCTTCCTGAAGAAGCAGAACTTCGACACGGAGGGCCGGGAGGTGAAACTCAACCGCCCTTCCTCCCATCCCCTGGAGCTCTCCGAGCTCATCCGAGGACTGTTCAACGGGATGTACAAGCGCTACGCGACCTACCGGGCGACCGGCGTCGTGCTGATGGACCTCGTCCAGGACGCGCAGATCCAGTACTCTCTCTTCGAGGACCCCATCCGGGCGGAGAAGATCCGGGAGCTCTACGAGGCGGTCGACGCCCTGTCCGGCAAATACGGCAAGCACACGCTCCACCTCGGCGCCTCCCACCCCATCGAGGTGCAGGGCAAGGGCCGCCGCGGGGCGCCCACCGTCCGGGAACAGACGCAGATCTACGGAGAAACCCGCCGCAAACACCTGGGCCTGCCTCTCTTCCAGGCGGGAATCGCTGGAAAATGAGAAATCGCGGTATTGAATATGGCCTAGGTCATTAGATCGCCCCCTTTTCCCCTCGCAGGCAAGGAATCATGGACGCCCCAGCCGCCGTGTATAGGCCCCGCAATCCGCAGTCCACCGACTATTACCACTGTGTCGAGGATCATCTGGACAACTTCATCCAAATCTACGAGGAACGGTTCGAGAAAACTTACGGATTCTTCCGGCCCTATCTCCAGAAGGTCATTTACCGCTATCTGGATTGCGGAGA
>CAZWTL010000107.1:0-5672 GCA_964637025.1 uncultured Syntrophaceae bacterium | reverse complement strand
GATGCTGAATCTATCCCGCTGTTGGGTCGTGGGTACGAGGTGAAATGGTGTTGTACGAATGCCCTAGGGAGGTTCAATGTTGCGGAAATGTTACAGCCACCTTTTCCGACGGTGGTATGATTTGACATCGGCGTAGGATTTGACTCCGCCTGCTGCGGACATTCCAAGATAGAATTCACGTATATCGGGATTTGCCCGCAAGGCGTCGGCCGTTCCCTCCATGACGATCTTACCGTTTTCCATCACATAGCCATAATGGGCGATTTGAAGGGCCATACGGGCATTTTGTTCAACGAGAATGATGGTCGTCCCTTCTTCCTCGTTGATCCTTCTAATGATACGGAAGATTTCCCGGACAACCAGAGGGGCAAGTCCAAGCGAGGGTTCGTCCAGCAGCAGTAGTTCCGGATGCGCCATAAGTGCACGTCCCATGACGAGCATCTGGAGTTCACCTCCGCTGCAATATCCCGCCAGACTGCGCCTCCGTTTTTCGATCGCCGGGAAATAGTGGTACACCCGCTCTAGGTCATGGCGGTAGGGCTTCCCCCATCGCGTTGCAGTGCCCACACGGAGATTCTCCTCAATGGTCAGGTATTTGAATGGTTGCCGACCCTCCAGGACCTGAATGATCCCATTCCGGGTGATCGTTTCGGGAGTCTGGTTCTGGATTTGCTTGTTCTGATAGAGAATCGTACCGTCAGTGACCTGGCCATTTTCCGGTTTGAGAAGACCTGATATAGCCTTAAGGGTCGTAGTTTTTCCTGCTCCATTGCTTCCGAGCAGGGAGACGATACTGTTTTTTTTAACGGCGAGAGAAACCCCCTTGAGCACCTGGATCACATCTGAATAGACGACGGAAATGTTATTCAATTGTAGCAGGATTTCATCCATTGTTATCACCTAATATGCAAAAGGCCAGAGTCGAAAGCTGGAACGGATGATGCGCCACACCTCCGCCAGGCCCCGTGGTTCCAACAGAATAAAAAGAACGATGGCCAGACCAAAAACAAATTCGCGAAGCGGGGCCATATTCAATCCCGATTGAGACACAATGCCGGTATTCATCAATAACTCTGTTGCAAAACGGAGAGTTTCGTTCAAGAGAGTGATGAAGACTGCGCCGAATATGGAACCGGATATGCTTCCGAGACCGCCAATGATCACCATGGCGATGTATTCGACGGACAGTGTGAGATTGAATGGTTCTGCCGTTATGCTGCCCATATAGAAAGCCCACAGGGCGCCAGCCAATCCCGCATAAAAAGAACTGATCCCGAAGGATAGGAGTTTGTAAGGAAATATGGGAATGCCCATTCCTTCAGCTGCACGGTCATTATCCCTGATGGCGATGAAAGCGCGGCCGTAGCGTGTACGCATCAGATTGATTGCCACCCAAACCATCCCGGCCAGGCAGATGAAAATGATGTAATAAAAAGCAGTGTCCCCCGTGGCCGCCCATCCCAGGATTCGCGTCTGCGGCAGTGTGATTCCCATGGTTCCTTTTGTAAGAGGTTCACAGTGAATCAGGAAATATTCAATAATGAACTGCCCTGCCAGGGTTGCAATGGTCAAATAGAGGCCTTTCAGACGGCCCGAAGGGATGCCGAAGATCATACCGACCCCGGCGGTGACCAGGCCTGCTGCAGGAACGGATATGACCATTGGCAGATGAAGCATTGTGGCGAAAATGGCCCCTGCGTAAGCTCCAACACCGAAAAAAGCTCCGTGCCCCAAAGAAATCTGCCCCGTAAAGCCAATCAGGATGTTGAGGCCTATCGCGGCGATGGCAGCGATCCCGATGATATTGAAGACATACATCATGTAGGGGTCGACCAGTAAAGGGATAACGGCGAAGAGGATGACCAGACCGATTCCACTCCAAAGGCGTCCAAAATCGGTCGAGAATACAGCCAGTTCTCTATCATAGCGTTCGCGGAAATTTCCACAGGGGTGCATTTGAAGTCTTTTCATGTCATTATACCCGTTCTATTTCCTTCAATCCGAAAAGACCATACGGTTTGATCAGAAGAATAAGTACCAGAATAACATAAGGAACGACGTCCCTCAGCGAGGGCGACAGGTATCCACCGGTAAAGGTCTCCAACAGTCCGATAATGATTCCGCCTAGAATTGCACCCCCTATGCTGTCAAGCCCACCGAGGATCACGACCGGGAATACCTTGAGGCCGATTGCGGAAAGGTTGTGTACATTCACTCCGTTGATAATACCCAATACCATGCCGCTCATCCCAGCAACCAAGGCGGCAATGGCCCAGGATAACGCGAAAACCCGTTTGACATTAACTCCGAGGGAAAGCGCAGCTCTTTGGTTATCCGCTACAGACCGCATATAAATCCCTTGTGAAGAAAATTTGAAGAACAGTCCGAAGAGAGCAAGAAAAAGCGTTCCGATAATCAGGGTTGCGCCATAAACCGGTGGAATCCTGATGAGCCCCCAGTGGATCTCGAGAAATTCCGGCAGAAAATCTGGATAGGTATACAGATTGCCTCCCCAAATAAGCAGAATCATCCCTTTGAACATGGCCGCAAGTCCCACGGTGAGCATAATGACAAAGATTAGTGGCTCACCAATAAGCGGACGAAGGAAAATCCTTTCGATAAAAAGTCCGAATACAAAACAGCCTCCGAGGGTGAGAAGGAACGTCAGTGGTATCGGGAGATTTGCCCAGCTGGCCATTGCCAGGAAAAAGTAAGCCCCTATGGCAAGCAGCTCTCCATGTGCAAAGTTGAGGATGCTTGACGATTTGAAAATCATTACGAACCCCATGGCCGAGAGTCCGTAAAGAAAACCGACCGTGAGGCCACCGACCAGCAGTTGCATGAAAAAATCCATTTCCCGGTTTCTCCCTTACAATGCATTAATGACACGGACCCGTGTATCGACCTCTCCCGTCTGTCCGTCCCGATAACGTATTTTCCCTTTCACGCGTACCTCTTCGTCACCGCTGTACATCGCCTCAATTAACGGAAGATAAAGGCCGTAAACAAAGCGACGGCGCACTTTCCCGGTTCGGGTCAATTCATCTTCATCGGCGTCGAGCATTTTGTAAAGAAGGATGAACTTTCGGATCTTCATCACCTCGGGTAACGGTTCGTTAACCTGACTGATTTCAGAACGGATCAATTCCTCGATCAGCCTCTGCTGGGAAAGATCGAGATAGGTCGTGTAGGGAATCATCCGTTCCTCGGCCCATGTTCCGGTGTTGCCGAAATCGATATTGATCATCGCTGTAAGATAGGGGCGACCCTCACCGAAAATGACAGCTTCCTTGATGAAGGGGCTGAACTTCAAACGCGTTTCAATGAAGTCGGGTGAAAAAGCCTCTCCGCTCTTGTTACGGATGATTTCCTCTTTACGTCCAATGATCAAAAGATGTCCATCTTGGTCCAGATACCCGGCATCGCCGGTCCTGAGCCAACCATCGATGAATGCCGACTCCGTAGCCTGATAATCCTGGTCGTAGCCCTGAAAAACCGAACGGCTCGAGACGAGCACCTCCTGATCCTCAGCGATGCGGACTTTAACACCAGGAAGAGGCGTTCCCACCGTCTCCGGCTTGACCTCGTCGTCGGGCTGGATCTGAAAGATGCCGCCCGCTTCGGTCAGGCCGTAACATTGTTTCAGATTCAGGCCGATTGCGCGAAAGAAAGTGATAACTTCCGGACTGATGGGGTGTCCTCCCGTGTAAGCGCTTTTTAAATGCGCGCATCCGATCCGATCAAGCAGTGGTCGATAGACAGTCCATTCGGCCAGTCGCCGAAGAATCATGATATAGAGGGGCAAAGGAGCCTTTCGGATCTGCCTCGATATCACCGAACGCCCAATCTTCTCCGCTTCCGCGAACAGTCGCCGTTTGATCCATCCTGAATCGGACATCCTGACCCTGATCCGTGATGCCAGATCCTCCCAGAAACGCGAAGCGGTGATGATCCGCGAAGGGCCGATTTCCCTGAAGTCTTCATGGACCGTCTCCGGCGTTTCCGGGAAATTCATCGTCATCCCACCGAGGAGTGCCACCCCAAGCCCCCACATCTGGTCGACGATCCAAGCTGGGGGAGACATTGAAATCCAGTTTTCACCCGGCTGAATGGACACTGCCCGGATCCAGGCCTCGCCTATCGACGTCAGATTGCGGTGTGATAGTCGGGCCATCTTCGGCAGACCTGTGGTTCCCGACGTCTGGATCATGAGGGCTGTATCTTCCGGTTTGCCCTTGAGCAATTCTGAGGCAAATCGTTCAGGTTCTTTTCGCTCCATTTCCGCTCCAATTTGAAGAAGGTTTCGGAAGGAGACGAGCCAGGAGTCGTTTCTGTAAGATCTCAATCCCGTGGGATCGATATAAATGATACCGCGAACATGACCCAGACTGGCGCGAGCGGCTATCATTTTATCCACCTGCTCCTGGTCTTGGGCGAATACAAAGGAAGCGCGGATCCGTTTAAGAGAGGTGGACAGTTCGTCAGCGACAGACGATGTAAAGAGATTCAGGGTGATGCCGCCGACGGCCTGTGTGCCCAACTCGGCGAAAAGCCATTCTGGGTGATTGTCGGTGATCAGCCCAATCGCCTCTCCGCGTCTGAAGCCAAGGGAGATCAAGCCCAGTCCCACATGCCTCACATACCGGAGGTAATCTTCCCAATGATAAGTCTGCCAAATGCCATAAGCCTTGTCGCGTATGGCCATCCGGGTTGCGCCGAAACGTGTTGCTTGCCTCGATAGAAGCTGGGGCAAGGTTCCGGAAAAGGAAGTGATGGACTCGCTTATTTCAGTACGGATTTCTTTTCCGCATGGATTCATTTTTTAAACCGTATCCTCGTCGCCCAGATAAGCCTTGATCACGTCCGAATGACGGATGATCTCATCCGGAATCCCTTCCGTTAGCTTCTCGCCGAAATTTAGTACCGCGATCCGCTGAGCAATGCTCATGACAATAGACATATCGTGTTCGACAAGAATCATGGTCTGTCCCCATTCCCGGTTCAATTGCAACAGGAAACGAACCATGTCCTCCTTCTCTTCGAGATTCATGCCGGCAAACGGTTCATCCAAGATTAATAAAGCCGGTTCAAGAGCCAGGGCCCGTCCCAATTCGACCCGTTTCATCATCCCATAGGGAAGAGAACCGACCGGTTTGTTGCGGACCGACTGTATTTCCAGGAAATCGATGATCTCTTCCAGAATACGGCGGTGACGCAGTTCCTCTCGTTGAACGGGTTTCAGGAAAAGACATGCCGGGACCAGTCCATAATGACAGTGCGTATGACGGGCGAGAAAAAGATTGGAGAGCACGGTCATTCCCGGAAAGAGTTCAATGTTCTGGAATGTCCTACCGATGCCTTCCCGGATCAACTTGTGAGGAGCAAAACAGGTGATATCCCTTTTGTTGAAAAGAATCTGGCCTTCCTGTGGCTGGTAGAACCCTGTGATACAGTTGAGGAGACTGGTCTTTCCCGCACCATTGGGGCCAATAACCGCGAACAATTCACCCGTGTGAACGGCCAGATCGATTCCATTCAGCGCCTTGACACCGCCGAACTGGAGGGTAAGATTACTAATTTGGAGCTCAGCCTGCCTAGCTTGCGTAGCATTCACATCATATATGGATGGCTTTCCCCGGAAAGCTTTCATCAATGTTTACTCCCAGTTATTC
>CAZWTL010000106.1:0-5716 GCA_964637025.1 uncultured Syntrophaceae bacterium | reverse complement strand
GGCCTCAGCCCGTCCCCCATGCAGGATGACGGATGCTACGGGGATGAACACGGTTTGTCAAGCGGGTTGTTTCGCGGATTTCAGGGAGGAGCTGTTTCGCCGCTATTCTTCATCTTTGCCGGAGCGGTATTCAAAATTACGCAATTCCGTACAGGAATTTTATTGACAGTCGCAATCCCTTCGTTTACAATTTTCCATATTGGTTTTCCCGCCCCCCACATGTTCTCATAACGAGGCGTCACATCAAGGAGATGGCTATGCTGAGTAATGAGGAGATCATCGCCGCGTTGGTAGCCAAAGCCCGCACCGCCCAGAAACAGGTAGAAAATTACACCCAGGAACAGATCGACGAAGTGGCCCTTTCGGTGGCCTGGCAGGTTTACAAGGACGACAACATCGCCGCCTGCGCCAAAATCGCCGTGGAAGAAACCGGCATGGGCATTTACGAAGACAAGCTGACCAAGCACAAAGTCAAGGTTCTGGGCGTCTGCCGCGACATCAAGCATGCCAAAACGGTGGGGGTGATCGAGCGGGACGAGGCCCGGGGTCTCACAAAATACGCCAAGCCGGTAGGGGTCATCGGGGCGCTCACCCCCGTGACGAATCCCACGGCCACGGCGGCCAGCAACGGGACGGGAATCCTCAAGGGCCGCAACGCGGTCATCTTCGCCCCCCATCCGGCGGCCAAGCGCTCCTGCGCGTTGGTCTGCGGGTTCATGCGGGAGGGGCTGCGCCGGGTCGGGGCCCCGGTCGACCTGGTCCAGTATATCGAGGAGCCCTCGGTTCCCCTGAGCCAGGAACTCATGCGTCAGGTGGATCTGGTGCTCGCGACCGGAGGTTCCGTGATGGTCAAGGCCGCTTACTCCAGCGGCAAACCGGCCTACGGCGTCGGCGCCGGGAATCCGGTCATCATCGTGGCCGAGGATGCCGATCTGGGGGATGCGGCGCAGAAGATCCGGATCAGCAAGACCTTCGACAACGCCACCTCCTGCAGCTCCGACAACTCCCTGCTGATCCAGGAAGGTGTTTTCGACCGGATGGTCGAGGAGTTGCGGAAACAGGGCGGATACCTCTGCAACAGCGAAGAGAAGCAAAAGCTCGAGAACTGGATGTGGGTGGCCAGCGCCAAGACAGGCCATGTGGCCCTCAATTCCAAGATCATCGCCGTGTCGGCCCACAGGATCGCAGAGGACGCCGGCATCGCCGTACCGGATGGGACCCGAATGCTGATGGTCATCGGGGAGAAACCCGGGGAGGAACGCTTCAGCGGGGAGAAGCTCTCGCCCGTCATGGCCCTGTGGCGATACGGGACCATCGACGACGCCATCGGGCTCATCGACAAGCTTCACAATTACGCCGGACTGGGCCATTCCTGCGGCATCTATTCCTTCAATTCCGAATATATCCGCAAGGTGGCCCTGGCGGCCAAGGTCAGCCGGATCCTGGTCCGCCAGGCCCACGCGCCTTCCGCAGGCGGCCACTTCCACAACGCCATGCCCTCCACGGTCACGCTGGGATGCGGGACATGGGGCGGCAACATCACCAACGAGAACATCCACTGGAAGCATTTCATCAATGTAACATGGGTCTCGGAACCGCTGCCGGTTGTCAAACCGACGGAGGAAGAGATCTGGGGCCCGCTCTGGGCCAAATACGGCCGCTGATCCGCGGACGGTCTGAGCCCTTCCGGATCGGCGGAAGGACCCGCTGATCCGGCGTCGAGGCCCGGCCGGCCGGCGCCCACAGCGTCTCGGGAATGGAGGCAGCGTGGAACACAGCGCAACGAGGAAGACCAAGATCGAGGTCAGGAATCTGACCAAGAAGTTCGGGGATCTCCTGGTCCTCGATGCAATTTCGTTCAATGTCGACGAAGGCGAGTTTCTCAGCATTGTCGGACCCACGGGCTGCGGCAAGACCACCTTTCTCAATACCCTGTCCAAACTGATCCCCGCCACGTCGGGCGACATCTTCATCGACGGAGAGGTCGCCGATCCCAAGAAGCACCACCTTTCCTTCGTTTTCCAGGAACCGACCTGCCTTCCCTGGCGCACCGTTCGGCAGAACGTCGCCTATGGCATGGAGGTGAAGCATGTCCCGAAGGCGGAGATGGAGCGCAAGCTCGATCAGATCATGAGCCTGGTGGGGCTCGCCGACTGCGGGGACCTCTATCCCAATCAGGTCTCGGCCAGTATGCTGCAGCGGATAGCGGTGGCCCGGGCCTTTGCCGTCAATCCGGACCTGCTCCTGATGGACGAACCCTACGGCCAGCTCGACGTGAAGCTCCGCTACTATCTGGAGGATGAACTGGTGCGCCTGTGGGAACAGCTCAAGAGCACGGTGATCTTTGTGACCCACAATATCGAAGAGGCGGTCTACGTGTCGGAGCGCATCCTCATTCTGAGCAACAAGCCCGCCAAGATCAAAGCCGAAGTCAAAGTCGATCTGCCCCGTCCCCGGAGCCTTATCGACCCCCGGCTCGTGGAAATCCGCAAGGAGGTGACGGACCTGATCCGCTGGTGGTAGCGGCGGTGTTCAAGGAACAGAGACGTCCGGTTTATGTCCGCATCGGGACAACGCGTTTCGGGGAAACAGGCAAAGGCCTGTCCGGGAGGAGACCCATCAAAACAGAAAGGAGTGGACGGTATGAGGAGGCTCAAAGTTGCAGGCATTGTTTTGTTGGCGTTGGCGTTCTTCATCGGCGGGGTCAGCGTGGCCTTCGCGCAGCAGAAGCTCTTTGAACTGAACACCAGCTGGCAGCCGGAGCACGAAACCTTTGTGGTCTGGTATGCCAAACAGAAGGGGTGGGACAAGGAAGAGGGACTGGACATCAAAATGCACTACTTCGACTCCGGCATGGCCCAATGGGAAGCGCTGCCTGCCGGACAGTGGGTCCTGGGCGGCCAGGGCGGCGTGCCCATGGTGGTGGGCGCCCTTCGTCACGGCGCCTATCTGATCGCCATCGGCAATGACGAGTCCATCACGAACGTCGTCATGGTCCGGCCCGACAACCCGATCATGAAGGTCAAGGGCTGGAACAAGAAATACCCGGCACTCTACGGCAGCCCCGATCTGATCAAGGGCAAGACGATTCTGGTCACGACGGTTTCCTCGGGCCATTACGCCATGAGCCTCTGGCTCAAGGCCTTCGGGCTCAAGGACGGGGACGTGGTGATCAAGAACATGGACCAGGCCCAGGCCGTGGCGGCCTTTGATTCGGGCGTCGGCGACATCGTCGTCCTCTGGGCGCCCCATATGTTCACCGGCATGGGGAAGGGATGGAAAGTGGCCGGAGACGTAAAGACCGCCGGCGCGGCCCTGCCCATCATCCTGATGGGCGACAAGAAATTCTGCGATCAGAATCCCGAGATCGTGGCCAAGTTTCTGAGGATGTACATGCGGGGCATCAACCTGATCAAGAAGGAAGGACTCAAGCTGCTGCCCGAATACAAGCGCTTCTACAAGGAATGGGCCGGCATGGACCTCAAGGATGACATGCTGAAGAACGATTTCGAATGGCATCCCGTGTTCACGTATCAGGAGCAGCTGAAGCTCTTCAAGAAACCCGCCAAGGGGGACAGCACGGTCGAGTCATGGCAGCGCACCATCACGGAGGTCTTCACGACGCTGGGACGTTTCAAACCTGAGGAAAGGGACAAGGCGCTCAAGACCCCCTACATCACGGACAAATTCCTCAAGATGGTGAAGCAGCCAATCCCCTGAAGCACGGATGGCAGGCCCCGATCCGTTTCGGCTTGACGGGGCGCGGATCATGTCGAGGGACCGGCCTGCAAGGGCCGGCCCCCGACGTTGCCGCAAGCCCCATGGGAAGCCGTACAGCACGATGACACAAGTTTTCTTTCGTTCACCTTCTCGGAAACGCTGCAAAGCATGAGGATCCCCTTTCCGCTTCGCATCGATTTCAAGCCGTTTTTTCCCGCGCCGGGAGAAAATTCGGAGGTTATCCATGGCCTATGAGCGAGTGAAAGTCAAAACGCCTCTTGTCCTGAGGCTCCTGCCCGTTCTCAGCATCATCTCCTTCTTCGGGTTCTGGCAGATGGTCGTGGATCGGGGGATCGTTCCCTCGACGATGCTGGCTTCGCCGATCCAGATTTTTCAGCTTTTCATGGTGAAGTGGACGGAGGTGAATCCCGACGGCGCCCTGCTTTCCCAGCATATCTGGACCAGCGTGCAGGAAGCCTTTTCAGGCTATCTGCTGGCGCTGGTTGTGGGGATACCGCTGGGACTGGCCATGGGCTGGTTTGTCGTCGTCGAAGGGCTGAGCCGCCCGATTTTCGAAATGATCCGCCCCATTCCTCCCGTCGCCTGGATCCCCCTGGTCATTTTCTGGTTCGGCATCGGCATCAGCGGCAAGATCTTCATCATCTGGATCGGGGGCATCGTGCCCTGCGTGATCAATTCGTACGAAGGGGTCCGCATGACGAATCCCACGCTGATCCAGATGGCCAGGACTTACGGCGCAACGGACTGGCAGATCTTCAAACAGATCTGCGTTCCCTCGGCGCTGCCCATGGTCTTCGGGGCGCTTCAGATCGCCCTCGCCCTCTGCTGGACCAACCTGGTCGCCGCCGAGCTGCTGGCTGCGGACCGGGGACTCGGTTTCCTCATCACGATGGGGAGGAAACTCGCCCTGCCCGACATGGTCCTGCTGGGCATGATCATGATCGGCCTCACCGGAGTCGTGATCGGAATCATCATCAACTATTTTGAAAAAAAACTGCTGGCCGGGATCAGGAGGTAGCGTCACGTGGTCGATATCGCCAATGAAATACAACAGCAGGTTCGGGAAAGCAGGCCTCTGACGCTGATCGCCATGTTCAGGAACCGCTGGTTCCTCTACGGCGTTTCCCTGCTGTTCTTTTTCGTCGTCTGGGACACCGCAGCCCGTTTGTTCACCAGCGGCCTTCCCCGACCCCATGACGTGGTGATCCAACTCTGGCGCATGATGTTCGATCCGCTGGCAGGGAAGTCGCTCCTGGGTCATGTCTGGGCCAGCACCCAGCGGATCCTCATCGGCTTCACCATCGCCTCGCTGGTGGCGGTACCTCTGGGGCTGATGATGGCGCTCAACCGCTATGTCAACGCCATTGTGAAGCCCCTCTTCGATCTTCTCAAACCGATGCCGCCCCTGGCCTGGATCTCTATCGCCATCCTCTGGTTCGGCATCGGCGAGACCTCGAAGGTCTTCATCATCATCATCGGCACCTTCGTGCCCTGTCTGCTGGATGCATACAACGGCGTTCGCCTGGTGGAGCCCGAGCTTTACGACGTGGTCCGGATGCTGGGTGGAAACCGTCGCGACGAGATCATCCATGTCTGCTTTCCTGCGGCGTTCCCTGCCATTTTCGCGGGGCTGCAGATCGCGTTGAGCATCGCCTGGAGCTGCGTTCTTGCCGCCGAGCTGGTGAGCGCCCGCTCCGGTCTGGGGTTCATCATCATCCTGGGCATGAACCTCTCGCGACCGGCCATGATCGTGGGAGGCATGATTGTCATTGCCCTCGTCTCCTGGGGAATGAGCCAACTCGTCTCGGTTCTGGAACGGTTTGTCTGCCCATGGAAGCGGGAGATCGACAACCGTTAGGATATGGGCGCCGACTTGTACCGGCCCCGCGGATCATTCAACGCTTTGTCGCAGGAGAGCATATTGAAAGACGCCATGCATTCCGGTCAGACCAAAATCGTGTGTGAAGACATCACC
>CAZWTL010000105.1:0-5772 GCA_964637025.1 uncultured Syntrophaceae bacterium | reverse complement strand
CGACAAGAGCGAAAAGGTAAACCTTCGCCAACGTTTTGGTCTACCCATCAATGCAACCGTTTTGATCTTTGTCGGAAGTGTTATTCATCGCAAAGGAGTTGATGTATTGGTTGAGGCGTTTATTCGACTGCTTCAAAACAACCCTGATGTCTTTTTGCTTTTGGTCGGACCTCACACCCTAAAAGAGAATCCTTCGCTGGATGAGAATTGGGTAACCTCACTTGAGCAAAGGCTTGCTGAGGCAAAATCGGCAACGAATGCGCGTTTCTTGGGGTTGGTATCTGATCGTCAAAAACTGGCAGATCTGTATCGTGCAAGTGACATTTTTGTTTTCCCCTCTCGGGTCGAAGGACTTGGGAACGTAATCCTGGAAGCGATGGCTACAGGTTTGCCCGTTGTAGTCTCAGATCTGCCAGTGTTCAAAGACGTTGTTAAAAACACTGTAAACGGGATCACAGTTAGACTGGAAGATGTGTCGGACACTGAGCGAGCGGTTCTGGAGCTGATCGATAACCCAGTAATGGCTGAGGGATTCGCAAAAAAAGCAAGAGAAGTTGCTGTTCAGCAATTTTCTTTTTCCAGTTGGCAATCACGGTTGGTTGAAATCTATCAAAGCCTGAGTATTAAGAAGAATGAAAAATGAATGACGATTTGTTTGTAAACATCATCATAGGAATTGTTGGAATCATCGTTCTTGTCGCCATTTTGAAATGGCCTTACATCGGTGTGGCTATTTCCATCGCTGTCTTACCAATTATTCATATTTTCCCAAATATTCCCCTATTTTCATCAATTTCGATTCCGGTAGGCGTGGTTACTTTGGCGGCTTATCTGCTGCAATCTAAAGAAAGACAAAAAAGACACAAAAGAAAACTGGAACCAGTTTATCTTTTCGGTTTTTTGTTCATTTTTTGGACCGTGGTAACAAATCCAGAAGCTTCGATTTTAAGTCCAGATCGAATCTGGTTAATCACCTTCGTGCAGTTGTGGGTGTTGATGTATCTGGGTGGTGAAGTCCTTGTGACCCCCAAGCACCAGGAAACAACCATGCTCATTTTCGCCATTACTTCGACTGTCTCTGCTTTATTTGCCATTCTTCAAGGTCAGATTGCAGAAGATGCTCTCAGCTCCGCACGCGTTGCTGGACTAGCCGTAAATGCAAACCAGGCGGCTCGCTATTTCGTTATTGCTTTCGTTTGTTATTTCTATCTTCGAAGTAAATCAGGAAAGCCTTTGCCGAAGTTTCTATATCTCGTTGGCATGGTAATTACGTTTGCTGGAGTATTCTTTACAGTTTCGAGATCAGGCATATTGCTCCTGTTGGGAGCTTTTGCCTTGATAATAATTTTCCAGCCACGTGTTAAAAATAGAATCAGTTTGCTTGTGTTGTTAATTATCGGGTTAATTGTGTTGAATGTTTTCTCTGAAAGCATTTTTCAAATTATTCGTGACATTTTTCCAGCAATCCGGATGGGAACAGATACCGTCGGACTTCGTTACAGCCTTTGGGAAGCAGGTTGGAAAATGTGGCTTGATCATCCAATTAATGGGGTTGGGGTTGGTCAGTATAACTCGAACCTTCTACAATACATGCAACTAATCGGCGGGCCGGAACGTGGGGGTCTCTCTCCACACAATACTTATGTTCATGTCTTGTCTGAGACCGGAATCGTTGGTTTCTTCTTATTTATGGCGATGCTCGTCAACGCGATTAAAAACCTCTGGCCATCACATTCACGATTAATGGAAGAAAACGAGCACTTGCGTAATACATGGTTTATTATCCTTTTGATCATTTCTGTAGGAGGGATTACCATCACAGATCTTGCAAACAAAATTCTGTGGTTGGTTTTAGGGGTGAGCGTTGCTTTTTCAAAACAAAAGACGATTGAGGCAACAGACCAGGTTCCTGAATCAGTTCAACCTTCCAAAACATCTGCAACCAGCATAAGAATCAGAAGATGGTTGAAAAACACAAAGTAGCTATCATCGCCGGACAATTGGTTGTCGGTGGGGCAGAACGCCAGCTTTACCTGTGGTTGGCTCACATGGACAGGGAAATTTTTGATCCTCTGGTTATCACACTGCACCCAAATCATGATGATTACTGGGAAGAACCCATCGAAGATCTTGGCATACCATTGTTACGCGTCCCACAAAAAACTAATCGATTTACCAGATTATCGGATATTTTTAGACTTGTGCGCCCATTTAAGCCAGACCTCATTCATGGTTGGCACTTTTTTGCCAGCGCTTACGCTGGTATGGCTGCCAGATTCCTTGGGGTACCTTGTGTCGGTGGCATTAGAAGTGGTTACTCTGCCAACCAACGGGATCTGGAAACTTTTCTTGTTCATAACTATTGCGATGCGGTCGTTGCCAATTCTAATGCCGCTACTGAGGCATATTGTTCCTCCCTGGGGAGGCGAAAACAGCCCGTCTTTACTGTCGCCAATGCCATCGTGGATTCTTTTGCTAGTCGCGAAACCATTCGAGAAGAATTATCTGTTCGTTATGACCTACCAGTGGACGCCTTATGGATTTGTTCGGTTGGCAGGATGGACCCACTGAAACGCTTTGATCTTTTGCTGGAAATGACCAGACGCCTTGCTACAAGTCACAAAGATTTCTATCTGGTACTGATCGGTGATGGCCCTGAAAAGGCTGGTTTAGAATGCCTATCCAAATCCTTTGGCATATCTGATCGGGTAAGGTTCCTGGGTGAGGTGCCAAACGCCTCCAATTGGATGAAAGGCATGGACATTTTCTGTTTCCCATCTACCAGTGAGGGCTTGCCAAATGTAATCATGGAAGCTGCAGCTGCTGGTTTGCCTGTTGTTGCCTGGAAATTGCCGTTCATCGAAGAATTACTGCCTGACAATTCGATGTCTTTGTTGAGTAATCCCGGCGATTTAGCTTCCATGGTTAGTAACTTGGCTGAACTTCTGAACTCGCTGTCTTTGCGAAAAAGTATAGGGATGGCTGCTCAACAACACATTTTAGAGACCTTTGGTGTTGAACGATATGTGAGGGAGATGACCTCAGTTTATACCTCTGTTCTGAAGGTGAGTACAAGGTCTCAATGATCCTGCTTTATCACCTTATTTTTTCCGATGAAACACCAAAAGGCACCTGGAATGCGGGGCTTGTGCTCAGAATGTCACAATTTAAGCGGCATGTATTGTGGCTCAAAAAGCGCTATCAAATTGTAAGGCTTGATGAGTATGCCGCGCTTTATCGACAGGATCCCTACCTGGTTGAAGGTAAGCTTGCCATCACTTTTGATGACGGCTATCGCTCAGTGGTTGAACTGGTTGCCCCTTTTTTTGAATCGCAAGATATTCCAGCTACTTTTTTTTGCACGACCAGGCAATTTGAGCGACGGGGTTTACTCTGGTTTGTTTACCTCAATGCCTTATGCAGCGAAAGAAGCTACGATAAAATCACCTTCGAGGGGCAAGATTATCGGCTTGATAAGCGTAAACCTGCGCTTGAGATATGGAAGTTGCTAATCACGAAAGCGAGGGAGAGCGGAGACCCGATCGGTTTTGCCAATGTCTTGTCCCAAAGATATCCGCTGCCATCCCCAGTCTTACGCAAATATGAAGCAGTCACGGAAGAACAGTTGAAGATGATAGGGAAAAGTAATGTTCTCTCTCTGGGCGGGCATACCCACAACCATCCTTACCTGGATCAACTCTCCCTGGAAGCCCAGGTTCAGGAAATGGCAATTAACAAACACCTTCTGGAGGAGTTGAGTCAGACAAAAGTATCGCTTTTTGCTTACACAGGAGGAATCTATAATCACGACTCGTTCACCGCGGTCCACACAGCTGGCTATGAGGCAGCCTTTGCGGTCAACCCAAGAAAACTGGGCGAAGACAGTATGTTGGAGATACCAAGGATCGATATCTATTCTCCTTCCTTAATAAAATTAAAGTTGAGATCATCTGGCTTGCATGAAAAAATCAGAAGTTTGTACCGGAGGGGATCATAGACAAGCCTGGCAAAAGAATTCTTATGATCGGAAATTACTTGACATCGCCTCGCCACAACAGGAATGTTTGGCAAGCACTTGCAGAGCGGTTGCCAGCCATGGGTTGGGAAGTGTTCACCACATCCAGAAGAGAATCAAAAATTCTTCGTTTACTGGATATGCTCACAACCATTGTGATCAAACGAAATCGATATGAAGTTGCTCAAATTGATGTTTTTAGCGGAAAAGCTTTCATTTTCGCAGAATATTGTGCGAGATTGTTACACATCTTTAAAAAGCCGATTGTGTTGACTCTTCATGGCGGGGGTTTGCCAAACTTTGCTGAAAAGCATCCTAAAAGGATTTCCAAACTTCTAACTTTAGCCTCTGAGGTAATCACACCATCTCCTTTTCTGCAGCAGAGTTTGAGCAAATATCAGAATCGAATCAAGGTTATCCCGAATGGTATCGACATTTCTACGATTCCTTATAAACCACGAAAATCTTTGACCCCGAGACTAATATGGATACGTGCTTTTCACCAAACATACAATCCTGAATTAGCGGTCAAAGTATTGTCGATCCTATCCTCTGATTTCCCAACCATTCAATTGACAATGGTTGGACCAGACAAAGGCGATGGCAGTTTGCAAGCAGTGAATTCCTTGGCCACAAAGTTAGCTGTCCAAGGTCGATTAAACATCCTGCCAGCGGTATCATACGATAAAGTACCTTCATTATTGGACCGTGCAGATATTTTTGTAAACACAACTAATTATGATACTGCCCCAAGGAGTCTTCTTGAAGCCATGGCGAATGGCGCTTGTGTTGTTTCAACAAACGTCGGAGGAATCCCTTGGATGGTTACAAACCTTCATGATGGGTTGTTGGTCCCTCCTGGGGATGCGCCGGCGATGGCAGGTGCCATAAAATCTCTTTTGGTGGATACTGAGTTTGCCTTACGCATTTCAGAAAACGCGCGAAGAACCGCAGAGCGACATGACTGGTCGTGTGTGATTCCCGAATGGGATAAACTCTTTTGTGAAGTGCTGGCAGGTACCTATGGGAAAAACTGATTTGATATATCAGCATAGTCCCTTATGGCTACAGAATGGTATGGTGAGCCTTTATGGTGCCTGGTGGCATTGGCTGCGATTTGGCGGAGATTTTCCAAATTTCAAAGATGGATTTCATCAGCGTGAATCATTTACCAGGAGTCAGTGGAACGAATTCCAACAGAAAACGCTAATCGAACTTCTCCGTGTATGTGTCACTGAAGTGTCGTACTATCAAGAGAATTGGAGCCAATCCCAGAGAGAATCCGCTTTTGCCGGCGATCTGGCTAAGTTGCCTCTCCTCGAAAAACAAGCGTTAAGGGGTTTTGAAGACTCATTTTACAGGCAAGGTTCGAGAGGTTTGTTCAAACAAACCTTCCAGACCAGCGGCACAACAGGAACGCCGATTTCCACTACCTTTTCCCTCTCTGAGTTACGCGAAAGTATGGCTGTGAGGGAAGTCAGGTCTGCCAATTGGGCGGGAGTTTCTTTTTCGCAGCCCCGGGCAACCTTTTCTGGCAGAATGGTGGAACCTGACGCCGAGGAAACCCGGCATGTTTTCCGCTACAATGCAGCTGAAAAACAGGTCTATTTTTCTGCTTTCCACCTCAAGCCGTCAACTGCGCGTAGTTATGTAGAAGCGCTATGGAAATACAAGACTGTTTGGCTCACGGGGTACGCGGTTTCTTTTTACCTGTTGGCGTGTTATATCCTTGAGCAAAAGATTGAAGTGCCACCACT
>CAZWTL010000104.1:0-5849 GCA_964637025.1 uncultured Syntrophaceae bacterium | reverse complement strand
AGAACACTCCTCAGGTCAGCTTTCGCCAACTGAAGACTTTTTCAGGGACGACTAATTAAAGCCAGGGTGTGTTCCCATTTCAGGGCAGGAAGATGAGTCATTCCATCCTGACGATTGGGCCCGCAGGCATTCCCATATGTCGCTTACCAAACTCAAGATTTGCCTATGCTCAGCGGGACATAGTGCCCGGTAGAAACAGGGCGACTTGCGGCATAACGATCAGAATGGCCAGGCAGAAGCCCATTGCCAGGAAAAAGGGAAGCACACCTTGAAAAATTAAAGTGATCGGTACATCCCGTGCAACGCCGCTAATCAGGAATACATTCATACCTACGGGTGGCGTGATCAGGCTCATTTCCATAAAAAGGGTGACAACGATACCGAACCAGATCGGATCGAATCCCAAGTTCATCATGACCGGATAGACGACGGGCATGGTGATCACCATGATGGCCAGCCCTTCCATCAGGCATCCCAAGAAAATATAAACCGCACAGACGGTGCCAAGCACCAGATAGCGGTTCGTCCCTAACAACGACACCCGCTGCAGCAACCACTCGGGGATCTGGCTCAGCGCGAGGAAATACCCGAAGATGTTTGCTCCGATGAGAATCAAAAATATCATGGCTGTGGTCAACGTTGTTTCTGCCAGCGATTGCAAAAGGATTCCTTTGTTTAGGCGTCCCCTGGTCACGGAGAGCATCAGCGCTCCGGCTGCGCCGATTCCCGCAGATTCCGTAGGTGTAAACCAACCAGTATAAAGCCCGCCTACCACCAAGACGAAAAGCGCTAGGAGTCCGCACATGGAGCCCAGTGAGAAAAGCCGTTCGTGGAGCGTAAAGCGAGGTCCTGGTGGGCCGAGGTCCGGATTGCGAAATGTGAGCATGACAATGGTGATTACGAAAAGGCCGCTTAGAAGCAGACCCGGAAGGATGCCGGAGATAAACAATTTATCAATAGGCTGTTCCGTTAGGACGCCGTAAATCACCATCACGGTACTGGGTGGAATCAGGATGCCCAGCGTTCCGCCAGCTGCGACTGAACCGGTTGCCAAACGGTCATCGTATCTGAAACGTTTCATCTCAGGGAGGGCCACATTGCCCATAGTGGCTGCTGTAGCGAGAGATGAGCCTGAGACCGAGGAAAAGCAGGCGCAAGCGGCGATGGTTGCCATGGCCAGCCCTCCGGGAAGAAAACCGATCCAACGGTAAAGACACTGGTAAAGATCGGCACCCATACGGGCATGGGTTGCGAACTGACCCATCAGTATGAACAGCGGGATGACCGTTAACGTGTATGAAGAGGCAGTTTGGTAAGTGACCAAGCCCAGAAGCGCAAAACCGGCTTTATAAGTGGATAGTGAGCAGAAACCTGCAAAACCTGTCACCGCCATGCTCAGACCGATGGGCATTCGCATCAGAAGGAGCGTTACCAACAGCAACAGACCAATCAGGCCTGTGAGAGGCGGATTCATGGGCGCCTCATTCCGCGAAAAATCATCCAGGACTGGATGAGCATAGTGAAGCCCAGAAGCGCGCATCCCAGGGCAGCGACGAGGATGAGCGGGTATCGGGGAATGCCTAGATCTAGTGATACCTCTCCCGCCTTACGAATGGAATGGGCATAGTGAAACGTCGAGATGGAAATTGTTCCCATCATGACGGCAGACATGAAATAAACAAATACTGTAAAATGGTTCACGACATGCGTGGGAAGGATGAGAGACACGAGGTTGACACGCACATGCCGGTCTTTGATCTCTGCTTGAGCCAGTGCGCAGAATACCATGCCAACCAGCATGAACTCCATGAGCTCGAATCCGCCGAGGATGCCACTGTTGCAGAACTTTCTGAGCAGGACATCTATCAGGGTGAGTAGCATCATGCAGAAGAGGAAAAGGCACGCAACGCGATTCAGGCTTTCGGATACGGCGTTTACTGCACGCACCATCTGAGAGAGCAGACTCTGAAGCTTGGGCATTGGGGTCATACTATGGATTTACTCCGACGGAGGTGCGCAATGACTGTAGGATTTCCTGTGCCTGGATGGGGTGTTTAGCCTGACGTGCCATCCATTCCGTGTCCATCGGCTTAAGCCGTTCATAAAAAGTCCGTTGAGCTGTCGCAGAAAAATCCTCGAAACGGACTCGACCGGAAGTTTTAAGCTTCGTGATGACATCGGTATCCAGACGGTCATAAATTTCCGACGCCCTAAGCCCCCATTTCTTTCCGGATGCCTCATCCAATGCTTTTCTGGCATACTCGGGCAGTGATGCGAAGCGCTCTCTGTTCATCACGACCATTAGCAGGGAACTAAACATGTTGATGCGGGTTCCGTAGTGGATTTGATCATGGAGCTTGAAATCGTGAATCGCCGTGGTTGGGGAAAGCATGCCGTCAATGATACGCTTGTCCAAAGCGGTATGAAGCTCGGATATGGGCATGCTGACCGGATGGGCTCCCAGAAGGCCGAGAGCTTCGCTCATTGCAGCGGAAGGGGAACGGATTTTCTTCCCCTTGAAATCCGCTAAGGTCTTAATCGGTCCGGTTGCCGTGTAGATCTGTCCCGGATCGCTGCTGTATAGCCATAATACCTTATAATCGTGATAATCATCTGCAAGATGGGGAGCAAAGAGATCGTAGAAGATCTTTGCGGACTTCAGGGCTTGGTCCGCTATGAACGGAAGTTCGAGAGCGGAGCTTCTGGGAAAACGCCCAGTGGAGTAGGAGGGCACAATGAAGGCCATATCGGCAATCCCCGTTCGTACGACATCGGGCAACTGCATGGCCCCCCCCAGAGCTCCGCCAGCAAAAATCTTGATCCTAACACGGCCCTGAGTCAGTTCTTCCACATGCCTAGCAAAAGGGATGAACGATTCCTGGTGCTGAACGTGCATGGGGGACATGAAATGCGCGAATTTAAGTTCAATATCTGCAGCAGCGGCTGGTGTATCGAATACAGTAACCATGATCATCAAAGATCCTGCGACAGCAGTGCGGAACATCCGTAATAGATTCAAAGGAATAAGATGAATCATCAAAGTGTCCCTTTCTTGATTTTTACACACCTTTTCGATAGAGTAAGATTCGATGAAAAGCAGCCTATCCGGCTTGTAGCCAATCATTTGAGCATAACATGGCTCGTGACCATTGCTCACGGGAAGTGTTCTTTTGGCAGTGATCTCGTCTAGCGATCCCGCTTCCCTCCAAAATTCATGCTCAGGCATGATGCAAATTTATATTCTCACGCTCCCTCCCTGATCACGTAGCGCGCTGTTCATGATTCCGTTTTCTTCGGCCTTAGATTTTCATGAATGCAGGAGATGATTTTGCGCGTGTCCGTTCCAGGTCCGAATATTTCCCGGATTCCCGAGGCCTTCAGTCCGGAAATATCGCCGGGAGGAATGATGCCGCCTCCCAAAACGAGGAGATCCCCCATATGGTGATTCCGCAAAACCTCCATGATTTTGGGGAAGAGGTGGTTATGGGCGCCGGACAGGCTGCTTAGCATCAGAACATCTACATCCTCCTGCTCCGCGGTGTTCACGATCTGATCCGGAGTCTGGCGCAGTCCGGTATAGATGACCTCCATGCCTGCTTCCATCAGGGCACGGGCGATTACCTTCACCCCACGATCGTGACCATCCAAGCCGGGCTTGGCCAGCAACACACGGATCTTCTGTGGAGATTTCATACGACATTCCTAATCTCTATTGAGTTTTGCACCGCTAAAATGACCTGCCACCATCGTATTCACCGAAGACTTCGCGCATCGCACCGCAGATTTCCCCGATGGTTGCCTCTGCCTTTACCGCTTCGATAATAGGCGGCATCAAATTTTCACTGGTTCCCGCCGCGCGACGCACATCGTCCAATGCTGAACGGACGGCTGTAGCGCTCCGTTCAGCGCGTAGGGTACGAAGCTTATCCATCTGGGTGTCAATCATATCCGGTCGCATCTGGAGAAGACCCGTAGGAGGCGGCTCTTGGATCTGAAATCGGTTAACGCCGACAACGATCCGGTCTTTAATTTCCACCCTCTTCTGGTATTCGTAGGCGCTGGTGGCGATTTCTCCCTGAATGTATCCGGACTCTATGGCTGGAATCGCGCCGCCCATTTCCTCGATCCTCTTCAGGTATGCTTGGACTTCGGTTTCGATCTTGTCCGTCATGTGTTCCAAGTAATATGAACCGGCGAGCGGATCCACCGTGTCCGTAACGCCTGTTTCGTAGGCGATAATCTGCTGGGTTCTGAGTGCAATCTGTGCGGCTTCTTCCGTAGGGAGGGCAAGGGCCTCGTCGAAGGAATTGGTATGCAGAGACTGACATCCTCCAAGGACTGCGGACAAGGCTTCATATCCGGTACGGAGGATGTTCAATAACGGCTGCTGAGCTGTAAGGGAGCAGCCGGCGGTCTGCACGTGATAACGCAGCATGCAGGAACGCGGATTCTTCGCCTTAAACCGTTCCTTCATGATCCTGGACCAGATCCTGCGCGCAGCTCGGAACTTAGCGATCTCCTCGAAGAAGTCCTGATGAGCACTGAAGAAGAATGACAGACGAGGGCCGATTTCATCTACGCCGAGTCCTGCGTTCCTGGCTGCTTCCAGATAGGTGATCCCATCCGCGAAGGTAAAAGCCACCTCCTGAACAGCTGTGCTTCCAGCCTCACGCATATGATAGCCGCTGATGCTGATGCTGTTCCAAAGGGGCATATGCTTCGAACAGTAACCGAGGATGTCCGAGACGATCCGCATTGCAGGGCGTATCGGAAAAATATAGGTGCCGCGAGCAATGTATTCCTTGAGTACATCGTTCTGAACGGTACCTCGTAGTGCATCCGTTCTAATGCCATCCTTGTCCGCGATCGCAAGGTACATCGCTGTCAGAACGGAAGCCGGTGAGTTGATCGTCATGGATGTGCTGACCTGGTCAAGCGGAATCTGATCGAACAGGACACCAAGGTCTCGCACGGAATCGATTGCAACTCCCACCTTGCCTACTTCACCCAATGCCAAAGGATGGTCCGAATCGTACCCGATCTGAGTGGGCAGGTCAAATGCAACGCTCAAACCCGTCTGCCCCTGTTCCATCAGATATCGAAAGCGCTGGTTTGTATCCTCTGCCGAACCGAAGCCGGCGTATTGACGCATGGTCCAGAATCGGCCCCTGTACATATTGCCCTGTATGCCTCGAGTGAAGGGATGTTGCCCTGGGAACCCGATATCTCGAAGATAATCAAGAACAGAGACATCTACAGGTGTATAGAGAGGATTAACCGCTAAACCGGAGAGGGTTGCAAAGCTTGTCTTTGCCTCCGGTGACTTGATTTTCTTTTCTTGCAGACCTCCGTGCCACCGCTTCAATCCGCTAGCTAGAGCTTCCATGCTGTGCTTGTCGAACATGATGCACCTCAACCACCATCTGACTGAAATGATCGTTTCTACTGTCCAGTCTCGCGCAATATCATCCGCCTTGGTCCCATGAGTCGACCACGACCTTAAATGCCGGTTTCGCGATTCTAATCAGGTTGGCGGCAAATTCCAGATCGCAGGCACCGAATTCATCGCTGCGGCCATAAATCCGGATCAATCCTTCCGCCTCAAATGATACATGGGCGCCGCCCAGTTCATCCACCCGTGCATCGGAAATCCCCATGTGTTTCAACTCCGCCCGGGTATTCAAGAGGATCTCACGGTGCCACAGGTCACCTGATCTCAGCGCTACCATAGTCTGCGTGTGCCAGACAATCGACACGAGGAGAAATTTTCCTCGGTATCCATCAGGTAACAATACTCTGGGAATCAATTCATATAGACATTTTTCTTCAAGATTCATGCGAGGTTCTCT
>CAZWTL010000103.1:0-5853 GCA_964637025.1 uncultured Syntrophaceae bacterium | reverse complement strand
TTCCACTACATTTTTTATATTTAGCCAATGAAAGTAGCGAAAAAGGACCCGGTCATCCACGGCATGCTCGAAGAGGAATCCCGAAGAAGTCGGGAATTCCTCCAGGCCCTGTTCGCCAAGGTGGCTAACCTTCCCAAAGGGGCTCTCAACCTCCGCCGGAAGCGGGTCCAGGGGAAAGAGTACCTTTACCACTACCTCGTCCGGCGTGAGGGAGAAAAAATCGTCAACCAGCATGTGGCGAATCGGGATGTATCGGCCCTCCGGGAACAGATCGCCCTGCGGGAGAAATGTCGGGAGGAGATCCGGATCTACAGGCAACGGCTGGCCTATTTGGAGAAGCTCTTGAGGTGAGCAGTTTTAAACATAGGAAACATATCGCAACCCTCAGGGGTGCGCTCAGTGGAAAGACGCATGACCCATGGACAGCCGTCGGGCCGTTTGGGAGGATGCACAAGGCCATCTCCCGCAGCCTGCTTCCGGTTTTCCTGGCCGGCTTGGCCATGCTCTTCACGGTGGGCAGCTACGCCGCGCCCCTTCGAACCGTCACCGCCACCATCACCAGGATCTCCGACGGCGACACCGTGCAGGCCCTTACCCCGGAGGGGACCAAGCTGAAGGTCCGGCTCTACGGTATCGATGCGCCGGAGACGGCCAAGGGAAAGTTCCCGGGCGAGCCCTTCGGCAACGCCTCCCGCGACTACCTAGCCTCCCTGGTCAGTCAGAGGACCGTTCGGGTCGAGATCCGCGACATCGACCGTTACCGGAGGATCGTCGCCATTCTCTGGCTGGGCGAGAAAAATGTGAACCTGGACATGGTCGCCGCCGGCATGGCCGAGGCCTATGGGGAGTACCTGAAAGGACCTTATCGCAGCCCTTTTCTCCAGGCGGAACAGGAGGCCAAGGCCCAGGGGAAAGGGATTTGGTCTCAGGGGAGCCGTTATGAACGGCCCTCCGAGTTCAGAAAAAGGATGGGGGGTTAGCGGCGCGGGCGATCTTCTGCCGTTCGGAGGGGGTCAGCAGACCGTCTGCGCTGCCCCGATCATTTTACAGGTCCTGCATTCGACCAGCTTGTCGGTTCGCTGAGGCGTTGCGGGATGCCCAAAGCGGGCAAGGCATGGGCCGCGGGAGGGCCCCCTTGTCCCCTCACGGGCCATTCGGACGACGCCATGGTTTCCCTTGAGTGCCATCAGCCGCGGCCGCCCTTTTCCCGGGGAATGCACGTCCGGGCCTGACGACATCGCTCATTCGACCACTTCGCGCACCGGCGATTCCATACAGGAATGGATGAGCCGCACCTTTTCCGGGACGGCGCGGAGGGCTCCATAAAGGGGCCATGCCGCCCGGATCGAGACGCGGATTCCATGGAGGATAATCGACTCACGGGCACCACCGATTCGCAGCCCTCAGCCGGCGCTCCACAGTGAAAGCCGGAGCTGGACCGCCGCCTCGTAATTGCGGAAGGCCCGATATCCATCCCCATCGAGCAGATAATCCCAGGAGCCGTTCCGATGAACGACGCTTCCGCCGAAGCCGGTCTTGAACCGGTACATCCCATAAAAGGGGTGGCCGGGATCGTCGTCAGGAGAGACCGATCCCATGTCGTAGGCCGAACAGCACATCTCCCTCGCCCTCTTGATGGCCTCCCAATGGAGGGCGTACGACCCCATCAGGTTTCGTCCCTCGTTTGCAGAAGCGCCGAACAGATAGAGCGCCCGGCGTCCGGAAATGGCGACGATCGCCCCGGCCAGAATCTCCTGCCCCCGTTTTGCCAGGAGAAAGATGATCCGGGCAACGCCGGGATAGCGGTCACGCGTCGAGAAGAGTGCGGCAAAATGGCGATAGGAACCGGCGGGGAAGCCGTTGCGGCGGGCGGTTTCGACGTAAAGGCGGTAGAAGACGGGCAGTTCTTCGACAGAGGCGTCGACCACCCGAACCTCTTTACGCTGGGACAGGCGGATGTTGTAACGGGTCTTGGGCTTCATGGCCGCAAGGATATCCGCTTCAGGCTGATCGAGGTCGGTGATCAACGTGTCGGCCACGGTTAAATCGAGGGACGCCTTCCGCAGATTCCAGGTGCGTGTCCCCATATTCATGCGCAATTCCCGCAATGGCGGCGCGGGATGGCCGGGCCAGGGTCGGCCGTCGGCTTCCTCCTCAATGGCATAGGGCGAAAGCCAGGGGAGGTCATAGCGGATGAACGCGACCTTCGAATCGATGTGTTTGCCGATTTCCTGGGACAGGGCTTCCAGAAACAGGCCATAGTGTTCAGGCGCCGGCCCCCACTCGGGACCCTGGGGGACACAGGCGGCGGCAAGCCCGCTTCCGAGGGGGCGGATCAGCAGCATCACATCACCCTGCTGGCCCGTGGACGAGTGGAAATCAAAAGCCACCGGCTTCCAGCCCAGCCTGGCCTTCACCTTGCCCCAGTAACTCGTCTGAAACAGGATGTCGCTCGGCTCCAGCGTATTGATAGGCTTGGGGCAAACATCTATTTTCATAGCGGCCGCATCTCCGCGTCCCCCATGGCAGACAGTTTGTTCGAGGTTTGAACGGATAAGGGGGAAGCCGCGCATACGGCTCCGTCCCACATCCATATTGCGGTCGTTGACAATTACGGGGACCTTGCACCACCCCGGGCTCCATCGACCCTTAGGTCATCTCTATCGAACTGATTTGGGGTTGTAAATACGCGTATAATGCACTATGAATCCCTATAAGAAGTAGGCAATCGATGTCATATTGAGGGCGGGAACCATGGAACAAACCAGCCAGAATATCATGGAAAGGGCTCTTCGGGAACGCATCAAGGAATTGAACTGCTGGTATGGGATCGCTCAACTCGCGGAACGCAACGTCGACTCCATGGAGGGGTTTCTGAAGTCCCTCGTGGGGTTTCTACCCCAGTCCTGGCAATACGCGGAGGTGGCCCGCGCCTGCATCGACTTTCAGGGGGCAAGCTACGCCGGCGATGATTTTCAGTGGACGCCATGGCGTCAGTCCGCGCAAATCCTGGTCGGCAATGATGTCCTGGGCGATGTCACGATCGTCTATCTGGAAGAACGGCCCCTGGACGATGAAGGGCCCTTTCTCAAGGAAGAAAGGAAGTTACTGGACGGGATCGCCCAACGGATCGGAGAATTTGCGGTCTGGCTGATGGCGCAGCAGGAACTGCAGGAGAACAACAGGCAGCTTCAGATCGAAAGAAAGGCCCTCAAGGAGGCCAATGCAGCCCTGCGCGTGGTTCTTTCCAACATCGAAGAAGAGAAAATGCGCATCTACGAAAACATGCGGCAGAACATCGACAAGGTGGTCATGCCCATCATCCACGCCTTGTCGCCTGCGGTGGCGAAAAGCAAGCAAACCTACCTGGAGATCCTTCGCAATAACCTCGAAGAGCTCACCTCGCCTTTCACCCACCGGCTAGTGAATCGCTTTCATGCCCTGACCCCGACGGAAGCCAATATCTGCAACTTGATTCGAAATGGGTTGCGCACCAAAGAAATAGCGGAGTTGAGGGGTGTTTCCGCGGCAACGATCAACCGGCACCGCGAGCACATTCGAAAAAAATTGAATATCGCAAACCAAAAGATCAATCTTACGACCTATCTGCAATCTCAACAGGCGGCGGATGCGGCCATCCAGACAAACGCGATGCGCTAGGGGATTGAGGCCCCCGGGGCCTGCGAAATCCCGGTCGGCAAAGGGGTTGATCGACGCCCGGTCCTCTACAGCAGCCGGGCGGCAACCGAAAAATAGATCGCCAGGCCCATAATGTCCATGACGGAGGCGATGAGGGGACTGCTCGCGACAGCCGGATCCAAACGCATGCGATGCAGGATCAGGGGCAGAAGGATGCCGAAGATGCTGGAGAAGATCACGATGCATGCCATGGTCAGCGAGACGATCGCGGCAAGAATCCAGCCGCCCTGCAACAACCCCAGCAGGAGGCTGGCCGCTCCCATGGTGAATCCCAGCAGGCAGCCGATCGCGACCTCGCGCAACAGCGCCTTCCGCCATTGCCTGCCGATCATTTCGCCCTGCGCCATGGCCCGGATCATCAGGGTGGACGACTGCGCCCCGGTGTTGCCGCCCGCGCCGATCAACAGGGGGATGAAGGAGGCCAGGGCGATGGTGGAGGTCATGATCTCCCTCTGCGAGGAGATCATGGCCGTGGTCAGCACACTCACGCAGAACAGGCCGGAAAGCCACAAGATGCGTTTCCCATAAAGCGAGAGCACGGACGATTCGCGAAAGCCGGTCTTCAGGGGGTTGACCGCAGCGGATCTTTGAAAGTCCTCTGTCGCCTCCTCTTCGGCCACATCGAAGAGGTCATCGATGGTCACAATGCCCAACATGACCCCCTTGGCGTCCACCACGGGCAGGGCAATGATGTCATAGCGACGGATCTTCCGGACCCCCTTCTCGCGGTTGTCGAATGCCGAAACGCTGATGACCGCCTCCTCCATGATCTGGGCAATGGATTCATCCGGGCCGGCCAGGATCAGCCGCCGCAGCCCCAGGACCCCGACGAGCTTCCACTCTCCGTCCACCACATAGATGACATTGACCGTTTCACAGTCCCTGCCCTTCAGACGGACATGGGCCAACGCCTCACCCACAGACCATTCGGGTCGAACCGCAACATAGTCGGGCGTCATGAGACGGCCGACACTGTCCAAGGGGTATCCCAGCAGCTGCAAGGTGGTGCGCCGGTCTTCGGGGGTCAGTAAAGTCAGAAGTTTTTGGATGGCCGTCCCGGGAAGCTCTTCCAGGAAATCGGTCCGGTCATCCGGGGTCATGCCGGCAAGAATGGTCCGGTTTTCTTCCGCGGTCAGGAATTTGAGGATATTGTCCTTGAGCCGACGGTCAAGGTGGGTAAATACCTTCGGCAGGAACCCCGTGGGCAGGAGGCGCAGGAGGAACAGGCGCTTTTCCTCTTGGATCTCCGGAATGAGATCGGCCACATCCTGTTCGGGAAATTGGACCAGCAGATCCCTGAGTTCCTGCCAGTCATGGCGGTCGAGCATCTCTTCAATCGCCGGCTTGAGCGATAAGATATCCGTGGCTTGCATTCGCATTCTCCATTACGGCTCCGCGGTGCCCAGCTTCGAAACCGCATCCTGCCGGATCCGGCGCACCGGCGGGATTGCCTCTGTTCTGTCATGACAAGGTTCGCGTCGATGCCTCTCAGGTCCCCCCTATTCCCAATGGCGACGCAGGGGCTCCCTCCTTTTTCTGTGTTGCAGTCTCTTCAAGGCCTTGACCTCGATTTGCCTTACCCGTTCGCGGGTGATGCCCATCATTTTCCCCACCTGTTCGAGAGTGAAGGGGCCATGATTGCAGGCCACCCATGTGCAGTTGCAGAAGACTTCGCTCTTCAAGGACCACTCGCAGGTGCTGTCCTGGCAGATGCCGGTGATCAGCACGCCCCTTTTTTTGCACCTGAAAATCCGAATCATTCTGCAGCTCCCTGTCCCAAGCATGGACCATGACGATCAGAGGGGAACGCCAGCGGCCCGCCTCTCTTGCGTGAATCCCATGCTGCCGGCCTTCCTTTGAAGGGTGGGGAGTATGATCCCGGTCATCGGCTGGATGTGCAAGTTTACATAATAATATCCGCGGTGTCAATACGGGTATCATGCACCCTGATTGCCTATTCAATCTGGGCATCCCATCCCCCCGCTTTTTCCATGAACCATCCGGGAGTTGCAGGACGCTTCCGGATCGCGGCCGGGATGATCGCCTGTCACCCTTTTCTGACGGCCGTCTCCATCGTTATCCCCCATTCGAAATTTTCAAGGCAGGATCCGGAAATGCGTGGTATAGATGACATGGTTGTGCGATGGGGAGGCC
>CAZWTL010000102.1:0-5886 GCA_964637025.1 uncultured Syntrophaceae bacterium | reverse complement strand
GCAATGCCGGCCGCGGATGACGCGGATCTTTTCGTGTTGGGTGGGTACGATGCCTTCGCCTTCGGTGATCAGCTCCTCGTAGAGCTTTTCCCCGGGGCGCAGGCCGATATAGCGGATGGGCACGTCGCGTTCGGGCTCCAGCCCGTGCAGGCGGATCAGGTCCCTGGCCATGTCCGTGATCCGGACCGGACGCCCCATGTCCAGGATGAAGGTCTCGCCCCCTTCGCCCATGGCGCCGGCCTGGAGGATCAGTTGCGCCGCCTCCACCGTGCTCATGAAATAGCGCGTGACCTCGGGGTGGGTCACCGTCACCGGCATCCGGGCTTCGATCTGCCGTTCGAAGATCGGGATGACGGAGCCGGAGCTTCCCAGGACGTTCCCGAACCTCACGGCCACGAACCGGCAGCGCCTCTCGCCGTTTCGGCATTCCAGCAGCATTTCCGCGACCCGCTTCGAGGCGCCCATGACGTTCGTGGGCCGCACCGCCTTGTCCGTGGAGACGAGGACGAACCGCTCCACCCCGTATTCGCCGGCCAGATCGGCCAGAATCCGGGTCCCCTTGATGTTGTTGAAAACCGCCTCGCGGGGATTGAGCTCCTGAAGCGGAACGTGCTTGTAGGCCGCGGCGTGCAGCACGATCTGCGGCCGGAAGTCTGCAAACGTCCGCCGCAGGGCATCCTGGATCTTGATGTCCACCAGGTAGGAATGGACCGGGATATACTCGAACCGCTGGCGGCTGTCCATCTCGATCTGGAAGAGGTTGAATTCCGAGAAATCCAGCAGGCCCAGGGCCCCGGGGTGGTAGTATCCCACCTGGCGGACCAGTTCGCTGCCGATGGATCCCCCTGCGCCCGTGATCAGGATCCGCTTGTCCCGGTAGCTGCGGCGGATCAGCTCCTCGTCCAGCCGGACCTCGTGGCGTCCCAGCAGGTCCTCGAACTTCACGTCCCGGATCGCCTTGACGGAGATCTGGCCGCCGATCAGTTCGCCGATGCTGGGCATGATCCGGAACCGCTTCCGGGTCTGCTCGCAGGCGGCGACGATCGCCCGCATCTGTTCCCCCTTCAGGGAGGGGATGGCGATGAGGATTTCGTCGAAGTCGCTGTCGAGCCGGCAGATCTCGGCCACGGGCCCCTTGACCGGCACGCCGTGGATCGATTTGCCCGCCTTGCCGGGATCGTCGTCCAGAAAGGCCACGGGCCGCATCTTCATGGCGGGGCTGTCGAGCATCTCCCTGACGACCTTCTCGCCCGAAGCGCCCGCGCCGATCACGAGGATCCGCTTCGCAACGACCGGGTCGTGATTCCTGAACAGGCTCAGGTCCAGCCCGTAGCCCCGGTTGTAGTAGATCCGCACCGCCACCCGGATGCCGCCGATTAGCAGCAGGGTGAGGAAGAAGTCCATGATGTAGACGGATCTTGAAAATCCCTGGAAGCGGAAGATCGAGGCGATGAACGCCGTGACCGTGAGGGAGGAAAGGGAGGCGGCCGCCAGCAGGTTCTTCAGATCGCTCAGGCCGGTGAAGCGCCACATCCCCCCGTAGAGGTTGAAGAAAAAGAAGAAGAGGAGTTTCACGGCAACGATCGGGGCCGCCGTGTTCCGAAAGACCGTCAGGAAGCTTTCGGGGATTTCCCCCTCGAACCGCAGGCAATACGACAGCAGATGGGCCGCCAGCAGGAGGACCGCATCGCACAGGATCATCAGGTAGAAGTTTCTGCTTCGGAAGAGATGGTATTTCATCGGTAGATCGGAGCCGTCCGGGTCGCTTTCAGAAGGTTCGAGGGCTTGACGACGGCGCCCTCACGCCAGGGGTTTGCGCGAAAGAGGCGCGCTCTTTTGAAAAGATTCCAGAAAGAAGGCCAGCAGGATGGAGAGCAGAAGCCCCATGATCCCCCCGATCAACACGATCATCCGCTTGTTGGGTTTGATGTGAAAGTCGGGGACCGGGGCGGGAACCGAGAGCTGAATGGTCGCCGATTTGATGGACGAGGAGATCTTGGTCTCCTCCCTCTTTTTCGAAAGGACGTCGAAGGTGCTTCGGGACGTATCGACGTTCCTGACCAGCCGGGTCTGGATGAGCTCCTGCTCCGCCAGCTCCTTCTTCAATACCGAGACTTCGTTGTTCAGGTTGGCAATGTTCTTCTTCAACTGGAGGATTTCCGCGTTGAAGCTTTCGATATTGACCGCCGCTTTCATGAGATTGTTCTTCAGCTCCTTATAGACGGCATTCGAATAGCCGATCCATCGAGGTTTCCCGGTTTCGCGCGCCTCCGAGAGTTTCGATTGTTCCCGGCTCTTTGCCAGGGTCTCGTAGTGGGTCTCGGCCAGGTCCAGTTTCCGCTTCAGGCGGGTGTCCTCCAATTGCTGGGATGCGAGATCCCCCTTCATCTTCTGAATCTCCTGCTCCAGAACCGATTGCGTCCGCAGGAGTTCCGTTTTTTCCTTTTCAAGCGAGGAGATGTCTATGGCGATCTTTGACTTGTCATCGTTCAGGCTCAGATAGAGGGGGTTGATTTCCTCGGTGCCGATGAACCCTTTGTCCACGGGGATATATTGGTCCTCTTTTTCCAGCTCCTGGCGGGTTCGTTCAAGGGTGGTCCGCTGCTTTTCCAGCTTGATATCGAGCTCCGCGATCCGCGACTTCATATCGGCCAATTGCGAGACCTTCCTGTCAATCTGCGACTTGAGGATTTCGATCTGGTTCTGCTGGCTGAACACCTTGTAGGCCTCTTCCGCCGCATCCAGATCGGCCAGGGCCTTGGCGGTCTGCCGCTCGATGAAGGCACTGGCCTCCTTCACCGTCATGCCGGCGGTCAGGTCCTGAACCCCCACCGCGTACGAATCGCTTCGCGCCGCGGTGTCCGCGATCTTTTCCTGCTCGCTGAGCTGGCCGGCCATTTCGTCGTAGCGGGCCTTTTCGATCAATCGGGAACGGACCGCGTCGTCCAGTTTGCTCTCGTAGAGCACGATCTGCTTGATCTTTCCGGCGATCTGGTCCTTCAGCAGGTCGATCTTGCTGATCTTCTGGAACCTTTCCAGCTCTTCTTCGTCCTCTTTCAGGCGGATTTTGGCCGCTTCGAGCTGGTTCATCACGAAGTTGTCGGCGTCGATGGACCCTTTGGAGACCACGTTTTCGTTGGTTTCGATGAAATCGGCGGCCCACGCATTGACGATGGCGGCGGCCCGTTCCTGCGATGCGTCCTGAACCTTCAACACGATCAGATTGCTGTTCCTCGTGTACTCAGCCTTGATCTGCTGGAGGATCGCCTTCACGGTATAGGGGTCGGGAAGCTGGTCCAGCCCCAATTTGGTAATGACCGCTTTCGCGGTGTGCTCGTTGATGATCATTTTGGAAAAGGTCTCGCCCGTGATGTTTTCGAAGAGGGGGGTCGATATTTTGGAGCCCTCCTTGGAGGCGAATTCGACGTTGAACTTGGGGGCCGTGATCAGCAGGTAGGCCTTGGCCTCATAGACCTTCGGCATGATGAGGCTGACCGCGACGGCAATCGCCAGACAGATCAGGGTGCCGATCGCGATGAGCCATTTCCTTTTCTGAATGACCCGGACCAGGTCCATCAGGTTGATTTCGTCCTGCTCCATGCTCACGTTGTTTTCGTTCATACGTTTCCCTTTCTTGCCGGATGGGGAAGGTTCAATTGCTCAGGAACAGATAGTTGTTCTGGACGCTCACGCCGTTGATCGAATAGTTGAAGGGCGAAAGCACCGGAACGCTGTCGAACGGGTTGAAACGGGTCTGCAACTCCTTCAGAAGGACGTCCGGGATCAGGAAGTGGTTGAGGATGACCTTCGAGGATTCGGCGGAAAGGGCGTTGTTCCGGGCCTTGAATTGCAGGGCCGCGTATCCTTCCAGCTTGCCCCCCTTGATGAATTTGTCGAGCATCTTCAGGGCCTCGGGCGAGATCTCGGAAGCCGGAACGTCGAACTGGCATTCGGCATAGGGGGGCGAAAACTTGATCGACATCCGGTTGTATTTCTTGCGAAGCTGCCTGGCCCTGGCGGCGATGTACCGCTCCAGGGACCCGGCCGAAACCAGGATGCCCACCTTGATCCGGGAAGAGGAGAGGATTCTGAACTTGTTCCCGTTGTTCAGCCGGTCGAGGTCGATGACCGGTTTTTCGTACATGACGGTCATATGGTCCGCGACCATTTCGCCGATTTTGACCTCTTCGAGCTTGAAGGCGAGGCTCTTCATTTCGCCGGGCTTCTCTTTGTCCTGCCTGATCTGGATCGCCATGTTTTTGCACCGGACATCGCTGCCGAGGGCCTTCATGATCTGGTTCTCGAGGGGCGTGGCGGCGGGCAGCGCCGGTGAGGCCAGGAGCAGGGCGATCAAGAGGCCGGCGGCGATCGCCGGCAGGCAGGGACTATTTCTGTACGAGTTCTCCGTTTTCGACATAAAGCTCCTTGAATGCATAGCGGGACGGCTCCGAGGCGGCGATCCGGTAACGGTCGCGTCCGTCCGATTCGTAGACAAACGGTTTTTCCGTGCCGGGCTCCAGGGGGATCCGATCGATGAATTCCGGCTGCAATTGCTCCAGCTTTTCGGGGTAGCTCAGATTCTTCGCGTAGTAGGTTTCGACCGCCTGGGACAGCGCCCTCAGACCGTTCACGGCCTCCGTTTGGGGGGATTCCGTCCGGGCCTCCGGCGGCCTGTATTGCTCGGCCCCTCCCTGCTGGTAGAGGTAGAGCGCATAACCCGCGACGGCCGCCGCGGCGAACAGGAAAAGGGCCGCAATCCATTTCAGTTTGCCATGGAACATCTTCACGTCACCTCCCGCCTATTCGTTGCGGCAGTATACGGCATAACCGTGCTTCTTGACCAGCTCGTCCCGTTCGGCGGTTTTGAGGTCTTCCCGGACCATTTCGGCGACCAGTTCGTGGAAGGAGATCTTCGGCTTCCATCCCAGCTTTTGATGGGCCTTCGTGGGGTCCCCCAGAAGGGTTTCCACCTCCGTGGGCCGGAAGTAGCGGGGATCGACGCGGACGACCGGCTTGCCCTGCCAGGAGCCTGTTTCGTCCAATCCGTGGCCCTCCCAGCGGATCTCCATCCCCAGTTCGGCCGCCCCCGCGTTCACGAAGTCGCGGACGCTGTACTGCACGCCCGTCGCGATGACGAAGTCTTCCGGCTGCTCCTGCTGGAGCATGAGCCACTGCATCTCCACGTAATCCCGGGCGTGGCCCCAGTCGCGCTTCGCGTCCAGATTGCCCAGGTAGAGGGCGTCCTGCAGGCCCAGCTTGATCCGGGCCAGGGCGCGCGTGATCTTGCGGGTGACGAAGGTCTCGCCGCGGACCGGGGATTCGTGGTTGAAGAGGATGCCGTTGCAGGCGTAGATCCCATAGGCCTCGCGATAATTGACCGTGATCCAGTAGGCGTAGAGCTTGGCCACGGCGTAGGGGCTGCGGGGATAGAAGGGCGTCGTCTCCTTCTGGGGCGTCTCCCGGACCTTGCCGAAGAGTTCCGAAGTGGAGGCCTGGTAGAACCGCGCGGTCTTCTCCATGCCCAGGATGCGGATGGCCTCGAGGAGGCGCAGCGTGCCCAGCGCGTCGGCATTGGCCGTGTATTCGGGCTGCTCGAAGGAGACGGCCACATGGGACTGGGCGGCCAGATTGTAGATCTCGGTCGGCTTGACCTGCTGGATGATCCGGACCAGGTTCGAGGAATCGGTCAGATCGCCGTGGTGAAGGACGAACCGGCGGTTCCCGTTGTGGGGATCCTGGTAGAGGTGGTCGATCCGGTCCGTGTTGAAGAGGGACGTGCGTCGTTTGATGCCGTGGACCTCGTAGCCCTTATCGAGAAGAAACTCGGCAAGGTAGGATCCGTCCTGGCCGGTGACCCCGGTAATCAGCGCCACTTTGTTCATATCG
>CAZWTL010000101.1:0-5961 GCA_964637025.1 uncultured Syntrophaceae bacterium | reverse complement strand
CGGGCATCGGCATCGGGCCATGAAAATAAAATATCGTTTGACAAAAACAAAATCATCGTTATTGTAAGCGAAATTCTGATGGACCCCGGAACGGTCCGCAAAAAGGAGAGGGAGATGTTTTCGGTATCTGAAAAAGCGAGCGAAATGATTAAGGAATTCCTCAAGAATCGCACGGAGGCCCCTTCCATCCGGGTCCTCATGCAGGAGGGCGGCTGATCGGGGCCCTCTCTGGGCATGGCTCTGGATGAGTCAAAACAGGACGACGAGGTGTTCGAGGACAGGGGAGTGACCTATCTCATTGAAAAGAATCTATTCGAAAAGGTCAAACCGATCTCGGTGGAATTCATTACCACGCCGCGCGGAAGCGGCTTCAAGCTGAACTCGAGCCTGAGCCAGCAGGAAGGCGCCTGCGGCTCCTGCTCAGGCTGCTGATCCATAACGCCCCGGGGGAGGACAATCCCCCGGGGATTTTTCTTTGTTCGTCGCCCCTTTCGCGGCGTCCCTTTTTGTCCGATGCCAATCGACGAACCGATTCCCGCCGATTTGAACCGCGCCGCTCAGCTGATGCAATCAGGCCGTCCGGGGGAGGCCGTCCCCATCTATCGGAAATGGGTCAAGGCCCATCCTGACGAGGATTCCCACCTCCTTTCCCTGGCGTGGGCGCTTTATGACAGCGGGCAGGCCGCGGAGGCCATGGTCTGTTTCGAACGGCTGTTTCAAAAGGAGCTCTCGCGCAGTCCTTTCACGGGTTTTGCCTTCGATGAACTCGTTCGGATACACCGGGAATGCAGGAACCGGGAGGCGCTGATCTCCGTCTGCGAACGGGCCGCGTCCGCCCAGCCGGATGACATCGGCATCCTCCAGACCCTGGGGGACGCCTATCTCGCCGCCGACAGGGGCGCCGAGGCCCTACGGGTGTATGAAAGCATTGTCGAACGCGAACCGGATGCGCCGGAACACCGCTGCCGCCTCGGCGACGCCCTCCTGGCGGCCGGAGAACCCGTCCGGGCTGACGAGGAATACAACCGGGCCGCGCAGATCGATCCCTCGTCCGCCTCCGCTTTTTTCAGCCGTCTGGCCGACGGCTTTTTGGGGATCGGCGTTCCTGAAATGGCAAGGATCGCGTGGGAACGGTGCCTGGCGGCGTGTTCCGAAGACCCCCTTTACTGGATGGGTTTCGGCGATTGCCTGTTCCGGCTGGGGGAACCGGATGCCGCCGCCGACGCTTACAGACGCGCGGCCAAGCTTCAACCCGGATCTGCAGGACCATGCTGGAGCCGTCTGGGCAACCGTTCCGCCCGGGAAGGACTCCATGCCCTCGCCGCCATGGCCTTCATCGAGGCAAGCGCCGCCGATCCGGGGAACCCCCTTTATCTCCTGCGCCTGGCCTCCGCCTATGAGGCCATGGGGAAATACGATCTTGCCGCCTCCACCCTCCGGCGGGCGGAAGCGCTGGAATCCCCGCCCGCCCGTCGCTAAACGGGGATTCAGGTTTTGCCCGCCCTCTGCGAGGCCTCGTGAAAGACGCGATAGAAGGCTCGGTTCTCGGCCAGACCCTGTTTGATGATCTTCCCCGCGTCATCGACGTTCCGGAGATTGAGGATGAGATTGACGCTGCGGTTGAACGCGGCCATATTGTCCATCGTCCTGAATCGCGCAGTGACGAGGATCACGAAAAATCGCCGCCGGATCGACATGCTCTGGTTTTGCAGGTAGCGAAGGATCTCGTTGGCGTCCGGGTCCGGCGCATCGAAACGGTCGTTGACCACCACAACGTCGAAGATGTGGAACCTCATCAATTTCAGGGCTTCCGTGGCCTTTTCCACCGCGGTGATCTGATATTCCAGCTCTTTCAGGCTGCCGCTGATCTTCTCTCGAACGGCCGGATCGGGTTCGCAGACCAGGGCGGTCGCCACCCCGTCCAACATGAAGTGGAACAGCCTGTCCGCAGCGTCGTATCCTTCCGAGGTCCCCTCATCCATCAGGATATCCTGATCTTCCATGATCCGCTTCCTTTCCTGGCGTTCCTTTCAGAATCGTCTGGCCGACCTGCCGTAATCCCGGTCGACCTCGAGCTTGCCGAGGTCCGTCGTGGCCTGCCCCCTGGAACTCTTCACGCTGTCGATGCCTCGGCCGACAACACCCTTGTTGGAGGCGTAGGCCCTGGCCGTCTCCTCGCTGATCAGCCCCTTGCTGAACAGCTCCACGATGGAGTCGTCGAAGGTGATCATCCCGAAGGCTTTCCCCGACTGGATGATATCGTAGTAGGTCTTCCCTTCCGATTCGCCGTTCAGGATGGCGTCCTTCACCCGGAGATTCGAAGCCATGATCTCGAAAGCGGCGACGCGGCCGCCTCCCTCCTTCGGCAGGAGCCGCTGACAGACGATCCAGCGGACGGTGTCCGCGAGGCGCACGCGGATCTGGTTTTCCTCATCCGTGGAAAACATCCCGAGAATGCGGTTTATGGTCTGGCCTGCATCCACCGTGTGGAGGGTGGTCAGCACCAGATGGCCCGTTTCCGCCGCGGAAAGGCCGATCTCGACCGTCTCCCGGTCGCGCATTTCGCCGACCAGGATCACCTTCGGGGCCTGGCGGAGGGCGGCGCGCAGCCCGTTGGCGAAGGTATCAAAGTCATTCCCCATCTCCCGCTGGTTGAAGGTGGCCATCTTGTGCGGATGGGAAAATTCGACCGGGTCCTCGAGCGTGACGACATGGACCGACTTCTTCTCGTTGATATCATCCAGGATCGTGGCCAGTGAGGTGGATTTGCCGCTTCCCGTGGCGCCGGTCACCAGGATGATCCCGTTTTTCTCCTCGGCCATTTTCCGGAAGGCCTCCGGGAGGTTCATGTCGTCGATCGTGGGGATCCTGGTCTCCAGTTTTCGCAGGACGCAGCTGTAGTTTCCCCGTTGGGAGAAAATGTTCACGCGGAAGCGGGCCTTCCCGGAAAGTTCATAGGAGCAGTCGCACGATCCCTGGGAGAGCAGCATTTCCGTGAGCCGCCTGTCATTGTTGATCAGATTGAGGACGAAGGTTTCGGTCTGGAAAGGGGTCAGACTCATGAACGGCGGCTCGATATCCACGTTGATCAGCTCGCCCGAGCTCTCCACCTGAAAAGGCTTGCCCATCGTGATGTTCAAATCCGACACGTTCATGTGGGAATCGAGCATCTTCTCCAGTATGTAGTCGATCTCCTGTTTCCTCATCGCTGCCTCCTCTGAGCGGATCCCGGTCAGACCTCGGTGAAGTCCGTCGGCGGGTTCTTCAGGAACGGCCTGAACCGCTGCTTGTCGTTCGCCTTCATGTAGGCCTCGTCGCCGCCGATCCATCCCTTGCTCAGCAGCTCGAATATCGCGTCGTCCAGGAGTTGCATGCCGTATTTCTTTCCGGTCTGGATCATGGAGGGGATCTGATAGGTCTTGGATTCCCGGATCAGGTTGCGCACCGCCGCGTTCGCGATCAGGATCTCCAGCGCGGGGCAGCGTCCCTTCTTGTCCACCCGTTTGAACAGGACCTGGGCAATGACCGCCCGGATTCCGTCGGCCAGGGTCGAACGGACCTGCATCTGCTCGCTCGCCGGGAAGACCTCGATCACCCGGTCCACCGTTTTGGCGGCGCTCGTGGTGTGGAGTGTGGCGAAAACGAGGTGTCCCGTGGAGGCCGCTTCGACCGCCAGGGAGATCGTCTCCAGGTCACGGAGTTCCCCGACCAGGATGATGTCGGGGTCCTCCCGCAGGGCGCCGCGCAGGGCGGCGCTGAACGACCGCGTATGGCGTCCGACCTCCCTGTGGTTGATGATGCAGCCCTTGCTCTCGTGCACGAATTCGACGGGGTCCTCGATCGTGATGATGTGGTCCTTGCGGATCCGGTTCGCCTCGTCGATGATGGCCGCCAGAGTCGTGGATTTTCCGCTTCCCGTCGGCCCGGTTACGAGGACCAACCCCCGGGGCAGGGTCGCCAGCTTCGCGATGACGGGGGGCAGGCCCAGATCCTGGCAGGTGGTGATCTTGGTCGGGATTTCCCTGAAAACGGCCGCGCAGCCGAACTGCTGCTGAAAAAAGTTGGCGCGGTAGCGGGCCAGCCCCGGGATTTCATAGCCGAAGTCGATATCGCCCGTCTCCTCGAACTGCTTGATCTTCTGCTCGGGGGTGATCTCGTAAATCATGGCTTTGAGGCCGTCATTGGTCAGGACATCGAACTTGATCCGTTCCAGGTCGCCCCGGATGCGGATCGCCGGCTGCTGTCCGGAGACGAGATGCAGGTCCGATGCCCCCTGGTCGTGCATCAGATGGAAAAATGCGTCGATCTTTGCCATGAAAGGCCTCCTTGGATGATTATTGCGATGTCGGTTGCGGTCTCAAAGGCACTGTGATAATTCCCGTTCCGGGTCTATCAGCGGTATGGACGCGCCCGGGTCTTCAAGGGCGCTCAGGCACAGCATATTGGAAAAAATTATATTCGAGGGTGGCGGCCTTGTCAAGAATGAAGGGATGGAACGAACGGGCATTTGGCGACGCGTTCGCCCCCTTTCCGATTCCCTCGCATCACGTCGGGACGCGGGTGATGAAGCTCCGGTCGGCACATGGCAGCGGCGTCCGACGTTCCGCGCACCTCTGGCCGTTGTGAAAGGGTGGCTTATGAATCCGGGTTCCGGGGAGACGCCCTGTTTCAAAAATCCTTTGCGGATTCTCACCACCGGTCTGGTGGCGGTTCCCGGTGGTTTTCTCTTCTCGCTTCTCCACATTCCGCTCCCCTGGATGCTGGGGCCTCTGACGGTTTCCCTGATTCACCACAACGTCAGCGCCTGGGGAACCCTCTGGCCGACCGGCCTCCGCAACGCGGCGATGATCGTGATCGGCTATTCGATGGGCAGGACCGCGACGATGGAAACGGCCCATCAGATCCTGGTCAACCTGCCGTGGATGGTCGCGGTCACGGCGGCGACCATCCTCTTCGGCCTGGCGGCGGGCTACATCACCCACAGGCGCACGGGAATCAGCCTGTCCAGCGGCATCCTGGGCAGCGTTCCCGGCGGCTGGTCGCAGATGATCCTCGTGGCCGAGGAGATCGAGGACGCGGATTTATCGGCAGTCACCCTCATGCAGATGATACGGGTCATGGCCGTACTCTTCATCGTCCCGTTCATCGCCACGCACGGCATCGCCCATATGCCGGCCGAACTGCCGCTCGGGATGGTCCCGAATGAGAACCCTGTCCCCCCTTGGCCCACCCTGCTGATGGTGTTCCTGGGGGTCCTGCTGGCCGTCCGCCTGAAGTTTCCCATCCCCTTTCTTCTGGGACCGGTCTTCGGGACGCTCGCTGCTGTCCTGACCGGCTTTGCGACCCCGCGCGTCTGCGCCCCCGTGATGAACGGGGCGCAGCTTTTCTTCGGCGTCTATCTGGGTTGCATCATGTCCCTGAAGAGCCTCCGGAAAATCGTCCACGTGCTGCCGTGGGCCGTCGGAGGCTCGCTGGCTCTGGTGGCCTTTACCTATCTCATGGGGTTCGTCCTGATGCTCGTCACCCCGGCCAGCATGCTGACCGCCTTTCTGAGCACGGCGCCGGGCGGCCTGACCGAGTTGGGGATCGTCGCGCTGACGCTCGGGGCCGACGTGACCTTTTTCCTGGCCTTCCAGCTGTTTCGGCTCTTTTTCATCCTGCTGGCGGCGCCGATGCTCCTCAAGCGGCGATTCAAACGGTGACCGGCCCCGCCTCGCCCCCTCTCCGGAGCCTCCGTCTTCGAATACGGGAGGAAGGCGCACGGACGACCTCGTTCCATCATCCCATCACCGGAATCAACTATCGCTTGACAGTTTTGCCGCGGATCATATATGCTCCGCCCCTGATTTATACGGAACGCCATCCAGGTGCCGCTCATTGCCATGGGGATGTAGCTCAGCTGGGAGAGCGCGGCGTTCGCAACGCCGAGGCCAGGGGTTCGATCCCCCTCATCTCCACCAA
>CAZWTL010000100.1:0-5967 GCA_964637025.1 uncultured Syntrophaceae bacterium | reverse complement strand
TTGGCAGAAGGGCGGTTCCATTGACGGATCCTACGGGGTCATGTACCGTTCAACGATGATCGTGGCGCCGGACGCCAAACTCGGGGTGATCGTGCTGATGGCTTCCAACAAAACATCTTCGGATATGGTGTGTAAGGTCGGAGAACGGGTTCTGCTGAGAGCCCTGGTCGATAACGGCACGCTTGCGGAAATGCCCGCCACGTTAACCCAGAATCCCCTCCAGGTCACCCCCCCGACGGCTGAAGAAAAAAACACCTACACCGGCTTTTATGCCGCCGCCGGCTCCGTGTATCGTTTGGGTTTCGCAACAGACGGTTCGCTGACCGTTGAGAGCTGCCAGGAAAGCACATGGACACCGAAATACGCGGCGTTCAAAAAAAGGAGCGACGGCTGGTACGCCGCTGACGACGATTCCATGACAGGGCTTCGCCTGCTGACCGCTTCCGACCGGAAATATATTGACTATCGCAAAATATACGGCGCCGGACATTACACGACAACTTATCTGCTCGCGCAAAAGCTCGATGCCAGGGACCCCATTTCAGCGGCCTGGCAGAACCGCATGGCCACCCGATGGCTGCCGGTGAATAAAACATTATTTTTTTCATCCTTCCTGGATCTGAGCATCGATCACAGCCTGCTGCTGACGTCCGTCAACGAACTGCCGGGATACCTTTTTATGGATGCGGATCTCGTGCGCGACATGGATCCGCCGGCGGCTGATCGGCTGGACGGGTTGTACCTGCAGATCCCACAGGTCTCAGGAAGGGATTTGACCGATGCAGCTATTGAACGGCGGGAAGCAAGCGATTGGCTCCGTTCCGGAAGCACCCTTTTCCGTCCCTTATCCGGGATTTCATCGGTTTCGGCCGGACCCACTTTGGTGACCATCGGCAGCGAAGGTTTTTCCGAGTGGCGAAAGCTTCCGGCCTCCGGCTCGATTACCATCAGCAATGCCACAGCCTGGAGACTGTACGACAGCGATTTCAATCAGAAGGCCTCCGGTAAAGGAAGCGGTAACGCCGAACTTCCCGGCTCCGGCGATGCGTCATACCTGCTCCTCTTCGGTACGCCGGGGGCAACGATAAATATTGAACTGTTTTCTTCATCAGGATCTTGCACCATAGATTATCTGACACATTCGTATTGGGGAACGCTTCCTGTGACCAAAATCGGACAGAGCTGGATCGCTCCATGCACTGGCTATCTCTCTTCCATCAGCGTATACGATAACGCTCAAGGAACGAAAGGCCTGTATAAATTGCAAATATTTAAGGGAGAAAGCATTTCGAGCCCGGATAAGATCGGGGAATGCAATAACATCTCCATATCGTGGGGCATGAATCAGATCAATATCCCTTTTGTTTCAGAGGTGACAGCGGGTTTAAAATATACATTTTTGTTTTCTTGCGATGCCGGCGATTGTCTTGGCGGCGGGTCCGGACTTTGGTTGCTATTTTCTACAACGCCATACCCAGATGGTAGATTAATAAGGTCAGGCTGGGAAGATAATGACTTATATTTTAAACTCGCGATCTCACCAAATCCTTGAAAAGGATTTTGGGTCAAACATCCGTCCGGATATCCAATCATCTGTCTTAAAGATGGGCCCGGCCCTTTCAGGCTCACCTCGTGTACGATGATCATGTCATTGGCCCTCTCCAGCAGGAGACGGTAGCGTTCCTCACTATCCTTCCTTTTTTCCTCCGACAACCTCCTCTGGGAAATGTCCCTGGTCACACCATGAAATCCCGTAAGCCGGCCGTCCTTGTCCCGAACGGAACCGATCATGGTCTCCATCCAGACCGTGGATCCATCCTTTCGGTAATATTCCAGTTCCAGGGTTACGATCCTTTTCGGATCAATTGCGTCATCTCTCTTTTTCTTGGTTGCCTTGTATTGCTTCTCGATTCGGGCAAAAGATTCCGGCGTAACGAGTTCTCCGGCTCCCCGGCCGATTCTTTCTTCCTGTGTAAAACCGAAGAGGTTTGAAACGGTCGGTAAATTTCTTGACATATTTTTCCTATCGGATACATTATCGGCCCAGCCTATACAGGAAAGTATCCATTGTTCGTTACCGTAAATCGGATCCCGGACCAAAGGAATTTGCTGTCGCTTGATGATATGGGGGATGAACTGATGACGACCGGCAGATCCTGCGTTTCGCGCGGCCCGCTGTTTTTTTTCCTTTTCCTGGCTCCGTTCATCCTGTTGTTTCATGATGCCCCGTTCGCGGCAACCGATGGGCCCGTCGTGCGGGTGGGGGTCTATGACAATGCCCCGAAGATCTTCGTTTCCGAGAACGGAGAGCCTGCCGGTATTTTTATTGATATCCTTGAGCACATTGCGCGAAGCGAAGGGTGGATGTTGCGCTATGTGCCGGGTTCCTGGAAAGAAGGGTTGGAACGGCTTGAGAGGGGCGATATCGATCTGATGCCGGACGTCGCCTATTCGGCGGCGCGCGAAGCGAAGTATTCCTTTCACAAGGTGCCGGCGCTTTCCGCCTGGGACCAGGTTTACGGCCGCAGGGGCAGCAAGATTCAAACCCTGTTGGATATGGATGGGAAGCGGATCGTGGTGTTGGAGGGCTCTGTCCAGGAGGCGGACCTCACCCGCATGGCCGACAGCTTCGGATTGAGAATCACCCTGATCAGGGCGCCCGATTACGGACGGGCCTTTGAGATGACGGGCCGGGGCGAAGCCGACGCAGTCGCGGCCAACCATTATTACGGGGCCCTTCATGCCAAGAGGCACGGACTTGTAGACACGGCGGTCATCTTCAATCCTTCCGCCCTTTACTTCGCATCGCCCAAAGACACCCATCCCCAGTTATTGGACAGCATCGACGCGCATCTGCTGAAAATGAAGCAGGACCCTCAATCGGTTTACTATCAATCGCTGAAGCGCTGGACAGCCGAGGAGGTCCGCTTCGAATGGCCGGTATGGCTGCAAATCGTCGGCCTTGCGGTGGTCATCATTCTGGTCATAAGTCTCCTGGGAAGCATTATTCTGAAGCATCAGGTGAATCTGCGTACGCGGGAACTCCGGCAAATCAATCAAGAGATGGAGCAACGGATTCTCGAACGAACCGCCGAGTTGGCGGCATCGATGGAGAAGGCCCAGGCGGCCGACCATTTGAAATCCGCCTTTCTGGCGACCATGTCTCACGAACTGCGCACCCCTCTGAATTCGATTATCGGATTCACGGGCATTATTCTCCGTGAGCGGGTTGGTCCGTTGAACGATGAACAGAAGAAACAGTTGAACATGGTCCGGGGCAGCGCGCAGCACCTCCTTTCGCTAATCAATGACGTCCTCGACATATCCAAAATCGAAGCGGGCGAATTGACACTGGTTTATGAGGAGATCCGTGTGCCGGAACTCATCGAGAAATTGGTGCAAACCACCCGTCCGCTGGCGGATATCAAGGGGCTTGCGCTTGCATGCGACATCTCCCCCGGCATCTCAACCATCTTCTGCGATCGCCGGCGCCTGGAGCAAGTGCTTCTGAATCTGCTGAGCAATGCCATCAAGTTCACTGAAAAGGGATCGGTAAGACTCGTATGCGACTCGGAGAATGGCCATATCCTCATGAAGGTCATCGATACGGGGATCGGCATCAAGGCCGAGGATCTGGAGACCGTTTTCGAGACGTTCAGGCAGATCGATTCAGGGATCAGCCGGAAGTATGAGGGAACCGGGCTGGGGCTGTCCATATCCAGAAGGCTGGTGTCATTGATGGGCGGCAAGCTCTGGGTGACAAGCACGTGGGGTTCGGGGAGCACGTTCAGCTTCTCCCTGCCAAAGAAAGGAACGGATGTATGAAGGGGAAGATTCTGATTATCGAAGACAATGAGCAAAATCTCTACCTGATCAGATACATGCTTGAAGACGGCGATTATGAAGTCTTCACGGCCATGGATGGCAAAAAGGGGATCGAATCGGCCGCATCGCTCCTTCCCGACATCATTCTCCTGGACATCCAGTTGCCGACCATGGACGGATACGAGGTAGCACGGCAATTGAGACAGATTCCGGATCTTGTGAAGACGCCAATTGTCGCGGTCACATCCTATGCCATGCCCGGCGACCGGGAGAAGGCCATGGAAGCAGGATGCAGCGGTTACATCGAAAAGCCCATCAATCCGGATACGTTTGTGGCGCAGGTCGAACAACATTTATCCATGAAATGATCGGAAGCGAGGATTCAATGAACAGGAAAATCCTGATCGTCGACGACAACAGCACCAACCTCTATGTGTTGACGAGCCTGTTGGAGGGGGAAGGCGATGAAGTCATCGCGGCGGTAAACGGCCAGGATGCCCTGGACAAGGCCCATGCCACCCCTCCCGACCTGATTGTATCGGACATCTTGATGCCGGTGATGGACGGTTATACCTTCTGCAGGCGGTGCAAGGCGGATGAACGGCTGAGCGCGATACCCTTCGTGTTTTACACGGCCACGTATACGGATCCCAAGGACGAGAAGTTTGCCTTGAGTCTCGGCGCGAACCGATTCGTCCTCAAGCCTCAGGAACCGGAAATCCTGATACGGATTTTGGATGAGGTCTGGGAGGAGCGGTCCCGGGCGGGGGCGGTGGCTCCGAAACCTCTGGGAGAAGAGATGGAATTCTTCCGGCAACACAATGAAATCCTCTTCAGCAAACTCGAAAACAAGATGCGGGATTTGGAAACAGCCAATCTGCAATTGAGGGGGCTTGAGGAGCAATACCGGTTGAGCTTCGACAATGTAATGGACATCGTCTGGACGATCGATACCGGCCTCAAGGTGCAGAAGATGTCTCCCAGCGTGGAGAAGATGCTGGGGTACAAACCGCAAGAGTTGACTGGCCGGCCCATTACCGACCTGGTCAAGATATTTACTCCGGAATCGGCTGAACGGGCCATGGACGAAATGCGTTTGGTCATGCGGGGAACAAACTTTTCGACATCGGTTTATCAGCTCGTTGCAAAAGACGGGTCCGTTAAAACAGGCGAAATCAGCGGTTCTCCCATGCTTCGCAATGGCGAGATCGTCGGTATGGGTTCCGTGATCCGCGACATTACGAAGCGCAAGCAGGCGGAGCAGGCTATGCTTGTGCATCAGGAGCGTCTCAACTTGGCACAGGCGGCAGGAGCGATCGGAATCTTTGACTGGGATATGACAACGGATCGAAGTACGTGGACTCCTCAGATGGAGATGATTTACGGCATCGAACCAGGGACCGTCGAACAAACCACCGATCGGTGGTTGAGTCTGGTTCATCCGGACGATGTGAAGGAAACCCGGGCGATGATCCAACGGTACATACGGGAGCAATTGCAGGAAATAGAGATCGACTTCAGAATTGTTCGGCCGGACGGCAATGTCCGCTGGCTTTCGAATCGGGCGAAGATTTATTTTGATGCCGGCGGCAAACCCCTTCGCATGATCGGCACTAGCGTCGACATATCCGACCGCAAGCAGAAGGAGGAGGAACTGCGCGTTGCTTATGCGAAAAGGCAGGAGCTTGAATTCATCGTCAAACACAGCCCTGTGGTTGTCTGGCTGTGGAAAGCCGTTGAGGGATGGCCGGTGGAATATGTTTCGGAAAATGTCGCCTCTTTTGGTTACACCCCTGATGACTTTACAAGCGGACGCATTTCCTATGTCTCAATCATCCACCCTGATGATCTGCCAAGGATAGGGGCGGAGGTCGACCGGTATACCCGGGAAGGCAGGAACGAGTTCACCAAGCAGTACCGCATTGTTACAAAATCAAGCGAGATACGGTGGATAGACGATCAATCATGGGTCAGGCGAGCGTCTGACGGATCCATCACCCATTACCAGGGCATCATGATCGACATCACTGACCGTAAAAGAACGGATGATGCGTTGAACAAGAGCTTTGCGCAATTGCGGGCAGCATTGGGAGCGACCGTTCAGGCCATTGCCGTGACGGTTGAAACTCGGGATCCTTACAC
>CAZWTL010000099.1:0-5968 GCA_964637025.1 uncultured Syntrophaceae bacterium | reverse complement strand
GGCGGTTCCCGCGGCCCTTCCCCATTCCGCAAACGATACGGTGACGGGTTCACCGCACAAGGAGGTTACAAGATGAGGAAAAAGTTATTGCTTGCCATGGCTCTGGCCATGTTGCTCGCCTGGTGGCCCCTGGGCTCAGCGATCGCGGTTGAGATGTTCGTTCAGCCGTCCGGGGTGATCCAGTACAACGCGGCAAAATCCGCCGGCGGTTACACTCTGTTTTCGGGAACCGGCGCAGGGAACACCACCACATATCTGATCGATATGGAGGGGTATGTGGTCAATGAATGGAAGAGGGATTATGTGATCTCACTGACGGACTTCATGCTCCCGAACGGCAATCTCCTGTCCCCGCAGGCGCCCTGGACCCTGCCCCTGCCGGCCGGAGTGAATCCGAACGTGAAAATCAGGAAGCAGACATGGCCGAACGGGTGCACGCCCGGCGCGACGGGCTGCACCCAGATCAGCGTCGGCGGCGGGCACGGCGGCTACCTCCAGGAGTTCGACTGGGCCGGGAACGTGGTCTGGGACTACGAGGTCAATGACGCAACCCATGTCCAGCACCATACGATCACCCCGAGCCCGTGGACGCCGGGCAACGTGCTCATCCTCGGATGGGAGTATAAAAGCAACGCCGAGTGCATCGCCATGGGCCGGAATCCCGCCACCATCGGTAGGGGGTTGTGGCCGGATTACGCCATCGAGGTCAACCGGGCCAAACAGATCGTCTGGGAGTTCCACGTGTGGGACAACCTGGTCCAGAACTTCGATCCGACCAAGCCCAATTACGGGGAGCCCATTGACCATCCGGACAAGTGGGACCTCAACTGGATCGTTCCCGGCATGGCCGTCGTAGGAACGGATACGGTCGCGTCACAGACCCAGGACTGGACCCACTGGAACACGGCCAACTACCATCCCACGGATCCCAACAAGATCATCTTCAACTCGCGCCATTTCGGCGAATCCTACATCGTCGACAAGACCACCAAAAAGCTCATCTGGCGGTGGGGCAACCCCAGCACGTACGGCGCGGGCAGGGCCCCCTCATTCATGGATGACGGCGACCAGCTCCTCTGGGGGCCGCATCATGCCCACATCATCCCGCCGGGACATCCCGGGGCCGGGAACATGCTGATCCTGGACAACGGCTGGAACCGCACGCAGGGCAACCGCACCCGCTCGGTCGAGGTCGATATGTCCAAACAGAGCTACACCGCATATGCAAGCGCGGCGGTCGGGGCGCTGCCGAACGGCAACACCAGCCTGACGAAAAGCAATGACCGGTCCCCCAATCCGTTGCATCCGGGCCATGTCGTCTGGCAGTATACGGGGGCCAGGCCCAACAGCAGCTACTCCGCCTCACAGTGTACGAACCAGCGGCTCCCCAACGGCAACACGCACATCACCATCACCGAGACGGGCCACATCATCGAGGTGACCCAGGGCGTGCTCAGCGGCGTGAACTACGTCAACAAGGAGGTGGTCTGGGAGTTCATCAACCCGCTCTACAGCACAGGCTCCGTGGCGGCCGGCTACACCTACCCGAATGTGGCCTGCCTCTTCTGCGACGGCGGCATCGGCGGCTCCGCCACCACCCTGAACCCCACGAGCATCCACAAGTCAACCCGCATCCTGGCGAACGATCCGGGTCTTGTCGGTAAGGACCTGAGCCGGAAATACCTAATGGCCAAGGGGTGCCCGGAGTTCTGGAAACTGCTCTCCTATCCGGCGGTTGGGACCCAGGCCCCGACCTCCGGCTGGACCCTCTCCTATCCGGCGCCGACGGTTTACTCCGGCTTCGGCTTCGGCATCAACACGGGCGGGACGACCGTGACCGTGCCGGGCGCCGTTGTTGATACCGGCGGTGGCGGCGGCGGCAGCAGCGGCGGCGGCGCCGGCGGAGGCGGTGGCGGCGGCGGGTATTAAACCGAGCAGCCACAGCAAGGCGTTGTGCTCATGGAGATCGTTTTCCTGAAATGAATAACAAACGGGCCTGACAGGCCCCAACGTTCAGCCGCCGCGGTCGACGGGTTCAAGGTCGGCCGCGGCACAGTCCCCTGCCCCCGGTGGTCCGATCCTCGAAAGACCATCGGGGGTATTTTTTCAGGCCCGATTCGGTTAGCCGCCCGCGTCGGGCAACATCTGCTTGACAAACAGGTTTCTTCTTCGTATTGTCCCACACTTACATCAACAAATCCTCAAGAGGCAGGAAACATGTCCTTTTCAAACAGAGAAGCGGTGCAACCGGCCGGCAAACCGGCGGTTTCTTTCAGGACGGCGGGAAGGATCGTGCTCTGCGCCTTCTTCGTGTCAGGGGCCGCAGGCCTGATCCACGAGGTGGCCTGGACCCGGCTGTTGCGCCTGGTGATGGGCAACACCGCATTTTCCATCACCACGGTGCTGTGCGCCTTCATGGGCGGCCTGGCCCTGGGGAGCTTTCTGGGCGGCCGTATCGTCGACCGGCGCAGCGACCCGCTCCGGCTGTTCGCCTTTCTGGAGGGGACGATCGCGGTCTACTGCTTTTTCCTGCCTTGGCTGATCCAGGGGGCCGAGCCGGTCTACCGGTGGATCTACCAGAACACCCACACCTCCTTCTACCTGTTCAGCCTGATCCGGTTCGTCTTTGCCGGAATCGTGCTCCTGATCCCGGCCACCTTCATGGGTGCGACGCTTCCGATCCTGGCCCGGTTTTTTGTCCGGTCGCTGGAACGGGTCGGATATCCGGTGGGGGTGCTCTACTCCATCAACACCTTCGGCGCGGTGCTGGGGGGGTCGGCCGCCGGCTTTTTGCTCATTCCGAGCCTGGGCGTGACCCTGACAATCCGCACGGCCTGTCTCCTCAACGCGCTGGTCGCCACAGCGGCCTATCTCCTCTATCGCCGTCTCGGCGACGATGTTGCGGAGATTCATCCGAAGCAGGAAGAGACCCCGAAGAAATCGGAGGATCCACGGGTCGGCCGGGCCAAGGAGAAGTCCCGGAGGCCCTCCCCCGTTCCTGAGGCCGGCCGGATCGTCTATGGCCCGAGGGAGGGGAGGGTGCTGCTGATCGGGTACGGGATCTCAGGATTTGCGGCCCTGGTCTACGAGATCGCCTGGACCCGGGCCCTTTCGCTGTTGATCGGCTCCTCGGTCTATGCCTTCAGCATGATCCTGACCGCCTTCGTGCTGGGGATCGCATTGGGAAGCATGGCTTATGCGAGGTTCGTCGACCGGGTCAGGGATCCGATGCGCACCCTCGCCGTGATCCAGGCCGCCATCGGACTGTCGGCCCTGCCGGTGGTCCCGCTGATCGGCCATCTCCCGTTCTGGGTGACCGGCATGATCTCGCGGTTCGGATCATCCTTCTGGCAGCTCCAGGCCGTCGAATTCGCCCTGATCGTCGCCGTCATTCTGCTGCCCACCACGCTGATGGGGGCGGCCTTTCCGCTGGCGAGCCGCCTGTTCGTCCGCCAATCCGCGTCGGTCGGCAAATCCGTGGGCACCCTGTATGCGTCCAACACGATCGGGAATATCCTCGGCGCCTTTGCCGGCGGCTTCATCCTGATCCCGCTGGCCGGCATCGAGAACACCCTCCTTGTCGCGGTGATGATCAACATCGCCGTGGGCGGGCTCTTCCTGTTTCAGAGCCGGACGCTGTCCATGACCCGCAGGGGGGTGGAGGCCGGCGCGGCTGCGGCCGTGGCTCTGGCCGCCATCATCCTGATGCCGTCCTGGAATGCCGCTGAAATGAGCTTCGGACCCTTTTACGAGGCCATGAAGCACTCCAAACGCATCGCGCGTTCGCCGGCCGAACTCAGGGCCATAGAGGCCGAACGCAAAGTCCTTTTTCACAAGGAGGACGTCAGCGCCACGGTCACCGTCAAGGAACTCCCCGGCGGTTCTCTGACCCTCTACACCAGCGGCAAGCCGGACGCCTCCTCCCATGGGGATCTGCCGTCGCAGGAGTTGGTTGCGCACATCCCGCTGCTGCTGCATCCCGATCCCGAAAGCTGCCTGGTCGTCGGCCTGGCCAGCGGGATCTCCCTGGGATCCGCGGGACGGCATCCGCTGAAAAGGATGGACTGCGTGGAGATCGTCCCCTCCATGGTCGAGGCCGCCCGCTTTTTCGACGCTTACAACTACCGCATCCTGGACGACCCGCGGGTCCGTCTCATCATCGGCGACGGACGCAACCACCTCGCCCTGACGGACCGGAAATACGACGTCATCGTCTCCGAACCCTCCAATCCCTACATCGCGGGCGTGGCCGATCTGTTCACCCGGGAATACTTCCAGTTGTGCCGGGACCGCCTGACCGACCGCGGCGTGGCCGCAGCCTGGATGCAGGCCTATCTGATCGACCTGACCTCCTTCAGCAGCATCGTCCGGGCCTTCCAGTCGGTCTTTCCCGAGATGACCCTGTGGAAGACCGCCAAGGGCGACTGCATCATGGTGGGATCCAGTGCCCCCCTGCAGGTCGATTTCAACACGCTCCAGAAAAAGCTGCGGCAAAAGGGGGTCGCCGAGGATCTGGCCAGGATCAACATCCGCGGGATGGAGGATTTCCTGGCCCACCTGGTCATGGGCAAAGGGGGTGTCGGGCAGTTTGCCCACGATGCGGTGATCCACACCGACGACAATGCCCTGGTGGAATTTGCCGCCCCGCGGGGGCTCACCATGGGGATCTACCAATGGCCGCTGCTGGAGGCCATCGAACAGCATCGGGAGCCGGACCTGTCGTTTCTCTCTTCGACAGCGGCGGAGGCCGCGGCCATGGCCGAAACCAAGGCGCGCGCCCGGCGTCTGATCGAGGCCCAGGGGATCGTCTACCAGTCCTATTTCCTGAGAAACCGGGGAGACCGGGGCGGCATGATCCAACGGCTCAAACAGGCCGCCGCGCTCAACCCCGACGACATTCTCTTCCGCGAGGCCTTCGATGCCCTGCGGAAAGAGGCTTACGAACTGGCGGAGGCCGGACAGATCGAAGGCGCCGCCTCGCTCTACCGGGAAATCATCGACATCCTCCCCCAGGACGCCAAGTCCCACTACAACCTGGCCCTGATGCTCAAACGCCGGGGGGATCCGGACGGCGCACTGGGCCATTACCGGGAAGCGGTGCGGCTGGACCCCGATTACGTACTGGCCCTGTTCCAGATCGCCGAAATCCAGGCGGAAAAGGGGTCGGCCCGGGATGCGGAATCCGCTTATCGCCGCGCCCTGCAGATCAAGCCCGATTTCCTTCCCGCGCTCAACAACCTGGCCAGACTCATGGCCCTGTACCCGGATCCGAAGGTCCGGAACGTACCGGAGGCGATCCGGCTGGCGGAAAAGGGCTGCATCCTGACCGGATACCAGGATCCGATCCTGCTCGACACCCTGGCGGCGGCATACGCCGCCTCCGGCCGTTTTGACGAGGCCCGTTCCGCCGCTGCCAAGGGGGTTGAAATCGCCGCCTCCAAGGGCGACCGCGCCCTGGCAGACCGGATCCGCCGGAGCGTCGAACGGTACCGGAGCCGGGCAGGCGATTCGGCCGGAACCCGCCCATAGGGAGATAAAGCTCGGGATCCCTCCCGGTCGAAAATGGGTTGACATTTGCATTGCGATGGGGCAGGATGGGTCCCGTATCAAGCAATTAAGGTGTGATTTTGATCCAACGGGTAACAACGCCAGCGTCCAACATCGGATGCGACGGATTCGCAATTCGGCTGTTTCCGGTCCGCCAGGAATGCGTGCGCTTGCACGATCGAAGCCACGGGAAACATGCACCATTCTTTTTTCACGACATCTCACAGCCATCCATCCATGCCATTGTGCAAATAACCTGTGAAAGGGGGTGAGAGCCAAAACGGTATCTGGCTGTTTTATTTGCGTATCGTACAGAAACAGAGGGTAACCTGGATTTAAACCAAAGTGATCAAGGAGGACATAAGGAATGAAGAAGCTTTTGACGGGATTTCTTGCCGCGGGTCTGGTGGCATTGATGGTC
>CAZWTL010000098.1:0-6007 GCA_964637025.1 uncultured Syntrophaceae bacterium | reverse complement strand
GTGTTGGCGGAAAATCAGCTAAAATTCGACGGGGAAAAAGGAAAGCATTTGAAAACGAACGACCTTTTCAGAGTGCAACCTTTATAGAACAGTTTTCTTGCATGTCAAGAATTAATTGATAGAAATTGGCGGTGGGACATGGAAAATCGGGAAACCACCCCGATTTTCCGTCTTGCGCGTGCAGCCGTTTCCCAAGGCGCACATCGTTCTTCCCACGACCACCGAGACGGGCTTGGACCAATCCGTTCTCTCCTGAACGATGGAGCTAATCCTTTCCCATGACGGGGAGGATTTCCATGCGGCCGTTTTCCGAAACCGACTCGATCCCGTAGAGGTCCGCATCCGAGACCAGCCGGACATGGGTCAGGCCGGTCGGCAAGCCACCGTCGAAGAGGCCGCCCACTGTCCCGCTCCAACCGCAGCCGGCCCCGATTTTCAGCGTGCCGGACGACAGGACCGCCCCCGAGGCGCCCAGACCCGTCACCGAAACCGTTGCCTCCTCCGCCCCCGGGTTGACCAGCGTGACGGTGGTGGCTTCGGAAGACCCGGAGAGGATCGCCACGTATCCCTCCCGGAACCTCAGGGCATTGAGGTTTACCGCACCCAGCTTTCCGGTGTTTTCAATCCCGTAGACCGCCACCCCTTGGAAGTGGAGCACCGGGGTTCCGAATGGGGTTGAGAAGTCCGCCGCGCCCTTGATCTCCGCCCATTGGATTTCCTCACCCAGCATTCCCGACAGGTCGAACGACATCCGGCTCTGCGGCGTCTGCATTCCCAGAGTCTGGGTGCCGAAGGAGAGCTCCTCCGTCGCGCCCGAGACAGCGTGCCCGGAGACGCTGACCGTGCCGTTGTAATGGTTCTTGAGTCCGACCCCCGTGAACTCCCCGCTGCCGTGCAGGATCGCGGGCACGTAAAGGGCATTGAGGGAACGCTCCCTGAGCAGTATGGCCGACATGTCGCCATCTGCAATGAGGCTGTCGAACAGCTCCATCCCCGTAATGTATCCCGTGGAGGCGATTGAAACCACCCCCTCCTTCCCGGTCAGTCGGAAGAGCTTCTGTGCTTTCGGATTCAGGGTGAAGGCACTTGATGACCCCGATTCGTAGGCGAGCGTCACCTCAACTGCCTGATCGCCCGGGTTGAACAACCCGATCGCCGTGGCCCACTCCTGGCTTACCGCCGTGTGGGGAACGGAAAAGGATTTCTGCAACGACGTCGCCCCCGGCCAAGCGCACCGCTTCCCCTCCGCACTGACGTATCTCGCATACCCCACCAATTCGCCGTCACTGGCGACGGCTACGCCCGCGCTGCCCCTCGGGATGGACCCCGATGAAATAACCGCCTTTCCGTAGGGTCCCAGGGCGACGGTAGCGGTCTTGATCGGATCTCCGCTCTCCCCGTAGTAGGACAGCGTCGATGTGGTCGCATAGCCCTTGGTGTTGATGATCCCGATCTCCATTCTCTCATCACCGGTGGAAACCAGGCAGGGGAAGTAGAGCCCGACGTGGGGTGCAATCTCCGAGGGCCCGCCCGGGTCCGTTACCTTGCCGTCCGGCTTCAGGTCGTGGTCCCCCCGCATTCCGTCCACGAAGTGCAACACCGCGGTGTTGCTCACGATCTCGGCCCCGGTCCGGCCGTCAAAGGCGAACTCGTACCAGTGATCCACCGGGTTATCCGGGGTCCTGCCGTACTTATAGTAGGTCTGCGGCGGCGTGCCGTCCGGATAGATCGTTGCCACAGTGGCGCCTCCCAACGGGACCCCCCAGATCGTGAAGGAGAAAAACCCGTACGGAAAGCTTACCCACTCCGGCGGCGCTGCATCGAAGCCTCTGTAGACGACCACCTGTGCGATGGACTGGTCCGAGGGGACCGCCAGGGTGATGTAATGGCGTCCTCCCTGCTGGTCGTAGGTGTAAAAGGAGACGACATTGCTTTGTCTCCAATCCGGGTTGCCGTCCCTGTTTCCGTCGAAGTTGGGATCGCTCCCGTTTGGCCCCTGCTCCTCTGAGTCTGGCATGCCATCGCTGTCGGTGTCCGCGTTGCCCGTCCCCTGGATGGCGAAATCGTAGGGATTCCTGTCCGGGTCGTTGCTGGCGATGGAGAGGGTCGCGGACCTGAGGCCCGTGGTTGACGGGTCGAAGGTCACCTGGAAGGTGGTGCTTCCGCCCGCGGCCACCGGCGATGCGGGCTGGACGGTCACCGTGAAGTCCGCGGCATGGGCCCCGCCCACGGCCACCCTGGGCGTCCCGGTCAGGGTCAGGTCCATGGTGCCGGTGTTTCGGATCGTGAAGGTGTGGACCACGGTCCCCGAGGTCGTGTCCGTGCCGCCGAAATCGGTGCCGTCAGCCGTGGAGGGTATGGCATCCCCGTCCGCGATGGAGACGCCGTTCCCCTGGACCTCCATCCCCGGGATGATCCCCGTGCCCTGGATGGCGAAATCGTAGGGATTCCTGTCCGGGTCGTTGCTGGCGATGGAGAGGGTCGCGGTCCTGAGGCCCGTGTCCGACGGGTCGAAGGTCACCTGGAAGGTGGTGCTTCCACCCGCGGCCACAGGCGATGCGGGCTGGGCGGTCACTGTGAAGTCCGCGGCATGGGCCCCGCCCACCGCCACCTTCGGGATCCCGGTCAGGTTCAGATTCGCTCCGCCGGTGTTGCGGATCGTGAAGGTGTGGACCACGGTTTCCGAGGACGTGCCGGTGCCGCCGAAATCGGTGCCGTCGGCCGTGGAGGGGGTGGCATCCCCGTCCGCGATGGAGACGCCGTTCCCCTGGACGTCCATCTCCAGGGGCGTTAGGTCAATCTGCCTGGTCACGGGGTTGCTGCTTGTATTTCCATCGTTCACGGTAAAGCTCACCGTTCGTTGCAGCGTGTTCGGGCTGGCGATGATGTTCTGATAGCTCACACTTCTCAATGCGGTCTGATAATTGGCAAGAGTCGAAATTCCGGTCAGTGTCAATTCTCCTGAGGTGATGTTCCACGTTCCGGTAATTCCGTTTTGATTGATAAAGGTTAATACATCCTCGCCGCTCTGGTAATTCGCGGTAATCTGTATGACAGCGCTTTCGAGGTTCACATCATCGGCATCGCTTACGCTGATGGTATTGGTGATTTGAACCGCTCCTGAACCTTCGGTATAAGACAAAGCCGAACCTTCAATCGCCGCCAGTACCGGGGCATCGTTGACTGCAGTCACGTTGATCTGCCTGGTCACGGGGTTGCTGCTTGTATTTCCATCGTTCACGGTAAAGCTCACCGTTCGTTGCAGCGTGTTCGGGCTGGCGATGATGTTCTGATAGCTCACACTTCTCAATGCGGTCTGATAATTGGCAAGAGTCGAAATTCCGGTCAGTGTCAATTCTCCTGAGGTGATGTTCCACGTTCCGGTAATTCCGTTTTGATTGATAAAGGTTAATACATCCTCGCCGCTCTGGTAATTCGCGGTAATCTGTATGACAGCGCTTTCAAGATTCACATGGTCTTCATCGCTTACGGTTATGGTATTGGTGATTTGAACCGCTCCTGAACCTTCGGCATAATTCAGAGGCGCACCTTCAATCGCCGCCAGTACCGGTGCATCGTTGACTGCGGTCAAGTTGATCTGCCTGGTCACAGTGTTGCTGTTGTTATCTCCATCGTTCACGGTAAAGCTCACCGTCCGGTCACCCATGGTGGGGTTGGCGCTGATGTTTTGATACTTCACAGTTCTTAATGCCGATTGATAATTTGCAACAGAAGAGCTTCCGGTAAGCGTCATTTTCCCTAAACCGCTATTCCATGATCCGGTAATCCCGTTTTGATTGATAAAGGTCAATTCATCCTCAGCACTTTGAAAGTTTCCTGTAATTTGCACCACTGCGCTTTCTAAATTCATGTCATCGGCATCGCTTACGGTAATTGTGTTCGTAATTTGCACTTCGCCTGAGCCTTCAGTATAAGACAAAGCCGAACCTTCAATAGCAGCCAATACAGCCTGAATTGGCGCATTTATGGGAAAGGTATCATCTGCCAGTGTCCACCGCGAGAAAGATGGGATACCGGTTTTGGTAACCGTATTGGCGCCGACATTCAATGTTCCGCCCTGGTCGGTCCATGTAGTTCCGTTATCAACGGATTTGTATAATCTAAGGTTATTTTCCGTCAGCAGGTTCAGTTCGGTGTCGTAATAATGAAAAAGAAGCGTTGCATTCAACGAACTGTTGTTGGTGGGCGTGATATCATAATATCGTTGTATTGAAGAATGCCCGTTACCGGTTTGTACTGTATGTCCCCGCGTAATGGTTGTGGAACCCATATTGGCGGCAGTGGTGATCTGTGCGCCTAAAAGGGCGACATTCACAGACGAAAGATTGGTTAGATTGCGAGTCGTCGATATCGTGCCGGCTGTTCCGGACAGAACTCCCGTCCCTTCCAAAAGATAAGATGTTGAACCAAGCGTTATATCATACCCATTCAGGTCAAGATCATAATGCAGGATTAAATTCCGGTTTACGGTAAGGTTTGAATTTAACATTGGAGATGTGGTTGATGAAATCAACAGATTACGAACGGTTGGGTCTGAACTGATTTTAGCATCCTCTCCTAAACTCCATCTATATAATCCAACACTTTGCTCTGAAGTAGGAACCCCCTTTGACCAGTTTCCTGAATTTGACCAGCTGGCGCTTTCGGCTCCAATCCAGGTATTGAATGCATCGGATGAAACCCAGAAAGGATTGTCGGTCAGTGTGCCGTTATATCCGGAGCTGGAATAATCATACGCCGTATTACCGTCATTTTCGTCCAGCCGGTAATATGCTTTTAAATTTGCCTCATTCCCGACTCGCGTTTTACACATATTTTCTCTTAACTGGAATTCGGTCCGCGCCGAATTCCAAACCCTTACCTCATCAATGCTTCCCGCAAAGAAAGTGCCAAAAACAGTAGTGCCCATCCTGGCGCCGATAACAAGCGGTGTTCCTGAGTCGGTTACACCGTTAGTCCATGGCGCAGAACCATCAAGACGCCCATCTATATAAATCCTCATGGTGCTTCCGTCGTAAGTGGCAGCAATATGATGCCAGGTATTAGGAGTTAAAGCTTGTGTGGAATTAAGTGGCTCCCAGTCGCTCCAGTTATTTCCCAAAAGGAAAGCAACCCTGTAATCAGAGAACATTTCAAGGCTGTAACCTTCGTGAGCTGCGTCGTGCTGAAATTTGGAAACTACAGAACCCCATTGTGCTGCAGTAGGTTTAACCCAGGCTTCCACGGTAAAATTTTGGGTTCCGTTAAACTGTACCTCAGCGCCATTGCCGCAATGAACATAATCATCGATGCCGTCGAAATTAAGGGCGTATTTTGTTTCAGCAAATGCGCCGGATGCTTTCCATTCAGCGCCGCTGATTGTTCCGTCGTTGGTTCCGGCAGTCTGGTTATCGTCAAGTGTTGATCCGCTGCCATTGCTCATGTTGTAGTATGCGACCAGATTTGCTTCGTTGCCCGCAAGTTCTTTGTACATATTAGATTTTATTTCAGATTCTGTGCGAACATCGTTCCAAATTCTTATTTCATCAATAGAACCGTTAAAATGATTTTCATTAAGAACATACCAGGGGGCTTTACCTATAATCATTGGAGTTGTGTTTGTAATATCCGCATCGATTGTTGCAACATCAATAACCATCTTTCCGTTTATATAACCTCTCAGTCTGTCATTTTTCTTCCAGCTCATTGTTAGATGTACCCACTCTTGATTCGGTATTGTTGCTGTACTTGTAGCATTTGTAAAAAGTGCAGCACTACTCCACACCTCGATATGAAATACATCAGTATTGTCAATTCCAAAGACAAAACCTCTTTCGTGATTATTGCTGTTATTTTGTCCAATAAGTTTATAGGCACCTGCAGAATTTTTATAAATCCACATCTCAATGGTGAACTCTGTAAAATCGAGTGACGCGTTATCTGGTACCGAAACGTAGTCATCCACCCCATCAAACTTCAATGCATAACCGCCGTTTTGGGCAAAAGC
>CAZWTL010000097.1:0-6009 GCA_964637025.1 uncultured Syntrophaceae bacterium | reverse complement strand
CTTAGTCGCGTATCCTCCGAAATCTGATACGCGGCCTCCCCGATGATCTCTACGTCCTTGACCAGGGCAAGCGTCAGTTTGCGGTCTTTGACCAGATCCTCGCGACGGCCATCTTGAGTGAAATCGAGAGCTTCACGGGCTGCATCGAGCATATGCCGCAGCCGGATAAGGTCATCCCTGCGCATACTGCACCTCCGCCTTCTCTAGAACCTCTTGGCGGAAATAACGGCTCAGATCTTCCGGCGTGCGCAAATCCACTTCGCGCCCGCCTAAGAGCGCGGAAAGCTCGCGCTCCATGCGCGCCATTCCAAACAAGCCGGGAATTTGCTCCGGTTCGAACTCTACCAGAACATCGATATCGCTTCCCGGTCCGAAATCATCCCGCAGTACCGAACCGAACAACGCGAGTTTTCGAACGTGGTGCCGATTACAGAATTCCCTTATTCCGTCTCGCGGCACATTGATCTTGCTGGGCATAGAATAACTCCAAAAATTTTAGGGGATTATAAATCATCTCCAGATCATAAAGCAAATCAAATAGAGGTGATTGAGCAAGGACGTTTGCCGCAGTATCATCTCTGTTGGAACGCCCTTGCCGCGGCCTCAGGCCGCTTGCCGCACCCGCCCGGTCTTCTCCAGGTAGTAGTCGTAGGAGCCCTCGTAGACCTGCATCCGGCCGTGGTCGATCGCAAAGACGCGGTTCACGAGGGAGCTTACCTCATTACCTCGCCCATGATGAGCCGAAAGATGCTGGTCTTGCCCACGCCGTTGGGGCCCACGAGGCCGCTGCGGCTGCCGGGCAGGAGCTGGAAGCTGGCGTTCTGGAACAGGACCTGCGGCCCATACTGCTTGCCGATGCTGCTGAAATGGATCATCGTCTCGAAACCCCTTGTGGAATGGGCGCAGAGCTAGCACATCCCGACCATGGTGGCAAGGGGCATCTGGCTTACGCCAAGGCCTGCTGATGGATCGCCGGCCAGACGGGGCAGTAGCCACCACGGCCCTCGGGGTCTTCTACGCGATATTGACCTCCAGCCGTCTTCCCAGTGCCTTGGCGACACGGTCTAGCGTGGAGAGTTTGATGTCTTCCGCGTGGTTTTCGATGCGGGAGATCGCGGTCTTCTTAGTTTGAAGGCGCGTTGCCAACTCTTCCTGGGTCAATCCCGCAGATTCCCTTGCCTGCCGCAGGACAACCCCGATCTTGAATTGCTCGTAACCTCCCTCGAAGCCCTCAGCGAATTCCTTGTCCGTTGTCTTTCGCTTCGCGATGTATTTTTTCAGGTCGCTCATTTCTTGATTCCTTTCCGATTCAAATAGTCACGCCGGTAGTTCTCAGCAAGCGTTATTTCCTGCTTGGGTGTCTTCATGCTCTTCTTAGCGAAGCCGTGGGTCAATATGACCACCGAATGGCTATCAAAGAAGCAGAATATCCGACAGATGTTCGAACCGAACTGGATTCGGCATTCCCAGATTTCCTCCGTGCCGATCAGCTTCTTGAAATAGGTGGCCGGGACCATGTCCAGGTCTTCCAAGAGTCGGAGCACCCAAAACACCTTCTGTGCTACCTTGCCCGGCAGCGCATCAAAAAAGTCCTGGACAGGGCATCTCCCGTCCGCTGTCCTGTAGAAGAGGACGTTTCTGTTCATGGCTGCATGTTAACCTGCGAGTTAACCTAGGTCAAGAAAAATGTGAACGTCCAAAGGCCCGACCAATTGCAAGTTTTATATCCGTCCAATTGTAAGTTTAGCTTCGTCCAATTGTCGGTAAGAACGTCGCGGCTACCTCCTCGTTGGCGACCACGCCCCAGCGGCGGCTGATCGTCCCCCGCTTCGGTATGCCGGGGATCCAGGGGATCAGACCCTTGGACGGCGCCAGCGCCCCCTCCAACTTCCGCAGCAGGTTGACTGCGGCGCCCTGCCGCTCCAGCAAGAGCCCGATCCGCCGGATCGTGCCCTTGTCGCCATAGCGCAACGCGACCCTGGTCAACTCCCCGGCGCTCACCCGGCCTGCAGCCAGTTCGCCGCAAATCCAGTCATAGGCCCGAGGCAGGCTGTTGAACCGGGACCAGTCATAGACCGCATCGACCAGGGTCCGCACCCGGGAACTGTAGACGGCCGTTCGGCCCTCGGGGGACCGCACCTCTTCCGCCTCGCCCAGGCGGTCATCCGCCACCTTGATCAGGGTCAGGCTGACCGCGCCGATGGTCCGCTCCCCGGAGATCCGGTTGTTGTAGGCATAGATGCGGGTCGGGATCTGGTTGTCGAAGCCGTATCGGTTGAAGGCGTTGGGGCCGCAGATCTGGTAGCGCCCGGCCCGATCCTCCATCAGGGTATTGAGCGCCAGGATCTCGTCGGGGCTCCAGGCGCCGCCGAGGGGGAGCTGCGCCGGTACGAGGTAGAGTCCATTACGGACCCGGGCGATCAGGCCGCCCCGGGCCATCCGGCTGAGCAGTTTCCGCTCCTGCTCAGGATTCAGTTGGAGGGGACCGGTCAGCTCGCCTGTCCTGACGGTCTGCTGCTTGCGGAGTTGCAGATAGGCAAGCAGTTGCGTCTCCTGTTTTCCGAGGGTGGTTTTCATGAGTGCATTGTATTTCTTTTTAATGCCCTGTCAAGGCATTTTCATGAAATAGAATACAGTCAAAATCTCAGGCCGCCCGTTGCTCCCGACCGGTCTTCTCCCACTCCTCCTTGGCGAGAATCTCCTGCTGCCGGCGATGGCTCGCCAGGAGCTGCTCCCGCCTGATCTCCCGCTCCGTAAGATAGAAGTCGTAGTTGCCGCACCTCATTACCTCGCCCATGATGAGCCGGAAGATGCTGGTCTTGCCTGCGCCATTGGGGCTCACGAGGCCCCTGCTGCTGCCGGGCAGGATCTGGAAACTGGCATTCTGGAAAAGGACCTGCGGCCCCTACTGCTTGCTGATGCTGCTGAAATGGATCATCGACTCGAAACCCCTTTGCGAATGGGCGCAGAGCTAGCACACCCCGGCAGCGGTGGCAAGGGGCACCTGGCAACAGATTTACCTTGTTTTTTTGTATCTCAAAAGATACAATTTGACCATGATCGAAATCCGGCAAACGGAGATTTATTTCCAATGGTTCGTCGGCCTTCGTGATCGACGGGCACGGGCGTGCATCAATGCCCGAATCCGCCGTCTTTCGTAGGGCAACTTTGGCGATGTGAAGCCACTCTAATATCATGGCAAAGACTAAGACCCGCCCATGGGATGCTGCCGAACATTTGGAGACTGCGGAAGATATGGCCGCCTATCTGGAAGCGGTGCTTGAGGAAGGCGATCCCGCACTGATAGCAGCCGCTATGGGGGATATCGCCCGCGTAAAGGGGATTGCGCAGATCGCCCGCGAGACGGGTCTCGGACGTGAGAGCCTCTACAAGGCGTTGTCTCCCGAAGGCAATCCAGAGTTCGCTACGGTGCTGAAGGTCCTGCGGGCGCTTGGATTGCGGCTTCATGCAACAGCGGTCCAGTCGTAACCTGATCACACAGGACCACTCGCTCTGAAAGCAGGACGGAAATGGCGGACAAATCAGATAAAGCTTAAATGCGAACCCGTCCCCAATTACCTGCGGTTTCTCATTCAGTTCTGGATACCATGATCCGATCGATCCGGTTCTTTGTGCTTGGCGGCTTGAAGATTATTCATATCGGGCCTTGACAGCACCGTAAGAATATCTTATGATCGTGTCAAAAGTAAACGCACATTGCACCAATTATTCTTATGGGGGCCATTATGAAACCTTCAAATGCCGAAGGAGTCGATCTTCCGCAACGGCTTACCCAAGCTCGTGAAGCCGCTGGTTTATCCCTCGCCGAGGCCACCAGAAAGCTCCATTTCAATCATTATCAGATCCTCTCCGCCATAGAAAAGGGAACCAGGAACGTCAACGCAAACGAACTCATCGCCATGGCCCGCCTTTACGGCAGGTCCCTGGACTATTTCTTCGAATCAAAAATCCCGGCGGAGCCTGTCACTCTTTGGCGAAGGACGGCCAAGAGCGATATCACCAAAGAGCAACGGCAGTTTCTCACCTTTCTCGAACATTACAGCAGCCTGGAAAATCTGCTTGGATTGAAACGGCGGTGGAAAGAGATCCTCACGACCCTCGACAGGGATGATTTTGCGGAAAATGGGTTTGAAACCTGCGACAACCTCGGGTCGGACCTCCAAAAACGTCTCGACCTTGGATCTCGCCCCGCCTGTAATCTCCTGAACATCCTGGAAAACACGCTCCGCTTCAAGATCATTCATCTGGATTTGTGCGATGGCATATCGGGCGGCAGCCTGGTGGACAGCACTCTCGGCGTAGGCATCCTCATCAATTCCCAGGATGCGCCGTGGCGGCGAAATTTCGACCTTGCCCATGAACTCTTCCATATCCTTACGTGGAATATCTTTACCCCTGAGGAAATAGGGGACGGTTCCCGTAAAACGATACCGGAACGATATGCCGACAGCTTTGCGGCGAGTCTGCTCTTGCCGAAGGAACCCTTGCTTGCGGCGCAAAAAGAGATCGCCGTGAATCAACCATTAAAGTTGGTCGATATCATCGAGTTGGCCAAGGAGTTCGGTGTCTCTTCGGAGGCCATTCTCTGGAGACTCCTGAATCTCAAAATCATCAAGAAAAGCCAGGTTGATAAGATCCTCGTCGACCCTGCATTTCGGAACCTGGATCGCAACCAGCGCAGGGGCTTGTATGCAGAGCAAAAGCCGGAGAAATTCCCGCAACGTTTCATTTCCCTTGCCTGCCGCTGCCTGATGGAGGGAAAGATTTCACGGGGTATATTTGCCGAATACATGGAGATAGATCGGTCAGAAATCGATGACTATCTGTCCGACGCCGGGTATGCCGTAAAAAACTATGAAAAAATTGCTGCTACTTGATGCCGATGTGGTCATCGATCTGCATACCCTCGGCTTATTCGACAGAGTCAGCAAAGGCTTTGAAATCTACGTTACAAAGACTGTGCTTCAGGAGGCGCAGTATTATAAAAGCGCCGGAACGAAGACAAGAATCCATATCAGCGATCGCGTGACCATAATCGAAGATGTGACGTTAGTGCATTTGCAGATGGTACAGGGAGAGGCCAAGGAGGCTCGACTGAGTATTGATCCGGGGGAGTTGGAATCCATCGCCTGCCTGATACAAGAAGAAGAGGAACTACTCTTTTGCACCTGCGATCAGGCTGCCATCAAACTCCTGGCCTTCATGAATCTGGAAGGAAGAACCATCAGCTTTGAAAAGGCCCTTCACTCGACGGGCTATCAGAAAAAAAATCTCTTTCCCCGACATTGGGAGAAAAAATTTATCGAATGTATTCACGAAGGCAAGACCCTAAGGATACTGCACAAGAAGCTGACAGGAATGTAATCAAAAATTGGGAAATCGAAAATGTGAACCCGTCCCCAATTACACCCCGTCGGGCCGCATCCAGACCTTGCCCAAGTTTTCGAGCTTGACCACATCGTCGCCGCTCCGGGGCGGCTCGCCGAACTCGAACTTGATCGTCCGCTGCTCCGGGGGGATCTCGATCCGCTCGATCTTGGCGATCTTCTTGACCCGGGACTGCACCTGCGAGGCATGGGAGGCCCGGGCCGCAAAGCGGGCGATAAACTCCTCCTTGGCGAGCATCTCCTGCTGGCGGCGGTGGCTCGCCAGGAGCTGCTCCCGCCGGATCTCCCGCTCCTGAAAATAGAAGTCGTAGTTGCCGCACCTCATTACCTCGCCCATGATACGCCTAAAGATGCTGGTCTTGCCCGCGCCGTTGGGGCCCACGAGGCCGCTGCGGCTGCCGGGCAGGATCTGGAAGCTGGCGTTCTGGAACAGGACCTGCGGCCCGTACTGCTTGCTGATGCTGCTGAAATGGATCATCGACTCGAAACCCCTTGTGGAATGGGCGCAGAGCTAACACATCCCGGCAAGAGTGGCAAGGGGCATCTGGGGCGGCCTTCTATGCAATATTGACCTCTAAACGCTTGCCCAGCGCCTTGGCGC
>CAZWTL010000096.1:0-6175 GCA_964637025.1 uncultured Syntrophaceae bacterium | reverse complement strand
CCCCGGCCTCCTCCTGGAAACGGCCTGAAAACGGTGAGTCCGCCGCCCTGCATGCATTTCCTTGACAATCTCCTGAAATCCTGTTAGCAGTTTATCGGTCATACTTCAGATATATTTGATATTCCACGCAAATATCCATCCGCGCCGCCGGTTTTTCGGGCGGGGCAAGGGGATGGAACGGCGATCCGAAGGAAAGATGCGGACCGGCGGCCAGCGGCGGGAACAGGCATTGATGGATCTGCGGACGGAAGTTCTGATCATCGGAGGGGGGGCCACCGGGGCCGGCATCGCGCGCGATCTTGCGCTGCGCGGGATACCGTCTCTGCTCGTTGAAAAGGGGGACTTCACTTCGGGCGCCTCCGGCCGGAACCAGGGACTGCTCCATAGCGGCTGCCGCTATGCGGTCAGCGATCCCGAGGCGGCACGGGAGTGCATCGCCGAAAACCGGATCCTCAGGCGGATCGCCCCGCACTGCATCGAACCGACGGAGGGGCTATTCATCTCCCTTCCCGAAGACGGTCCGGAGTACCGGGCTGAGTTCATTCGGGCCTGCGAAGCGGTGGGCATCGAAACCCTTCCCCTTTCGCCCCGGGAGGCCCTGTCGATGGAGCCGCGGCTCAACCCCAGGGTCATCGGCGCCGTGCAGATTCCCGACGGGGCGATCGACCCCTTCATGCTCGTGGTCGAAAACGCCCGGGACGCGGAGTCCCGCGGGGCGCGTTTTCTGATCCACACGGAGGTCACCGGCCTGATATCCGACGGCCGGAGGATTTCCGGGGCACGCGTGTGCGACCGGATCACCGGCGATACGTACGCCATCTCCGCAACGTGGGTCATCAACGCCACCGGGGCCTGGGCCAACCGGATACTGGCCATGGCCGGAATCCGCATCGGCATGGCCCTCTCCAAGGGCTCCATGCTGATCACCAACACCCGCGTGAGCGAACGGGTCCTGAACCGGTGCCGTCCCGCGTCCAGCGGCGACATCATCGTCCCCAACGATACCGTCTCCATCCTCGGCACCACCTCCATCCGGGTGGAAGACATGGAGCACTACGAGGTCACCCCGGAGGAGGTGACCTTCCTGGTTGAGGAACTCTCCCGGATGATTCCGGATTTGAAAGGGGAACGGTTCACCCGGGCTTACGCCGGGATTCGCCCCCTGCTCCAGTCGACTGAAGCCCGCGATGACCGGGCCATCAGCCGCGGATTCACGCTGATCGACCACGGCGCCTGCGACGGCGTGGCCGGACTGCTGACGATCACCGGCGGGAAACTGATGACCTACCGTCTCATGGCGCAAAAGACGGTCGATTTCCTCTGTGAACGGATGGGTCTGCATGTCCCCTGTTCCACCCATGTCCAGCGGCTGCCCGGCGCGGGACAGGGCAACACCCTGAAGGACCGCCTCGCCCGCTTGAGGCATCAAACCCCTGCGTCCAAGGGGGAGATTCTCTGCGATTGCGAACTCGTCCCCCGCGAGGCCGTGGATGCCATCCTGCGGGAGGGCAAAGTTCGGGAATTGCAGGATATCCTGCACCGCACCCGGCTTGCAAAGGGAACCTGCCAGGGCGGGTTCTGCGTTTACCGCCTTCTGGGGTTGCTCAACGAGGTCAAAAAATCCGAGGTCAGCCAGGGATCCAACGTGATCCTCCGTCGTTTTCTCGAGGAGCGCTGGAAGGGGATCCGGCCCGTGCTGTGGGGAACCTCCCTGAAGGAAGAAGAATTGATCGAATCGATCTACAAGGGGCTGTTCAACCTCGCCTCCGATGCATCGTGCGGTCACGGAGCGTCGTCATGAAGTCCTTCGATCTCATCGTCGTCGGAACGGGGCTTGCAGGACTCACGGCCGCCCGGACTGCGGTCGGAATGGGGGCCAGGGTCCTGATCGTCGGCCGGGGCATGGGGGCGCTGACCCTTTTCGGCAACACGATCGACCTTCTGGGCGAGATTCCGTGCGACGCGAACATGGGGGAAGCCGTCACCCGCTGGATCGCGGAGCACCCGCAACACCCCTATGCCAGGACCGGTCTTGAGGGGATCGAAAACGCCCTCGCCGATTTCCGGAGGCTCTTTCCGCCGCCGTACACTTTCGATGCCCCGGGACAGGGGAACTCCCTTCTCCCGACCGGTGCGGGGACGATGCGTCCCACCTACCTCGTCCCGGTGACGATGGCCGCCGGGGCGGTCATGCAACCGGCGGACACGCTGATCGTCGGCCTTCGAGGATTCAAGGATTTTCAGTGCGATACGGTATCGCTCCATCTGAAATGCAGGGGCAAGACCCTGGCGCTGCCCCGCTACGGGATGGAAGGGCTCACCGCGCTCGCCCTCGCCCGGTTGATAGACGAGGTCCCCTTTCGGGAGCGTCTCGGCGAGGGGATCCGGCGGCAGATGGCGGGCGAGCGGTTCATCGGGCTCCCGGCGGTCCTGGGATTGAAGGATCCCGCCGCGGTCCTGAAAACGCTGGAGGGGATCACCGGCGCCCGGGTGTTCGAGATTCCGATGCTGCCGCCGTCGATCCCGGGAACCCGCATCATTCATCGCTTCCGGGAGGAGCTCCTTGCAAAGGGGGCGACCTTGCTTCTGGGCCATCCGGCATCCGGTGCGGTCGTGAAAGACGGCCGTTGCGAGGGGATCCTCGTCGAAAACCCGCCGATTGCGGTCGAATATTGTGCGGACCGCTTCATCCTCGCGACCGGCCGCTTCCTGGGCGGTGGTCTGTGGACGGAAATGGAGCGGATCGTGGAGCCCCTTTTCCATCTTCCCGTCTTCCAGCCCGCTGAGCGGGGCGGCTGGTTCGGCGAGCGGTTCTTCGATCCCGAGGCGCATCCGATACACCGCGCCGGAATCGTCACGGATGCGGATCTTCGTCCGGTCGATGAGACGGGGCGGGTCGTGGTGGAAAATCTGCGCGCGGCGGGATCGATCCTGGCCCATCACCAGGCCATTGAAGAGAAATCGAGGGAAGGGATCGACATCGCCACGGGTTTCCTGGCTGCGAGAAGGGCGCTTGCATCATGACGAAAGCCGAGGGGCAACCATTCCACTTTCCGAAGCTCCCGGACGTTTGCGTCCGCTGCGCGACCTGCATGGCGGCCTGCCCCGTCTCCCGCGTGACGCCCCGCTTCCCGGGGCCGAAGCAGGCCGGCCCCGGCGCTCAACGGTTCAGGTCCAGCTCCGAGGCCTCTGTGGATGACTGGATCGAGCTCTGCACAGGGTGCCATCTCTGCGACACAGTCTGCCCGGCCGGCGTGCCCATCGCGGAACTGAACCTGATGGCGAAGGCCAAATACCTCAACGAGCGCGGCCGGACGTTCCGGGACTGGCTCCTGGTCCGGAGCGATCTCTTTGGCGAGATGGCCGCCCGTTTCTCGAGGTTCGTCAATCCGTTGATGAAGAACCGTGCCGTTCGGCGGCTCCTCGACGTCCTGTTGAAGATCGATCGGCGCCGCGCTCTGCCCGATTACGAATACCCCACGTTCCGCCAATGGTTTCATAACCGGCCGGTCCCGAAAGGCGGACGCCGCAAGGTGGCCTACTTCTACGGCTGTTTCACGAACACGAACGAAACGGACGTGGGCAAGGCGGCCGTGGAACTCCTCGAGGCGTATGGCCTTGAGGTGATCGTTCCCCGCCAGCGCTGCTGCGGCATGCCGCGTCTCGGGGTGGGGGATCTCCGCGGGGCCCGGGAGATGGGACTCCGGAACCTCGAGCTGCTGGAGTCCACGGTGCGTGAGGGGACAGACATGGTCTTCACCTCGACCAGCTGCGGGCTCATGCTGCGCCACGAGTACGGCCGGACGCTCAACCTTCCCGGCGCGGAAGCGCTTGCGCACCGGCTTTTCGACATCTGTGACTTCCTGCTGCGCGAGCATGAGGAGAAAAAACCGGCGGTGACCTTCCGGCCGCTCCCGATGAAGGCGGCTTACTTCACCCCCTGCCACCTCAGGTCCCTGAACATCGGCCTTCCCGCTCTGGACCTGCTGCGGATGGTCCCGGAACTGGATGTCCGCCTGCTCGACGCGGACTGCTGTGGTCTGGGGGGGCTTTACGGTTTCAAAACGGAAAAGTTCGCGATCGCCGAGGAGATCGGAAAGGATCTGACGGCGGCGGTTGCCCGGATGAAGCCCGAACTCATCCTCACGGACTGCGAGGGGTGCCGGATGCAGATCCGCCATCTGACCGGACTCAAGGTCCTCCACCCCATCCAACTGCTGCGCGACGCGCTTCCCCATCCTTCTCCCGAAGGGTCCTGAAAGGAGTGTTTGCGATGGTTCAAGACGATTCCTGCGGGAGGATCGACAATGCGGACGCTCTCGCGGCAATGCTCGGCACAGCCACCGGGGGCATTTTCGCCCTTTTTTATGCCTCATGGTGCCCGTTCTGCGACCGATTCTTGCCCGCATTCAGGCGGGAGGCGCAGGGCAAGCAGGAACATTTCGTCGCCGTGCAGGATGACGACGAACTCCTGGCAGCCCGATACGCGATCGATGTCTACCCGACCGTGCTGTTCATCGAAAAGGGTTCCGTTTCAAAAAGGCTCGACGGCGTTCCGGGCGTCGGCCTGGACGAGCGCCAACTGTCCGAGTTCATCGTCTCGTGTCCCATCTCTTGAAGCCTGCAACGGGTCCGGTCAGTCCGGTCTTTCACCAAGCACGCACAGGATCTTTGAGGCAGACGCCGCAACGGCATGGCCGCCGGAGGCCGCGGCTACTCCCAAGCCCGATCGTTTCTCTTGAAGATCCCCTGTAGGCAGTTGTTCCCGCTACCCGTTGTTATACAGCTTCCTACTGAGTAATGCATTCATGAGGGTTTATCCAGAGCGGGTGGATAATCGGATTGCTCTTGACAATGGAGAGGCTATGCCAAGAATGGATATAAACGATAAAAGAGCCGCAATGATGCACAGTGCAAATCCTAGCCGGTAGCTCCCCGTGAGGTCAAAAATATAGCCAATCAGCACTGGTCCCAAGCTGCCTCCGATGGCCCCGGAGAAGAAAGTACATGACAATATGGCCCCGTGTGCCTTCAATCCGAAGAGATCGGCAATAAAAGGGGACATCACTGCTCCCGATGTCCACAACCCAATTCCATAAACCACGGCAAAGAGATACAGCGCCATCGTCCCTCCCGCAAGAATAAGCATTACGAAAGCAAAGACGGACATAATTATGCAAAATAATAGTCCTCGATGATTCCCGATGTTGTCGGCCAAAGCTCCCATGCCGATTCGCGCAGGAATACTGACGCCGGCCGCAAGAGACAGTATCGTCGATGCCTGCAGGGGATCAATGCTCAAGGATATCGCATAAGGAACAATGTGAACGATTACTACGTTGACTAGGAGTACATCCACGAAGGATATGAAATTCAAGAGCCAGAATGACCGCGTCCGGACGGCATCCCGCATGGGAATGCCATGGTTCTGTATCTCGGCCCATGTCTCCTTTGCTTCTTCCATTCCAAAGGGCATCGCGCCGATCTGCCCAGGATCACGCTTGAGAAAGAGTGCCGAAGTCCAAAGAGTTAATAAGGTCAAAGCCCCTATTACAACAAAAGAAGTCCGCCATCCGACGCTGGATATCAACCAAGTCGCCAAGGGAGGCATAAACACGATGCCCATAGCAGGACCAGCAGCGAGAATACCGGACATAAGGGATCTTCTCCGGACGAACCAGCGGACCACCATGGAATACAGTGGCACATAGACTCCGCTCAAACCGATTCCCGTAAAGACCCCAAAATAAAAATAAAACTCCAACTGGCTCCCCATTCGGGAGCACATGAAAAATCCCACCCCCGTAAATAAACTGCAAGCAACAATCAGCGGACGCGGTCCCAAGCGATCGGTCAGACGTCCCACAGCAAGGCTCATGATACCGAGGATGATCATACACATGGTGAAAGCACCGGAAATGCCTGCCCGGGACCATCCGAATTCTTGAGTCAAAGGGGAGAGGAAAACCCCAAAAGTCCGATTCGCGCCCCACGCAATAGCCATTATCAAACATGAAAATGCAATGATAACATTGCCATAGAATAACTTTCCCCAACGCGCTTTATTGATCACAAAGCCTCACCTTTTGCTGATAATTTTCAATCGTCGCATTTCATAAATAGTCGTCCCTGAAAAAGTCTTCAGTTGGCGAAAGCTGACCTGAGGAGTGTTCTT
>CAZWTL010000095.1:0-6257 GCA_964637025.1 uncultured Syntrophaceae bacterium | reverse complement strand
GGGGCGGCCTTCTATGCAATATTGACCTCTAAACGCTTGCCCAGCGCCTTGGCGCCGCGGTCCAGCGTGGCGAGTGTGATGTCTTCCGCATTATTTTCGATTCAGGAGATCGCCGTCTTCTTGGTTTTCATCAGCGCCGCAAGCTCATCCTCTGTCAATCGGATTCCCTTGCCTCCCGCAGGACAACACCGATCTTGAACTGCTCGTAGCATTCCCCGAATCCCGAATGAATTTCTTGTTTGGTGGCTCCAGACATTCATAAAGAGCACTTGACATCTGTTGTGGTTTATAGTCTCTTCTCAACAAATTGAATCTGTTCTGTAATGTGGGAGTGGAAGGGCGAATGAATCATACTGAAGGTTGAAATGGCGAACTACGATTTCCGATCTCTTTCTCCTCATGATTTCGAGTACCTCTGTCGAGATCTATTGCAGAAGCTACTCGGCTTGCGGCTCGAAAGCTTCACGACAGGCCGCGATGATGGCATTGACTTTCGGTATCGAACTGGAACGAGCCATCTCATCCTCCAATGTAAACACTATGCGGAATCTGGCTTTGAGGCGCTTCGTCGGGTCCTAGCGAATAAGGAACGCAAAAAAATCGAGGCGATAAACCCCACAAAATACTTACTCGCAACTTCTGTTGGTCTAACACCTCAACGCAAGGAGAGCCGCTCGTCCAGGGGCACGATGAAAAGCTGCTCGCCCTCGTGCCGCGGCTGGGCCAGGAAGGCGGCGATCTCCTGGGAAAGGAGCGCCGGGAACCCGGCCCGTTCGGCAAGCTCGGAAAAGGCAAGGCCTGAGCCGTCGCCCCGTTTTTCCGTAAGCCCAAGGCGACGCATGAGGGAGAGGGCTGTCTCGTATTCGGGCTGGTCGGTGGGCATGTGGGGGCCGAAGAGGGGCGCGTCGCTAAAGAGCCGCTCTTGCGGGATGCAGCGGAAGAAACGCTCATTCGCCGGGGTCATGAGGGGCAGGCCGAAGAAGAGGTCCCCCTCGTTCGGGGCGAGATCGGCAAAGCGCTCCGCCTCGAAGGGCGGATAGAAGAACCCCTCGGCCGCAAGGCTGCTGCGGAAGCCATCCTGCAGGGCGAAGAAGCCGTCGATCCGCTCCAACTGCTCCGGGCCGATCCGGTCCAGGGCACGCAGCTCCGCCGGGCTTACGGCAAATTCGGCGATCGCGGCGAGAAAGGCAAGCAGTCGCTGGGAGTCCGACGGGGCAACCACCCGGCCCTGCCGGCGGGAGCTAAAGGCGTGGAAGCGCAGAAACGCCTCGTCGTCCGTGACCGCGGTCCGTCCCAGGCTATCGCCCAGGCGCCTGGTCCGGTAGTCCTCATAGGAGAGAATCGCGGGCAGGAGCCCGCCGATCCGGGTGTGGATCTGGTGGTGGAGGAAGTCCCGGCCCCGGCCGGTCATGGAGACCGCCGTGAACCCGCTCATGTCGGGATAGCGGCTGCGGAGCCGCCCGATTAAGGCATCTACGGCCGGATGGAGGTCATCCGGCATAGGGTTGGGATGGGCGATCTGATGGGACATTGCGACAGATTCCTTCCCGGGTTGATCATGAATATCTATATCGTCGGCTTCCCGTTGTGGATCTCGCGCTGTAAGTCGCTATGCATCAGGCATCGTTTCTTCGGATCATCGGTGGCCATTTTCAGACAGCCTGCTGCTTACCGCCGCAGCCTGGGGTCCAGGGCGTCCCGGATCCCCTCCCCCAGCAAATTGTATCCGAGTACGGTGACCAGGATGGCGAGCCCCGGGTAGAGGGAGAGCCACCAGGCGATGTCGATGTTGTCCTTGCCCGCCGTCAGGATATTCCCCCAGCTCGGGGTGGGCGGCTGGACCCCGATGCCGAGAAAGCTCAGGGCGGATTCCGTCAGGATCGCACCAGCGACCCCGAGGGTGGCCGTCACCAGGACCGACGCCATCGCGTTGGGCAGGATGTGGCGGAAGATGATCCGCAGGTCCCCGGCACCGACCGCCCGGGCCGCCAGGACGAAGTCCCGCTCCTTGAGCGAGATAAAGTCCGCCCGGACGAGCCGGGTCACCCCCATCCAGCCGGTCAGGCCGATGACGATCATGATGTTCCAGATGGAGGGCTCCAGGATCGCGATCACCGCCAGGATCAGGAAGAAGGTCGGGAAGCAGAGCATGATGTCCACGAACCGCATGATCGCCGCATCCAGCCAGCGGCCGTAGTAGCCGGCCAGGGCCCCGAGGATCGTGCCGATGAGGATCGCGATCCCGGTTGCGACGAAGCCCACCTTGAGGGAGATCCCGGCCCCCCAGATCATCCGGGAGAGCACGTCCCTCCCGAGCGGATCCGTGCCGAAGGGGTGCGCCCCCGAGGGCGGGGCCAGGACATTTTTCAGATCGATCGCGTTCGGATCGTGAGGGGAAATCCAGGGCGCCAGCAGCGAGACGGCGAACAGCAGCACCACGATCACGCCCCCTGCAACGGCCATCGGGTTCTTCCCGAATCTCTTCCGGAAATCCCTTCCCATGTTCATCGCCTCACGAGACCCGTATCCGCGGATCGGCCACGGCATAGGAGACATCGGCGATCAGGTTGCCCAGCAAGGTGAGCACCGCGCCGATGAAGAGGATCCCCATCACCACGGGATAGTCCCTGGCCATGACCGCCATGTAGAAAAGCTGGCCCATTCCGGGGATCGCGAAGATCGTCTCGAAGATGACGCTCCCGCCGATCAGACCGGGAATCGACAGCCCGAGGATCGTGATCACCGGCAGCAGGGCGTTCCGCAGGGCGTGGCGGTAGATCACGACCCGTTCGGTAAGCCCCTTGGCGCGGGCGGTGAGGATATAGTCCTGGCGGATCACCTCCAGCATGTTCGCCCTCATGTAGCGGGAAAGGCCGGCCAGCCCCCCGAAGGCCGACAGGAGCACCGGCAGAATCAAATGGCGGATCAGGTCCCAGAGGGCCATGCCCGGCGGCAGGTATTCGTAGTTCAGGGAGCGGATCCCGGAGATGGGGAGCCAGCCCAGGTGGACGCCGAAAAAAATCATCAGCAGGAGCGCGAGCCAGAAGGTCGGGATGGCGAAACCGACGAAAACGAACACGCCCGCAATCCGGTCGAAGAGAGAATCCTGGCGCACGGCCGAGAGCACGCCGATGGGGATGGCCACCAGCAGGATCATGAGCATGGACAAAACGTTCAGCAGGATCGTGATCGGCAGCCGCTCGAGGATCTTGTCCGCGACCGGGCGGCGGTCCGTCGAAAAGGAGATCCCCAGATCGAGGACAGCCAGTTTGGCGACCCAGCGGAGGTACTGCTCGTGCAGGGGCTTGTCCAGGTCGTACATGGCCTGGAGCCGCTCCTTCATCTCCACGGAGGCGCGCGGGTTCATCTGGGTCTGCAGGTCGGTCGGAGAGCCGGGCGCCAGACGCATCACGGTAAAACAGATGACCGTGATCCCGAAGAGGAGCGGGATCATGAAGAGCAGTCTCTTGGCGACATAGCGGAACATCTTACCTCATGTCTCATAGCCCGCACGCCGGGCAAAAAAGGATATGAGCAACGGTCTCAATTATAGACCCTCCAGCAACCCCGAGGCCCGGAGGTTCTGCAGCATCAGACCGAGATCCCTTTCCGAATGGGGTTCGATGGTCAGGATCGGTTTGAGGTTCCGATCGCGGACCCTATCGAACAGTTCGCGGAAAGGGACATCCCCCTCCCCTATCGGCAGATGCTCATCCGCCCCGCCGCGGTTGTCGTGAAGGTGTATTTCGGCCAGGTACTCGCCCAGCGCCCCGATCCAGAGTTCCAGCGGCGCACGGCCAAAGGCATTGGCGTGTCCCGCATCGAGGCAGAAGCGGGCCTGCGCCGAATCGAGCGCTTCCAGCAGCCGCTTCAGCGGATTGGGGTCCCGCTCGTAGACGTTCTCCAGCGCGATCACCGTCCCGGTCCCCCGGATGGCGTCGAGGAGGAAGCGCCAGGTTTCCAGACTGTTTTCGAGCCACTGATCCTCTGTGGAGGTGTAGTATTTTTCGTCGAAGGAGGTGTGGCACACCACGGAGCGGGGCCGGAACCAGGGAACCAGATCGAAGACCCGGCGGAGACGGTCGCGGGACACCTGCCGGATCAGGGGGTCGAGCGCCCCGGGCCGAAGGTCCATGAACGGGGCGTGAAAGGTCACCGAAAGACCCGAGTCGGAAAGCTGCCTCGCGGTCTCACGGAAATCGTCCTCGCCAAAACGGTCGAGGTCCCGGTAGCTGAAACCGATCTCGGGGTTGATTCTCTCCCCAAGCACCCGGGGCATCATCTTTTCCCGCAGGAGCGAGAAGGGCAGATGGACCTGGATTTTCTGCAGAATCTCCCGCATGGGAACCGTACCTCCGCTCGTTTGAGCGTCCCGTTTACCACAAGCGCCCCCCTTTCACAACCGTCAATATGGACCGGATCGCTCTCGAAAATTTTCAATGATCATGAGGGCCATTGACATCAACCCCATATCCTGTTAATGAAAAATGACGCCGGACAAGCATCTTGAAGCCGGTGGAACAGGCGGCTGCAGCCATTCCGGCAGCCGCGAACGAAAGGGGGGAAGCTTGGCGAAAGGGAAAGAGAACGATTCGCGGAAAAGGGCGCTTCTTTGCGTCAACGCCTCTCTGGAAAAGAAGGCGAAGGACCTCCTCATCCTCAATGTGAAAGAACTGTCAGATTTTGCAGACTATTTTCTCATCTGCAGCGGAACGTCCGACCGACAGGTCCGGGCGATTGCAGCCGCAATCCAGGAAAGCTTGAAAAAATCGGGAATCCTGCCGCTCGGCGTCGAGGGGGAGGCCACGGGGAAGTGGATCCTCCTGGATTACGACGATGTGATCATTCACGTCTTTCTCGAATCGATCCGGACTTTCTACGATCTGGAAAGGCTCTGGTCCGAGGCGCCGCAGATGGCCGTGCCCGACGATACGGTTTCCCTGAAGGCGCTGGCCAAGGGGATGTAGCCTTGAACGAGATCCTGGCCGGGATCGCCGACCTCGTTTTTCCACCCCGTTGTGTCGCCTGCGATGCATTGCTGGAACGACGCGACCCTCTCCCGTTTTGCCCGACCTGCACCGAAGGGATTCATTTCATCCGCTCCCCCCTCTGCCCCCGCTGCGGGGTCCCTTTTCCGTCCACGGAAGGCGAGGACCACCTTTGCGGCGATTGCATCGCATCGGAAAGGCCCTATGCGGTCGCCCGCTCGGTAGGGCGGTATGAAGGGGCATTGCTGACCGCCATTCACCGGTTCAAATACCGCGGAAGAACGGGCATCGGCGAAGTCCTAGGGGCGATCATGGCCGGTTTCGCCGGTGAAATCTGGGACATGAAGGCCTTTGATCGGATTGTACCGGTCCCGCTGCATCGAAAACGGCTTCGGGAAAGGGGGTTCAATCAAGCCGTGATCCTGGCGCGGGGGATTTCGAAGCGATTTGAAATTCCCCTGGATTTCATGTCACTGGCCCGGGTGGTTTGGACGCCGCCGCAGGTCGGTCTGGGTCGGGAGGCCCGGTCCGCAAACGTCCATGGCGCCTTTGCCGTCAGGCATCCGGAGCGGATCGCCGGCCGCCGGGTCCTGCTTGTGGATGATGTATACACCACGGGAAGCACCCTCGAGGAGTGCGCACGCGTCCTCCTCCGGTCCAAGGCGGAGACGGTCGCCGTCCTGACGATGGCCCGTGCGGTTCAAGATCTGGCCAGAGGAGAAGAGGCATGAACAAGATTCTCAGCCGGGAGGCATTGAAAATCGAGGTGGAACGGCGCCGGGGAGAGGGCCAGAAGATCGCCTTCACCAACGGTTGTTTCGACATCCTCCACGTGGGCCATGTCCGCTATCTCGCAGAGGCGAGGGCAATGGGGGATTGCCTCATCCTGGCGCTGAACAGCGATGCGTCCGTTCGGGCCATCAAGGGGGAAAAGAGGCCTCTGATTCCCGAAGGCGAGCGGGCCGAGGTCGCCGCGTCGCTGGAAGCGGTCGATTATGTGGTCCTTTTCGATGAAACGACGCCGATGAGCCTGATCGAATACCTGAGGCCGGATTGTCTGATCAAGGGGGGGGACTGGCGGGAGGAGGACGTTGTGGGAGGCGACGCGGTCCGGTCGTGGGGAGGAGAGGTCGCCCTGATCCCCGTGGTCGAGGGAGCCTCGACGACGAACATCGTTGAAAAGATCCTCAGCGTCTATGGGAAGGGCTGAAGGCTCCCATATTTTTTCTTTACAAATTCACCGCAATCATATATAGGACTTTGTCCGAA
>CAZWTL010000094.1:0-6421 GCA_964637025.1 uncultured Syntrophaceae bacterium | reverse complement strand
GACTGCTACGATCCGCAGTGTAAATCAATTGAGGCTGCTGATCTCTGTAGCACTTGTTCACAGATTCTTTCATATTATGGCAATATTGGCTCATCTTCCATAGTAGGAGCTTTACTTTACGATTCCGCTGGGAGTGGTGTTAAACAGCAGATCGATGCGAATAAGCCCTTCATAGTTAGGTGGCAACGAAACTCCCAATATTATGATCCTGCAGGTGGACATGCTGTTGTAGTTATAGGTTATGATGACAACAATACCCAAGTAGTTTATCATGATTCTAAGTACCCTCCCGGTGGAACCTACCCGACTGACGGTGATTTCGTCTACATGTCGTATTCTTATTTTGTGGGTAGTACCGTTTACCCGAACGCTTACCCGAATGCATGGACTCACACTGTAACGCTTAACGATCCCACAACAGTATATAAAACCACATATTATAACGATTCGACTGTGTACTCCGGGAGATATAATAAACTTGATTTTTATGGTTGCGAGAGTAGCACGAACACCGTATGGCATGGTATTGCAACTTGCAGGGGATACTGGGAGTTCAATCCATGTGCATGGACATCGTATTGCTCTACATCAGGGGAATGGGAGTTTAACCCATCCAATTTCACTAATACCGGCGCTCCTTGCCCATGCACCCCCTGACCAGAGAAAGAACGGAAATAATTGTGGAGGTAATACGTGAATGAAAATGGAAGTATATTGAAGTCATCACATGTTACTTCGGCAATAGAAATATATGCATTTGGTTAGGCTGCATAAGTGTGGACCTCGTGATGTTTGATGTAACTGCGGGACGGTCAAGCCAAAGTAGAACGGTCCTGTTTGAAAACGAAAATGGCCTTCCGTCGTTCATCGGCGGTGGCCCCGCGTTGAGGGGTTGCCATTTCGGCTTTCCATCGGTTGGCCGCGGCCCCGCGGGACGCGTATCGAAGGGGATGGCGCACCCCATGACGCCTGTCATGCGCCAAATGCAGATGGGGGCGGCGAAGCTCAAACCCCTTACATTTTCGACTGTTTGATGGTATAAGCGTCCATGGAACGGCGGTGGAGCGTCAGGCGGTCCAACCACGACATGGAGGAGCCGGTCATGGAAAACGATATTTTCCGGAAACTGCAGAGGCAACTCGACGCCTATTCTCTCGGCTTCCCGGCCACGGAGTCGGGCATTGAAATCGAGATTCTCAAAGGGATGTTTTCCCCGGACGAGGCCGAGCTGTTCACGAACATGACCCCCCGTCTCGAGACATCCGAGTCGGTCGCCGCCCGGCTGTGCAAAGACCCAAGCGAAATGGAACGCCGGCTGAAGGAGATGGCGGCAAAGGGGCTGCTGTTCAGGCTGAAAAAGGCCGACGAGGTCAAATACGCCGCGGTTCCTTTCATGCATGGGCTGTTGGAATTTCAGGTCAACAGGCTCAGCAGGGAGAGGGTGCTTGCGGTGGAGCAATACTTCAGGGAGGGTTTTCAAAAGGCGATTGCCGACAGCGCCGGCCTTTTCCTGAGGACCATCCCGGTGCAGAAATCCATACCGGCCGAGCGCCACGTGGCGGCTTTTGACGATGCCTGCGCCATTCTGTCGAAGGCCGACTTCATCGTGGTGGCCGATTGCATCTGCAGGAAAAGCCGGGCCGCGATCCATGAGGGTTGCGGGAAACCGCTGGAGGCGTGCTTCATGTTCGGATCGATGGCCAAGTACTACCTGGACAACGGGATGGGGCGCAGGATCGCGTATGACGAGGGCGTTGCGATCCTGTCCGAGGCGCAGCGGGCCGGTCTGGTGACGCAGCCTGCGACCTCCCAGAACCCCGGAGGCATGTGCAACTGCTGCGGGGACTGTTGCGGCGTGCTGAGGGCCGTCAGGATGCATCCTCAACCCGCGGAATGCGTATTCTCCAACCACCAGGCCGTCGTGATGCGCGAAAAATGCACCGGGTGCGGCCTCTGCGTGGGCCGGTGCCAGATGGACGCCGTTGGCTTGGATCCTGACGGCGTCGCCGCAATCGACCGCGACCGCTGCATTGGCTGCGGCCTCTGCGTGACCGCATGCCCTTCCGGAGCGGTCCTCCTCGAAGCGAAACCCGTGGAGAAGAGAAAAATACCGCCGAAGGGTTCCCTTGAGCAGATGATGACCCTGGCGCAACAGCGGGGGATCCTGTGACCGTCTCCCTTTGGGCCGGGGACAGGGCAACACGGTGACCGCCATGTCCAGTGACGACTACGTTTTCCTGAACCGCCCCGAGGTCCTCAGGGGGCTCTTCCATCCGAGGCCCTCATACGGCCCGTCCGGAAACGTGACCGGCGCCGTCGATGTGATGATCCCGGTCGGAGACCGGGTGGCCGTGGCCGGGCGTTTCCACGTGGGCGCCCCTTTGGCGCCGAATATCCTCTTCTTTCACGGGAACGGTGAGATCGCGGACGACTATGACGGGTTGGGACCCCTTTACGCCCGCGCGGGCATCAATTTCCTGGTCACGGATTACAGGGGCTATGGCCGGTCGACGGGCCTGCCCACGGTTTCCCGCATGATGCGCGATGGACACGCCGTCCTCGAATTCTCCAGGCAATGGCTCGACGGGAATGGATACCGCGGGGCTTTCATCGTCATGGGCCGATCCCTGGGCAGCGCCCCGGCGCTGGACCTGATCCACCGCCGCAGGGAGCTCGTGGACGGCCTGATCATCGAGAGCGGCTTTGCCCGTACCGCGCCGTTTCTGGAACTGCTCGGCGTGGACGCGGCGGCGATGGGATTCACCGAGGAGCAAGGCTTCAGAAACCTCGACAAGATCCGGACCTGGGATAAGGCGGCCCTGATCCTCCACGCGGAGTTCGACCCCATCTTTCCCTTTTCGGAAGGACGGGCGCTCTACGACGCCTGCCCTTCGCGATTCAAGACGCTTCTGAAGATCCGGGGCGCCGGTCACAACGATATCTTCATCAGGGGGATGGATGCCTACATGAGGGCCGTCAAGGCCCTGTGTGGAGAGGCGGCGTCGTGACTTCATCCGCCGGATTTACAATGGACGCCCGGGGCGCGGCTCGGTTTGACGTCCACCGGTGAGGGGCTGGTCCGGAAACACCGCCCGTTCGGCGCCGACGTCCTCCGCGCGGTTCGCGGATGGCGCCGATGCAGGGCGCCGCTCAGCGGTTCGACCGCTTTGCACGTCATCGCCTTTCCTTCAGGTATTCTTCCAGGCGGTCCATACCCTCCCTGATGTTTTCAAGGGAATTGGCATAGGAGAAACGGATGTAACCCTCGCAGTTCGCTCCGAAGTCGATGCCGGGGGTGACGCCGACACGGGCCTTCCTGAGGATGTCGAACGCCAAGGCGTAGGAATTCTCCGTGAAGGGTTTCACGTTGCCGAGCACGTAAAAGGCCCCGGTGGGTTCGACCCGTATTCCCATCCCCAGATCCCGCAGGCGGCGGATCATGAATTTTCGCCGCTCGTCGTAAAGACCCCTCATCCGGATCACATCCGGTTCCGCCTCCTTCAGGGCGGCGATTCCGGCCCACTGGACGAATGCGCTGGCGGAGATGAAGAGGTTCTGCTGGATCTTCTGCATCGGCCGGATGAGCCCCTGCGGAGCGATGAGGTAGCCGAGTCGCCACCCCGTCATCGCATAGGCCTTGGAAAATCCGTTCAGCACGAAGGCGTTGTCGGTGAATTCCAGAATGCTGTGCTCCTGTTCGCCATAGACCAGTCCGTGATAGATCTCGTCGGAAATCACGGGAATCCCGAATGAGGCGATCTCAGCCATCCGTTCGCGGCTCAGCAGGTTGCCGGTCGGATTGGATGGAGAGTTGATCAGAATGGCCCTGGTGCGCGGACCGATCCTCTTCCGTATCGCGTCCGGCGTATACTGGAATCCCTCATCTTCATGTACGGGGACGCAGACCGGTTCCCCTCCGAAGAAACGGATGAAATTGGGGTAGCAGGCGTAATGGGGATCGGAGATGATGACCTCGTCGCCCGGTTCGAGAATCGCCGAGAAGAGGATCGCCATGGCCGGCGAGGTGCCGGAGGTTACGATGACCTGTCCCGGGGAAACGGCCGCGCCATAGCGTCGACCGTAGTGCTCGCAGATGGCCTCCCTCAATTCCGTGAGCCCCAGACTGTGGGTGTAATGGGTCTTGCCTTCCTGCAGCGCGCGCAACCCGGCGGCCTTGATGCACTCGGGGGTGTCGAAATCGGGTTCGCCGACCTCGAGGTGGACGATCTTTTCGCCGTTGCGCTCCATCGCCTGTGCCGCTTCCAGGACCTCCATCACGATGAAGGGCTGAATCTCTTCCGCTCTTCGGGTAATCATTGCATGACCTCGTTTCCGGATGGTTCCCCGACCCCGGGGCGATAGGAGGCTATTCCTGCGGACGCTCCTTTGTCAAGCGGGAAATGGGAATGGCGTTCGAAGTCTTGAAGGCAATGCGCGGAGTCATGAATACGATTTTTGTCGTTCCTGTGATATGATATTTCCCGAACCCCGGAGGAAAGGATCGGATGGACGGTCAACCGGACCGCCCCCGTCCCTGCATCTAGGCCCTTAACCGCGGACGAGACGAGGAGGTGCTTTATGCAGACGTCGAAAAGTCGATCGTTGGATCAGCTCATCGGGGAGCAGATTGCCAAGTGGCAGCAGCAGAAGGTGGAGGGGAAAAAGAAGACCGTCCCGCATCGGCCCAACCCGTGCATCGCGATCTCGCGGGAGCCGGGAAGCGGCGGCACACATATCGCCAGGATCCTGGCGAAGGACCTCGGGATGGATCTCATCGGCGTTCAGATCATACAGAGGATCGCGGAGAGGGCGGACATCTCCGAGAAGGTGATCGATTCCCTGGACGAGAAGGAGGTGCGATTGCGCGATTCCTGGCTGGCGTCGCTCTTCCGAACCCGCCACATCTGGCCGGATGAATACCTTCAGCATCTCACCAAGGTGGTGGGTACGATCGGCCAGCACGGCAATGTGATCGTGATGGGTCGGGGGGGACAGTTCATCCTGACGCCGGAGAACACCTTCCGCGTCCGCTTCGTCGCCCCGCGCGAGATCCGGATCCGCAACGTCATGAGGGATTCGAACACCGACTTCGAGACTTCGGAGCGCTACGTATACAAGACCGAGGCGGACCGGAACGCCTTTCACTGCAAGTATTTCACCGCCGACTGGAAAGACCCTCTCCACTACGATCTGGTCCTCAATACGGGTCCGCTGGGGGCCGAGGCGGCCGCGGCATCGGTCAAGGCTGTCTTTGCCATATGGAAGGATCAGCGGCGTTAGCCGGACCCGGAACAGCCCTGACGATCCGGTTCGCGCAATGGAAGGGGACAGGCAAGGGCCCGATGCCGGTGCCTCAAAGACCTTTTCCCCGAAGCCTGGATGATCGGGCAAGGGCCGGCCCGCTTCGTGCCCGGGGCCATGCGCAGCCATCGCGGCCGGCGTTTCCTGCGGAGGGCCCGGCGCCAAATGCGCTCTGAAGGGTACGGAAAATGAAAGCGTGCGATTCCCGGCAGTATCGGCACATCGTCTTCTTTACCGGAGCCGGGATGTCGGCGGAAAGCGGCATCCCCACCTACCGGGGCCGCGGCGGCATCTGGAGCCGGTACCGATGGGAGGAGTTCGCCTGCGAGGCGGCCTTCGAGGCCGACCCTGAAAAGGTGCTCAAATTTCACGAATTGAGGCGGGCGTCGATCCTCGCATGTTCCCCCCACGCCGGCCATGCGGCCATGGCCGAATGGGAGCGGAATCACCCGAGCGTCACAGTGGTGACGCAGAATATCGACGGGATGCATCAGAGGGCCGGCAGCCGGAACGTGATGGAGCTTCACGGGAGCATCTGGCGTTTGCGTTGCCCTGACCACGGCCTATTCGAGGATATCGGCGAGGCATACCGGCGCCGCCGGTGCGAAAAATGCGGGGGGTGGTTGCGGCCGGACATCACCTGGTTCGGGGACGCGCTTGACGAGGGAAGGGTGAACAGCGCCCTTGAAGCCATCCGGGGTTGCGACCTCTTCGTGAGCATCGGGACCTCCGGCGTCGTCTATCCGGCAGCCGGTCTGCCGCGGTTCGCGAAGGCGAACCACGCGCGATGCATCGAAATCAATCCCGAGGAGAATGAGATGTCCCCCCTTTACGACGAGTCCATACGGGACACGGCGAGCCGGGCGCTGCCGAAACTCTTCGGTTGAGTTCCCTGCCCCTCACGGATCGCGTCCCGTCATGATAAGTCCCCCGCATTGGACGAGCCTGCCCCGAGGCCTGGACCGAAGGATATCGGCCGCCTGCTGCCCCGGTCCCCGAAACGGCCGCCCTGCCTCAAGGCCATGTTCACCGCTGCCGCTGTTCCGTCTGGACCGCCGGCGCCGTCGGGACATCCTTGTGAGGCGCGTGGGGCTGCCAACCGGCCACGGCCATGATCAGC
>CAZWTL010000093.1:0-6434 GCA_964637025.1 uncultured Syntrophaceae bacterium | reverse complement strand
ATGCTCCGGGAGGACCCGTCCCCGGGAATCGAAGCGAACCCCCTCCATCTCCAGAAGCGCCCTCTTCATCTTGAGACCGCCGCCGAAGCCACCGAGTGATCCGTCGCCGCGGATCACGCGGTGGCAGGGAACGACGAGCGGGAAGGGATTGCCGGCCATGGCGTTGCCCACGGCCCTTGCTCCGCCCGGAACGCCCATACGAGCCGCCAGACCGCCGTAAGTCATGACACGGCCCCTCGGTATGGCCCCGCAGGCCTGCAGCGCGCGCCGCTCAAATCCTCCAACGATTCCCCAATCCAGCGCTTCCAACGAAAATTCAACGGATTCCCCGGAAACAAAGCCCTGGAGCCGACGGCAGAGCGGATCCCGTTTTCCCACGACAGGAGACGCGCCGGTGAAATCCCTCCTGATCGTTCGGATCACCGAATCCCCGGACCCTGGAAGCAGGATCCGGCAGACCGGATCAAGGCCGGACTTCCTGCACCGCACGAGGCCGACCTCGCCCCATGTCCAGGGAATCAGTTGATATGTATAAGAGACTTTTTTTCGATCCATGGTCATGACCTCCTTTCCGGACAAGCCATTGTCGCCGCCGGTTCATTGGCCCTGGCCATCGCGGCGCGACGGCGGTTCCTCCGAGCGACCCACCAGACCAGACCCAGGACGAGGAAGAGGCCTCCCGCCATCGCCGGCGGCGTCAGAAACCGTTCGGGAATCGAGCCGTACAGGCCGATGATCCCGAAGAGGATGAAGATCAAGGCGGCAAACCACTTCACGAACCGCTCCGGAATCCGCTTGCCCAGCACGACGCCAACCACGATCCCGAAGGCATCGGCCGTCAGCATGGCCGCCGTCGTCCCCATCCAGATGGGGATAATCGACTGGTACTTGGCGGCCAGGGCGACCGTTGCGAGCTGCGTTTTGTCCCCCATCTCAGCGAAGAAGAAGGCGACGGCCACCGTCCAGAACGGGCTGAACCTGTATTTTTTGTCCTCACCCTCCAGGGTATCCCCGCGGAGCGTCCAGAGGCCGAACAGGATGAAGGAGGCCGATGCGGCGATCTGGATGGCCTGCAGCGGGATGATGTTGGTCAGCCAGCTCCCGGCCACGACCGCGAGCAGATGGTTGACCAGTGTTGCGATCAGCACCCCCGCCAGAACCGTTCCGGCCGCAAAGCGGGTTGCAAAGGCCATTGCCAATAACTGGGTTTTGTCCCCCATCTCGGCCAGGACCACGAACAGAAACGAGGCCGCGAAGATCTTCATATCGATATCCCCATGGACCCTAAAAAAAGCGACCCACCCGCATGAGGCGCGCCACACCGAATATTCCGCTGATCGGCTCGCACGAACGGCAAATCCAGATTGACGCCAGCCTGTTGGCCCTGACCGGGGAGCGACTTCCCTTCAGGGCAAGGGACGTCCACACCGTTCTGCGTGCATGTCAACCACTTCAAGATGCCGGGCCTTCTGCAGGGTTAGCCGAACCCACCGCATCGGCGGCGAAAAAGGCCCTGACGCGGTGTGCGGCATCCCTGCCAATGCCATCGACCCGCTGCAGCTCTTCAACCGATGCCTCCCGGATCCGCCTTACGTCGCCAAAGGAGACCAGGAGCGCCTTCCGCCTTGCCGGGCCGATGCCCGGAATCCGGTCCAGAATCGACTGCACATCCCTTTTTTCCTTCACCTTGCGGTGATAGGTCACGGCGAAGCGGTGCGCCTCGTCCCGGACCCGTTTGAGCAGGAAAAGGGCCGCGGGCCAGCGTGTGAGGTAGACCGGGTCCTTCCGCCCGGGAAGGTAAACGCGGTCCTCCTCTTTTCCAGAGATTTTCGTCCGGCGTCGCAGGACCGGATCGTCCCCGGCGCCGCGGTCATCCCTGCAGGCGGTCCCGCCCGGAAAGTCCGATTCCGGGCCATCCGTATCGCCTTGCCCGCCACCGCCCGAACCGGGCGGTCCGGACGCATCTCCCGACGCGGACGTGTCCGGACGCGGATCGTCCCGCTCCTTGGCCAGGCCGATCACATCCATCCCGTCGATCCCCAGATCCCTGAGCACGGCCAGGGCGACGCCAAGCTGTCCCTTTCCCCCGTCCACCACGATCAGGTCGGGCAGGTTTTCCCTTTTCTCATATCGCCGCTTCATGACCTCGTACATCATCGCATAGTCGTCGGCACCGAAGACGGTCCGGATGCGGAAGCGGCGATACATCTCCTTCTCGGGAACGCCGTCAGCGAAGGAGACCATGGCGCCGACCGCATATCGTCCTGCGATGTTGGAGATGTCGAAGCACTCGATTCGACGGGGTGATTTGCTGAGCTTGAGTTTTTGCGCCAGCAGCCGAACCGCCTCCTCCGGGCGCTGATCGGTCAGAAGCGCCGTCTTGAGTGCGTTTTCCGCATTGCGTCCGGCGATCCCGACAAGCGCAAGGCCCTCTCCCCGCTTCGGGGAAACGATACTCACCCCTCTCCCCTTCTTTTCCGTCAACCATTCCGTCAGCACCCCGCTGTCCTCCAATGCCATCGGGACAACCACCTCGTCCGGAATGTCCGCGATGCCGTCATAATACCGCAAGAGGAGCGAGGAGAGGATCTCACGGGGCTCTGCCCGCAGCCGGAGCAGGGGAAAGGTCTTTTGGCCGATCATCCTGCCGCCGCGAACGAAGAGCAGCGAAATCTGCGTCAGATCCCCTTCGCGGCAGAGGCCGAAAATATCCCGGTTCCGGCCCGTCATGGTGACGATCCGCTGTCGCTCCAGGGTCTCCTCGATGGCCGCAATCCGGTCCCGGAGCGCGGCCGCTTCCTCGAAACGGAGCGTCTCCGACGCCTCGTTCATCCGGTTCCGGAGCTCTCCGATCAACGCCCTCTCCCGGCCTTCGAGAAAGGCGATGCCGTCCCTCACCAGCCGATCATAATCGCCGGCTGCGATCCGGCCGACACAGGGGGCGCAGCAGCGCCCGATCTCAAACTCGAGGCAGGGCCGGGTTCGGGTTTTGAGCTCCCGGTCCCGGCAGGTCCTCAGGTGCAGGATCGACTGGAGGAAACGGAGGGTCTCCTTGGCCGCGCCTCCGGAAGGGTATGGGCCGAAATAGCGTGCGCCGTCTTTTTTCGGACGGCGCACCAGTTGAAAGCGGGGAAAGGATTCGGACGGATCGATCCGGATGTTGTAGTAGGTTTTGTCGTCCCGGAAGAAAACGTTGTAGTGAGGCCGGTGCTCCTTGATCAGGTTGTTTTCAAGGATCAGCGCCTCCTTCTCGGTTCCGGTCAGGATGAATTCAAGATCCCGGATCCGGGACACGAGAAAGGGGATCATCGCCCTGGAGTCGGTCCGGCTGAAGTAGGCCCGGATCCTCGCCCTCAGGTTGCGGGCCTTGCCGACGTAGAGAACGGCCCCTGTCCCGCCCTTCATGATATAGACGCCGGGACCGCGGGGGGCATGCCGGATCTTCGTTTCCAGATCGCCGGTCATGGATTTCGGGCCGTCACTTCCTTGTTTTCGACGACGCTTTCCTCTGCAGGGCGTCGCCGAGGGAACCGAACGAGCCGGAGGCCTTCCCCGCGTACTGGGTGAAGTCCTCCGCTTCCTCTGCCGCTTCCCCTTCCTCCTCGGCTTCCGCCGCCAGTGCCAGCGAGATGCGTTTGGCGTCCCGGTCGATCTTCTCGACCCTCACCGCCACGGCCTGCCCCTCCCTGAGGACCTCCGAGGGGTGCGTGATCCGCTTCCCTCGTCCCAGCCTGGAGATGTGAATCAGGCCGTCCACGCCCGGGATGAGCGTCACAAAGGCGCCGAACTTGGTCAGGCGCGCCACCGTCCCGGTCAGGCCGGCCCCCTCGGGACATTCCGTTTCAACCCGGTCCCAGGGATCCGGCAGGTTCGAACGAAGGCTGAGCGAAATCCGGTCCTTTTCCCAATCCAGCTTCAGGACGGCCGCCTCCACCTCCTGTCCGACAGCCAGTTTCTCGGCGATATCGTCCACATGTTCCCAGGAGATCTCGGAGATGGGGATAAGCCCCTGGATGCCGCCGAGATCGACGAAGGCACCGAACTTCTGAAGGGAAACGACCTTCCCCTTTACCGTCATTCCCTCGCGGAGCGTCTCCTTGAGGGCCTCCTTCTGCCTGGCCTGCTCCTCCGCGAGAATGGCCCGGCGGGAAAGGATGATGTTGCGGCCCCGCTCCCCGTACTCGATGATCTTGAAGTTCAGGCGCTGGCCGATCCATTCCGAAGCGTTCGTCGTGCGGTATAGCCCCATCTGCGAAAAAGGACAGAAGCTCCGGACGTCGCCCGCCACGCGAACCTCGAAGCCCCCCTTGACTTCCTTGTCGACGAGCCCTTCCACGGGGATCCCGTTCTGCGCCGCATCCGCCAAAAAGGTCCGGCCCGCCTCTCCTCCGCCGACCTTGGTCGTAAAGAGCTTTTCGTTGTTTCGCGAGGAAAGGAAATAGGCCCGGATGGTTTCACCTTCCTTGACGGTCACGTTTCCCTCGGCGTCGAGGAATTCCCTCCGGTCCAGATAGCCTTCGTGCTTACCGCCCACGTCGATGAAGACCCATTCGGGGGTGATCTTCACGATCACCGCCTCCATGCGCTGTCCCGGCTTCAGCCATTCCCGGTCCATCCCGCTTTCTTCCAGCAACTCGGCAAAGCTCTTCTCGCCCTCCCCTTCCTCGGTCCTCTGAATGTTCTCCTCCATGTTTCTCCTCGTCTCCATATGATGCTGCCGTATCAAAGGCAAAACGTTCGTTAAAATTCGCGGCATCTTGCCCTGATCGAAGCGCTGTGTCAAGGACAAATAAGCTGAACGATTACGTGCTGAAACATGCCCGGCCTCAGTCGGTCTCAGGGTCGCTGTCCCCCCTGCACCCTGACGGCCGCGACAAACGGCAGGCGCCGGCTCTTCAGATCCTCAGATCGTGATCGCGCCTTCCAGGTAGAGCGCCGCTTTTCCGGAAATCCGGACGCGTTCGCCTGCATTGGCGCAGAACAGTTCCCCTCCCCGCTTCGAGACCTGGAACGCATGAAGATGATCCTTGCCCAATATGGCCGCCCAATAAGGGATCAGGACGCAGTGGGCCGAGCCCGTCACCGGGTCCTCCGGAATGCCGACCTGGGGCGCGAAAAACCGCGACACGAAGTCGCTCCGGTTGCCCGGAGCCGTGACGATCACGCCGCGGCAGTCCACCCGTTCCAGCGCGCCGAAATCGGGTTGAACCTCCCGAACGGCGCGTTCGCCATCGAGGACCACCATCAGGTCCTCGGCAGAACCGAACACCTTTTCGGACGTGATCCCCAATGCCCCCAGGAGTCCGGCGGGAGGGGTCTGCGGCCGGCACGGCCTTGCGGGAAAGTCCATCTCCATCAGGCCGCCTCTCCGGGTTACGGCAAGCTCTCCGCTCATGCGCGTCTTGAACCTGATGACCTCGACCGGCCAGTTCCGGCAGACAAACAATACAAAGGCACTCGCCAGTGTGGCGTGGCCGCAGAGCGCGACCTCCGTGACGGGGGTGAACCACCGGAGTTCGTAATCCCGGCCGTCCTGAACGAGGAAGGCGGTTTCCGAGAGGTTGTTCTCCTCGGCGATCGCCTGCAGTTGCGTGTCGTCAAGCCATCTCTCCAGCAGGCAGACCGCCGCCGGATTGCCGGAGAAAACCTCGGAGGTAAAGGCATCGACCTGGTAGATGGGTATTTTCATTATGTCTCCTGTCAATAGACAAACGGGATCACCTTGCACACCCTCCGCTGGTAGGTCGCAAATCTCGGGAACTTCTCCACCACCCGCCTCTCCTCGCGCATCGCTCGACATGATTCACTGCCTCTTCATGAGGACAATCGAACCGTGGCAAGTCTTATGGAATATCCACGACATTTTCTTCAATGGCAGGATAGAGGGCGTCGATCCGTTTCTGAATCTCGATGGTCAGTCCGAGCGCCGTAACCATTCGGCAATAGGTGCGGATGTCATCCAGTTCAAGACGGCGTTCCTGGCGGTCCTTGAGCCACTTCTCGCAGACCTGGTAGCCGCCCACCTGATAGCTCCAGACGGTGTCGGCCACAGGTGCGAAATACTGAGTCGTGTTGATGTGCGCACGCTGTTCGCCCGACTCGTAGCGGAACCCGGCCTTTTTCCCCTTGCCAACGCGGCTGTCGCCCTCGCCCTCGAATCGGCAGGCGGGCGGATCGAGTTCGGGGGATTTGAGCAGATGCAGGGCGGTCAACCTTGCTCCCAGGGCGGCGAGTTCCCGAAACAGTTTTACATCCGACGTGAACGGCACGCGCGGGAAATCCATCCGCAGGAATTCGGCGTATTTCTCACGATACGCAGGCGCGTACAGGACGGCGTAAACGTAGTGGAAGATCTCCTCCGGCGAGGGTTCCTTGCCGTATGCCTGAGCCAACGTCGCGACCACCTTGGGGTTCAGGTTCGGCTTGCGCTCCGT
>CAZWTL010000092.1:4063-6628 GCA_964637025.1 uncultured Syntrophaceae bacterium | reverse complement strand
CGAACCACGATTCACGGAGTCAGAGTCCGTTGTCCTACCATTGAACGATCCCCCAGCAGGTGCGTTTCCCTTATCATAGGAGAAACGGATAATCAACAGGAAAATGTTTATCGCGAGGTCAGAGAAAACGGTGGCAAGAAAACAAAACAAGGGAGCGGGTCCCGTACTGAAGGGGACCCCAAAGTCGGACCTGGAGGGGCTGACGCTGCTTGGCCCCGGGGAAAAGCCGACCGTAAAATTGGAGGCTTTTCCGAACCACCACCCGGACCGGAACTATGTCGTCACGTTGCGCACGGATGAATTCACCTGCGTCTGTCCGGCGACAGGGCAGCCCGACTTTGCAGAGCTGACCATTCAATACATACCCGACCGCAGGATTCTGGAGTCGAAATCGCTTAAACTGTACCTGTGGTCGTTCCGGGAGCGGGGCATTTTCCATGAACACGCGGCCAACGTCATCCTCGACGATCTGGTCGAGGCCCTTTCCCCCAGGTGGTGCAGGGTCGCCGCGGACTTTGCGCTGAGAGGCGGAATATCGATTTCCGTCGAAGCGGAGCAGGGACAGAAAATTGCGTGAACAGCGTTGGTTGCCCGCGATAGCCGCCGTTTTCGTCACCAGCCTGGTGGTTTCCAACATCATTGCGGTGAAACTGGTGGACTTGGGGATTTTTCTCCTGCCCGCCGCAATCCTGATCTTTCCCGTCTCCTATATCTTCGGAGACATCCTCACCGAGGTCTACGGATACGGCCAGGCCCGAAGGATCATCTGGACCGGTTTCGGGTGCAATCTGCTGGCGGTGTTCGTTTTCCAGCTCTCCATCGCGTTGCCGGCTGCACCGTTCTGGCGCCTGGGCGCACTCGATTCCGCCGCCTCGCAGCAGGCTTATCAGGCCGTCTTTGCGGTCGCCCCCAGGATCCTGACCGCCTCCTTCCTGGCCTATCTGGCCGGCGAGTTCCTCAATTCGTTCGTCATGGCCAAAATGAAGATCAGGACCGACGGGAGGCATCTGTGGATGCGGACGATCGGTTCCACAGTCGTCGGCCAGCTTGCGGATTCCGGGATCTTTATTTTTCTCGCCTTTTACGGATCGGTGCCTGCGGATGCCCTGCTGAAGATGGCGGGAAGCCAATGGCTGCTGAAATCGGCTTATGAGGCGCTTATTACCCCTCTGACTTACCTTGCAGTGAACTTCCTCAAGCGCGAAGAACAAAAGGATGTCTTCGACCGGAACACGAACTTCAACCCCCTGCGGTGGAAGGACTGAGACGGGGGACCCGGCGTCGGCATGAGGCCTCGCCTGTTCCGTGTCATAAAAATGCCGGCGGATTGGATGGGTCTTGACCGCGGGAACGGCAGGATTATAATGTTGGCGTGGCGTGGAGGTGTCCGGGAAGGGGAAGGTCTATCCGGGACGGGTTGCGGACAAACCTGCGGAATTTGATCGAAAAGGTCGTAAGGAGGGAGCCATGATAAGGGTGCTGATCGAGCGGAAATTGAAGACGAGGGAGCATATTTCCAAACTGATCCGGCAGATCCGGATATCCGCCATGGCGCAGCCCGGGTACATCAGCAGCGAAACCCTGGTCCATACGGAAGACAACAGCGCCATAACGGTGATCAGTACGTGGGCGAATGTCGAATCGTGGAGGAAATGGGCGGAATCCGATCAGCGGATCGAGATGGACAGGCAGATCCAGCCGCTGCTGGAGCAGCCTGAACGCATCGGAACCTATCGGATCGTATCGACCGAGGAGATGGAATTTCTCGAAGATCCTGAGGGATGGCTGCAACAGCGGGAAAGGCGTTCCCTGGATGGATAGCGCGTAAATTCCCTCTCCGAAATCTTTTGCCCCGGATACAGGAGAGATCCGGCGGATCAACTGAGGGAAACGGGAAGGGCGGAAGGCCTTCCGCCCTTCCCGTTCCGATCGATTCCGGCAGGCCCCTCCGTCACTTTTCCTGGGACCCCGGCTTCTCCTCGGCGGGTTTCGTGCGGACCAGGAGAACGGGAACGTGCGCGTCGTGCAGTACCTGCAGGGCCACGCTGCCGAACACCAGTCGTTTCATCCCGGTATAGCCGTGCGTCCCGATGATGATGAGGTCCACGCCATGACTGTTGGCGTAATCGACGATCTTGTCCTCCGGATTGCCTTCAAGCAGCTCCGTTCGGACTTTGACCCCATCCGCCTGCAGGCGGGCCTGTATTCCTTCGAGGTATTGCATCGATTCGGCGCAACGGGCATTCCTCAAGGCGGCAAAATCGATGCTTCGATCATAAGCCTTGGGGAGCGTGAGCACCTCTGTTTCGTTGACCTTCAGGACGATCACCTCGCCGATCACCCCACCGCGACACAGTTTCATCAACTCCGGTAAGGCGCGCTCGGCCAGCTCCGAGCCGTCAAGCGGAACAAGAACCTTTTGGTACATGAGCCATTCCCCCTTTCTGTTGGACGGGATATCCTTCGTGAATTCTGAACAGATCCGATGCGCTTGGCAAAGACAATTCATGAACGCACCACCAATATAGGGATCATGGCCCCGCTTGTCAATGCATACCTCCTGAC
>CAZWTL010000092.1:0-3963 GCA_964637025.1 uncultured Syntrophaceae bacterium | reverse complement strand
CATGAAGGATCGGGCGGTGCCGCCACCCGAAAACGGCCGCTATCGAAGGAGGGAATGGGGGCTGTGAAGGCATACGACATATTGATCATCGGATCAGGACCAGCCGGCCTGTTCGCGGCCATCCGTCTGGAAGCACTGGGTTTCGAGAGTATCGCCGTGATCGACCGCCACGCCTATCCGGCGGGAGGGCTCCTGAACGACGGCAAGTTGAATTTTGATCATCGGATCGGCATGGACCTCGACGAGCTCAAGATCGATGTCCCCACAGCGCAGCGCTACATCAATCAGGTCAAAGAGATTTTCGTCCGTTTCCCCCGGTGCCGGCAGGTCACTTCCACCGAAAGAAAAGGGAAGCTCGATGTCTTGATGAACATCGCGCTTGAACACGGCGTTCAATTCATCGCGCCGGAGCAGTGGCACTGGGGCACGGACAACGGCAAAGCTGTCGTGAAACACCTCAGGGGCTGCCTGCAGAAGACCTCCCTCCTGCTCGAGTCGGAAGCCGATACCATTGAAAAAGGGGCGGGCCGCCTCTACCGGGTCGCCGGCCGATGCAAAGGGAGGAGATTCAGTGTGGAGGCCCCGGTCATTCTGGCCGCTCCGGGCCGAAGCGGAGCCTACTGGTTCCGGGATATCGCCGGCAAGCTCGGGGTGGGCCACAACTATGGCCCCATCGATGTGGGGATCAGGCTCGAGCTCAACAGAAAACTGTATGACGACGTCACGAACATCGTTTATGACCCGAAATTCATTTTCAGGACCACCAGGCACAGGGACAGGGTCAGGACCTTCTGCACCAATCCGGGGGGCAGGGTGCGTCTGGAAAACTACGGCCAGTTCAAATTGGTCAACGGCGACGCCCTCTATGACCGGAAGACGCCGAACACCAACTTCGCCCTGATCAACACGGTCGGATTGACCACGCCCTTCTCGGACACAACGGAATTCGGACAGATGATCGCCCGGCAATGCCATCTCTTGGGCGGAGGCAGGCCGATCGTTCAGCGGGTGGGAGATTTCAGGGAGGGCCGGAGAAGCTCGAAGGCGACCTTTGACAGCAGGATCCGCCATTTCGGATTGTGCAGGGCGAGCTGCGATGCCACGCCGGGAGACATCACCCTCGGATTGCCCGCACGGATTGTGGACAATCTCTGGGAGTCTCTCAAGATGCTCGACAAGATCATCCCCGGCATCCTGCATCCCTCGACGCTGCTTTACGCGCCGGAGATCAAATTCTTCGACACCCATTTCCCTGCAGATCGCAACCTCGAGACCAACGTCGAAGGGATTTTCGTGGCCGGAGACGGCACCGGAAAGAGCCGCGGCATCGTGGGCTCGGCCCTATCCGGCATCATGGCCGCCGAGGGCATTGCGCGCAAGTTTCCCCCTTGACATGCACGCTCACCCGATGGCCGTCGCCCGTTCAAACCGTCGCGATCATGCGGTTTGTTCCGCATCATCGTCCTATGGATTCGTGGTAACGGGCTGACGTAACCGGAGGGCCTTCCCTGAAAGGCGCGTGCGGGGCGCATCGGAGTCTCTGAATCCGGAATCGGAGCCCGGGCCGCAACAGACGGTCCGATCGTCTGGGCCTCGCCGTCGGCCGGTTGTGTCCGCCCGCTCATTCCAAAGGGACCGGCGGACTTTTCCCCCGGGCTCGTCTGGAGGGCCGGCATCCTTATCGATTCCTGGGCCGCGGCATGTCCGATTCGCGTCGGGAAGCGAACACGCGGCCCTCGGATTCTTTGGGCGGTCATCGATTCCGTTCTGAACAGGATAAAAAATGGCCGGGAGCCATTCAAAAAATCGCGATGGTCTGATATCTTTACCGTAACCGTTTCCCGTCTTGAAGCCTTTCGGGGCGGAGGGGACGCAGCGGGGTCGCCGTTTCGGAAAGATGATCCCGGATGGCAAAACGTCATGACTCAGACAAGGCAAGGGCCAAGCGGACAATGGGCTGAGGGGCGGGTATGGATCGTATGCGTCGCCTATCTCCCCTCCGGCGCAGTCAGTGCCTTGGGGCGCGGCGATGCCGCTTGGAGACGTCGACCGGATGATGGGGGCAAACGATGAAGGATTGCAAGGGGAAAATCGCCAAGCTGTTGACGGATTATTTCGATCAGGATTATCGAAGGATGACGCATGCCCTGGAGGTGCTCAAACACAGTGAAAGGCTGGCTGAGCAAACGGACCCCTGCGACCATGAGGTTGTCGTGGCGTCCGCGCTCCTGCACGATGTCGGCATCAAGAAATCCGAAGAGATCCTCGGATATGACGACCACAAGGCCCAGGAGGAGTATGGCCCGTCCATAGCGGAGAAGCTGCTGGGCAGCATCGGTTTCCCTCCCGAGAAGACCAGGAAGGTCTGTGAAATTATCGGGAACCACCACTCTCGTTCACGCTATGATTATGTTGAACTCAAGATCCTCAAAGAGGCCGATCGGATCGTGAACAGCGCGGAAAAGGACCGCAAGGGGGGATGAGAATTCTCCTGATGTCCATGCCGGACTCCATACCGGTCATCATGGATGAGCGCGCCTTTCACATGCCCAATTGCGGCATCGCGACCATTGGCGCCAACATCGATGACGGCCATGAGGTCTTTGTTGTGGACCTCGTCCGGAAACGGGGACAACTGGCCCGTTATGTGCGCCGCCTCCTGAAAAAAATCCGTCCGCACTTGGTGGGCCTGTCGGCCATGACATGGCAGTATGAGACCTGCGTCAGGTTGATCCGGTTTGTCCGAAACCACCTTCCTGAAGTCAAAATCGTCATTGGCGGATACCACGCCACGCTGATGCATGAAGAAATCGCAGCCTCTGACGAGGCGGAACTGATCGACTTCATGATTCGGGGCGAAGGCGAAGAACCTTTCCGGAGGCTGGTGAACGCCCTGGAGGGGAAGGACCGGTTCGCGGACATCGCGTCTCTGTCTTACAGGGACCATGGACGGTTTGTCCACAATGCCCGGGGGAGGCCATTGGATCTGGCGCGGCTCAAAATTCCCATCCGGGATCAGCGACGCCTGACATCGGGATATCACGTTGTCGCTTCAAAAGCCGAGGTCATGGAGACGTCCCGGGGATGCACGCGCGACTGTTCCTTCTGCAGCATGAAACACATGTATGGACGGACCTTCCGGACGTTTCCCATCGAAAGGGTTCTGGAGGACATCGACGACATTTATTGCCGTCGCAAGACCCGCTCGATTTTCATTGTCGATGACAACCTGGTGCTGGATCCTGAGCGGGTCATCAGGATCTGTGATGCGATCGTTGCCCGCAACTACAGGGGGCTGAACCTTCACGTCCAGGCCGATTGCGTCTCCATATCGCGAAACGAAGAGATGGTCCGCAAAATGTCTCTCGCGGGGATGAAGACCATTTTCCTGGGCATCGAAAGCGTGTCGAGGAAGAATCTGGCGGCATCGCGCAAAGGCGACATCCGGGAGGCATCGCAGCAGGCCGTCCGCCTCTGCCACCAGTACGGCATCATGGTCATTGCCGGACTCATTTTCGGCTTTCCGGACGATGATGAAGAGGACATCATCGCAAACTACCACTTCCTGAAAGCGCTTGAGGCAGACATACCCTACTGCCAGATCCTGACCCCCTATCCGAAGACCGAGATGCGCCGCCAACTGCAAGACCTGGGGATGGTGACCAACCTGCATGATTACAGGATGTACAACGGCATCCGAGCCAATGTCAAAACCAGGCATCTCGAGACGGCGGATCTTCAATATCTGGTTTGGCTTCACAGGGAGAAGGTCATGGGGTGGTGGGAACCTTCCAGACTGATGAGAGAGCAGCACCCCCTGTGGGTGTCCGCCTGGACCCGCATCCTGAGACCCCTGATGAAGATGACTCTGGGCCGCCGGCTCAAAAAGCTCGGCTGGGAGGAGCGCTTTCGCCTGGACATGGAACACCTGGACGGTTTGAATGTGTTCAGTGATCTGTGATC
>CAZWTL010000091.1:3796-6654 GCA_964637025.1 uncultured Syntrophaceae bacterium | reverse complement strand
CCTGTGACCTGTTTCACTTGACACGCGAACGCGATGCCCTTACACTGAACCCGCCGCAAAAGCAATGCCTTACCCAGGGGAACGGTTCCTGATGCGGAGGGTGGCGCACTTCATGCAGACATGCGAACGGCTTTGTGCCAAACCATGGAAAGGTGGCGGATCCTCGCGGTTTGATCCGGGGCGAGGGGAGAGGCCCGCGTCCGGGAACGATGAAACCTCCGCCGATCATAAGACCGGCGGCGTTGGCCTGAAGGGTTCCCGGAAGGGCGGGAAGCGTTTCCGCCCCCGTCATTCCGTTCACGTGGCCCGATATGCTTTTCGCCACAATTGTGGTATGGATACACGGACTCCGCAGGGGACGGGATGTTCTGGCCTGGAAAGCCGATTGTCGGAGCGCCGGCCGTTGCGTCTTGTTCGAACGGCGAAAACGACCGGGACACCCATGGTCCGCGGAAACGAGGGGATTCTTGAACATCGCAGGGAACAAACGGCGCAGCGGAGGGATCCAGGGAATCGATCATGAACGCGTTTTTAGAGAGGGTGCCGATGAATGGGAAACGGTTTGTACTGATTATGGTTGTTTGGTTTCTCGCTGCGGGATGTCCCTGCCTTTGCTTTGGCGAGGAACCAAAGACGCTGACGGTGAAAAAAATCGTTTTTGCCAGGGACAGCACGGATAAAGAAAGGCTTGCCGTGGTCTGCAATCAGTCCTGTGTGCCCAAATTGTCCTCGATTGAGGGAGAGAATCCGCGGGTGGTCATGGATCTGAAGGGGGTTTCTCGGATTCCAGCCGATGCGCGCAATGTCGACGCCGCCGGCAAACTGGTTCAAAGGGTGCGGAGTTATTGGGACAAGCGGGCAAAGACCCTGAGAATCGTCCTGGACATGGAGCCGTCAAGATATTGCATGGTCCGCCCGGCATGGGACTCAGCCGTCCATACCTTCAGGCTCACGATATACGAAGCCGAACCCCTTCCGGCGCCGAAATCCGGTGACGGCAAGGATGCCGGTGGCCCCTCTCCCTTCGGGGGCAGGCACATCACGATCCTGCGTTCCGAAACACCCGATTCCGAAATCCCAAAGGCAGTGAACGCCGCAGCGGTCGTGCCGTCCCTGGGTGAGGGGAGATCCCAGCTGGACGCCGGCGACTTTGCCGCGGCAGTGGACACGTTCACCCGTTTCATCGCGGCCCATCCCAGGGAGAGTCAGGGTTACCGGTTGCGCGGGAATGCCTATGACAATATGGCTGATCGCCGGAAGGCCGTGGAAGACTGGAAGCATGCTGCCCGGCTGGGTGACGCCGATGTGCAGTCTTTTCTCGACTTTCTGCAGGTCGAATGGAAATGAGGTCAGGTGTCGTGGTGCAACGTCCGCACCGGTTCCGCATGCGCGGTGAGCTGTTCCAACTCCCGGACGGAGGGTCAAGGGACCGCCGATCTTCGGTTGGCGGCGGTGAGCATCGTTGCCATAGCCATGGGGATTGAAAACGGTGCGGCTTGAGGAACCATGGCGGTCATCCCGGCGGATACGCTGATCAGACAATACGTGCATGGAGGGGGAGCGATGACAGACGAAGTCGACAACAGTTTTGATGTGAAGGAAGGCATAGTCGATAGAATCGTATCGGTGTTCGCAGACATGCCGCCGCAAAAGGACATCATGGTTTTCGCCGACGATGTCTTCGCCGAGGTCAAGGTCCGTCTCGAAGAATTGGCGAAGACCGCCAAGGCGGCATACTATGAAGATATATTCGACGAGCGGTTGGAGCGATTGAAAACCCTTGGCTGCCCCGCATTCATTCTGAAGAAGTTGCAGACGAAGAAAACGGAGGTTGTCTCCAAGGCCTGCGCGCTCAACGTACCCGAGCACCGGGATACCCTGATTCCCGTGATCCCAACCCATTACCTGACCATCTACTCACAGCTCGAGATGATCAATTTCAACGGCTTCGCGGGCGATACGGCACTGGAATCGTCGCGCATCATGAATGCCTTGAAGAAAGGCATGTCTCAGAATGAGGCAAAAATTTTCGATGGCATCTATTTCATTCTGGACATTGACGACGGGGCCAACACGGATAGGCTGACCTGTGCGGAGGCGGATGAGAGATTCAAAAGAACCAACCGTTTTCCGTTGACGCTGGAGGAGGTCATCGGCATCATGCTGCAGAAAACCGAGCCGCCGATCAGCAATCTGCTCGCCGCCGGTTCTCGATACGAGCAGGAGGACAAGGTTCCATTCTGCATGACGGAAGAAAACAGGACGCTGGTCAAGACCTGTTTTTACGACACCATACATCCAAACTCCGTTATCCCCTCCTGCGGTGCGCGTGTCTGATGCCGCATCGGGAGGCCTACGCGGTTCATGACCTTACGGGGGCTGCCGGGCCGGGAGATCGAAAGGATGCTGTGGAACGGAAGGATGGGGGGAATCGGGAACGTTGCCTTATCCCGCGACCATGAACCTCATCGGAGAGGGATTTTATATCGCATATGCTGATCAGGGGAGCCACTGAAAATAGCCGGTACCGGTTGAACTGGGAGGCCGATGAATATCAGGGCAAGGGGACGCTCACCTGGCCCGATGGCAGCCGTTACGAGGGCGAGTTCTTCAATGGACAATTCCAGGGGGAGGGTACTTTCACTTGGCCGAACGGAAGCAGTTATAGGGGCAGATGGCTGAATGGCCTCCCGCACGGCCAGGGCAGTTTTACGTGGCCCGACGGCAGACAGTACGAAGCGGAATGGGAGGAGGGAAGGTCCAAAACCGAGGAGGCCCGTCTCAAGGCGGAAGAGGCGGCCAGAAAGAGGGCCGAGGAGGAGGCGCGGCGCGAGGCCGAGGAGGAATCCAGGAGGAAG
>CAZWTL010000091.1:0-3696 GCA_964637025.1 uncultured Syntrophaceae bacterium | reverse complement strand
AAAGAGGGCCGAGGAGGAGGCGCGGCGCGAGGCCGAGGAGGAATCCAGGAGGAAGACCGAGGAGGCCCGCCTCAGGGCGGAAGAGGAGGCCAGGAAGAGGGCCGAGGAAGAGGCGCGGCGCGAGGCCGAGGAGGAATCCAGGAGGAAGGCCGAGGAGGCCCGCCTCAGGGCGGAAGAGGCGGCCAGAAGGAGGGCCGAGGAAGAGGCGCGGCGCAAGGCCGAGGAGGAATCCAGGAGGAAGACCGAGGAGGCCCGGCTCAGGGCGAAAGAGGAGGCCGGGAAGAGGGCCGAAGAGGAGACGCGGCTCAAAGCCGAAAACAAGACCAGAAAGAAAACGGAGAAGGCCAGAGTCAAAGCCGAGAAGGACGACAGGCTGAAGGCCGAGAAAGAGGCGAGGGCGGCGGCCGAAGAGGCCAGGAGGATGGCCGAGGAGGAGGCCCGGCGAAAGGCGGAGGAGGCGGATGCCCAGCTCAAAGCCGCCCTGGAGGCCGGGAAAAGAGCGGAAGAACTCTTGGCGAGGCTCGAGACCGCCGAAGAGGCCAGGAGGATGGCCGAGGAGGAGGCCCGGCGAAAGGCGGAGGAGGCGGATGCCCAGCTCAAAGCCGCCCTGGAGGCCGGGAAAAGAGCGGAAGAACTTTTGGCGAGGCTCGAAGCCGCCGAGGAGGCACGGAAGAGGGCGGAGGAGGGGGAGGCCCGACTCCAGGCCGAGAAGACAGCCAGGGACCGGGCCGAACGCGAGGCGAATATCGAGGCACAAGAGGAGGCCAGAAGGAAAGCCGAAGAGGAGATCCGCATCCAGGCGGAGGAGCATTCGCGGCTCAGAGCCGGAGAAGAGGCGCGACTCAGGGCCGAAGAGGAGGCGCGACTCAGGGCCGAGGAAGCAGCCAGGAAGAGAGCCGAGGAGGAGGCGCGGTCCAAGGATCACGAGGAGCTGCGGAAACGCATCGAGGATGCCATTGCCAGGGAAATAGCCAGGGAAAGAACAGAACGGGAACCCTCCCCGAAAGAATCCGACCAGGGACATCTGACGATGAAGCTCCCCGAAGGAGGCCAGTACGTCGGCGAGCTCCAGGCCGGATTGCCCGACGGCCAGGGTGTAGCGACCTATCTGGACGGGACGAAATATGTGGGAGGCTGGAAGTCCGGGTTGCACGACGGACACGGCATCCTCACGCTGCCCGATGGTTCGACATACGTTGGTCAGTGGAATGAAGGCAAGAAAGACGGGAACGGGACGTTGACCATGGCCGACGGACGAAAATACGTCGGCGACTGGAAAAATGATCTGTACGACGGTCAGGGAACCCTGATCCTGTCCGACCGAAGGAAATATACAGGGGCCTTCAGGCGAGGCTTGTCCAACGGATACGGCGTCATGGAATTTCCCAACGGGGACCGCTACGAAGGCGAATTCAAGGATAACAAGTACCATGGCAAGGGGATACTGATTCTGATTGACGGCAGAAAATACAGCGGCCAGTTGGAAAAGGGGCTGCCGCACGGCAGAGGGGTCATGGTCCTTGCCAACGGCAAGAAGTTCGAGGGCGAGTTTCAAAAGGGGAAATTCGTGGGCTGAATATGACAAATCAGATCAACACACCCAGAGCGTTTGCATACCAGGTTTCGCAAAATCCGGACGGCCCCGAGTTTGTAGAGTTTCATTGGGAGGAAAGGCCGATCGAAGGCGAGGGGGCGTGCGCATACCCGGATGGATCGACATTCAGCGGCTCCTTCAAGGCCGGTTGTTTCCACGGCGAAGGGACATTCACCTGGAACGATGGGAGCCGATATGGCGGCCATTGGGACAATGACCTGCCCAGCCAGAAAGGGACGATCCTCCTTTCAGACGGGTATCGGTACGAGGGCGAATGGCGCAACGGCGTTGCAGAAGGGAGCGGAACCGAGACCGCGCCGGACGGCGGGAAGTATGTCGGTGCATGGAAAAACGGGATGAAGAACGGTTATGGGGAGATGCTCTCTCCGGACGGCAAGAAGTACAAGGGGGAATGGAAGGATGGCCTGATGCACGGCAAAGGCGTGCTGTACTTTACCGACGGATCCAGATACGAAGGGGAGTGGAAGGAGAACAGGCTGACCGGACAGGGTTCCCTGATTTTTTTCGACGGCAAAGTGAACAAGGGGAAATGGAGAGACAACAAGTTCATCCTGCAGGAGAATCAGTGATTCGGCCTTTTCGCGCGGTGCTCAGCCGCAGCCGCAGAGGTTCGAATAAAACCGTTTTGAACCGGGTGCCCCCGGATTTCCCGACCATCCTCGAATCGCCCGTTGACGTCATGGGATGCCGCTTTCCGGACATCCAGGGGAGTGTCGTGTTGGAGGGCAATACATTGGCCATCCGGGAGCAATTGAAATGACTCATTGGAAACGAATAGATGCATTCATTGAAAAAAACGGAATCCTGATCATTGCCGTCGTCATCATTCTGCTCTATTGGACCATTGACATCATCACCGAGGGCCGAATGGTGAGTCGATATCTGATCACATTCTCCATGCTCTCCTATGGGTTTTTTACCCAGTTCCTGATCAACTCCCAGAAGGCCGCAAGAGATTCGCTGCAGGAGAGTGAAAGGCGTCACCGGCTGATGATGGAGACTCTGCCCCTGGCTGTCTTTGTTGAAAGCAACGGTAAAATCGTTTATGCGAATCCTGCCCTTTTAACCCTGTTGAAGGCCTCATCGCCGGATCAGGTCATCGGTATGCGCCTGGTCGAATTTGTTTCCCCCGAGCTCTACGATACCATCGAAAAAAGAAGACGGATCATGACCGAGGAAAAACGCATCATTCCTCCTCTGGAGATGAATGTTCGATGCACGGATGGAACCTCCGTGACCGTGGTCACCACGCCGATACCGATTGTCTTTCAGGAACAGCATGCCATTTTGACGGCGCTCTACGATGTCACGGATCGCAAACACAAGGAAATCGAATTGGAGAAGGCCAACAAGCTTCTCAAAATATACGGCAGGGAAATGGAGGACCTGCAGGCCAAGCTCAAGGAGCAGGCGATACGGGACCCCTTGACGGGACTTTTCAACCGCCGTTATCTGCAAACGACCATCGACAGAGAAACGGCCAGGGCGTCGCGGGAGGGTTTCCCGATCGGCATCGTCATGATCGACATCGATGACTTCAAAATGGCCAATGATGCCTACGGGCATCAGATGGGGGACCTGGTCCTCCAGACTTTGGGGAAGCTGTTGCTCAGCAGGATCAGGGCCGAGGATATCGTGTGTCGCTACGGTGGCGACGAGTTCCTGATCCTTCTGCCCAAGGCATCGCGGGCGGCCACATTCGAGCGGGCAGAACAATGGCGTGCTGACTTCGAGGCGGTCAGAACCGTACTCGGCGAAGTGGTCCTGCAAAGAACGATTTGTCTGGGCGTGGCGGCCTATCCCGCGGATGGAACGACCATGAAGGCCTCCATTCAGGCAGCGGATCAGGCCCTGTATCGTGCCAAGACGATGGGGAAAAATCGAGTCGTTCTGGCATGATTCCGGCCGTGGAAGAAGGTGAATGAATACGAAACGACCGTCCAGCATATCGCTTATTGAAGTGAAAAAGTCTGATGACAAATATGATCTTCAGCGTGGCTGATCAGGAAGGATTGCTGAACTTGTCATGCAATGTCAAGTGATTGAAGGGATAGCAGATGGCTGTGCTCCTTCCCGTAGTC
>CAZWTL010000090.1:0-6672 GCA_964637025.1 uncultured Syntrophaceae bacterium | reverse complement strand
TACCCGATGAAAACCTGCTCAATTCCAGTGGTATTGGCGTAACCGGTATAGGCGCCGATGTAGGTGTTCTGGCTGGCCGTGGTGGTGAAGCCCGCGGCACGGCCCACGAAGGTGTTGTCCGTGCCAATGATGTTGGTCCATCCGGACTGGTTGCCCACAAACACGTTGTTGATACCTCCGGTATTGGCAATGCCCGCGCCGCGCCCGATAAAGGCGTTGCAGCAGCCAGTGGTGGTGGCATACCCGGCGGATTCGCCAAAGAAAGCATTATGCCCGCCCGTGGGTCCAGCAGCGCCCGCGTTCAGCCCATACCAGGTGTTGAGATCACTCTCATGGCCGGCAAGGGCAGCTCCCGAAAACACAATGACGGACAGACAACAGAACAAAACCGTGCAAAAAAGCCTTTTGATCTTCATCGTCCTCCTCCTTTCCTCCTGAGGTACAGGAAGGATCAAAAAGTACGGTTCATGAGGATGAAGCAACCCGGGCCAACATACGGTAACCCGTAATGTTCCAACGGTACGGTCCCGCCAAAGGCACGATGCGGTTTGAACGTCTCCGGAAGGTTCCCTTTTCCCTATCGATGATCAGCCCTGTTGCCGCCGATACGTGAAAACGGGATGGATATAAGGTGCTGGTCAGCCTTTATTCTAAAAAGATCTTGTTGGGGGAGTGGTCCAATGATGCGGAAAGAGTCCTTCGATGTCAAGAAAATTATTGCACAACATGCTGCAGCGTCATGGGGCTTGCGGGCACATGGCCGCAAATCCTGTCAATGCATTGAAGATCGAGGAAGACCCGCGGGTCGACGGCAACCGGACATTTTCCGCAACGCGACCTGGCCTTCGGCGTCCGGTTCCGAAACCGCATCCCGCTTTAATCCCGGCCCGGGACCCGGGGGACCGGAAACGGCATCGAGGGGAATTTCATTCCGTTCCTTCTCGATCAATCTGATGACGATTTCACGGACAACGATATCGGAGGCGGACTCGCTGGATCGCAACAGGATGCGGGGCAGATTGTCGGCGATGCTTTGGCTGTAGGAAAATTCGACCTGATCGACGGCCAGTTTTTCCTTGTACAGTTCGAACTGTTTCTCCTCCTGTAGGACTTGCCAGAAGGTTTTGCCCCCTGAACGCAGGGCGGCGATGGTCAGGCCGGTCAGAAACGATATATTCGGCAGAACCGAAATCATGACGCCGCCGCCGGTTTCCGCCGCGTCCTTCATGCCGTTCTCGGACTGTCTGGCCAATGCCTCAGCGCGCGACTCCTCCAGGATCAGCTCAATGGCGATCTCTTCGTCGCCGTTCTTGAGGTATTTATGGTAGTCCGTCGCGATCTCCTGCAGGATCGGCAGGGCCTTTTGGACGGTCTCGACCAGGGAGCCGACATAATAGTGCCGTGGCAGTGCAAATTCGCCCCGATCGCGCTGCGCCTTGGCAGCCCTGAAAAAATTCGGCTGGCCGCCCTCCAGGCGGAGCTTCACGTGATACCATACCCGACTGTGCAGGACGACCGTGTCGTCCCTGTAGATCTCAAAATCGACCCGCAACTCTATGCCTTTGCAGTGGCTGAAATTCGTCTCAAGGTTGCAGAGGGGCGCTCCGGGCTGAACCGGGAGGTAAAGCTGCGGGAAGGCGTTCCGGAAGATCCGCATGAGCGCCGGGACGTCGAATCCGCTCAGGCAGGGGTTCCTCTCTTTTTCATGCGAGAGATAATCGGCCAACGTATCCCGGCCGTCCAGACGAAAGGCAAGGTCGTGCATGCCCGGCTTTCCCAGACCCGGTTCCTTGAAAATCCGGGTCGCCTGGGGCGCCGGCCTGGCGGAACAGCCTGTGAACGCCCATAACAGCAGGATCGCCAGCACGTATCGACAGCTTGTTTTCACCCTCACGCTCCTTCAATCGGCGGCTGCGGCGCAAACCCCATCAGGTAGGGTTATCTAGCACATTCCGATCGATTGTTCCCGCGTTTTCGGTCCGCGGGGTATGTGCCGGCATGCCTCTCCGGTCGCCCGCAGCCGATTTCGCACCCTCCCCTCATTCAACCGTCCATGATGATTGTCTCTTCAAGATGGCGCAACCCGGACAGCGGCACGGAACGGATCCCGAGACGCCCATCCTCCGCAAGCGCCGTCCAGGCGGAGTATGCGTTGTGGTTCACCATTTGCTTCACTTGAGGTCAAAGTCCTGATATAAACGGTGCCCGATACGGAACCATCGCGAAGCAAAGGGCCTCTGACCCGCGCCGCGGTCGTTCCGGAACACGCAAATACGGGGTATCGCCGCAGTTGATTTATCTCAGGGACATCAGCCTTTCGTTTGCCGACAGGAAGATCTTCGATCGGATAAACTGGACGATTGCCGACCGGAGCCGGATCGGTCTCGTGGGCGACAACGGAACGGGGAAGACCACCCTTCTCCGAATGATCATGGGGCTCGTCGATCCCGATGAAGGCACGGTCGAGATCACGGACCGGAAAAAGGTCCGCATCGGTTATCTGCCCCAGGATCTGATCGAACTGGAGCCCCTCCCGCTGCTGGACTATCTCCGGGAAAAGAGCGGCCTCGCGGACAGTGAAGCGGCCGTGCGGCGGGGCGAGGAGGTCCTCGCCCGCTGCGATCACGACGATCCCGCCCATGAAAAATACCTCCGGGAATATGAAGAGGCCGTTGCCCGCCACAACGCGATGGACGGGTACGCCTTCGAGGCGCAGGCCAAGCAGATGCTCGCCGGCTTCGGTTTCGGGAACAGCGATTTCACGAAAAACTGCGCGGATTTTTCCGGCGGATGGAAGATGCGGATCATGCTCGCCCTCGTCCTGCTTTCCAGACCGGACATCATGCTCCTCGATGAACCGACCAACCACCTCGACACAGAAAGCATGGAATGGGTCGAAAGCTGGCTCAAGGATTATTCGGGCACCATCATCACGATCGCACATGACCGCGTCTTTCTCGACAAGACCGTCACCGCGGTCGCGGAGCTCTGCAACCGCAACATCTCCATCTACAGGGGCAATTATTCATACTACCTGAACGAGAAGGAACGGCGGCGGGCGGCACTTAAAAAAGAGATGGAGCTTCAGCGGGCGGAAATCAAGAGGATCACGGAGTTCGTCGAACGGTTCCGCTACAAGGCCACCAAGGCCAGCCAGGTCCAGAGCCGACTCAAGCAGTTGGAAAAATTCGAAATCCTCCGCGAAGAGGGCAGCGGCAAAACCGTCGTAATCCGCTTTCCGGAAAGCCCGCGCAGCGGCAAGGAGGTGATTGCGGTCCGCCGCCTTGCCAAATCTTACGGCCATCTCAGCGTCTTCCATGATCTGAACCTCACGCTTTACCGGGGGGAAAAAGCAGCGGTCGTCGGCGTCAACGGGGCGGGCAAATCGACCCTCGCCAGGATACTGAGCGGCGCCGAAGCGCCCTCGGCCGGAGAGGTCGTCATGGGCCTGAACGTGAAGATGGCCTTCTTCTCCCAGGAGAGCGCCCAGAATCTCAACTACCGGAAAACGATCTGGGAAGAGGTGAGCGCCGCCGGGACGAGGAGCAACGATCAGGAACGGAGAAACCTGCTGGGGGCCTTTCTTTTCTCCGGGGACGACATCCACAAGGAGATCTCCGTCCTTTCGGGCGGCGAAAAATCCCGCCTCGCCCTGCTGAAGATCCTCCTGTCAGACACGAACCTCCTGATTCTCGACGAACCGACCAACCACCTCGATCTGAAAACGCGGGAGATTTTTCAGAACGCCCTCCTGCGCTACCAGGGGACCATCCTCATCGTCTCCCATGACCGCTACTTTCTCGACCGCCTGGTGGACCGCGTCTTCGAACTCCGCGGCGGCGTCTGCCACGAATACCGGGGCAATTACTCCTATTTCATCGACAAGAGACGCGAAGCGCTGAACGATTCTTCCCCGCAGACCACGGCGAAGACGCCTGCCTCGGAGGCGAACAGAGAGAACGGCAAACCGGAATCCGAGACGGCCCGGAAAACCAAAGCGGATAAGCGGAGCGAGGCGGAAGAGCGGAACCGGATCTTCAGGGCGACGTCGGCCCTGAAGCGGGACCTGGCTGCCGCCGAGGCGAAAATCGCCGAGTTGGAGACCCGAAAGGCATCGGTGGAGGGGCTCCTGTGCGAACCGGACCTCTACCGGAATCCGGACCGGATCCGGACCCTTAACCAGGAACTGGCATCCGTTTCGACGGAGCTCGAGGACCTCTACTATGATTGGAACGGCCTGAGCCTCCGTCTGGAGGCGGTCGAGGAAGAATTGAAGGGGAAATCGTCCTGAAGCCGTGGCATGAGGCAATGGACGCCTCCCCCGGTGTCGCAACGCCTTACGATCCGCATTCGAAAGAGACGGGCCGCGCAATGCGGGCCCGTCTCTCCTGTCCATCGTCAGTCGCGATTGCCCATCATACCCCGTCGAGGCTGGACCCCTGCGTCTTCTGATACCAGGCGGCGGGATCGACCAGGAATTCCTCCGTATCCTTCAGGGAGGCGTAATGTTCCCTTTCGATGTCCGAAAGCAGGCCGAAAAAAGCCTTTTCTTTCGGATCGGTCGATTTGTCCCGCAGCTCCGCATAGAACTGCGCCCCCTTGGCTTCGAAATCAATGGCCTTGCGGATGGCCTCCAGATCATCGCCATCCCCTGCCTGCCTGGCACCAGCCCGGGCGGCTTTGCCGAACACGGACCTGACGGCCGTATCGTTGACCCGCAGGGGAACGGTTTCGGGCCATTTCTGGTCCTGCTTCCATTTTTCGGACAATTGCTGCAGCCGCTCATAATGCTCCAGTTCCTCGGCGGCAATCTGCGCGAACATCGCCTTCCCGACGGGGTTCGCCGTCCGTTCCGCGTTCTTCAGATAGAAACGGTGCTCATTCATTTCATTGTTCAACGCGATATCCAGTGCATTCAGACGCTCTTCCATATCCCTCTCCTCCGCTAAAAGACGCCGGTTACTGCGGCGCTTATGGCTATCCTCAACCCGAGCGATTTACGTCCACCCGGCACGCAAACGCCGGAACCCGACGATGATCGCAAAACCGCTTCGCTTCGTCACTCCACCTTGCGAAACAGGCTGCCCTTGGCCCCGCAGACCGGGCAGATCCCGGGCGCCTCCCGCTCTGCCGTGTATCCGCAGACCGGGCAGACCCAGTACGGATGGACTTCGCCCCCGCCCTCGAGACCTGCGAGCACCTCCTTGAAAAGACGGGCGTGGACCTTTTCCACCTCGTTGGCAAAATGAAACGACCGCTCCGCCTCCTTGTTGCCTTCGGCCTTGGCAGACTCGATCATCGCGGGGTACATGGACTTGAACTCATGGGTTTCGCCGGCAACGGCCTCCGAGATATTCTCGCGGGTGCCGTGAATGGCCTTGAGCGCCCGCAGGTGGTTGTGGGCATGGATGGTCTCCGCCTCCGCGGCGGCTCTGAACAGCCGGGCGGCCTGCGGAAATCCCTCCTTTTCAGCCTTGGCCGCAAATGCCAGATACCTTCGGTTGGCCTGGGATTCGCCCGCGAAAGCCTCCTTCAATGCATCTTCTGTCTTGGACATGGTTCGCCTTCTCCTTTTTTTAAACCCATTGTAATCGATCCCTCGCCGGAATACAACCGCCGTCGGTCAGAATTGTCGGTCAGAATCATCATGCGTGAGCCATTCGTGATAAAGCAGGAAGACGACCCCGGCCGCATTCCGACACCCGGAAGCATCGACCCCAGCGCCGTGCTGAACGCCGGGAACCTTCCCGATCGATCCATGACAAATCCGCGGTCCAAGCGCTTTCTGAGGGCGCCATGACCGGCCACACGACGGTGCAGGGCCGATTCCGGGGATCAGGCATAGGTTCCCGGGAAATTCGGTTTCCGTTTCTCCTTCTGCGCCCGAATCCCTTCTCTGGCATCCATGCTGGCAAAGATGGGAAGACCGATCTCCAGTTCCCTCCGAAAGGCCTCTGCATATCCCATATCCATCGTTTCCCGGAAGCAGCGGATAATCCCCTGCACGGCCAGAGGGCCGTTGTCCGCTATCCTGCCGGCCAACTCCATGGCCGCCGGCATCAGGCTTCCGACCGGCACGACCGCGTTGAGGAATCCCCACTCGTAGAGCGTCTGCGCCTTGAAATTGCCGGCCGTGAGCAGGATCTCCATCGCCCGGCAGGGGGTCAGGATCCGGGGAAGATAGACGTTCGACCCTCCAGTCGGCATGATGCCGAGGCTCGCCTCACGCATCTGGAAAACGGCGTCCTCGGAGGCCAGGCGGAGGTCCGCCCCCATGATCATCTCGAATCCACCCGTGAGACAGTAGCCGTTCACGGCCGCGATGACGGGCTTTCTGACGATATTCGGCTTCAACATCGCCTCCGCCACATGCGGCCCCACCCGGGCCAGCCACCGTTCCGCGTCCGTTTCCGGCTCCCTCATCCTGGTCAGGATGGGGATGGCCGTCTTCAGATCCATTCCGGAGCAGAAAATGTCGGGCAGGCACGAATGGAGGACGACGACGCGGATCGCATCATCGTCATTGATATCCTTCCATGCCTCATGGAGATCCATCAGAATCTGGGGGTCCAATGCATTTTTTTCCTTCGGACGGTTCAACCCCACCTTCGCGATGTGTCCCTCCTTCTCGCAGTGCAAGCTCATTGGTGATGCCTCCTTGGTAAATTGTCT
>CAZWTL010000089.1:0-6720 GCA_964637025.1 uncultured Syntrophaceae bacterium | reverse complement strand
CCTCGGCATCGAGTCGGGCGATCCGGAGATGCTCGAGCGGCACAAGGCCGGGGTGGAACTGGAGGAGGTCCGGGCGACGGTCGCGGTGGTTCGTCAGGCGGGGCTCCGGGTCAAAGGGCTCTTCATGATGGGGCTGCCGGGAGAGACGGAAGCGTCCATTCGCAGGACAGGCGATTTCGTCCTTTCCCTAGGGCTCGACGACATGAACATGACGAAGTTCACGCCGTTCCCCGGCGCGCCGGTCTGGGAGACGATCCGGGAGGAGGGGACGTTCGACGAGGACTGGCGGCTGATGAACTGCCTCAATTTCGTCTTTGTCCCCGGGGGCATTGACTCCCGGGAGCGGCTCGACCGGCTCTACAATGAATTTGTGAAGCGGTTCTACACCGACCCCGGATGGAGGAGGCGGTTCCGGTCGCGACTTTGGGAGCACCGCCACAGCCTCTGGCACATGGCGCGGCACCTGCCCGACTTCATCGCGGCCCGCCGCCACTTCGAACCCCACCGCCTTACTTGATCCCCGCCTTGCGCAGGGTGTTAATGAGGCGATTATTGACGGCCGGGTCTTTGAATGGCCTCCTGTTGATGATGCTGGCAAAGGAGGAATTGGGATAGATCCTGAGGAGTTCGGCGGCAGAGGTGCGGGCTTCTTTCTCTCTTCCCAAAGCCATACAGGACTCTATGATAAAAAGATGGGCGAACAGATATTTGGGTTCAGCTTTGAGAGCAAGCTTAGCTGCCTCGATTGCCTCTTCATATCGCCCTACAAGAATGTAAGCCTGAGCCCTATAGTTATGTTGCAATGGGGACTGAATCGGGTCCAGTCGCGCTGCTTCTTCAACCAGGGGAATAGCCTCCTCATACCTGCCCGCTTGAGCAAGAACCCAAGCCAGGTAGGTCAGGTTTTCAGCGGAATTGGGGTCAAGCACCACCGCCCGTTGTGCCGTGGGAACAGCCTTGTCGTAGAGCCTTGCATAGGTGTAGCTCTGCCCCAATAATGCATAGGCTACCGAAAGGGTGTTGTCGAGTGCAACGGCTTTTTCCCCCAGTTCGATGGCGTTGGCTATTGACTTCTGGGCGGACTCACTCAGGCCGAGAAACATCTCTATATGATGGACCGCGGCGAGGGAAGAATAACCTATGGCATAGTTTGGATCCAGGGTGATGATTTCTTCCGCCAGTTTTCTGCCCGCAGTACTCCCCTCTTTGGTGATATGTTGGAGTTGCTCACGGCATTGCATGGCTTTGATATAAACATCGAGATTCCGGGTGCCTCGTGCCGTCAAGCGGGCCCGTTCCCCCGCGGTCAATTTCACCTGAACAGAAGCAATGACATTCAGGGTAATCTCATCCTGAAGGGCAAAGATGTCCGTCAGGTCCCTTTCGTAACGCTCCGCCCACAGATGGCGGCCATTGATGGCATCGACCAGTTGGGCGTTGATCCTCACCCTCTCGCCCGTCTTCCTCACGCTTCCTTCCAGCACATACCGGACCCCCAATTCCTCCGCCACCTGGTTCACCTTGACCGCCCTGCCCTTGTAGGTGAATGTTGAATTGCGAGCAATGACAAAGAGGTTGGGGAGCTGGGAAAGGGCGGTGATGATCTCCTCCGTGACCCCGTCGCTGAAGTACTCCTGCCTGGGGTCCTCGCTCATGTTGACAAAGGGGAGCACGGCGATGGAGGGCTTGTCGGGCAGGGGGAATTTCATTTTCTCGGGGGAGGCCACGGGAGTCCGGTTGGAACTCCAGTACATCGCCCCGATCCCCGCTGCGACGATCCCGATCACAACTGCAGGCAGGACCCAGCGGTATCGCTTCAGCCAGAAGGCTTTCGGTTCTGAAGGGAGAGTCATAGGCACTGGAGGCGGTTCGGCAAGCAAATGTTCTTTCGCAGCTTCCCCCTTCGGCTCGGTTCGTTCTTCCCTGTCCTCCTTTTTCAAACCGGAAACAAACCGGTCCCAGGCCTCCCCGTCTGCGGCGTCCCCGAAAACAATGGAAGTTCTGTCCAGACCGATGCCGATCTTGTCCACGGCGAACTTCAGCCGTACATTCCCATGGCTTCCCTTGTACTCGAAGAGATTTGCCCAGTCATCCTGATCCGCCTCCCTGAAGAGATAGGCCTTCCCAAGGCCTTCGACCTCTTCACCCTTTTTCCTTCCAAGCACCCTGAAAAGCGGGGCCTCTTCCAGGTTGGGCAGGACGTCTTTCCACTTCGTGTAAATCCTGTGCAGCAGGTTTTCCCTGTCTGAGGAGCCGGCTGCATCCCCGATAGATTCGTTCAACAAAACGATAAGGTCAAGATGTGCAAGAAGCGGGATCGATTTGATCTCTCCAGATCTTTTCATCTCGTGCATGACCAGGGCGATCAGGGAGAGATAGAACCTTCGGGAAGGCGAGTTGAAATGGAGGGTTAGTCGGGTTCGGCTCCTGAAATGGATGTGGAGCTTGAATTCATCCAGATCGATCTGAATGAAAGGGGCAGCAGGCTCAATCATCACCAACCCCTCGACCCGACTTCGCCTCAGGCTTTTCAACCTCAGGAAAATCAAAAAACGTTCACGGTGCTCACCATGAACATTATTTCATAAAGGGATACTGGATCGCAATAGATTAAAAAGTTCCTCCTGCCCGAGGATGCCGAACGCCTTGTCGGCCTGGCCGAGGAGAGCGATGTGTTGAAGTAACCCCCTTTTTAACGGCTATTCTAATTCTATAGGAGGTGCATCATGAAGAGGATGCCGGTGATCGTCAGTCTGTTGGTTGTCATTCTGGTTTTGTTTTTCGCTGTCGAGCCTTGCCTGTCGCAGGCCGTAAAGGATGAGTTCGTGGGGTACCGATACCGCTTGAGCCCTGCAACCCAGCTTGCGGTAAAGGATTTCGCCTGCCGACGTCATATTGACGGTCAGGATGCGGAATGGCAGGTCGTTGTGGGCAACCCCCTTGTTGACGGGTACTGGCTCAATGTCGATGCGAAGTGTCGCTATCCCATTGTCTCTTACACCAAGGATGGTGTCACAACGCCTTGTGATCCTTCCGTGGGCCCCCCGGAAAAACCATATACGGTAACAGTAGGCGGTCCATATATCGTCTTCGGCCCCTTTACACTGATACCGGATCAAGCCGAGGGTGGATATTGGGAAGGGGAGTGGAAACTTCTAGTCGACAAAGATCTCAATCGGGTGATGACCGCGGAGGCAAAAGGCCATGGAGGTTTGCTTGAAGGAAGAAGCCTGCATCTCTCCACTGAAATACCGGCACCCATGCCCACATGGTGCACCACCTGCAGCGGCATCGTATGCCCAACGGCGTCTTTTCCCAACCCGGCCGATCCGAGCAAAAATGTCACAGGCGACATGTGCTTCGACGGTTGGGTCCTGACACCGGCCGGTGTCAAGTAGATGAAGGATAACATTTTGATGAAAATAGCGCCCGACGGATGGCTCCGTTGGGCGCTCTAATTTAGCAGCATCTCCGGAATCCGGTCTGGGTCATCCACCGACAATCAGAGGGATTGCGACAAAATTCCCTTGACATCCGTGTCCTGTGTTTCTAACATGCTCTCCCGCAAAAGCATTCCTCTGCGATCCCGCTCCACGCACTTTGCGGCATCCGTCGCATCAGACGGTTTTTTCATGTCTTGTCGCATCCGTCACGGACGGCAACGGAGGCGGATGCCCCGCTGTACCAGCGGGTGCGGCCTTCAGCTTACAGATCAAAGCCCGGAATGGATGGAGTTGACGCTTCATGAACATTCGAAAGACGACATGGCTCCTCCTGCCGCTCCTCCCTTTGCTGGCGGAGATCGGCCATCCCCGGGAAACATCATTCACCTTGCCTATCAACGACATCACGAGCGACTTCAACGCTATGAAGAACAACGGCAACGGCGTGTTTCAAGGGGACGGGAGCGGTTCGTCGAATGTCCAATCCGTGGTCGTCTTCTCAAAGGGAGGCGAAGAGATACGGTCGACAGCTCCGGAAATTTCACCGTGCGGATGGTTGCGGACATGCCCTGGTCGGAATCTGCTGTTGTCCTGAGCGATGCCAGCATACAGACATGGATAGAGGGAGGGGTTTTATGAAGGAACATATACTCATGGTTGTCGCCGTTCTCGTTATGGTCTTCTCAACAGCGGAGGGCCATGCCCAATCGACGACATTGAAGCTGCCGACATCGGACAGCGCGAGCAATTTTGCGGTGCTCGACAGCGGAAACAACACCCTTTTCAATGTGATGGCCGACCGGAATATAGCCGCCAATGGAAATTTTACCAATACCCTGGGTTCAGGCGGCAGCTTTCTGATCAAAGACTCAACCTATAATTACTTGAGCCTTCCGCAGTCCACCGGATTGATGGGTGTGGGACGCAATGTTACGAGTCCCCGCGCCCAGTTGGAGATCGGCGGGACCGACGGCCTCCTCTGCACCGGGACCATTAACACCGGAACGGTCCGCGCCCTGGGGGGAGGTGTGAGAATGCACTGGTATCCAAGGAGAGGGGCCTTCCGGGTGGGGATGGCTGAGAGCAGCTATTGGGACGATGACGGCACCACTACCTCGAAAATGGGCCTCTATTCCGTCGGCATGGGGTACCAGCCGCGGGCCACGGGAGCCGGCTCCACCGCCATCGGCGCCTACAACTGGGCGACCGGGGATTACGCGCTGGCCCTGGGATCGTACAGCAGGGCCACCGCGTCTCACGCCATCGCCATCGGGACTCAGGCCTATGCCACCGGGATCTATTCCATCGCCCTGGGTGCCGGCGCCGACACCAACGGCAAAGACGGCGCGGTCGTGATCGGGGATGATACCTATTTCCAGACGGCCTACGCCAGCAACGACAATCAGCTCACCATGCGCTTCTCCGGGGGGTATTCTGATGACGATTCTGGCGCCCCTGATTACGTCGCGGGCCAGCGGAAAGCCTACCGGTTCTGGACATCCTATCCTGACAGTACCGCAGGCGTCTACATGAACCACGGCGACAATTCGTGGCGCTCCTATTGCAGCCGGGACCTCAAGGAGAATTTCGCGCCGGTGGACGGCGAGGAGATCCTCGGCAAGATCCGCGATCTCCCCATTACGCAGTGGAACTACAAGGCGGCGGATCCCTCCGTGAAGTTCATCGGTCCCGTGGCGGAAGACTTCTGGGACGCCTTCCGGCTCGGCGGAACCGATAACAAGGGGATCAACGGCTTTGCCATCGACGGGGTGAACATGGCCGGGGTGAAGGCCCTGGAGAGGCGGTCGAGCGGCATGAAGGCCGAAATGGCCCGAATGCAGACCGAGATCGACCAACTGAAGGCGGAACTTTCGGCCCTGAAGGCCCAGCTTGCGGCCCTCATGCCAAGACTCGCGGCGAAATAGGGGCAATATGACGGCATGACGGCGTCATAGCGGCTGGACAGACAGGGTTTATTCCAATCGTTAACTGGAAAGAATAAATCCGTTATTCAGGAGTGAAGCGGGGGGATCAATCCGGCATCGGTCCGGCGATAAGGCAATGACCATCAAGGAGGAGGCGGTTTATGAAGAGGATCTTTTTGCTTTCATTCATTTTGATCCTTGCGGCGGCGGAGGGCCATGCCCAATCGACGACATTGAAGCTGCCGACATCGGACAGCGCGAGCAATTTTGCGGTGCTCGACAGCGGAAACAACACCCTTTTCAATGTGATGGCCGACCGGAATATAGCCGCCAATGGAAATTTTACCAATACCCTGGGTTCAGGCGGCAGCTTTCTGATCAAAGACTCAACCTATAATTACTTGAGCCTTCCGCAGTCCACCGGATTGATGGGTGTGGGACGCAATGTTACGAGTCCCCGCGCCCAGTTGGAGATCGGCGGGACCGACGGCCTCCTCTGCACCGGGACCATTAACACCGGAACGGTCCGCGCCCTGGGGGGAGGTGTGAGAATGCACTGGTATCCAAGGAGAGGGGCCTTCCGGGTGGGGATGGCTGAGAGCAGCTATTGGGACGATGACGGCACCACTACCTCGAAAATGGCCCTCTATTCCATCGGCATGGGGTACCAGCCGCGAGCCTCGGGGGTCGCCTCCACCGCCATCGGCCCATACAACTGGGCGACCGGGGATTACGCACTGGCCCTGGGATCGTACAGCAGGGCCACTGCATCCCATGCCATCGCCATCGGGACCCAGGTCTATGCGAGCGGGGTCTATTCCATCGCCCTGGGCGCCGGTGCCGACACCAACGGCAGGGACGGCGCGTTCGTCTTCGGGGATGACACCTATTTTGCAACTACGTATGCCAGTCATGACAATCAAATATCGATGCGCTTTGTCGGTCATGATGGCGGTTCATATGGAAAAGCCTACCGCTTCTTCACTTCTTATATAACTGATGAAAAGGCGGGCACAATGGGCGTGTATATGATGGGCAACCAGAGCGGCTGGATCAATTACAGCAGCCGCGACCTCAAGGAGAACTTCCGACGCCTGGACGGGGAGCAGGTCCTCGACAAGATCCGCGATATGTCCGTCACCGAATGGAACTACAAGGGCAACCCGGAGACCAAGTACATCGGCCCGGTGGCCGAGGAGTTCTGGGAGGCCTTTCATCTGAACGGGAATGACAACAAAGGGATTAATTCGATCAGCGTGGACGGAGTGAACCTGGCCGGGGTGCAGGCCCTGGAGAAGCGGACGAGCGGCATGAAAGCCGAGGCTGAGAAACGAAACGCGGCGCTTCAGGCC
>CAZWTL010000088.1:0-7116 GCA_964637025.1 uncultured Syntrophaceae bacterium | reverse complement strand
CCGTATCGGCCGAGGAGATGCTGGTGGACAAGGCGCAGCTCCTCACCCTGACCGCCCCCGAGATGACGGTGCTCCTGGGCGGGATGCGCGTTCTGGGAGCGAATTTCGGAGGCTCCAGGCACGGCGTCTTCACCTCGCGGCCGGAGACGCTCACCAACGACTTCTTCGTGAACCTCCTCGACATGGGAACGGTCTGGAAGCCGGTCTCACAGGACGGAGAGCTCTTCGAAGGGCGCGACCGCAAAACGGGCGAGATCAAGTGGACCGCCACGCGCGTCGACCTCATCTTCGGCGCGAACTCCCAGCTCCGTGCCCTGGCAGAGGTTTACGCCTGCACGGATTCCGATGAGAAGTTCCTGCACGACTTCGTCGCCGTGTGGAACAAGGTGATGAACCTGGACCGTTTCGACCTCGCCTGATCGTCGCCGCGGGATCCGCGCGGGCCTCGCAAGCGGACCCGGGTTTGAAGGACCGGCGATCGAGGATGCAAGGGGGCAGCCCGGAACAAAGGGTTGCCCCCTTTCGGATCTCGGGAACAGAATCATCTCCAGATTAAAAAAGATTGTTGACACTTCAGGGCGCTTGCCGCATAGTTCCCAGCACACGGGATCAAGCGAACAGCGATTCGGATCAGACGCAGGGGGAGGCGGCAGGGCTTGTGGCATCTGAAGACCGGATACACGTTCACGAGGCGCTTCGACGACGGCGCCGTCTCATGCCTGTCCATCCCCTCAAACCCAAAACCAAGACCGATCCATATCCCCTCAACGGCTTCGGTCAGACCCCTCCGGATGACCCGCTGCATCGACGACCTGCAGGTCAACCCGGGCGGCGCGAAACCCTTGGGCATGAGATCCATCCTTTTCACGACACGGCCCCGGTGCAGGCGGGACCGGAAACCGGCGGGACGCCGTTGAGCCGAGGAGAATCCTCATGTACCCGGATCTGAAAGGAAAAACTGCAATCGTGACCGGCGCCGGCAAGAAGAGCGGCATCGGATACTCCATCGCCGAGAGGCTGGCCTCCTGCGGCTGCCACGTCGTCATCGCGGACCTCGGCAGGGCTCCGTCCCCCGAAGAGCCCCTGAAGACGGCCACGCGCGAAGAAATGGCCGTCATCACCGACGAGCTTGCGAAGACCTACGGCGTCCGGACGCTGGCCGCAGCCGTCGATGTCACAAACGGCGCCGACATCGAAGCCATGGCATCGACCGTCAGGGACGCATTCGACCGCGTCGACATCCTCTGCAACAACGCGGGCGCCTCCTTTGGCGTTCCCAATACGGTTCTGGGTTACGATGAAGCGGCCTGGATCCGGACCATAGACGTAAACCTTTTTTCCGTCTTCCGCGTGTCGCGGGCCGTCATTCCGATGATGATGGGCAGTCCGGCGGCCATCATCAACACGGCGTCCCGCGCCGGCAAGGTTCCGCCGGTCTTCAACAGCGCGTATGCGGTGGCCAAGGCCGGGGTGATCATGCTGACCAAAACCATGGCCAGGGAGCTCGGCGGCTGCGGCATCCGGGTCAACGCCATATGCCCGGGACAGATCGGAACGGATCTGGAGAAGTGGCGTTTCGGCCTCGAGGCCTCTTTTTTCGGCACCACGGTCGAGGAACGCGAACAAGAGATGTGCAAGACGATCCCGATGGGGTATATCGGCCGGCCCGCAGATGTCGCCGGACTGGTCGCTTTCCTGGCCTCCGACGTCTCGCGGTACATGACCGGCCAGGCCATCAACGTCGACGGCGGCCAGTGCATGGAACTTTAATCAAACGTCAGGAGGAGATTCGATGGGCAACATCATCGGCGGCCAGCTCGTCGCGGAGGCCTTGATCGAACGCGATGTGGATTACGTCTTTTCCCTCAGCGGCGGGCATATCACCCCCATCTACCAGTTCCTCGAAAATTCCAGGGTGACCATCTTCGATACGCGCCACGAACAGGCGGCGGTCTTCATGGCCGAGGCCTGGGCCCGGATGAACCGCAAACCCGCGGTGGCCATGGTCACGGCCGGACCCGGCTTCACCAACGCCCTGACCGGGATCGCCAGCACGAGGCTGTCCAATGCCCCGGTGATCCTGATCGCGGGCTGCGTGGGGCTCGACAGCGTGGAGAAACTGGATCTCCAGGACATGAGCCAGTTGCCCGTCATCGAGCCCATGGTCAAGAAAGCCCTCGTCTGCCAGATCCCCGAGCGGATCCCCGAATTCGTGGACATGGCCTTCCGCGCGGCGATGAGCGGCCGGCCCGGCCCGGTTTATCTCGAAATTCCCTGCAATATCCTCAACGCCGCGGTCGATCCGGCCAGGGTCAAAAGGATCCGCACGAACGTGGCGTCCAAGCCGGTGGACCGGGAAAACACCCGGAAGGTCGTCGATCTGCTCCGAACGGCCAGGAATCCCATCGTGATCGGCGGAAGCGGCATCTGGTATGCCGACGCGGGCAAGGCGTTCATCGAATTCGTTGAAGCCACCGGCATCCCGGCCTTCACCGCAGGGGCGGGACGGGGCGTCATCCCCGACACGCATCCCCTGTGCTTCGGCTCCTCCCTGGCGATCCGGCCCGGCGCGGCGCTGGCCACGCTGATGTCCGCGGATCTCGTCCTGTTCATCGGCGACCGCCTCAGCCTTTTCTACATCTTCGGCGACATCTTCCCGGCGAACGCGAAATTCGTTCAGGTGGACATCGCCCCCGACGAGATCGGACGCAACCGGACCATCGATCTGGGGATTGTCAGCGACGCCAAGTCTTTTCTGACAGAACTCAAAGGCGTTCTGGACGAAGAGGGCGCCGCGGACCTGCTGAAGGCCCGTTATGCCCCCTGGATGGAGACGGTTCGCGCGGCGGACAGGGAGGGCAAAAACCAGGCCCGGACCCTCTGGGAGTGCGGCTCCGTCCCGATCCATCCGATGCGGCTGGCCAGGGAGGTCGACGACTTCATGAATCGCGAGGACGACATCGTGGTGGCCGACGGCGGCGACACCTCGACCTGGATGGGCATGACCCGGACGATCCGCAAGGGCGGCACCTACCTGGATTACGGCCTGTACGGCTGCCTGGCCGTCGGCATTCCCTTTGCGAACGCCGCCAAATTGAGACACCCGGAACGGCGCGTTCTGCTGATTACGGGCGACGGATCCGTGGGGTTCAACTTCATGGAGTTCCATACGGCGATCCGCAAGCATCTTCCCATCGTCGCCGTGATCAGCAACGATCAGTCCTGGGGGATGATCATGCACAGCCAGACGCTGCGCCTGGGACACCACATCCCCAACGGGACCGAACTGGGATGGGTCGACTACCACAGGATGGTCGAGGTTCTGGGCGGCTTCGGGGCATGCGTGGAGAAACCGGAGGATATCCGGCCGGCGCTGGAGGCGGCGTTCGCCTCCGGGAAAACCGCTTGCGTCAATGTCAGGGTGGATCCTTCGATCGTGAGTCCGGGCAGCGTTGCGCTGGCCAATCTCGGCGGATACAAGTGCGGCTGAAACCGATCCCCTTCAACGCCGCGGCTGTGGGTTGAATCGCCTCGGACAGACTGGGCATCCAGAAAGGAGGTCCCATGGATCGCGTGCACGAGCCCCGGGAATACAAGCTGTCCACGTTCCACTCCTACTATATCTTCACCCTCCTGTTTCTGCTCTATTTCTTCGACTACATGGACCGGACGGTCGTGACCTCCCTGGCCCCCTTCATCCAAAAGGAGTGGGGGCTCACGGACACCCAGTCCGGTCTGCTGATGTCGGTGGTCTACTGGTCCATCGTGGCCTTTGTCTTTCCCGTCTCGATCATCGTGGACCGATGGAGCCGGAAAAAGACCATCGGCCTCATGGCGCTGATCTGGACCGTCGCCACCGTGGCCTGCGCCTTCACCAGGACCTTTCCGCAACTGCTGGCGGCCCGCTCCTGCATCGGAATCGGCGAGGCCGGATACGCCCCCGCCGGCACGGCCATGCTCTCCGGTCTGTTCCCTCCGGAAAAACGGTCCCGGATGATGGGCCTCTGGAACATCTCCATCCCCCTCGGCATCGCCATAGGCATCGGCCTCGGCGGGTTTATCGCCCAGCACTGGGGGTGGCGGCATGCGTTCGGTCTGGTGGCCCTTCCCGGAGCGGTCGTCGCGGTCCTTTTCTTCTTTATCAGGGATTACAAAACCGTGGATCTGGTCAAGACGGTGGAGGCCGGCCGGAACCGGATCAAAATGGGAAGGATGGACATCTTCAGGGAATTCCTCCGCACCCCCTCCCTGATCCTGACCAACTTCGGGTTCATCGGCTGCATCTTCGTCAACAACGCCATCATCTTCTGGCTCCCGACCTATTTCCACCGCACCACGGGGGTCTCCATGAGCGAAGCCGGGATGAAGACGAGCCTGCTCATGATCCTGGCGATCATCGGCCTGCCCCTGGGGGGCTGGCTGGCCGACCTGTGGTTCAGGAAACGGGCGACCGCGCGGCTGCTTTTTCCCGCGATCACGACGATCCTCAATGCCATGGTCATTTTTGCCGCCTTCTCCCTCCTTCAGGGGAAATCGCAATACGCGATCCTCCTGCTCATGGGGGTCCTGGCCAGCGCGTTCGCGCCGGCGGCCATCACCGTGACCCAGGAGGTGATTCACCCGGGTCTCCGGGCCATCTCCTACTCCGTCTGCGTCGTGGTCCAGAATCTCCTGGGCGCCTCTCTGGCGCCGATCGTGATCGGGAAGATATCGGACCTTTACGGCATCCAGGCGGGCATGTCGATCCTGCCCGTCTTTCTTCTGGCCTCTGCCGTGCTGTTCTTTGCCGGATCCCTGTTCTACGAAAAGGATCTGGCCAAGGTGGAGAAGATCACCCTGGAATGCGAGGATTGAAGCTGGCTCAAGCCCCCCTTCCGTCTCGACGCATCGGAAAGGATAACGGGCGCGGGCATCCCGGCGAGACGCATCCATGAATCATCCCGTGCATTCATTCCCGCATCTCAGGGAGGGCGCGGCTGCGGCATGGCCCATCTGTCTGGGATATGTGCCCATCGGGCTCGCCTTCGGCGTACTCGCCCGCAATATCGGCCTTTCTCCCTGGGAAATCGGACTGATGTCGCTCCTGGTCTATGCCGGAAGCGCCCAGTTCATCGCGGTGTCCATGCTGGGCGGCGGCTCGGCCGCCATCCCGATCATCCTGACGACCTTCACCGTCAACCTCCGCCACCTGCTGATGAGCTCGTCCCTGGCGGTCCATCTCCAGCGGCTGGGGATCGGCCGGCTTTCCCTGTTTGCCTACGGCGTGACCGACGAGAGCTTCGCCCTCAACATGGTCCGCTTCCGGGACGGCCGATGGGACTGGCGCAGGGCGCTGGCGCTCAACCACACCGCCAACCTCGCCTGGATCGCCAGCACCGTTGCCGGCGGATACGGCGGGCAATTCATCCCCTCCGGGGCGTTCGGAATCGATTACGCGCTTCCCGCCATGTTCATCTGCCTGCTGGTCTTCCAAATCCGGAGCAGGCTGCATCTCCTCGTCGCCCTCTTTTCGGGACTGCTGGCCGTTGGCTTCTCGCTCCTCCTTTCGGGAAACGCCTACGTCGTCATGGCATCGGCGATCGCCGCAACGTTCGGGGTCTTCCTTCTAAAACGGAACCGCAAGAACGCGGAACGAACGGAGGCATCGTGAAAACGGGCTACCTGCTCCTGGTGCTGGGCATGGGGATCGTGACCTATCTGCCGCGGTGGATTCCGCTGGTTTTCCTGTCGCGCCGAAGCCTTCCCGGGTGGCTGCGTCAGTGGCTGGATTTCATCCCCGCCGCAGTGTTGAGCGCCCTGATCCTGCCCGTCCTGGTGACGAGCGGAGAACCCCGTCACTTGTCCTTCCTGCAGCCGGAGCTTCTGGTGGCGATACCCACCTGGATCTTTGCATGGAAGAGCCGTTCGCTGGCCGGAACGGTTGTCATCGGCATGGCCCTCTTCTGGATCGTCGGGAGGGTTCTGGCTTGAGGCCGCCGTCCTTCCCGGGGGTCGCCCCTGACGGGCCCCTCCCCGGTCCCGGAAACCAGGCCCCCGGCCAGGGAGGATGGACGATGGCGGGAATCAACGCGTCGGCTTTCCCCCTGTCGAACCCGGCTCGCCCGTTGTCGCCGCCTCGGCCAGGGAATCCATGAGCCGCTTCAGCTCCCCTTTGTCCAGCTCCAGGGTGACCGTACCGCCCCCGGGATGGGAAAACACGATGGCGGCGCCGCCGCCGCGCTTCTCAACCCGCCACCGCTTCCCGGCGGGGAGTTTCACCGTTTCGGACAGCCAGTCGTCGGCCCTGAATTCCGCGATCTGGATCAGGACGCCGAAGGCATGGCGGGGATGGATGAAAACCTCGTTGAATACGCCGCCGGGGTACTCGTGGTAGCCGAAGAAGGGAATGCCGTGCGCTTCGAGACGGGCCATGGTTTCGCGCAGGTCCGGCGTCTGCAGGCTGATGTGGTGGACGCCTCCCTCCCTGTTCTTCAGGAATCCCTCCAGAAAGCTGCCCTCTCCCGTCGGGGATATGATCTCCAGCCGGGAGAGATCGCCCAGCGAAAACAGCCGCCAGGCATACCGGGTTTCGTGGTCCTCCATTCCGAAGCCTTCGACGGCCCCCAGGATGTCGCGAAAGAACTGCTCGGCCCTGTCCCGGTTTCTTACTGCGATGGATACGTGATCGATGCGCGATATCAACATCTCGACTCCTTCCCTCCGTCACGACGGTCTGCCCGATCCGGATATTCAAATGAGCCTCCGCGCCCCGTTTTCCGGAGCCGGCGGACGCTCCCCAGGCCCGGCCGTTCCGGTGCGTCCCTGCGGACATTCTTATCACTTCGGGTCATGATGCTCAAGGGGTTGCAGGATCTCATTATCCCTTGTGGTTATAAATCGTCTTGTCTATAATGGCCGCCAGTTCGCGCAAGCATGACTCGCTGTATATTACGATAAAATGAAGTGCGGTCTCTTCAGGGAAGAGATTCCGGAGGAAAGCCATGACGACAGAGTCGCGCGCCAACCGGTGTCCCCCGGTAAGCCGTTCGTGTGCCCTTCCCTTCCTGACACGGAGAAAACTTTACGGGATCCTCGCGGGCCTCTTCCTCCTCCTTTGCGGCCTGATGGCGGCGCTCT
>CAZWTL010000087.1:0-7239 GCA_964637025.1 uncultured Syntrophaceae bacterium | reverse complement strand
TTATCAAAGAACCGAAACCTGGCTAATTTATGCACAACAAACCCGGAAGAACCGGTTTTTTCAGTGTGGCGGCCTTGTTCTCCTCCAGAGTATGCAGCTCGTCAAGACGCCGCAGGAAGAGCAGGTAGGTGATCTGTTCGATGACTTCGAGAGGGTTCGAGATGCCGCCGGACCAGAAGGCATCCCAGATACGGTCGATTTGATTGCGGATATCACCAGTCAGCATAAGATCAACACCTTCATTAAGTGTGAGAAATGTTCTCACATGCCTTTGGACAGGCTCATTCGCCGAATACTATGATAAATAGGATAGATAAAATCAAGGAAGATGTTCCAAAGCACGCCCTTTCATTTTGAGACGTCCGGCAAGCCATTTCCATCCTTCTGCTTCAGCCTTATAGTATTTTCGTAATAATTGTTCCCAAATCCGCCAGTGCATTCCCTGCCGTTTCCCGGTAGGCCAATTGCCATCGCCGCCCATTTTAGCCACATATTTTCTTCTCTTCCGCCAGCTTCGGCCAATAAGCAATACGATGCCAGGACATTGAATCACATCAGGAAGTTACTCGCGAACCAGAAATTGGTACTCCCATGAAACGGCGTCATCACATATTAAAAAGGACACCCATGCAAGCCGTCACTTTCATTTTGATGTGCCCTATATGTGCCCTATAAAAATGAAAAGAGGTTAGGCTGTTTACCTAACCTCTCGATTTGATTGGAGCGGGCGACCGGACTCGAACCGGCGACGTCCAGCTTGGGAAGCTGACATTCTACCACTGAATTACGCCCGCATGGTGAAATGCTGCAATCCGTCCATGTCTCGAAAACGGAGGTTCATCTTAGTCAACACGGATCTTTTGTCAAGATCTTTTTGCTGATCTTTTTGCTGATGGTTGCTGATCTTTTGGCTGATCGAAACCCGGCATTCCCGGGGGATGCGCAACAAGCCCCACGACGCGCTTCTCCGAAACCGGACAGGCCTTCCCCGTGGGATGCGGCGAACAATGCGGGCGCCATACGCGGTTCATGTTCGCGGCATCCAGATCGCGTTCAATGGCCTTCCAGCCGGACGCGCACGGAAAGGCCGTGGCCTCCCAGTCCCTCCAGGTCAGCGAATCGGGCGCTCGGGCTCCCGTAACGTTCCAGAGCCGTGGACGAAAAGGAGAGGACGCTGGTCCGTTTCACGAAATCGTAAACGCCCAGTGGGGAAGCGAAACGGGCCGTTCCGCCGGTCGGCAGCACGTGGCTGGGCCCTGCCGTGTAGTCGCCGATCGCCTCCGGCGTGTTCATCCCCAGGAATACCGCACCGGCGTTGCGGATCTTTTCCAGGAGCTCTCCCGGATTCCGCACCATCAGTTCAAGGTGTTCCGGCGCAAAGCGGTCCGCGAGCGCGGCCGCCTCGGCCAGATCGCGCGTGACCACCGCGGCCCCGAAGGCTTCGATGGAACGGGCGGCGATCTCCCTGCGAGGCAGGGCTGCAAGCCGGCGTTCAACCTCGGCCGCAACGGCTTCGGCATAAGCCCGGTCCGGCGTCAACAGGAGGGCGCTGGCCGTCTCGTCGTGCTCGGCCTGGGCCAGGAGATCCGCCGCTGCCCATGAGGCCGGTCCGGTCCCGTCGGCGATGATCAGGATCTCGCTGGGACCGGCGATCATGTCGATCGCCACCCTGCCGAAGACCATCTGCTTGGCGGCCGCCACATAGGCATTGCCCGGGCCGACGATCTTGTCGACGGCCGGGACCGACGCCGTTCCGAAAGCGAGCGCGGCGATCGCCTGGGCGCCGCCGATCTTGAAGATCCGGGTCACTCCGGCCAGGTCCGACGCGGCGGCGATCAGGGGGTTGAGCCGACCGTCTCGGGAGGGCGACACCAGGACGATTTCACCGACCCCCGCGATCCGCGCGGGGATCGCCGTCATCAGCACCGTCGAGGGATAACAGGCGAGCCCTCCCGGCGCATAGATGCCGACACGGGCCAGCGGAAGCACGCGCTGTCCGAGTTCCACCCCCTCCTCTTCCCGGAGCATCCACCCCTCGCTCACCTGGCGACGGTGAAACCGTTCGATCCTTGCGGCGGCCAGGCGGAGGACGTCGAGATCATCAGGAGTGACCTGTGCGGCGGCGGCCGCCCGCTCGTCCCCGAAGGCCTCGACGGTCGCCGCGTTCACCGCGTGCCCGTCCCACCGCGCCGTGTATTCGAACAGGGCCTCGTCTCCCCGCCGGCGGACATCGTCCACGATCCCGCCGACATCCGCCCAAAGTTCGGGGTCGAAGATCCGCCCCCGCTCCCGGATCTTCCGGAAATGCTCCTCAAACGCCCCGCTGTCCGTTCCGATGATCTTCATGCCTTTCCCTCGATGCGATAGGATGCGCCGTCTCAGCCCGAAATCCGCCGGATACCGGCCCCGAGCGCCGTCAACTTTTCCTCGATCCGCTGATAGCCCCGGTCGATATGATAGACGCGGGAAAGAATGGTTTTCCCTTCCGCCGCAAGCCCCGCCAGGATCAGGGAGGCCGACGCCCTCAGATCCGTCGCCATGACCGGTGCCCCATGGAGCTTCGGGACTCCTCGGACGATGGCGCTCGTCCCCTGGATGACGATGTCCGCGCCCATCCGCATCATCTCGCTGACATGCATGAAACGGTTCTCGAAGACCGTTTCGGTGATCACGCTCAGGCCGTTGCCGATGGCCATCATGGCCATGATCTGCGCCTGCAGGTCCGTCGGGAATCCCGGGTAAGGGAGGGTTTTGACGTCCACGCTCCGCACCGTCTCCCCGGCCCGGGCCCGCACGGCGTCCCCCTCCGCGTCGATGCGCATCCCGGCGTCCCGGAGCTTGGCGATCAGCGCCTCGATGTGCCGGGGATCGCAGCCGACGACCCGCACATCCCCGCCGGTCATGCCGGCAGCGATCAGGAAGGTGCCGGCCTCGATCCGGTCCGGGATCACCGACGCCTCCACGGGATGAAGCCTTTCCATCCCCTTGATCACGATCACGTCGCTCCCCGCCCCCTGGATCCTGGCGCCCATGCCGTTGAGCACCTCGGCCAGGTTGACCACCTCGGGCTCCCGCGCCGCGTTTCTGAGGGTCGTCGTGCCGTCCGCGAGCGCCGCGGCCATCATGATGTTCTCCGTCCCCGTCACCGTGGAGATGTCGAAATAGATGTCCGCGCCTTTCAGACGCGTGGCCTTCGCCTCGACGTATCCGTCCCTCAGCGTGACCTCGGCCCCCATCTCCTGGAGCGCCCGGATGTGGAGGTTGACGGGCCTGGCGCCGATGGCGCAGCCCCCCGGAAGGGAAACCCGCGCCTCGCCCATCCGCGCCACGAGCGGACCGAGGACCAGGATCGAGGCCCGCATCGTCCGGACGAGATCGTAGGAGGCCTCGCATCGGGTGATGGCGCCTGCATCGACCCGGAGCGTCCCCTCGCCCTCGACCTTCACGCCGAGACTGGACAGCAGTTTGCGGATCGTCTTGATGTCCAGCAGATCCGGAATGTTGTGAAAGGTGTTCCACCCATCGACGAGAAGCGACGAGACGAGCACCGGCAGGGCGGCGTTCTTGGCGCCGCTGATCCGGACCTCTCCCTGCAGCTTCTTCCCCCCGACGATCTCCATCTTGTCCATGGTTCATCCCCCTTCAGATGCGCCCTGGCAAACCGTTCCGCCTGTACTTGAATATCCGCCCTCCGGGCGGTCGGAAAGCCGCCACGGGCATCGGGCCCGGGCAGCTTCCGTTTCACGCGGAGATCATCTCTCCGCAGGTTCGCGTGCCTTGCGGGCCGACACGACTCGGTCCGTACCCCCATAGTCCTGACGGCAGGCGACGTCCCGGTAGCATCCGGCTTCCGCGAAGAGCGCCTCCACCGCCTCCCGTTGCGAATCCCCGATCTCCAGAAAGATCCGTCCGCCCGTCTTGAGGCGTCCGGCCCCTTCCTGGACGATCCTCCGGTGAAAAGCCAAGCCGTCGGCGCCGGCGACGAGCGCCCCGGGGGGCTCGAAGTTCCGTATCCCCGGCGGCAGCAGGCCGTACTGGTCCTCCGGGATGTAGGGCGGGTTGGAACAGACCGCATCCCACTCTCCGGGCAGTCCTGCGAACAAATCCCCGTGGACCGGTTCCATCCGGCTGGCCACGCCGTGGGCCGCGGCGTTCCGGCGGGCGACCGCGATGGCCCCCGCCGAGATGTCCGTTGCCGCCACGCGGGCCGCCGGCAGCTCCAGAGCCAGCACGATGGCGATCGCTCCGCTCCCGGTCCCGATATCGATCATCCGCAGCCCCTCTCCAGGCCGACCGTAGTGGCGCAGCACCTCCTCGACCAGGCACTCCGTCTCCGGTCTGGGGATCAGGACCTCGGGTCCGACCTCGAAGCGAAGTGACCAGAACTCCTTCTCTCCGAGGATATATGAGACCGGCTCGCCCAGCCTGCGTCTCTCGACCCATCCCGAAAAAGCTGCGGCTTGCTCCTGCGGGACCTCCCTGTCCTGCCGCGTGCAGAGCTGCACGCGGTCCATCCCCAGAAAGCGCATCAGCAGAACCTCGGCGTCGAGCCTCGGGGTGGGGCTGCCCGATGCGGCGATCTGCCGGGTCGCGTTGTGGAGGATGGTCCGGATATCGGTCATTTTAGCAGGCCCCTTCCGGCGGCGCCACAGGAAATCCGGATCGAGGGAGGGAGATCAGTTCCCCGACTGCTTGAGCGCCTCGGCCTGAAAATGGGTCGTCAGCGCGTCGATCATGAATCCGATGTCGCCGTTGATGAAACTCTCGAGGCTGTATGAGGTGAGTCCGATCCGGTGATCCGTCACCCGTCCCTGGGGGTAGTTGTAGGTGCGGATCCGCTCGCTGCGGTCCCCACTTCCCACCTGGTTCTTTCTCGTCTCGGAGATCTCGTCGTTGTGCTTCTTGAGAGCCGCGTCCATCAGGCGCGCCCGCAGGACCTTCATCGCCTTGTGCTTGTTCTTGAGCTGGGATTTCTCGTCCTGACAGGTAACGATGAGGCCGGTAGGGATATGCACGATCCGGACGGCCGAGTCGGTCGTGTTGACGCTCTGGCCGCCGTGGCCGCTCGAGTGGTAGACGTCGATCCTGAGGTCGTTGGGATCGATCCGGACATCGACCTCGTCCGCCTCCGGGAGAATCGCGACCGTCACCGCCGAGGTGTGAATCCTCCCCTGGGCCTCGGTGATCGGCACCCGCTGGACCCGGTGCACGCCGCTTTCGTATTTCAGGCGGCTGTAGGCGCCCTTTCCCGTGACCAGGGCGACGATCTCCTTGAAGCCGCCCATGCCGCCGGCGGGCGTGCTGTTCATCACTTCGACCCTCCAGCCGGCGTTCTCCGCGAAACGGGCGTACATCCGGAAGAGGTCTTCGGCGAAGAGCCCCGCCTCGTCGCCGCCGGTGCCGGCCCGGATCTCGAGAAAGACGTTCTTCTCGTCGTTCGGGTCGCGAGGCAGCAGCAGGATTTTCAACCGGTCCGCCAGGGCCGCCAGGGACTCCTGCAATCCCGGCAGCTCCTCCCGGGCGATCTCCTTGAGTTCCTCGTCGCTCTCCTTGAGGAGCGCCTTGTCCTCTTCGATGCGGCGGCTGGTCCTCTCATACTCGCGGAAGGCTTCGACCAGTTCGTTGAGGTCCGCATGCTCCTTGGCGTATTTCTGATAGACCCCAGGCTTGCCGACCACGGCGGGGTCGCTCAGAAGCTGCTCCAGATCCCGGTACCGGGATTCAATGTCCTTCAGTTTCTCAAACATATCAAACTGTTTCAACCAGCGGCCGGAAGGATCGGCACGATCCACCCGCACACGACAGGCCTTTCTCGCCGTTTCCGGTTCCAGTCAGGATCAAGGGGAAATTTCCGGGAGGACGGCACGGGCAGAAAGCGCCGTCCCAGAGACTTCAGCGGCAGGGCAACCCGCGGCAAGGGAGCCGCGTTACGAACCCCGTCCAAACCATCAAAGCGTTGCAGCCTTTTGAAAATCCACCGATGCGGATACGCCGTCGGCCGGCCCCGCATCGGCTGCGGGACCGCCGGATCCATTACGGATCATTCGGCCTTGGCTGCCTTCGCCTTTTTCGTCCGGCCTTCGTACCTCTTCGTGAACCGCTCCACGCGGCCCTGGGTGTCAATGATCTTCTGCTTCCCCGTCAGAAACGGGTGACACTGGGAACAGATGTCCGTTTTCAGGTCCTGCTTGGTGGATCTCGTCTTGATCACGTTCCCGCAAACGCAGGTGATCGTCGACTCCTTGTATTCCGGATGGATGCCTTCCTTCATGGTAAACCTTCCTTTTCTTTGAATCCGCCTGTCCGTCGATTTTCATGCCTACCATAGGCGGAGCGGGTGAATTATATCATTTATACTGAAAATTCAAGCAATATTTATCATACGCGTCGCATGGACTGGTGAATCCTTGGACCGCACGTGTTGAGCCAAGGTCATCGGCCGGTCTGCAACCCTGCCTTTCCAGCAGGAGGGATTTAAGTTGCTGGATCTCGGCTTTCAGACTGGCCAAATCCGCTTGATGGGACCCCTTCAGACCAGCCACTTCTCTCTCAAGGAGACCCCGCTCCCGCTCCTGTTCCTTCACGGCCTCCACGAGCACCCCGACGAGACTGTCATAATTGATGCCCATCGCGGTCCCGCCATCGTGCAAGACCACCTCCGGAACCACCCCCTCGACCTCCTCCGCGATCAGACCCACCGACGGCGTCCCGGACTCCTTCCAGTCAAACCGCACGCCCCGGAGCCGGTTGACCGTGTCCAGGGCGTTCTCGTATGTCCGGACATGGGTCTTGTAGGCCATCGAACTCGTCGGAAAGAAGGCCGGCGCCGTGACCGTCCCCGCGAACGTGACGTTGCCGGCGTTCGTGATCGTCATCCGACGGGTGCCCGGTCCACCGACCGCTGTCCCCAGATCGTTGATGACGAACTCCCCGGTGTTCGGCCCCGAGGCGTTGGCCCCCACCACAAAGCTCTTGAGGGGATTGCCGGACCCGTCCGTCCGGACCAGGATGAAGGCCGCCGTATCGGCGTTCCGGTCCATCCGGAAACAGGCGTTGTCCCCCTTCAGGTGGAGCTGCCTCTCCGGAGCCGGGGTCCCGATCCCGACGTTCACGCTGGCAGCGGCGTCATTCACCCCGGCGATGCTGCCCAGGACCAGGCTGTTGGGACGGGAGACGCAGGCATAGGCGCCGATGGCCGTGGCGTTCTGGACCGGTTGGGTCGCCGGGTCGGACCCGGGA
>CAZWTL010000086.1:0-7401 GCA_964637025.1 uncultured Syntrophaceae bacterium | reverse complement strand
ACACAAAGTCCTGACCCTGTGGACGGGTGAACAGCTCAACGAGGAGGATACCCGCATCCTGCGGACCCCCTGCAGCGAAGCGCCGGTCCCTTTTGACGCATCAACGGCAGAGGCGGTTCGCGCACTCCGGGACACCTTCCTGGAGCGGGAGGACGCCGCGGGGCTGGCGGCTCCGCAGATCGGCATCAACCAAAGAATCATCGCCTTCCGGTTCCGGAATTTCGATGAAAAGGATCCCTCCAACAGGGAAGAGGACTGCGAAATTCTCGTCAATCCGAGGATCACCCAGCAGCGCGGAGAGCCGGTCGCTGCCGAGGAGGGGTGCCTCTCCTGCCCGGATATCCGCGTCGAGATCAGCCGGCATCCGGAAATCAAGGTCCGGGCCTACGACACGGAGGGAAGGAAAATCAACAGGCGGTATCTCGATTTCGCCGCCCGGGTTGTACAGCACGAGATGGACCATCTGGACGGGAAATTGATCGTGGACTACGAAGGCTCGGTGCTCGTGCCGAAGAAAAGGCGGATCTTCTTTGAGAATTTCTTCCAGCAGGAATAAGGGGTGAGGCTCCCCGGCCCTGAAGGCCGGGGAGCAGCGGTCTTAACCGACAAGCATCTTGAGGGCGTCGACCACGGGGGAGGTAAAAAGGGCTACCAGAACGGTATAGAGCGCGAACGATCCGATCGCCTCGCTGAGGTATAGCTTGGGATAACGGTTTTTCAGAGAGAGGATGATCAGGCCGCCCACAATCAGGCAGCCCAGATGGAAATAGGGGAACATCTCCCCTCCCATTGCCGCGTATTCCGCATAGCAGAAAGAGGCTGTCGCCAGAGTGATGAATATGGTCAACACGGCGGTCTGAATGATCTTTTTCATGTTCACCCTCCTTGTTTCCAGAGTCCCGGGTGGGTCCGGCCTGAACAACGTTCCTTTGGACCCGGGCTTTCTCCGCATGGACCTCGCCTTCCCTAATGGAAGTTTCATGCCATTCTTTCGCGGAGGGCAATAAATTTTTATCTTTTAGATATCATTAGCAAATCAAAAAAACATGCGCTCCCCGCGCTGAACCGCATTCCTTGAAATTGAACAAAATGTTCATCCGCGGGTTCACGAAACGTGCAATCCGGAGTCGAGACGGGCGATCCCGGCCAGCCGGTTTCATGCCGTTGACAGCCCTTTCTCTTCCTCTATTATAGTGGCGTTCAGCCGTTTTGAACTCCTGCACGATTATTTTGCAACCATCCTGGAATTATGATAAATCGTTTTCGATAAGGGATATGCCTCACCGGGCCCGATGGCTCGTCGGATGCCGAAGGGAATCTTTTCCAAATCAATGAACGAAGGAGGGTACATATGAAGAAGACATTGCTGTTCATCATGGTATGCTTTATGGTCGCGGTATTCTCAACGACGGCCGCTGCCGCGGATGTCAAGATGGTTTTGGCGACGGGGGGAACGGCCGGCACTTACTATCCGTTCGGCGGCGCCATGGCCAAGATTTGGAACTCCAAGATCCCCGGAATGAACGTCACCGCCCAGGCGACCGGCGCCTCCGTGGAGAATGTCCGGCTCGTCAACCGGAACGAGGCGGAGTTGGCCATCGTCCAGAGCGATACGATCGATTTCGCTTTCAACGCCAAGGAAGCCTTCAAGGAAAAACTGACCAAAATGGCCGCGCTGGCCGTCCTCTATCCGGAGGTCATCCAGGTGGTCGTCCGGGGGGACAGCAAGATCGACAGTTTCGATGACCTCAAGGGAATGAAGATCGGCGTCGGCGCGCCGGGCAGCGGCACCGAAGCCAACTTCCGCCAGCTCTGCGACGGTTACGGCATCCAGAAAGAGGACGTGAAGGCCCAGTACCTCTCCTTCGCCGAGAGCGCCGAGCAGTTCAAGGATAAGCACATCGACGCCTTCATCGTCACGGCGGGCATCCCCAACGCAGCCATCATGGACATCGGCACCCAGCACAGCGTGCGGATCATCAACATCTCCGACGACAAGGCCGCCCAGATCATCAAGAAATATCCCTTCCTGAGCCCCTTTACGATTCCGGCCAATACCTACAAGGGCCAGACCACTGCGATCAAGACGGTTGCCGTCAACGCGGTGCTCATTGCCGGCACGGACGTGAAGGAAGACGTGGCCTACAGCATCGTCAAGGCCCTTTTCGAAAACCAGGGCGAACTGGCCATGGCCCATGCCAAGGGGAAGGAACTGAACGTCAAGACCGCCGCTTCCGGCGTTTCGATCCCGTTCCATCCCGGCGCGGTGAAGTACTACAAAGAAAAGGGCCTCATGAAATGATCCCGCTGGGAACCGGGAGGCGGGCGATGACGGACCTCATCACCGGTCTCCTTTCATGAAGGGCATGAAAAGGGTCATGCCGAGGGCGGCGGCAGTCGCGATCGCCCTCGGCGTGATCGCGATTTTTGCCATGCCTTCGCAGCCCGTTTTGGTTGCCACGACCACACCGGAAAAAACCGTGTTTTGTGCGCGGATGCATGACGGAGAGGAATGGATGATTTCCTACACCCATTCGGTCAACCGGCGGCCCGTTTATGATTTCATGCGGATCGAGGGGACTGGGTTCCGGATCCTCCGTTCCCGTTACGATGCATTCGGAGCCGGCATGCCGGAGACCTCCACCCCGGAAAATCCTCTCCGTATGGGTCCGGACGGCTGGCTTGAGTACACGGTCAACCGCCCCGTGCCCGATCTCACGGTCTTCGTGGGGCGGGTGGCGGGCCATGAGCTCCACATCAGGGGGAGAACCATTCCCTTTTCAAACCTGGCCGCACCGGGGCGGTCCCTGCGATTCTTCGTGGACAAAAGGCCATGGTATCGGATCCTCACAGGCAGGTGCATATGGAAATGAGTCAAGACCATCAGCGGAAAGAAGAGCCACCGGCCCCGGAAAAAACCGGCAGCGCGGCGGCGCCCGATCTCGATGTCTCTCAGGAGGAACTGGAGGCCCTCCTCAAGAAGGTCGACAAGGAGTCGACGTTCCGAAAGCTTGGCGGCTTCGACTATTGGGTGGTCTTCTGGATCGCCGTCGCCTTCTCCTGTTTCCACGTCTATACCGGTCTGTTCGGCATGCTGCCCGCGCAGATGCAGCGTTCGGTCCACCTCTCCTTCGCCTTCGCGCTGGTCTTTCTGCTCTACCCCTTGACCACGAAAAAGTCGCTCAACCAATTGAAGTGGTACAATTACCTCTTTGCCGCCTTCACGGTGCTCGTGGGAAGCTACATGACCATCAACTACACGCGGATCATGGAGGCCGGCGGCGACTATTCCCAGATGGACTATATCGTCGGAGCCATCGGGGTGCTGCTGACCCTGGAGGCGGCCCGCCGCGTCGTGGGGCTCCCCATCGTGGTCATCGCGAGCGTCTTTCTGCTGTACTCCTACTTCGGACCCTATTTCCCGGGGTTTCTCGCCCACCGCGGGTATTCGATCCAGCGGATCGTCTCGCACATGTATTTCACCACGGAGGGGATCCTCGGCATCCCCCTGGGGGTTTCGGCATCCTTCATCTTTCTCTTCATCCTCTTCGGGGCGTTTCTGGAAAAGACGGGAATCGGAAAGCTCTTCATCGACATCGCCGACGCGATCGCCGGCTGGGCCGCCGGCGGGCCGGCCAAGGTGGCCGTGATCACCAGCGCCTTCGAAGGGACCATCTCGGGGAGCTCCGTCGCCAACACCGTCGGATCGGGCAGCTTCACCATCCCGATGATGAAAAAACTCGGCTACCGTCCGGAATTCGCGGCCGCTGTCGAGGCGGCCGCTTCCACGGGAGGGCAGATCATGCCCCCGATCATGGGCGCGGCAGCCTTCCTCATCGCGGAATTCACCAACACCCCCTACATCACGATCGCCAAGGCCGCCGCCATCCCGGCCTGCCTCTATTTTCTCGGCATCTTCATCGAGGTCCACTTCGAGGCCAAGCGCTGCGGCCTCAAGGGGATGAGCCGGGAAGAGCTCCCCAAGATTTTTCGGGTGTTGAGGGAACGGGGTCACCTCTTTGTCCCGTTGATCGCCATCATCTACGTCCTGGTGGAAGGCTACACACCCACCTATGCCGCACTGGTCGGGCTGGGTCTGTCGATTGTCGCGGGGCTCATCAAGAAGGCCACCCGGATGAACCCCTGGGACATCATCGTCGCCCTGCAGGCGGGTGCGAGGGGGGCGGTGGGGGTCGCCATGGCCTGCGCCACCGCCGGGATCATCGTCGGCGTGGTGACCCTCACGGGCATCGGCCTGAAGATGGCCAACGGCCTGGTGGATATTGCCGGAGGGCATCTCCTGCTGACCCTCTTCTTCACGATGGTGACCTCGATCATCCTCGGCATGGGCGTTCCGACCACGGCCAACTACGTGATCACCTCGACCATCGCTGCGCCGGCCCTGGTCATGCTGGGGGTGCCGCTGGTGGCGGCACACCTTTTCGTCTTCTACTTCGGGATCGTGGCGGACATCACGCCGCCGGTGGCGCTCGCCGCCTATGCGGGCTCGGGCATCGCCAAATCCAACCCCTTCTGGACCGGAGTTACGGCCACGAAACTCGCGATCGGGGCCTTTATCGTCCCGTATATCTTTGTCTTCAACCCGGCGATGGTGTTGATCGGCACCACCCCCCTGCTTTTGACCATGAACCTCGTCACCGCCTCCCTGGGCATGCTCGGCGTGGGCGTGGCGATGATCGGCTTCGCTTTGGCGGACATGAAATGGTGGGAACGGATCTGGTTTGCGGTGGGGGGACTGCTGCTCATCGATCCGGGATTTACGACCGATCTGGTGGGCATCGTCATCCTGGCCCTCGGTTTCATGAACCAATGGCGCGTCAGACGGCGGACCCAATCCGCGGCCCCGGCCTGTTGAGCATTCGAGGCGCTGGAATCCGTTCTTCCATGAACCAAACGGAATCGCAATGAAATTCAGAAGAGGTGGGTTCGATGAAAGCAAAGAAAATCCGGGTCATTCATTACGGTCTCGGGCCGATCGGCTTGGCCACGGCCAAGCTGGTCCTGACGAAAAATGAGATGGAGATCGTCGGGGCGGTGGACATCGCGAAGGAGATGGTGGGCAAGGATCTCGGCGAAATCCTCGGAGTCCAGCCCCTGGGCGTTCCCGTCACGGACAACGCGGAACGGCTTTTCTCCAGGGTTCCGGCCGACGTGGTCGTGCATACGGCCGGTTCCAGGCTGAACCGGGTCATGGGACAGTTGGAGGAGATCCTGCGGGGCGGAAAGAATCTGGTATCCTCGGCCGAGGAGCTGCTCTTCCCTGCGCCTGAAAACGCCGATGCCGCCGCAAGGATCGACAAGCTGGCCCGCGAAAAGGGGGTCACGGTCCTGGGGACGGGGGTCAACCCGGGCTTCGTCATGGACGCGCTGCCGCTCACCCTGACCGGCGTCTGCGCCGAGGTCCGGGAGGTCCATGTGGAGCGGGTCGTCGACGCCGGGACGCGCCGCTATCCGCTCCAGCGGAAGATCGGCGCGGGAATGACCCCGGAGCTCTTCCGGCAGAAGGTCTCCGAAAAGGCGATGGGCCACGTCGGCCTCCGGGAGTCGCTCTACCTGATCGCCGATCGGCTGCGCTTCGTTCTCGACGACGTCCGTGAAACCGTTGAACCGGTGATCGCCGAGCATCCCATGAAAACGAAATATTTCGAGCTGAATCCCGGAGACGTCGCCGGCATCCAGAACATCGGCGAGGGATTCCACCAGGGGAAGAAGATCCTCTCCCTCGACCTGCGGATGTATATCGGGGCGGCAGATCCCCATGACTCCATCCGGATCGTCGGAACGCCGGACCTGAACATGCGGATCGAAGGAGGGGTGGCCGGCGATCAGGCTACGGCCGCCATTCTCGTCAATTCCATTCCGGCTGTGATCGCGGCGGCGCCCGGATGGGTCACGGTCAAAGACCTGCCGGCCCCCTGGTGCGTTCAGGCCTGAACCTCAACCTGCGATGTTGAAGATCCATTGCCCCGAATGCGGGAAGGAGTTCATCTGGACCGACGACATGCCGCCCCGGGGCGGCTGCCCGAATCCGGACTGCGAGGCCGTTTTCGATGTCCATCGGGAACTGCGGCGCAACCTTGAGGGACGGGGCGTGAATGAAGCCGCCCCCCTGCGCTGCCCCGCCTGCGGCGGACCGATCCGCTCGCGCTGGTCCGTCTGCGGCGGCTGCGGCCGCGTCGTCGCCGGAACCCGGTCTTTCCGGAAGCGTCATCTTCTCATTCCCACCGCGGTCGCGCTCCTGCTCCTCTCCCTGGCCATCCGGTTGTGGATCCGCTGATGGGTCTGGTCGGGGTCTTTTCGCGAAAGATCCCCACCTGCTCCTCTGACGACGGATCCGGTTTTTCACCCTTCCGCTTCGTTGCGGCACTTGGCGAAAAAACGCTTGACAGGCCGGTTCTCATCGGATAAATTCCTAATTAAGAATATTTCTTATTTAATGGGGTCCCGGGAATGAAGCCACAGGAACTTCTGAAGGAACGCAAACGATTCGAGGCGGACTGCCGCCGGGCCGGCCTCCGGCTGACCCCCCAGCGCCGCGAAATTTATCGCGAACTGGCCGAGGCCGCAGACCACCCCTCCGCGGAGGTCCTGCATGGCAGGCTTAGGGAACGGATCCCGAACCTCTCGCTGGACACCGTTTACCGGACCCTGGGGACGTTCGCCCGAACCGGGTTGATCCACCGGGTTGAGACCGGGGAGAGCCAGGCCCGTTTCGAGGTCATCCACCGGCGTCATCACCACCTGATCTGCAGGCAATGTCTGGAGATCACCGATTTTCAATGGCCGTCCCTGGACGAGATTTCCATCCCCGCGGAGCTCCGCCGCTGGGGGGAGATCGACAGCCGCAACCTGGTCGTCTACGGCATCTGCCGCAGATGCCGCCGTTGAAGTCGCGCGGATCCTGGTCGCCCTCTCTCGGGGAGAGGCATCCGTGAACCCGGCCGCTGCCCCGTCGCCGCGGCCCAGATCGATATGGAGGAATCATCATGGCTGAAGAGAGCAAGTGCCCGGTCACGGGCAAAACAAGCAGACCCATTTCCGGCCGCGGCATGTCGAACCGGGACTGGTGGCCGAACCAGTTGAACCTCAGGATTCTTCATCAGCAGGACAAGAAGAGCAACCCGATGGGCGAGTCGTTCCACTACGCCGAAGAGTTCAAGAAGCTCGACCTGGCGGCGGTGAAGAAGGACCTCTACGCGCTGATGACCGACTCGCAGGAGTGGTGGCCGGCCGACTGGGGCCACTACGGACCGCTCTTCATCCGGATGGCCTGGCACAGCGCGGGCACCTACCGCATGGGCGACGGCCGCGGGGGGGCGGGGACTGGCAACCAGCGCCTGGCGCCGCTGAACAGCTGGCCCGACAACGTGAACCTCGACA
>CAZWTL010000085.1:0-7554 GCA_964637025.1 uncultured Syntrophaceae bacterium | reverse complement strand
TCCGCTTGACAGCCGCAGGGATTTGCATTATTGATCCATCAAACGATGGAACCGCAGGCTGGAAAAAACCATGCCCACCCCTCTCGAAAAGGCCCGTAAAGCCCCCGAATCGATGAAGGCCCGCATCCTGACCGCCGCCCGCCGGATCTTCGGCGAGTACGGCTTCCACGGCGCGACGACCCGGATGATCGCCCGGGAGGTGGGGATCGACATCTCCACCCTGCACTACCACTGGGGAGGCAAGCAGGACCTCTACGAGTCCGTCGTGGTCGACATCAACAAGGACCTCGGGCAGAAGCTCATCGAAACCGAAAAGGCGATCCATGGACTTCCCCTCGCCCAGAGGCTGGCCATTTCCATCGATTTGATGACCGACTATCTTTTTGCAAACCCCGATATCTCCAACATGATCCTTTTCCGGTACTTCGGAAAAACCCGCGGCGAAGGGGGGCTCGACTTCAGCGTTCCCGAATTCACCGCCGATATCGCCCGCTCCATGGGGCTTTCCCGGGACAAGCGGAACGTGCCGCCCGAGGCGATGATGAAGGTGCTGGCGGTGATGACCTCCATCCACGCCTTTGTCGCAGGGAGCAACTTCTTCCGTCCGATGGTGAAGGTGGAAAGGAAGCGGTACATTGCGCTCGTGAAGGAGACCCTGAAGTTCATCCATATCCCCGCCTTCACGCGGAACGAAGCCCAATAGGCCGGCACCCGGCCGGCCGCCGTCTTCAGGATGACAAGGAGGGAACCCATGTCGCTCAACATGGATGCAATCGGCAAGAAGATCGGCCCGTTGCGGAAAGAGTACACCTGGAAGGACGCGGTGCTCTACGCCGTCGGCGTGGGGGCCGGGTTTGACGAACTGGATTATACCTATGAGAAGAACCTCAAGGTGATCCCCAGCTTTTCCATCGCGGCGATCTTCGATTTTCTGGGAGAGGTCGCCGCCGCCTCCAACATGAATCTGGCCGGCATCCTGCACGGCGAGCAGGATCTGATCTTCCACAACCCGATTCCCGCCTCGGGGATCCTGACCACAGAGGGGAAGATCACCCATTACTACGACAAGGGGCCGAAGGGGGCCCTCGTCGTGGCCGAAAGCGAAACCTTCCACTCGAACGGGCAGAAACTCTTCACGAACGTCATCACGGTTTTTGCCCGCCTGGACGGCGGATTCGGAGGCGAGAACGCCCCTCCGAACATCGTCGAGTTCCCGCAACGCGAGCCTGATTTTTCGATCGACGCGGCCCCTTCTCCGGATCAGCCGCTCATCTACCGCCTCTCCGGAGACGCCTTCCCGCTCCATGTCGATCCTGAATTCGCGCGGATGGCCGGCTTCGAGAAACCGATCATGCACGGGCTGTGCACCCACGGCTTTGCCTGCCGGGCGCTCATGGCGAGCCTTACACCCGGAAAGCCGGAGCAGGTGCGGCGTCTGGCGTGCCGTTTCACCAAGACCCTCTACCCCGGCGATCCGATCCGGACGCTCATCTGGAAGGTCGCGGAAGGGAAGGCCGTCTGGAGGACCATCAATGGCCGGACGGGGGAGACCGTCATCGACAACGGCGTTTTCGATTACGGCGCGATCCCGAAGGACGAGATGCGTTTCGACGGAAGGGTGGCCGTGATCACGGGGGCGGGGGGCGGCCTGGGGCGCGTCTACGCGCTGGAGCTCGCCAGGCGGGGTGCGAAGGTGGTCGTGAACGACCTCGGAGGCGCCAGGGACGGCTCGGGTGAGGGGTCGCAGGCCCCGGCGCTGAACGTCGTGGAGGAGATCAGGGCCGCGGGCGGCCAGGCCGTCGCGAACCACGACAGCGTTTCCACCCCCGAAGGCGGGGCAAGGATCGTAAAGGCCGCACTCGACGCATTCGGCACGATCGACATCCTGATCAACAACGCAGGAATCCTTCGGGACAAGAGCCTTCCCAAGATGGATCCGGAAACCTGGCAGGCGGTGCTCGACGTCCACCTCCAGGGGGCGTTCCACGTGACGAAGGCGGCCTTCGCGGTGATGAAGGAGAAGGGTTACGGCCGGATCGTGATGACGACCTCGGCCGCGGGTCTGTACGGGAATTTCGGCCAGACCAACTATGGTGCGGCCAAGATGGGGCTGGTCGGCCTGATGAATACGCTGAAGCTCGAAGGGGCCAAGCACGGCATCCGGGTGAACGCGGTCGCCCCGGTCGCGGCCTCACGGTTGATGGCCGACATCGTCCCGCCGGATCTGCTCGAGAAGATGAAACCGGAATTCGTAGCCCCTCTGGTTCTCTTTCTCTGCTCGGAGCCGTGCCCGGTGACCGGCCGGATCTATAACGCCGGGGCCGGATTCTACAATCGCGCCGCCTTGATGACCGGCCCGGGAACCGTGATCGGCGACGGAAAGAGGGTTCCCACGGCCGAGGAGGTGGGGGCGGCCTGGGAGAGCATCCTGAGTCTGGAGGGCGCCAGGGAGCTCGGGCAGCTCAACGACCTCATGGGCGACATGCTTGCGGCGTTCGACCGTGTTATTCCGGGTGTTATTCCGGGTGTTATTCCGGGGACATAATACCCATTTCCCCGGGGACGCGTTCCGATCCCGTCGGGCTTCCGGAACAGGCCCCGATGAAGCGGAACAGATCCCGCACCCGTGATGCGGCGCATAACAGGAGGGATGAGACATGATCGGAATCACATCCTACGGCGCATACATCCCCCGTCTTCGGCTCGACCGGACGGCGATCTATCAGGCCATGGGCTGGTTTGCCCCGGCCGTCGGAATGGTCGCCCAGGGGGAACGTTCCATGTGCAACCACGACGAGGACAGCCTGACCATGGCGGTCGCGGCCGGTCGTGATTGTCTGACCGGGCAGGACAAGGGTGCGATCGACGGGGTCTACCTCTGCTCGACGACGCTGCCTTTCGCCGACCGCCAGAACGCGGGCATCCTGAAGACCGCGTTGAACCTCCGGGACGACATGATCACCGTGGACTTCACCTCGTCGCTCCGCGCCGGGACAACGGGGCTGCTGACCGCGATCGAGGTGGCGCAGGGAGGGTCCCGGAGGAACATCCTCGTGGCGGCAGCGGACCGAAGGGAGACGAAACCCGCCAGCTTTTACGAGATGTGGTTCGGAGACGGCGCGGCCGCAGTCACCGTGGGAGATCGGAACGTCGTCGCGGAGTTCAAAGGGGCCTTCACGGTCTCCCATGACTTCGCCGACCACTACCGCGGTGCCGGCAAGCGTTATGACTACACGTGGGAGGAGCGGTGGCTCCGCGAAGAGGGATATGCGAAGTTCATCCCCGAGGCCGTTGGCGGTCTGATGCAAAAGCTCGGCATCACCATGAACGACGTGCAGAAGCTCGTCTTCCCCTGCCTTTTCAGGGCGGAACACCGGGCCATCGCCGTAAAGCTGGGAGCCTCTCCGGAGAAGGCGGTTGACACGATGCACGAGGTGTGCGGGGAGACGGGCGCCGCCCATCCGCTCCTGATGTTCGCAGGGGCTCTCGAACAAACGCGGCCAGGCGACGGCATCCTGCTCGCCGGATTCGGTCAGGGGTGTGACGCCCTCTACTTCAAGGTCACGGACGCGATCACGAAACTGGCCCCGCGCTCGGGCGTCAAGGGGTCTCTTGCGAACAAGAAGACGATCGACCATTACATGAAGTTCCTGAAATTCCGGGACTTGATCCGCCCCGAGACGGGCATACGGGCCGAGGCCCAGACCCAGGCGGCGATGACGGTGCTCTGGCGGAAACGCAAGATGCTCACCGGCCTCGTCGGAGGCCGGTGCCGGGCTTGCGGAACGGTCCAGTATCCGAAGATGGACGTCTGCGTGAACCCACAGTGCGGCCGCATCGACACCCAGGACGATCACGAATTCGCCGATATTCCGGCACGGATCAAGACCTTCACCGGCGATCTGCTGGCCGTGTCCATGGACCCGCCCGCGATCTACGGAATGGTTCAGTTCGACGGGGGGGGGCGCTTCATGGCCGATTTCACAGACTGCGAACTTGCCGACTGCAAGGTGGGTCTCCCCGTGAAGATGGTCTTCAGGCGGCGGTTCGCCGACGACGAGCGGGGATACTCGGGGTACTTCTGGAAGGCGGTCCCCCAACCCGGGGCGGTCGCGGCGCTTCCTGAAATCCGCTTCGACGGACGCGTGGCAATCGTGACCGGCGCGGGTGCGGGCCTCGGACGGGCCTATGCGCTGGCGCTCGCCAGTCGGGGCGCCAAGGTTGTCGTGAACGACTTCGGCGGCACGAGGGACGGCGCGGGTTCGGGTTCCAGCAGCCCCGCCGACCGGGTTGTCGCCGAGATCCGCGAGGCCGGGGGCGAGGCGGTCGCGAACTACGACAGTGTCGCCACCGCCGAGGGCGGAGAGAGGATCGTACGAACGGCCCTGGATTTCTTCGGCCGGGTGGATATCCTGATCAACAACGCCGGGATCCTCCGCGACAAGAGCTTCCTGAAAATGGACCCGGAGAACTGGGGCGCGGTCCTCGCCGTCCACTTGAGCGGTGCCTACAACGTGACCCGGCCGGCCTTTGCCGCGATGCGCCAGAAGGGCTACGGCCGGATCGTGCTGACCACCTCCGCGGCCGGTCTCTACGGGAACTTCGGCCAGACCAACTACAGCGCGGCCAAGATGGGCCTCGTGGGCTTCATGAACGCACTCAAGCTGGAAGGGGCGAAGTACAACATCCGCGTGAACACGATCGCCCCGGTTGCGGCCTCGCGGCTCACCGAAGACGTGATGCCGCCAGAGATGTTCCAGAGAATGAGTCCCGAATTCGTCGCCGGGATCGTCCTCTACCTCTGTTCCGAAGACTGCGGCCAAAGCGGCAACATCTTCAACGCGGCGGCGGGCTTCTACAGCCGGGCTGCGATTCTGACTGGGCAGGGCGTGATCCTCGGAGACGGGAAGTCCGTACCGACGCCGGAGGAGATCCGCGACCACTGGGACAGGATCGACAGCCTCGAGGGGGCAAAGACCATTGACGACGCGAACAGCGCGATCATCTCCTTCCTGACGCCGGCCGCGCCGGAGGCGGCGAAGGCCGGAGCGCAGTCAGCGGCGGGGGCGGGCGGCATGGAGGTGAAGGGCGTCTTCGAGAAGATGCCCGAGGCCTTCCAGCCCGATAGGGCGGCGGGGAAGGACGTGGTTTTTCAGTTCTCGATTTCCGGCCCCGGCGGGGGCGACTGGGTCGTTGCCGTCAAGGACGCGACCTGCAAGGTCGAGGCGGGAACGACGCAGAACCCGACGACCACGATCCGGATGGCCGATGGGGATTTCCTGGCCCTCATCGCCGGGAAACTGGACGGCATGCAGGCCTACACCTCGGGCAGGCTCAAGGTGGAGGGGGACATCCTCAAATCCCAGCTCATCGGCAAGCTGTTTAAGTTCGGAAAGTAGGGTGCACGGATCGGCGATCACAGATCTCCGAGCGCGGTCGGGAGAGAGGGTCCATAGGAATAGAGGGACAATAAGGGACTAGGGGACACGATGCGGCATCGTGTCCCCCATTCCCGCGAAGGAGGATGAACAATGGCTTCCGGAATCAGGGACAGGGTGGCGATCCTCGGGATGGGCTGCACCCGCTTCGGGGAGCGCTGGGACATGGGGGCCGAGGAACTGATGGTCGAGGCCTTCCAGGAATGTCTCGCCGATGCGGGCATCGAGAAGGGACGGATCCAGGCGGCCTGGTACGGCCACTGCATCGAGGAGATCGGCCTCGGAAAGTCGGCGACGCCGGCGGGGGTGGCCCTCCGGCTTCCGCACATCCCCATGACCCGGACGGAGAACTACTGTGCCACGGGAACGGAGGCGTTCCGGGGCGCCGCCTATGGGGTCGCCTCAGGGGCCTGCGACATCGCGCTGGCGATCGGGGTGGAGAAACTAAAGGACACCGGCTATGGGGGGCTTCCGAACGCAGGCTCCGGATTCGGCTCGCTCGCTTGGCAGTGGTTCCCCAACGCATCTGCGCCGGGCCTCTTCGCGCAACTCGCCTCGGCCTATGCCGCAAAGCACCGGATTCCCGACCAGGAGCTCAAGAGGGCGATCGGACACGTGTCCGTGAAGAGCCACGCCAACGGGGCCCTCAATCCCAAGGCGCATCTGCGCAAGCCCGTCACCCTGGAGCAGGTTCTGGCTGCCCCGATCATCGCCCATCCGTTGGGGCTCTTCGACTGCTGCGGGGTCAGCGACGGTTCCGCCTGCGCGATCCTGACCACGCCGGAGATCGCCGGATCCCTGGGCAAAAGGGAGATCGTCACCGTCAAGGCAATCCAACTCGCGGTGTCGAACGGCTTCGAAGGGGGGTTCAATGAATGGGACGGGGACCATTTCGTCACCACGAGCCGTTGCAGCGCGAAGGCCTATGAGGAGGCCGGGATCCAAAACCCGCGCGAGGAGATCGACATGATGGAGCTGCACGACTGCTTCTCGATCACGGAACTGGTCACCTACGAGGACCTTCACATTTCGGAGAGGGGCCATGCATGGAGGGATGCGCTCGACGGATTCTACGACCGGGACGGCAAGATCCCCGCCCAGGTGGACGGCGGCCTCAAATGCTTCGGCCATCCGATAGGTGCGTCCGGACTCAGGATGATCTACGAGATGTACCTGCAGCTCCTGGGGCGGGCCGGGGCGCGGCAGCTCAAGAACCCGCGTTACGGGCTCACGCACAATCTGGGCGGCTTCCCGCACCAGAACGTCTGCGCGATCACGATCATCGGCCGACAATGACTTTTTTCCGGGGACATAATACCTATTTTCCCGTGAGAGGGGATCTGAGGGGAATATTTGATTTTTCCGGGATGCGTTCCCGTCCCGGCGGGCTTCCGGAACCTGACCCGGAATATGAGGAGACACGCCAACCCATGAGCCATGTCGAGGAGCAGAAAGACGATGGAAATCCTGAAATACACGGATGAACACCGGATGTTCCGGGACGCACTGCGCCGCTTCCTGGCCCGGGAGATCGCACCGCATATCGAGGAGTGGGAGGAGGCCGGGATCGTGCCCCGGGAGGCCTGGAAGAAGATGGGGACGCAGGGTTTCCTGGCGATGTGCGTGCCCGAGGAGTACGGCGGGATGGGCGCGGACTTCCTCTACTCCGTCATCGTGATGGAGGAGCTGGCCAGGACGAATTTCTCGGGTCTGGCCGCCCCCTTGCACAGCGACATCATCGTCCCCTATATCGTCTCCTTTGCGAACGAGGAGCAGAAGCGCAAATACCTCCCGGGCTGCGTCTCCGGGGACATCATCACGGCGATCGGGATGACGGAGCCGAATGCCGGCTCGGATCTGGCCGCGATTCGAACCGCGGCGATCGAGACGGGCGACGAGTTTGTGCTCAACGGCCAGAAAACCTTTATCAGCAACGGCATCCATTGCGACCTGCTGGTGCTGGCCGCGCGCGATCCCGGGGAGGAGAACCCCCATGCCGCGATCGACCTCTACCTCGTCGAGGCGGGAATCCCCGGCTTCGAGAAAGGGAAGCGGATCCAAAAGATCGGCTGGCACAGCCAGGACACGGCGGAGCTCTACTTCACCGACTGCCGGA
>CAZWTL010000084.1:0-7615 GCA_964637025.1 uncultured Syntrophaceae bacterium | reverse complement strand
GCGGCCTCGGAAAAATTCCAATAAATTTGATTTCTATGATATCATGCCCATCCATGAAATGGACCCAGCGGCAGTGGCGAAACGGCTCAACAATCCACGGGGTCCGATCTTTTCACCCCCCATTCAGAAAGTCCGGAAAAGGGCCTTGCCCGTGAACCCGTTTGGCGCATTCGCGATGATGAACCTGGCCGTCTTCATCGGCGGAGGATCGCTCCTGCTTTTCGGGATTTTTCTGTTCATCGGTCCCATCGCCCCGTTGCGTCCGGATGTCTCGGAAAGCCAGGCGCTCTTTGGGGATGCCCTGCTGTCCGTCCTGTTCTTCTTCCAGCACAGCGGCATGATACGCAAATCGTTTCGTAATCGCCTCGCTTTCCGGATGCCTGCCCATTATCACCCGTCATTCTACGCGATCGCTTCCGGCGTGGCCCTGGCAACCGTGGTCCTCCTGTGGCAGCCCTCGCAAACGATCCTGTATCAGGCGGAAGGCCTGGTTCGCTTGTCGGCACGGGTCATTGCCGCAGCGGCTGTTGTCGGCTTTGCGTGGGGCGTACGGGCCCTGGATGATCTGGATGCGTTCGGTCTTGCGACGATCAGGGCCCATCATCTCGGGAAGCCGTTTCGAACTCCGAAGTTCACCGTCCGCGGTCCATATCGCTGGGTCCGCCATCCCCTCTATTTTTTCGTACTCGTTCTCATCTGGTCGAATCCGGATATCGGTCTGGACCGTCTGCTTTTCAATGTGCTCTGGACCCTGTGGATTTTGTACGGCACACGCCTTGAAGAAAAGGATCTGGTTGGCGAGTTCGGCGAGTTGTACCGCCGCTATCAGGAGACCGTCCCGATGCTTGTGCCATGGCGCCTTCCCCGCGGCAGTGGCCCGTGATGCCCGCTGCGAAGGCAAGCCGATTGATTCCGGTTTTTCATCCCAACACACCAGAAAGGAGAAGAAACATGAAAAGAATCTGCTCAATCGTCGCGTTGTTGGCCCTGGTTGTCCTGTCAACCGATGCGATCGCGGCCTGCCTCAATTGTACAAACAACAAAGAATTTTGCCTGGTCACGACGTCCAGCAATCCAACGGTCACGACCCAGAGTACCCACATCCTGTCGTTTGATGGGTTGAACAACGGTCACGTGGAGCTTTACGGTAAGACCTGTTATTTGAATCCCGCATCGGAATATACCCTCGAAGTCTACGATTGTCTGCCCGTAAACGGCGCCGGTATTCTCAATGACAGCAAGATCGAGTTCTTTGTGAACGGCGCCGAGTACAATGACGAAGCTGGCTTCCCTGCATTCACGCAGGGCACCTTTCATGTGCTGCTTTCGCTGGATACGCTGAAAGGGACCTATGCAACCGAGTCGATCGTCAGTTTTGAAATGGCGGATGAGGAAGGCGAGTCCAAGCGGTATCGCTATGAGATATTCGATGAGGGCACTGTAACCGCAGTCAAATGTCCTCGGAGCACGATGAGCGAACTCGCCGCCGATGCCCAGTTTCAAGCGCTGATGAACAGCCTGGACAGGATGGGAAACGATTAGACCGCGCTTCCGCAACAGGACTGGATTTGCCGGAAATATCGGTAAACCCGTCCGTGCAAGACACCGGGAGAAAGGATCCCGTCGGACCCTCATTCGCCTGAATCGGCCGGCCTTGGTGTGAGACGTTGCCCGGGATTTTCCGATCGCCCTCGGGATCCCCGTTGTCTGCCGCGGGGTATTCCGGGGGATTCGCCGGCATGTGCCGGACGCACGATGACCCAAACGGAGGGTGGAGGTGGCGCGGTTTCCGGCTCTCGGAACCCGCACCTTCGGCGCTGCCTTCACCGCGAGGGGGATATCGCTCAAGAAGCTCCATGCGCCGGCATGGAGCTTGCCGGGAAGGGAGATGCTCTTGGCCTGGGCGACGGCGGCCGGGCCGCTGTTCTGTTTGGAAAGTTTCATTCTGGTTCGACCCGGACCGTCGCCGCAGCGACCATTGCCGTTTTTCGGTGCAGGGCATCTTGCGCAAGACCCGGACGCGGATTCAAGCGGACAATGCGTTCTCATTGGGTCCGGCGTTTCGAAAGGAGAACCCGGTCTGCTTGACTTTCAATGGGCTCTCCTCTATATTCCAATCGGCCGGTTATTCGACCGAGGTCTTGAGCCGTCCCTTCTTTCTTTCAACCCTTTTGAAGGTGAGCCATGGGAACCAACAACATCGTATTTCTGGAAGTCATCGAGTGGTTCGATGAATCGGGAAAGGAACTGGTCCACCGCATTCCGGAGACGGGTTCCGGCGAAATCAAGTGGGGAGCGCAGATGACGGTCCGAGAAAGCCAGGCCGCCGTGTTCTTCTATAACGGCAAGGCGTATGACGCCTTCGGCCCGGGGCGCCACACCCTCAAGACCGCCAATATCCCCCTGCTGACCAAGGTCCTCAGCATCCCCTGGGGGATGACCAGCCCCCTGCGCGCCGAGGTCTACTTCACCAACATGAAGGTCTTTCCCAACCTGACGTGGGGCACCCGCGATCCGGTCGCCTTCCGGGACAGGGAACTGGGCCTGATCCGGCTGCGGGCGTTCGGCGTTTTCAATCTCAGGATCCTCCAGCCGGTTTTGTTCATCAACAGCCTTGTCGGCACACAGGGGGTCTTCACCACGGAGGCCGTTGCCGAATACCTCAATCGGGTGATTGTCTCCCGCTTTAACGATTTCATGGGTGACAAGATCGACACGATCTTCAATCTGCCGGCGAAGTATGACGAACTCTCCGGAGAACTCAAAAAGGTTCTCAAAAACGACTTCGAGCAGTTCGGTCTCGGCCTGACAGACCTCTACATCAATTCCATCACCCCTCCGCCTGATGTTCAGAAGGCGATCGACGACAAGAGCCGGATGGGTGTCTTCGACGACCTGAACCAACTGCTCAAGATGAAGGCCGCCATGGCCCTGGAAAGCGCCGCCCAGTCGCAGGGCGAAGCGGGCGCCGGCCTCGGCATGGGGATGGGGTTCATGATGCCGGCGATGTTCGCCGAGGCCTTCCGAGGCGGGTCCGTCCAGCCAGCCCCTGCGGAGGCTTTTCCCTGTCCGGACTGTCGGCTTCCGGTCCAGAAGGAGGCGAACTTCTGCCCCCATTGCGGCCACCAGCTCCTGATTTTCCAGAAATGTTCGGCCTGCGGGAAGAATCTCCCCCCGAACGCCAAGTTCTGCGTCCAGTGCGGGCGTCCCGTTGAAAAACCGGCTGAAAAGAAATGTCCGCATTGCGGCACGGCGGGCCTGCCGAATTCGATTTACTGCAACCAGTGCGGACAGAAGATGTGACGGCATCGGAGCGTGCCACCCGCCCTTCCAGCGATCCTGAGAATGCCGGGCCATACAGCCGGCAGTTTTAAAAGGCCCGGGGAATGACTTCCAACAGCCGGTTGACTGGCGTGAACGGAGCGAATTGGCAGATCGAGCAGGGTTGTCCCCAGTGCGGGGCCCCGCTGACCCTCGATGAGACGGATCGGCTGCTTGCCTGTCCTTTTTGCCGGGTCAAGCTTTTCATCGCCCCGGAGCGGCACTTCCGCTATTTGATCCCTCCGGCCAAAGAAATGGAGGGAGATCTGATCTATGTCCCTTACTGGAGGCTTCGGGGGTCTTTCTTTACCGTCTCCGCCCCGGGGGTGAAGAGCCGTTTTGTCGATACGAGCGTTCTGGCTGCAGATATCCCCGGTTTGCCCCCTTCCCTGGGGTTCCGGCCGCAGGTTCTCAAGCTCAGATTCGTTTCCCCGTCCGAGAAGGGCAGATTCATTCCCGCTGCCGAGACCTCCGCGGAAGTCGCCCGCCGGGGTGTCGATGCGGAGACGATGGCCGCCAATGGGCTCGGTCTTCAACGGCTCCGGCGCCGGTTCGATTCCGCGAAGAGAAGCACAGGAATGGGCATCTCCAGCGCGGATGAACTGCGTTCCGGATTTTTCCGCCGGGGTTTCATCGGGGAAACCGTCAGCCTGATTCACGCCCCCCTGTTTCTGCAGGGGGAGATTCTCTATGACGGCGTCCTCGGAAGAACGGTTTCCGCGTGCGGCGCCGGGGAGCGTGAACGTCTGCTGGCGTCGTCCCTCGCGCCTTCGGATCAGGTCCGATTCATACCGACCCTTTGCCCCCATTGCGGATGGGACATGGAAGGGGAGAGGGATTCCCTGGTTCTGCTGTGCCGGAACTGCAGCTCCGCCTGGTCCTGCAACGGCCGGACCTTGACCCGCGTGGCGCATGCCATCATCGCCATGCCGACTCCGGCCGGCGAGACCGCGATTTACCTACCGTTCTGGCGAATGAATCCCCGGTTCGAGGGGCTGGCTCTTGCTTCATGGGCAGACCTGATCCGCGTTGCCAATCTGCCGAAGGCCGTTAGACCCGCCTTTGAAGCGGATCCCCTCTATTTCTGGTCCCCGGCCTTCAGGGTCAATCCGGTCCTCTACGCCCGCTGGGCCCGCCAAATGACCGTTTTCAGACCTGCCGGAGACGAGGGCGAACGTCTTCCCCGAATCCCGCTCCATCCGGTGACGCTCTCCCTGGAGGACGCAGCCGGGGGGATCGTCATCAACCTCGCCCAGATGATCGCGGACAAGCGGAGATACTACCCGCTGCTGGCGGACCTGCGCGCCACGCTGGACGGCGCCCGTCTGGAGTATCACCCGTTCGTTCTCCACCGCAACGAGCTCCTCCATGCCGCCATGGGGGTCTCCATGGACCGGACGGCCCTCAGCTACGGTCTCGGGTTGTGACCCCCGGAGGAGCCGCTGTACGGTCGCCTTGCCCGCGGCACCTGAATCCCGTTGATTCCGCCTGCAGCTTGATGAGCCGCTTCGGGAAGGAAGCCGGTGGCGCCCCTGTTTCCCGAATGACTTTTTTCGATTCATGATATAGAGACCTGTCCGGGACGGCCTCCGATCCCACTGCATGCGGGCCTGCGGATGGCCAAAGCGCACCCATGCCGTTTTGAAGGATGCCGTTGTCGGGATCGGCATGTGGCGTGTTCCGGCCGAACTTACGCGCGAACGCGACCGAAGGCCCAGCGGCCGGGTATTGGGAGCGGTTGACGGCATCGCCACCGCGATGCGAGAGCAGAAGCGATGAAGGGCGTTTCCGGATTTTTCAGTTCACGAGACGATCAGCAGCAGGCCTTCGCGACGGCCGGGGGGTTCGGCGCAATCCTGTTGTGGAGCACCACGATCGCCCTTGCCCGCAGCCTATCCGAGCAGCTCGGCCCCATGACCGCAGCAGCGGCCGTCTATGGCGTCGCCGGCACGTTGTCCCTAGCCCGCCTCGCGTGTCGTTACGCGAGCCAGCGGCAGATCGGACGCCTCCCACGCAAGTATCTGATCGGCTGCGGCCCGCTTTTCGTCGCCTACATGCTTTTCCTTTATCTCGCTGTTGGCCTGGCCGCGGACCGGCAGCAGGTCCTGGAAATTGGCCTGCTGAACTATCTCTGGCCCGTTCTGACACTGATTCTCTCGGTGGCGCTGCTGAACAAGACGGCAACGCGCCTTCTTTTCCCGGGTACGGTTCTGGCGCTGCTTGGCGTTTTCCTGGTTTTGACCCATGGCGCGGACGTGTCCTGGCGGTCGTTCGCCGTTCATGTTGCAGACAATCCGGTGGCCTACCTCCTGGGACTCGCCGCGGCCGCGTCCTGGGCCCTCTATTCCGTTCTGGCGCGCAAATGGGCCGGCGGCACCGGGGCGGGCGGCGTCGAGCTTTTTTTGGTCGTCACGGCCGCCGTGCTGATTCCGATGTCCGCCGTCGTGGATGAGCCGCGTGCATGGGGGCTCCGCAACGTCGTCGAGACGTGTTTTCTCGCGATCGCGACCTACGCTGCATATGCGCTCTGGGACAGGGCCATGCGGGGCGGGAACCTTTTGCTGGTGGCGGCGGGCTCCTACATGACCCCTTTCTTTTCCACGATCGCGAGCTGTCTCTACCTCGCCATTGTTCCAGGTTGGCGTCTGTGGCTCGGCTGCGGACTGCTCGTTGCGGGTTCCCTGCTGAGCTGGCGATCCGTTGCGGACCGCGATGCCATCGGGTCGACGCGATGAGACGCTCCCTGCGGTACCCGCAGGAGACCCTTTGTCGGCGCCCCTGGGACGATACGCCGTTCGAGTGGCTGCAATCCGATATGGCCCATCCCCTTAACCGCCGACCTCTCGATTCCTGGATCTGTATAAGGTTTTGCGTGAGACCGGTCGCGACCGCATCTTAAACCTTTTCCTGGATGGGTAACGTCGATGATGTGAAGCCCGGCGCCATGGGAGACTTCCATCCGGAAGGCTTCGTTGCGATGATCGGGGGGGGGGTGATAGATATGCAACATTATATTTTTCGTTCTCGATCCCGCCAATAATGATCCCGGAGGATACGGTGCATGACCTTCCCCTGAAAGTTTTTGGGCAGCGACTCGACAAACTCGACGGAACGGGGTTTCTTGTAGGAGGCAATTTTCGTCTTGCACCATTCAATGATCTCTTCTTCGGTGGCGATGCCGTTCGGCTTCAGAACGACCAGCGCTTTTACCGTCTCACCCCAAGTCTCGTCGGGTACACCGATGACCGCTGCTTCAGCCACGGCCGAGTGGCTCTCAATGGCCTGTTCGACCTCCCGGGGATAGACGTTGAATCCTCCGCTAATGATCATCTCCTTTTTTCGGTCGACGATATAGAAGAAACCATCCTCGTCGCGCCATGCGATATCACCGGTGCAGAACCAGCCATTCTTGAGCACTTTTTGAGTCGCTTCCGGGTCTCGCCAGTAGCCTTCCATCACGTTTTCTCCCCGGATCAGAATCTCTCCGGTTTCCCCTTGGGGGACGTCCTGACCCTGAGTGTCAACGATACGTGCCTCGATCCCCAGAGCAACCCTTCCCGCAGAGGTGAGTCGCATGGCTCGTTTCTCCTCATCAGGAATCTCCAGATCCTCCGGAAAGAGCAGAAACACGGGTTGAGTCGCTTCGCTGAGTCCGTAGCTCTGCCTGAGGACATTCCCGAAGATATCGCAGGCCAGCCTCAACTTGTCTGCGGCGATAGGTGCCGTCCCATAATAGACCCGCCGCAGACTGCTTAGGTCATACTCGCGGATCCGGGGGTGAAGAATCAATCGGACGATCATCGTGGGGACAAACATTGCCGCGGAAACACGCTCTTCCTGGATCGTTTCCAGGACTTCCGTTTCATCAAAGTGGCGGCATATAATATTACAGGCACCTTTGAGATAGTGCTTCCGTAGCAACTCACGGGCCGCATGGGTCAAAGGGGCGACATTCAGCATGGTGTCCTGGCAGGAAGTCAGATAGTCCTGATTCATGAAGTCATTGCGGAGACGAGCCAAATCGTTGCCGATCGTTTTCATCACCCCTTTGGGTCGCCCGGTAGTCCCGGACGTATAAGCGATCCGTTCCAGGTCGTCCAGCGAAACCATTACCTCTGGTTCCCCGGGGGACGAGGAGCGGAGCGCTTCCTCATAGGAGATTGGTCCTGTTCCCGGGCTTTCCCCTGTGACGATCGTTATGCGAATACCCGGACATTGATCCTTCATCCTGTCCCATTTCGATAGGTATTCATCGTCGAAAATGATCGCCTCACTCTCCGAATGGTTGATGATA
>CAZWTL010000083.1:0-8156 GCA_964637025.1 uncultured Syntrophaceae bacterium | reverse complement strand
CCTGGAGGGCGAAGATCGTCTGGCGGCGCAGGTCCGTCGCCCGGTCCACGGGAAGCCCGTCGAAGTAGCCGCCCATGTCGAGAAACTCGGGGGCCTTGTCGTGGGCAAAATAGAAGAATTCGAGTTCGGGACCGACATAGAAGGTGTATCCCTGGTCGTTGACCTTCTTGAGGGTCCTCTTGAGGACGTAACGGGGATCGCCTTCATAGGGGGAACCGTCCGGGTTCCGGATATCGCAGATCATCCGCGCGACCGGCCGATCCGAGGGGCGCCAGGGGATGATCTGAAAGGTGGTCGGATCGGGCATGGCGATCATGTCGCTCTCCTCGATCCGGCAGAAACCCGCGATGGAGGAGCCGTCAAACCCCATCCCCTCTTCCATCCCCTCTTCCAGCTCGCTGGGGGTGATGCTGAAGATCTTCTGCACCCCGAGGACATCGGTGAACCAGAACTGGATGAAACTGACGTTCCGCTCCTTGACGACTTTCAACACGTCCTTCTTGGTCTTCAATGCATACATAACCCTATCCTTTCTTCAATGGGTTTTTTCAGCCGAACCCGCTCACAACGACCACAGCGGGTCCGCACAGTCCGGTGCCGGCTTGATGCCGCCGGGCACGATCTCTCCGGTGCATCGATATCCGTCCGCGGGGCCCTGAGGGCCCTGTCGCGATGCGCCTCCCCCTTTCCGACCGCGTCGGACGTTTCCGGGGCCTTTGCCGTCGCGGTTTCACGTCCACCCGGGTCGGAAGGGCCCGACTCCGTAGACGACGCCCCCCAATGCGGCCCTCGGCATCGCGGTCTTCCACAACCGGCGTTCCCTTGCGAAGCGTACATTTTTGTCCCTTTCCGCCCCTTGTTGTCGAGAACCGCATTCAAGTATAGCAACACCCGTGCCACCGTTCTCATTCCAGCGGATCGTTCTCCCTGAGACGCCAGATTCCGCAGGGACAAGCCCCGGCGCAGAAACCGCAGCCGATGCAGCGATCGGGGTCGGCCGCATATTCATAGCCCCCATCCTGCCCCTCCTTCCGGGCGATGGCGTGCTGCGGACAGAGGGCTTCACAGAGGCCGCAGTCGCGGCAGGCGCCGCATGAGGCGCAACCCGCGGCGCAGGACACGGGATCCTCGGAGGGCTGCGGTCGCGGGTCGTGGTAGGCGATTTTCACCCTCGCCGTATCGATCTCGGGAAGCCGTTCGTACGTTTCGTCCCTCCCCAGGAACATGTCGTCGATCGCGCGGGCCGCCACTCGGCCCGCGCCGATCGCATCGGTCAGGAGCCCCTGGCGGACGGCATCGCCGACGGCAAACACCCGTGGATCGCTCGTCCGGCCCTTCTCGTCGACGGCGACAAATCCTTTTTCGGTCTGGATCTCCTCCGGCAGGAAGCCCAGATCGGGCTGATCGCCCACGGCCATGATCACGGTGTCGGCGGGAAGGGATTCGCCCCCCTTGAGCTCCACGGCATGCTCCGTGATGACTTTCGTATAGCGGGGCCAGAGGAACCTCGCCCCGGCGGCCTCCGCATGCTTTCGTTCCGCGCCGAAGGAAGCGGGCGCCTGGATGTCGACCAGCGTGACCGATTCGGCGCCGAGCCTGAAGGCCTCCGCGGCGGCGTCGCAGCCGACGTTTCCGGCCCCGATGATCACGACGGTCTTTCCCACCCGGGCCTGATCGAGCCGGCTGGCGCGGAGGAAATCGAGCGCCGGGATTGCCCGTTCATGGCCCGGCACGGGAATCTTCCGCGGTTTCTGCGCCCCGACAGCGATCACCACGGCATCGAATTTAGCGCTCAGTTTTCCAAACTCCTCCGCGGTCAGGGGATGCTTCAGGTGCTTGCGAGGGATCTCCCCTTCCAGACGGCTCAGTTCGTGTTCCAGAACCTCATCCGGTATGCGGCTCCGCGGGATCGTCGCGATGATCTTGCCGCCCAGGCGCTTGCGCATGTCGTAGACAACCGGCTGGTGGCCCTTCAGCCTGAGCTGCCAGGCGACCGACAATCCCGCCGGCCCGCCGCCGATGATGGCGATCTTCCGGCCTGTGGCCGGCGGCGCCGCAGGAACGGCCGCCTTGAGGCTGGCCCGGCCGAGAACGGCGGTGTCCACAGCGGGGAGATTCGCGTTCTGTCTGGTACAGTGCTGCTTGCAGAGGTTGGGACACAGGTAGCCGCAGACCGTGGCCGGAAAGGGGGTGTACAGAAGTGCCAGGTCCACCGCCTCCTGCATCCGGCCTTTACGGATCAGTTCCCACCGTTTCCGGACGGGAATTCCCGTCGGGCAGTGTGCCTGGCATGGGGGAAGATAGGTTTCGTTTTCCCACACGGGGACGAATCGCCGCATGGGGCCGGAAACGATCACCCCAATGGGGGTTCGATCCAGATCGGTCAGATCGCCGATCAACCCGCCCGGCCCCAGCTCCCGGTCCCATATTTCCGTCCGGAAGCGGGCAACGCTCTGTCCGGGAGCGGCGATTTTTTCAAAGGGTCTCCGGGCCGTGAGGAGCCTCCAGGCGTTGCGCTCCCCCAGCAGTTCGGACATCAGGCCGGTCCGGCCGATCGCCTCCAGGTAGGCGGACATGTGGTCCGTCAGCCAGCGCCACTCGTCGTCGTCAGGATCGTCCAGGCGTGCATCCTTCTCGCTGTACCCCTGATGCGGACCTCGGAAAAAGATTTTTCCCCCCACCATGCCGACACAGGGGCGGTAGCCCAGGGTGTTGTCCGCTTTCTCCTTGCCGTATCCGCAGATCACCGCGATGCCGCCGGCCATGAATTCGGCGAACGAATCGCCGACGCTTCCCAGGACCCAGAGCTCCGGCGGTTCGAACCGGGGATTGTGCTTCGTCATGGTCATCCCGCGGGCCCCGATGTCCCCCGCGATGTAGATCTTGCCCTGGGCCATCGCATTGCCGACGCCGTTGGTGGCATTGCCGAGAACGACGATCCGCGCTCCGGCATTGAGCCAGCCCACGTCGTCCGAGGCCGGCCCCACCACCTCGATCTGGGTGTTGGGGAATCCCATGGCGCCGACGCGCTGTCCCGACGTCCCCAGGACGCGGACGTAGACGGTCTCGTCCCCGGCCTTCCAGAGACGCCCGCCAAGGCCGTGCTGGCCCTGGGCGATGATCTCGATGTTCCGGTGGCCGTCGGCGACGGCCCTCTGAATGCGCTCCTCGAGGACGCGCGAATCCACGCGGACGCCTTTTTCCGATCCGGGAATGATGATGGTGGGTTTGGGGGACATGGCGACTCCTTGTTTCGTTTAAACGACATAGCGTATTCCGAGACGCTCCGCCGCGTCCCGGTCGGCGATGCCGATCGCGTCGGACATGCCGATCGGAAGCGACGTCGACCGTCCGAGGGGCGCCACGATCTTCTTCAATTCCGTGTCAAACCCGGTCACGACATCGACAAGACGCTCGGCCACCTTCTCCGGGTCGAGGCGCCGGTAAAGACGCGGATCCTGGGAGGTGATCCCTTTCGGACAGCGGCCGATGTTGCAGATGTTGCATCGATCCGCTTCCGAACCGACGCACCCGGCCGCCGCCTGCATGATGTACTTGCCCGCCTGGACGCCGCTGGCTCCCAGCATGATCAGGACGGCCGCGTTGGCCGCCAGATTTCCGTTCTTCCCCAAGCCGCCTCCGGCGATGATCGGGATTTCGTTCTGCTTGCCGAGCTTCACCAGGTTGAGATAGGCATCCCGGACGATGCTGGCGATGGGATGCCCCATGTGATTCATCGAGACATTGTAGGCCGCCCCCGTGCCGCCGTCCTCTCCGTCCATCGCCAGGGCCGCGGCGTAGGGATTGCGCGTCAGGTTGTTCATCACGGCCAGCGCCGTCGAGGTCGCCGAGATCTTGGGGTAGACGGGCACCCGGAAACCCCAGGCCATCGACATGGACTGGATCATCTTCGCGACGGCCTCCTCGATGGAATATTTCGTCTGATGGGTGGGCGGGCTCGGGAGATTGATCCCCCGGGGCACCCCTCGAATCGCGGCGATCAGCCGGTTGACCTTGTACCACATGAGCAGACCGCCGTCGCCCGGCTTGGCCCCCTGGCCGTATTTGATCTCGATGGCGCAGGGATCCTCCTTCATCTCCGGCAGCGCATGGATGATCTCGTCCCACCCGAAGTAGCCACTGGCGATCTGGAGGATCGCGTATTTGATAAACCGCGAACGCAGGAGCCGGGGAGGGCAGCCGCCTTCCCCGGAGCAGAAGCGAACCCGCATCCCCACTTCTTCGTTGAGGTAGGCCACCCCCATCTGGAGACCTTCCCACATCGTCGGGGAGAGCGCCCCGAACGACATGCTTCCCAGGATCAAGGGATAGATCTCCCGCACCGGCGGTATCCAGCCGCCCTCGCGGGTGATCCGGAGGGCATCCTCCGGCGGAAGGACCCGACCCAGAAGCGTGCGCAGCTCGAATTCGTGGCGCCCCGCATCCAGGGCGGGATCGGTCAGCATGGAGATGCGGACAAACTTGATGTTGTCGAGAATGCTTTCGCGCGCGTTGCGACGGCCGCCGCGCTGCCGCGGCAAGCCGCCCTGATTGACGTGAAACCGGAGCTTGTCCGGCTCGTCGCTGCGGACCGGCATGATGGCGTGGTTGGGGCAAACCATGTCGCACATCCCGCAGCCGATGCAGGCGTGGGCGATATCCGTCCTCTGCCGGATGCCGTGATAGACGCCGAAGAGGTTCCCGGGCTTTTCCGTTAGCCCCAGGGGCACCTGGAGCACGCGCTTGCGGTGGACGCCGAGCTCAATCGCCTGCACGGGGCAGACCGCCGTACAGCGGCCGCAGAGGCAGCACAGTTCCCTGCTCCAGAGGATCTGCCAGGGAAGATCCTTCGTGCTCAGTGTAGACGGCTTAAGCTGTCCATCTGGTTCCATCGCCCAACCTCCCGTCTTTCCGGCCCCACGAAGACCGTATCGTATTTCATCGGTTGAAAATCCTTGCTTTTGTCGCGCGCGGGAATCGCGGCGTCCAGTCCGCACATCTCCGAGGAAAAGGCGAATGTGCCGGGATTGCCGCCCACCACGCCGGGACGAAGCTTCTTGCTGTCCTGCACCATGAAAAGGGTCTTGTCGGGAAGGCATCCCATCACGCAGTTCGGACCGTCGATGATCAGAGGCCTGCAGCTCTGCTTGAGCATCCGGAGCCAGGGACCGTTCGGATGTTGCTCCAGTTCGCTGTCCTTGAGCGGGGTAATGATGTGCTTATAGGTTTCGAGGTCGAGGTTCAGGCGGCTCAGCGTGTAATGGAGAATATGGGTGAAGACCTCGGAATCCGACTGGTACCCGACATAGCCCGGCTCCCTGCGTGACATCAGGAACTCCCTGATCGGCAAGAACGCGGTGTTCTCGCCGTTGGTCATGGTGGCCACCCCCTGGATGAAGAAGGGGTGGCAGGCGTAGATGTTGATGGCATAGTTCGTGTTCTGCCGGCCCTGGGCAAGGATCGTGCGCGCCTGAAGATCCTTGCGGTTCAGGCCGAGGTATTCCGCCACCGCCATCGGATCGCCGACCTCCTTGATCATGATGGTGTCCGGCCAGAAGCTGAAGATCATCATCGATTCATCCGCCTCTCCCATCCTGCGCAGTTCGAGGCTGCACAACATCAGACGCCGCTGCACCTCCTCGGCAGGCAGGCTTTCCCAATCCGGGGGATATTCGTAGACCCGGACCAGATAATTGTCCCGCCGGGGCGTCCCCTTCGGAGGATGTTTCACCGGGCGGAAAGAGAGCTTGTATTTGGTCATGAAATCCATATCCAGCATATACCGGTCGAGGGCCTTGATTCCCGCGTTGGAGAAGATGCCCGAGAGAATCGGACCGCCTCGGAATTGCTCGAAATCCCCACCCAGATCGGTCAGATAGAGCCCCACGCCCGAACCGTCGTGCCCCTCCTTCATCACATCAAGGGCGCGGATTGCGACCATCGGGGAAAGCGGCTCCCTGCTGGTAATGGCGAACAGTCTGCACATGATCGTCCCTCCCTGATCCATCGTCCTGGAAACCGCGCACGGTCCACTCCAGGAAACCATGAAGTTTTTCAAGGAATCCGGACCATTCAGCCGCGCCGGCCGGTCGGTCCCTCAAAAACCATTATATGGATTAAGCCAAAACCGTGCCATTCTCAGGGCAGGACGGGCCCATACATTCGCAGGATTGCATTGCGATTACGGATGTTCGTGACGCCGTGGCTGGCGGAGGCAGGGAGGGGCAGGGTGGCTGTGAGACAATTATGTTGTTTTACGGGAAAATGGAACAATAATGTATCGAGAAGATCACTCTGCACTGCCGCCGGGTTGCAGGGCGCCCCCTTTCGGGGAGCGGAACGACCGGGCATCGATCCCCAGCTTCCGGATTCGGTACTGGATGATCCGTTTCGTCGTCCCGAGCAGCTTGGCCGCACGGGTCTGGTTGCCCCGGGTTTCCCGCAGGGCATTGGTGATCAATTCCCGTTCCTGGGCCTCCACAACGGCATTGAGCCTCCCCTGCTCTTTCCGCTCCGATCCCTTGAGGCGGAGCTGCAGGGACGGCGGCAGATGCACCGGCTCGATCGTATCGCCGGACGTCAGCAGAATGGCCCGCTCGATGCAGTTCTCCAGCTCCCGGACGTTTCCCGGCCAGTGGTAAGCCAGGAGGATGTCCGACACCGCGGGGGAGATCTTCTTGACCGGTTTTCCCATCTCCTTGGTATATTTCATCACGAAATGGTCTGCCAGCAGGATGATGTCGCTCCCCCGCTCACGCAACGGCGGCAGAAACAGGGGGAAGACGTTCAGCCGGTAAAACAGGTCGGCACGGAATCGTCCCGAGGAGAGATCCTGCTCGAGGTTGCGGTTCGTTGCGGCGATGACGCGCACATCCACGCGCACCACGCGGGCGGAGCCCAGGGGCTGAAACTGCTTCTCCTGCAGGACGCGCAGCAGTTTCGCCTGGGCCGCGGCAGAGAGCTCCCCGACTTCATCGAGAAAAATCGTCCCGCCATGGGCCTCTTCGAAACGGCCGCGCCGGTGGTGTAGGGCGCCCGTGAAGGCCCCCCGCTCGTGTCCGAACAGCTCGCTTTCGAGCAGCGTATCGGGAATGGCGGCGCAGTTGACCTGGACGAGCGGGCCCCGGAGGCGGGGGCTGTTTTTGTGGATCGCCCGCGCGATCAGTTCCTTGCCCGTCCCGGTCTCGCCGTGGATCAGCACGGTCGTGTTGGAATCGGCCACCTGGGCGATCATCCCGAAAAGGTTCTGCATCGCCCCGGAGTGGCCGATGATGTCCACGGACGGCGTCCTGGAGCGACCGAGGAGGTGGCGGAGGCGCCGGTTCTCCTCTTCGACGGCGCGGTTGTGGACCGCCTTGGCCAGAAGCTCCGCCACCGAGGAGAGCACGGCCAACTCCCGGTCCAGGCTCTCGACCTGCCGGGCGACCTTGTCCGCGGACAGCACACCGACGACACGGCCGTCGTAGATGATCGGCACGCACAGAAAGGAGAGTTCCGAACGGTTGAGGAACCGCCGGGCGCCGGTCCGGTCCAGAAAATGGACCTCGGTCCCGAGGTTTGCGCAGGCCATCGGCCGGCCGGTCTGCGCCACCTTGCCCGTGATCCCCTCCCCGGGCTGGTAGGTGACGTCCAGGCCCCGGATGTTGACGCTGTACGCGACATCCAGCCAGGCCTCCCCCGTCTCGCGGTCCAGCAGGGAGATCATCCCCCGCTGCATCCCAAGCCGGTCGCTCATCTCCCTCAGGGCGAGCTCCAGCTGTTCGCGCAGTTCTCCGGGCTGCACCAGGATCCTGGCGATGGCATGCAATGCGGCCAGTTCATCGAAGTTATGGATACTCGTCTCCTTTTTTCCGGCCAACCCGACCAGTGATGGGCGCCAAAGGTTTGAAGTCATAATGGAATCGGCGCTCCTGACGCCACGTGCCTTTCCTGTCTCACGCCTGATGCCGCAGATGCAGGAGGCCGGTCGCCAACCAACGCATTCCCGGAGCGTCTCGCCCCAGGGAGGCGTTCCGCTGCAGCGGTTTCATGCGGCGCCTCATCGCCCTTCTCCCATCAGGCACATGATCCGGTTTCGCTGCGCATCCTCCGGGAACAGCTTATTGTGGAGCGTATCACGTTTTGATACAAAAATGCAACGAGCGCCCGGTTTGGGT
>CAZWTL010000082.1:0-8814 GCA_964637025.1 uncultured Syntrophaceae bacterium | reverse complement strand
TTCGTGTCCCGATGTTTTCCGAAAGGAGTCCGCTGTTCGCGGGGAAACGCTTTAGAGGCCAGTAGTCGATCAGCAGGAGGACAAAAGGGAGCGCAACCAGGATCGGCTTGGACATCAATCCCGAAATAAAGCAGACCAAGATCAGCCCATACCTTTTCCAGTCCGGATTCTTGGTATAGCGGACATAGGCCATGAGCGTCAGGATTCCCCAAAGGGTGCTGAGTAGATTTTTCCTCTCTGCGATCCACACCACGGATTCGAGATTCAAGGGATGGACTGCGAACAGGGCGGCGATAAAGCCTCCTTTCCAGATTTCTCCGGTCATTTGGCTGAAGAGGCAGAAAAGCAGGATCGTGTTGATCAGATGCAGCATGAGATTGACGAAATGATAGCCCCCCGGATTCAGCCCAAATAGCCGGAAATCGATCATATAAGAGATCCAGGTTGCCGGGTGCCAATTGGTCGTGTGGAAGGTGGTGATCGCCCACCAGAGGCTTTTCGAGGTCATCCCCGCTTGTATGGGTGGATTGTCCACAAGATAGAGGTGGTCGTCCAAGGCGATGAAATCGTATCCCGCTACGGGCCAGTACGATATGAGCACCAGCGCCGCCAGGGTCATCCCCATCGCCAGGTGATGACGACGTTTTGGGATCGTGATCCACTGCATCATTTGGGTTCCGCCAGGACCTTTCGCAGATTCTCCTGGGCTTCGGCATAGTCGGGTTTCAGGGAAACAGCTTCGCGAAATTGCAGAATCGCCTCTTCCCGCTCTCCCTTCAAGAACAGGGAAACACCGTAATTGTTGTGAAACTCCGGGTCTCTGTTTTCCTTGTACATGGGAAGGGCTTGTCGATAAAGGAGGAGGGCCCCGTCCACCCTCCCCTGACGCATCCGGACATCCCCCAGGTTCTTGAGGGCCGGTGCAAAGGCCGGATCAACCTGGAGCACCTTCTCAAAGAGCCGGCCTGCCTCCTCCTGCTGTCCCTGGATCATCATGATGTACCCGAGTCCATTCAGGGCGTTTTTGAAAGTCGGTTTGATTCGGATGGCCTCGCGGAAGTGCTGCTCCGCGACTTTGTAATTTCCTGCCTTGGCCATGTCATGTCCCAGCAGTTCGTGGACAATGAAGTTTCGCTCCGTATGACGCAGGGTGTGGCTCAAAAGGCTGTTCGAATCTTTCCAATAGCCGACCTGAATTTGCGTCAGGAATACAAACACCGCGATGACGACCCCCGACGAAACGATCCAGACCCGGTTCTTCCACCTGTAACCGTCGAGCAGGTCTTTGATCCCCCACACCGCCATGATGAAAAGTCCGATCAGGGGGATGTAGGTATAGCGGTCCGCCATCGCCTGCGAGCCGACCTTGACGATCCCGATAACCGGGACCAGGGTCCCAAGATACCAGAGCCATCCCACGATGAGATAGGGCCGGCAGCGACGCTGCAGGAAGGTGAGGACCGTAATCGCGGCCAGCAATACCGTCGACATCATGAAGAATCCGACCTGTGGAGGCCCATGATAGGGATAGAGCAGGGAAAGCCCTGCGGGCCATACGGTCTTGGTGATATAAACCATATAGGATGCAGCGGCATTGGCTACGCGATCCCCAAAGGGAATAGCTGAAAGCGAGGAGACGGCCTGATAATGCTTTTGAACCTGGAACGTCAAGACACTTGCTGATGCAGAAAGGACGAACAGAGGGATCTTTTCCACGACGAGACGGCCCCACTTCCCCTTATCACCAACCGGTTCCCTTGCAAGCGGCCATTGATCCAACAGGAGCAGGACAAAGGGAAATGTGACGGACATGGGCTTCGAAGCCAGCCCGCAGGCAAACACAACGACGACCCACACGTAGCGGGAGATGAGGGGCTGCTCCGCGTATCGTCCGTAGCACCACAGGCCCAGCGCCCAGAATAGGCCGTTGAGCACATCCTTCCGCTCCGACACCCAGGCCACGGATTCGACATGCAGAGGATGAATCAAAAACAGTGCGGCGACCAGGCCGCTTCTCACGGGTGCGGCCGTCATCCGGTTCAGGGCCAGAAACAGGATCACTCCGCCGAGGAGATGAAGAATCAGGTTCGTCCAATGGTATCCGGCGGGGTTCATCCCGAACCATTCCCCGTCCAGCATCAGCGAAATCCAGGTCAGGGGATGCCAGTTCCCGGTGTGCGTTGTCGTGAAGGCCCAGGCCAGAGAATCCTCGTTCATTCCCCGGATGACACGGAGGTTCTCCGTGACGATCATGGGATCGTCGAAAACGATGAAACCATTTTCCCGGACCCCTTGGTACGCAAAAAGCGTAAGCGCCGACAAAATAATGACGACGAATGCCTTGATTTCTCTGCCCCTGTTTTTAAGCATTTCAATCGTCCGGACCGATGTCCGTCAGGTTACTCTTTATCAGATATAAAAAAGGGCGGGGATGACCCGCCCTTTCGTACGTAATTCCAGAATGTTAAGGCGTAATGACGCCAGCGGAGTCTACTGCGTAGGTGGTTGGCGTTGCGGAAAGGCTGTTGGACGCCGTCATCGCCAGAGTGGTCTGCGTATTGCCGGTAATGCCCAGTACGACGCCCGCAGTCTGCTGATATCCGCCTGCCGTAAGGGCCGCGGCATCAATGGTGCCAGAGGGGGTGTCCGCAAAATAGGCCTGCGCGGCGGTGTAGGCGTTCTTCAGGTCCGCTTTGGCGCCCGCATTGTAGCCCCGGGCCTTGTAAGCGGTGAACTGCGGGATGGCGATGGCCGCCAAGATGCCGATGATCGCGATAACGATCATGAGCTCGATCAACGTGAAGCCTTTTTGTCCTCTTTTCATTTTCATTCTCCTTTATGTGTGAATTTTAAATTTAAAATTGGTGATGAGAGCCTTGGCATAAATGATCGATAGCCTTTCCCCGACCACCCCCTTTTCTAAAATCTTTTTCAGAGCTCCTTCAGAACCGTTTATTATTTTAGAAGCAATCTACGTGCCATTTCGATATAGTGGCCGGGGTTTAACATCTCGTCGGATATCCATCATGTTATCGCAATCTTATCAGATAGGATCTCTGGATGCCTCTCCCATCTCCTCGGCAGCTCGGCAGCCATTTTCGTCATTTTCACGGATCTCATGTTATTTTCCCATGGCCCCCGAATTCCGCTTTACGTCCATCGGCCTTCATGATAACCCATTCCATCCATTCGTTCATCATCCGAGCAAGGACATGGGAAATACCTTGATTCAACATGGGATGACGGTTCTTCTCCTGTGCGGCTGGATTGGGATTACAGCGGGTGCGGGCCGTTTTTTTCTTTCTAAAACAGGCCTTCGTCCATCATCATTGGGCGAGGCGCTGTTTCTCTCGGCCGGGATCGGTATCCCCGTCGTGGGCTACGCCATCTTTCTTCTTGGCGTTGCCAACGCCCTTCATCCCTCCAGCCTTTATCTGACCCTGTTTTCCCTGTCCCTTTTGTCTGCAGTGGGGTGTTCCCGTCCTCTTGGGATCTTGCCTGCGCCTGCCTCTGGAAAGCGTGGCACCGAGCGGACGGCATCAGCGGCACTCGGCATCCTTCTCCTTTGCGGATTTATGATGGCGCTCACGCCCGAAATCGGCAAAGACGCCCTGATCTATCATCTCGCCGTACCGAAACGGTATCTCCTCCAAAACGGGTTTCATTTTATACCCGGCAATGTCTTTTCAACCTATCCGCTTCTCGGTGAGATGCACTATCTTATCGCCCTGTTTCTCCACAATGATCTCCTCGCCAAGGCCATGAATTTTTCTATGCTCGCGGGAATCCTGTTTGGGATGTGTCTGTTCATCCGCATCTTTATGCGGGGGCAATCCTATCCGGTCCTCTCCATGCTGATCTTCCTGTCCATCCCCTCCGTTTTCGCCGCATCGCACATGGCCTACAACGATCTGTTCGTCGCCTTCTTCACGCTGGCCGCCGTCTATGCATTCCTGCACTGGTCCGAAGATCAAAACGGCACCTGGCTGCTGCTCTGCGGCCTTTTTTCCGGCTCCGCCGCCGCCTGCAAGTACACGGCCCTTCTTCTGACTCCTATCGGATGTCTCGGTATCCTCGTCGTCGCATCGCGAATCGATATGACGGAAGGTCGGGCGATACGGCTTCTGTTTCGCTATATTGCTACTGCATTCGTCTGTGGCAGCCCCTTTTACATCAGGAATACGATCACGACAGGCAACCCCTTCCATCCATTCCTCTATGGCATTTTCGGCGGGCGGGGATGGGACATGGATCAGGCGCGCCTCTATGATATCTTCATACAGAATCTCGGCATGGGAAGGGATTGGCCGGATTACCTCCTCCTCCCCTGGAATCTGAGTTTCCATGCAAAGATGGACAGTCCGGAATTCGATGGCATCCTGGGGCCGATTTTTCTGTTGACCCTTCCCATTCTGCTGTTCCATCGCCGCTGGCAGAAACCGGTCCGGGTCATTCTGGCCTTTTCCCTCCTGACCTTTCTCTTCTGGGCCTTTTCCGCCCAACAGATCCGGTATCTTATCCCCCTATTCCCTCTACTGGCCATCGTAACCGGGGCGACCCTTTCACACCTTAGAGACCGGAAGTATGGCTTCGCCCTCATGGCGTTCATCGTGACCGGTTGCCTTATCTTCAACGGGTATCATATTTCCCGTCAATTTTTGAAAGTGCAACCCCTTCGCGTTGCCGTGGGTGTCGAATCCCGCGACAATTTTCTCAACCGAACCCTTTCGCCCTACCGGATGTACCGCTTCGCAAATGATCATCTCCACTCCGATGCCCGGGTCTTCCTCATCTTCATGAAAAATTACACCTATCTCTGCAACCATTCCTGCTATTCGGACTCGATGTTCGAGGCGCATACCCTCCAGAAGATTCTCTCTGAGGAGTCCTCGGCGTCAGGAGTCAGGACCCTCTTGAAGGACATGGGATTCACCCATCTCATGTACGATGCCATCTTCCTCCTCGGAGATCCCAGTCCCCTTTCACAGGAGCAGAAAATCCTTTTCGAGTCGTTTCAACGCCAATATCTGCGTCCCGTCCATCACGATGGACCGTACCGGCTTGACCTGATATCCGAAACCTGACCATTTTCACACATAACCATTTTCACGCCTCGTCATCGACATTTTTTTGTGATATAAGTGTGCAATATAGGGGAGGACGCATCATGTATGAGGTCACCATACGAAAATCCTTTTCCGCCGCCCATCTTCTCCGTGAGATCGGGGGTCAATGCGAGGAGCTCCATGGACACAATTTCAAGGTCGAAGTCTCTGCGGCCGCCGACGTCCTCAACGAGGAGGGGCTTTTGATCGATTTCCGGCTGCTGAAGCGCTGGACTTCAGAGATTCTCGATCAATTGGACCACAAGTATCTGAATGAACTGGCCCCCTTCAAAGGGACCAACCCCTCATCCGAGCGGATCGCCCGCTTCATCTTCGAGAAGATTGAAGAAAAGGCCGCGCAGGCTAAAGTCCCTCTCACCCGCGTGACGGTGTGGGAATCGGAAAACTCGCGCGTTTCGTACAGCAGATGATCGACATACAGAACCTCAAAGACGAACGGAATATCGACATCCAAAGGGTAGGTGTCAAGGGGCTGAAATACCCCATCGTTGTCCTCGATCGTTCGCACGGCACGCAACCGGTCAATGCAACGATCAACATGTATGTCAATCTCCTGCACAGCTTCAAGGGGACCCACATGAGCCGTTTCGTTGAGGTACTCAACGAGATCCGGGACCAAGTGAACATCCGGACCTTCCACGGCATTTTGGAAAAGATCCGCGCAAAACTGCATGCGCAGCAGGCCCATATCGAGATTGAGTTCCCTTACTTCATCCAGAAATCGGCGCCGCGATCTGGCGCAGTCAGCATGATGGAGTACCGCTGCCGCTTTCTGGGCACGAGCGACGCCGACGGCATGGATTTCATCGTGGGGATGGAGGTGCCGGTCACTACGGTCTGTCCCTGTTCCCGAGAGATCAGCCGAGCCGGCGCCCACAACCAGCGGAGCATCGTGACGGTCATGGTTCGTTTCCGCAAATTCTTCTGGATCGAGGACGTCATCAGGATCATCGAGGATTCTGCCAGCGGCGAGGTTTACTCGCTTTTGAAGCGCGTCGATGAAAAGTATGTTACGGAGCGCGCTTACGACAATCCGATGTTCGTGGAAGACGTCGTCCGGAATGTGGCGGGCCACCTCGATGCGGACCCAAACTTTACCTGGTACAAGGTGGAGGCGGAAAATTTCGAAAGCATTCATAACCACAGCGCTTATGCCTGCGTGGAAAAGGAAGTGACGTGAAAAGGAAAGAGACGGAGCCGTTTTTTAACCTCTATCGCCATGGATTCGTCAGGGTCGCCGTCTGTACGCCGATCGTCAAGCTGTCGGACACCGCATCCAATGCGGAAGAAACGATACGCCTCGCCCGGGAGGCCGAAGGCAGAAGGGCTGTGTTCGCGCTTTTTCCCGAGCTTGGAATTTCGGCCTATTCCAACGACGACCTTTTCCATCAGGATGCGCTTCTGCAGGGGACCCTTTCCGCGATCGATCGCATCGCCCATGAGACGGCCCAGTTGAACCTGATCCTGGTCGTCGGCGCACCGTTGCGTGTCAATGCCCGTCTTTTCAACTGCGGCGTCGTCCTCTGTCGCGGACGAATCGCGGGTATCGCTGTCAAATCCTACCTTCCCAATTATCGTGAGTTTTACGAATGCCGCCAGTTCAGCCCTGCAGACGAGTCGCTATCCTCGACCGTCAGCCTCTGCGGGCAGGACAATATCCCCTTCGGATCCGACCTGCTCTTCGAGGCTCCCCATATCCCCCATTTCTGCTTCTTCCTGGAAATGTGCGAGGATGTATGGGTCCCCATTCCTCCCTCCTGCTTCGCAGCCCTGGCCGGTGCCACTGTCATCGGTAACCTCTCCGCCTCGAACGTCACCATCGGGAAATCGGAATACCGCCGGAGTCTGACGGCCAATCAATCAGCCCGCTGCATCGCCGCGTATCTCTATGCAGCCGCCGGACCCGGAGAATCGACGACGGATCTGGCCTGGGATGGCCATGCCATGATCTGTGAAAATGGAAATCTTCTGGCGGAATCCACCCGGTTTCCGGAGAGCTCGCAGCTGATTCTCGCCGACATCGATCTCGACCGCCTGGTCCAGGACAGGATGCGCCAGACGACGTTCGGGAAAAACGCCCTTTCGCACCGGGAAACCCTGCTGAAGTTACGCCGCGTATCGGTGGGCGTCGAACCCATGGGAGGCCGAATCCTTCTCGATCGCGAATACGCTCGCTTCCCCTATATACCGACGGAACCGGCCAAGCGGAACCAACACTGCTACGAGGCATACAACATCCAGGTTCACGGATTGGCCCAGCGATTGAAGTCTTCCGGAATCGACAAGGTCGTTATCGGCATCTCCGGGGGGCTGGACTCCACTCAAGCCCTGATTGTGGCGGCGCGCACCATGGACTTCCTCAAACTCCCCCGCGTGAACGTTCTGGCTTACACGATGCCCGGTTTCGCAACGTCGGATAAAACCCACGGCAATGCCCTGCGATTGATGAGGGCGCTCGGTGTGGAAGCCAACGAGATCGACATCCGTCCAAGCTGCATACAGATGCTCAGGGATATCGGTCATCCCTATGCCGAAGGGGCATGCGTTTATGACACCACATTCGAAAACATACAGGCCGGGGAAAGGACATCGCATCTTTTCCGGCTCGCCAATCTCAGACGTGCCCTTGTGGTCGGCACGGGCGACCTGAGCGAACTCGCGCTCGGATGGTCCACCTACGGCGTTGGAGACCACATGTCCCACTACAACGTCAATGCGAGCGTTCCCAAGACCCTGGTTCAGCATTTGATCCGCTGGGTTTCGCGTTCCGTTCAATTTACGCCGGAGGTTTCCTCGATACTGGCCGACATTCTCGAAACCGAGATAAGCCCCGAACTCATCCCGGGCGATACGGACGGTCAGCCTTCGCAGAGAACGGAAGCGATCGTGGGGCCCTATGAACTGCAGGATTTCCACAACTTCTATACATTGCGTTACGGCTATCTTCCGACCAAGGTCGCATTCATGGCCTATTGCGCATGGCGCGATAAAAACCTGGGGCAATGGCCGGACGTGCCCGAATCCAAGAAAAAGGACTATACGATCGGTGAGATCCGTCGCTGGCTCGAGGTCTACCTGTTCAGGTTCTTCAAAGCGAGCCAGTTTAAGCGTTCCTGCGTCCCGAACGGTCCCAAGGTCGGGTCCGGTGGATCCCTTTCCCCCCGGGGCGACTACAGGGCGCCCAGCGACAGTGAGGCCGAAGTATGGATCGAAGACGTGAAACGAATTCCTGAAAGGGATGACGAATGAGTCAAAGTCAATACAGTGATTTCGACGCCACGGAACTCTTCTGTCCCCAATGCCGGCGGTCCGTGCCGGTTCGGAAGCGCCTCCTGCTTGTCCTGACCAACGGGGACAAATACGATTACACCTGTGTCTTCTGCGGAACATCCGTAGGCGACAAGCTGGTTACGGAGCGTGATCCCTTGGGAATATTGGTCAAGTGAGCCATCTGTGCCGCGTCGCCAGTGACATGAGCAGCTCCGTTGACTGTCATGCATTAAAGCATTGATGGGCCGTGACTTGCTCTCCCCTTGGCCTTGTCGATGTCGAAGATTCTCCAAGATCAATCAGCGAAGCGATCTGGCTTCAGTCCGTCGTGAGTTCAACGATATTCGCGAAGTATTCCAGGGGCTCCGGGTTTTTGAGGGCGTCGCGATTCAGGACGGCCTGTCCCTCGATGACCTTC
>CAZWTL010000081.1:2946-9026 GCA_964637025.1 uncultured Syntrophaceae bacterium | reverse complement strand
AGTCAAGACACGGCCCCTCAGGAGGCAGCCGCAGGTCTCGACCGTTCTTCGCGATTCGCTTGAGTCGTCAGGCGGCCCCGCAAGAGGGTCCGCTCCAACGGGCGGGCCGTCTTGCTTCCGGCTGGCACAGCTCCGCCCCTTGAATTACAGAGGGGCGCTCCCACAGCGGCAAAGCCGAATCATCCGGGTCATTATCGCCCAAAATGACCCCGATGTCACTCCGAGGCCGTCATCTTTCCGGGGGAGGACAACGGCACGATTTTCGGTATCATGACGATGATCGCCGTCAGAAACCAGAACGGCTCCATGATGCGGACGATAATGAAGGTGTTCGCTCCAATGGCATGCGTCACCATGGCGGCAAAACCGGCCAGATAACCGGTCGAGATGCCCAGATAAAAGTTGTCCTCCGTATGAAGCCGGCGCGTCCGGAGGGCGTTTCTGAAAATGGCCAGGAGCAGGGCGAAAAAGCAAAACAGCCCCACAAGGCCGGTTTCCGCCAGAACACGGGGATACTGGGCATCGACGAAGGAATATCCCGTGACGCCGTAGCCGATCACGGGCTGTTCGATGAAATCCCGCGCCAGAACGGTTTTCCATGACAACAGCCGCGCGGAGGTGGAGGTGTCGATGCGGACGCCCCCGATGACCACCTGGCCCCTCTCCGCCCGTTGCGCGAAGGTGTACAGGGCCCTTTCCTTCACGGCCGAGGGCAGCAGGAGTGCGGTTGCGGCCACCAGCAGGATCAGGGGAATGACCACGAAGAGCTTCCTCTGGCTGAACCAGATCAGGGCAAACAGCATCGGGATGAGGGCCAGCCAGGCGCTCCTGGAGAGGGTCGCCGCCAGGGTGACCAGGATGAGGAAGACCAGGATCCCGAAAAAGAATTTCTGCCTTGCCGTTCCGTATTTGTGAGACAGGAAGCCCAGCACGATGGAGAGCATCAGGACCAGATATCCGCCCAGGGTATTGGGTTCGCCCCTCTCCCCCTCAAAAGGGGCGGAAACGCGCACGCCGGACGGAATCTGATAGATGGCGATGGCGCAGACGATGCAGCAGACCACCAGCATGGTCATGACCAGGCGCTCCATCTGCTTTTTTCCCTTCAGATAATTCACGGCCATGAAATAGACGATGTAGTACTCGAAGTATTTCAGGATGAACAGGATCCCAGAGATCCCCTTCACGCGCCCCATGATGTATCCGACCAGGGTGGAGACGAGGCAGACGATGAAGTAGTAGGCGATGTAGCGGTTCAGGGGCGTCTGGAGGAAAAGCCCTTTCTCCTTGCTGACGGCCGTGCTCAGGAACCAGCTGAAGCCGATGATCAGCAGAAGAAAATCGTCCATACGCAGCGTCAGCCCCCGGCCGCGGCTTGCCGCCCCCGCGACGTCTCCCGCGCCGAATTGGGGGCCGAGCAGCATCGCGAAGATCAGGATATACAAGCCGAGCGCGGGATTCATGAAACAGACCAGCCCGAGAATGAAGGCCCCAACCCCTGCCAGGGCAAGCCCCAGCGAAAGCTTGGTCAGGAAAACGGTCGCCAGAAAGGTCAACGCCATGACCGCGACAAGCGGCAGGAGGCTGCGAACATCGGCTTCGGCTTTCTCGGAGTTCAGCATGGCGTCATCGGCGGTTCGGTCTACGGGACCACATGCGGACTGACCCGTTCGAGATCCTTCGGCTGATAGGAGTCGTCCCGGTAATGAAACAAATCCTCGATGAATTCGACGGCGCCGCCTTGCCAGCCCAGGATGAAGGCGAACAGGCCCGAGACCAACGCGATAATGACGAGCCACATGATGGGCGTTTTCGGCTTTATGGGTTTTCTTCTTCGGCCTGCATGGGGGGTCATCGCGGCAACACCGGCTTGGCTGGAGTCGGTTTCCCGCCCTCGGGATCCGGCCCGGCGACTTCCGAGCTCTTTCGAACGATGAAATCGGGATATGAGGTTTTGAGCCCCTTGCTCTCGAGGTACCGACGCGCCTCGTTCACTGAGGAGAATCGCCCGATGAAGATGCGGTGCCATCTCCCCTTCCCGGGCAGATCGACCTTTTGGGTGAACGCGTCGTATCCCCTGGCTTTGAGGGACGCCGTCAGTTCCCTGGCCACGTGTTCGTCCTGCGTGGCGCGCACCTGCACGACGAAAGTGTCCCCCGCCGCGGCAGGGGGCGCACCGTCGGGCGCTTCAGGTTTGCCTGCGGTCTCTGCTGAGGCCGCCTTGGGTGCTTCCGGCCGGGCGGCCGGGGGCAATGCCGACTGTTCTTGGCCGGCGGCCATATTGGGCTTCGTGGCGGGCAGGGGCACCGTCGGCGTCCTGGGCGGCAGAGGCTTCGGTGCGGCGATCCCCGGTTTCGCATCCGGCTGGGTGATCCGCGTCGTCATCCATGAATAATAGAGGCCGGCGGCCAGCAGCACGAGCGCCAACAGGAGCAGAACGATTTTGACCGGCCGGGACTCGAAAAGGGATTGGATGCGGCTGCCGTCCGATCCGGACCTGGCAGGGCCCTGTCCCTGCTGCGGGGATTTGGCCGGCTCGGGAATGGTCCTGGAGGCGCGCGGGTCGGACCGTTTGAACAGCGACGAAAATTTTTCGCCGAGGGTCAGTTTCCTTTTTCTTTCGCTCCCGTAATAGTAATAGTACTTGTCGTGGTATTCGTAATCGGGGCTGATCTCCGCCTTCAGGCCGTTGAGAACGACCCCGACAACGCCGGCCTTGACGTTGTCGAGTTGGGCCTTGGCGCGCTTCAGGGCGCCACGGGCGATCTTGCCGACCTGGTAGACGATGATCACCCCATCCGCCATGGTGCTCCATATCGCCGCATCCGTGGCCGCCAGGACCGGCGGGGCGTCAACGATCACATAGTCGTAAGCACCCTGCGCCTCGGCGAGGATCTCCCGGGTGACTTGCGTGCCCACCAGTTCCGCCGGATTGGGCGAGATCGTGCCGCTCGTCAGGATGAAGAGGTTGTCCAGCCCCGGCGTGACCATCAGTTCGCCCGTGTTCATCTGGCCCATCATGAGATCCGTGATGGAACGCACCACGTCCCGCCACTGGTAATTGCCGAGGATGACGTCCGTCAGGCCGGGAACGGACGGAATCCCGAAGATCTTGGAGATCACCGGCCTGCGGAAGTCCCCGTCGATGAGCAGGACCTTGTGGTTCGCCTGGGCCATCGTGATCGCCAGGTTGATGGAGATCGTGGTCTTGCCTTCCTGGGGCGAGGAGCTCGTGAAGACGACCGTCTTGAGCGCTTTCTGCATCCTCAGGAAGTTGATGTTGGTGCGCAGGGCCCGGTAACTCTCTGCGGAGGTGGTTTTGGGGGCGAAATGGGCGATCATGCGCCCGATCCGCCACAGCTCATCCTCCGCCGCATCGCGCGACATTTTCTCCTTGAAGTTGGCCTTCAACTCGTCGGACTCGAAATGGGGGACGACCCCCAGGACCCGCGTGCCGAGGAACTCCTCCACCTCTTCCACGGCGCCGATCGACGTGTCGAAGGTTTCGACGATGAAGGCGAAGACAATGCCGAGAACGAGTCCGAGGAGGAATCCCAAAGCCGTCGTGGCCGCAGTTTTCGGAGGATTGATGGGTGCGGTGGGCATCAGGGCCGGCTTGACGATCTGCACCTCCTCGAGTTTCTCCGCGTGCTGGACCTCCGATTCCTGGTGTTGTTTTTCCAACTGGGTGTAGAGCTCCCGGTTGATGCTCGCCTCCCTTTCCAGCCGCGCCAGTTCGAGGCCCTTGGCGGGAAGCATTCTGAGCTGTTCGTCCGCCTGGCGGATCTGCCTCTTCGTGAGTTCCACGGTCTGGGCAAGGTTTTGCCTCTGCGCCTCCAACTGGGACTGCAGGCCGGCGACGATTTCATGGATCTGCTTCTTGATCTCGATCACCTGGGGAAACTCGTCCGTATAGTTGATCAGGAGCAGATCCCGCTCCAGCATCAACTGGACGAGGCGTTCGTTGAGGTTCTTGTAGGGGGCCGACGCCTCCTCGAAATAAAAAACGTTCTTGGAAGACAGGGGGCTCTCCTCCGCGCGGGCCAGGAGCCTCGAAATCTCCGCCATTTTCGCGAGCGTCGCCTGATCGCGTTCATGCAACGTCTGCAGGGCTTGAAGCTGGCCTACCAGAGCCGAGGATTGCGAGTCCAGGGAGATCATGCGGTTGTCCTGCCGAAAATTCTTGATCGCCTCTTCCGACTGCTGGAGTTTGTCGCGGGTGGAGTCCAGTTGGGACTCGATGAATTTTTTGGCCTCGATGACCCGTTTGTTCAGATCCAGTTCGTGCCGTTCCTGATAGACGTGAGCCACCGTGTTGGCCAGACGCTGCGCCTCGAGAGGGTCCGCGGAGGTGGCCGTGATATTGATGATGTCGCTGTTCCCCTCCTGCTCCGTCTTGATCCTCTCCTTGAGGTCGAGGACAACGGTCAGATAACGGGGGCTGTTGCGCACCTCCTCGGACGAGAGACCGACCGGGATCTTGCCCATCCTCTTGGCCACGAGCTCCAGGATGAAATAGCTCTTGATCATGGCCATCTGGGTCTCCATATAGTTGGTCGTGGACCAGGAAACGGCCTGGAGATAGAGGCCGGTCACGGAGCCCATTTTTTCGACCTTGACGCTGGAGCTCGTCTGATAAACGGGTGTCGGACGGCCGAGGATGGAGGTGATGAAACTGAAGGCCGTCATCATGACGATGGTGTAAATAACGATGAATTTCCGTTTGCGGATCGTGCGCCAGTACTCTCGCAGGTTCAGGTCATAGGTCATCGGCATGATGAAAAGGCTCCTTACGCTACCAACGCAATTTGTTCTGGTCCAGCAGGTAATGCGACCTGAAGCCGCTCGGGCGGTTGTAGAGAAAATCGAGCGAGGGGGTGAGCACCTCGATGAATTCGTTGATGTCGCCGATGACGCTTCGGGGCACGTAAATCACATCTCCGTCCTTCAGGGGAATGTTCTGCGACAGATCTCCCTGCTTCAGGATCTCGTCCAGATTGGCCGACAGGATGATCGGCTTGCCCTGCCGCTCCCGGTAATCCCGGATGATCTTGATGTCGGCCTTGACCGCCACCGGAGTGGTTCCGCCGGTCAGCGCCATCGCGGTCAGCAAATCCTGGGCGTCCCTCAACCGGAAGATGCCCTGGGAGAGCACCTGTCCGAAGACGTAAACGCGTTCGGCATAGGTCGGGAGTTCGGGAACGGTGACCATGTCGCCGTCGTCCAGCACGACGTTGTCGCTGACATCGCCCCGAAACATCGCATTGTAAAGATTCAGGGAGTAGCGTTTTCCCTGCCGGAGGAGTTCCACCCGGCGGAGATCCGCGTTGCCCGTGTCCTTGCCGGTGATGACGCCTCCCGCCCTGACGATGACGTCCAGAACCCTCGTCTTGCCGTTCAGGTTGTATCGTCCGGGGCCGGAAATATTGTTCTGGAACTGGAGGGTGTTGATCTGGCCGGAGAGGAGAACCTCCTTGCTCTTGAACTCCTTCACGATGACCTCGATGCGCGGGTCCCGCATGTACCTGGCCGCCCTCTCCACCAGCAAGGCCCGCACCTCCGACGCGGTGCGGCCGCTGACCGCGACGTCGTCTCCGAAGATGAACGACATTCTGCCGTCGGGCCGGACCGTGGCCGTGTAGCTGGTCTGTTTGAACCCTTCCTCGCGCGCGGGCAACCAGTAATTGATGGTGAGTACGTCCCCGGAACCGATTTTGTATTCGGGGATGCCGTCGATTTCCTTGAAAACCCCGTTTTCCCTGACGTCGCTCATCTTCTGAACCGCGTCGACCATTTCCCGCTGCTGCTTTTCCTGGACCTCGACGACAGCGGCCGGCTCGCGGTAGGTTTTCACGGAAACTCCGGATGACTCGATGGTGCAGGACTGATTGAAAATCGCGGCAGGGATCAGAATCATTAAGGAAAGCGGGACCCTTGATCTCAAGGTCATGGTACCTCCCCCTTCGTCTCAGAAAGGTCATTTATTACCTTTCAGTATCGGGCAAAAGCATGAAATTTGTCAAGCGGTTTTCTCTTTTCAGCGCCCTCCGGCCCTGTATTTTCCGGACGTTCACGACGCG
>CAZWTL010000081.1:0-2846 GCA_964637025.1 uncultured Syntrophaceae bacterium | reverse complement strand
GGTTTTCTCTTTTCAGCGCCCTCCGGCCCTGTATTTTCCGGACGTTCACGACGCGTTCACGACGCGCGTTCACGACGCGCTTGCATTTGCGGAAAAATATGTTATTATGTAGCGCTGTTGCATAAATAATCCATTGAAATGCCGCTCCTGAATGGACGGCTGGGGTTCGTCATGCGCACTTCAGATTTGGTGAGAGGGAAACTGTCCACGCCTGCATCGGCGCCCAATGGCCTCGGCGACCCAACGCCGCCGGCCGAACCGCCGGCCAAGGTCGAGGCTCCTGCCGTTGAGGCCGTGCCCGCCATTTCCATGGATGAGCCGGTTCCCCAGATATCCGTGGAGCCCGCCGCTGAGACGCAGATGCCGGTTGACGAGATGCCCTCCATGGCCCGGGGACAGGCCCTCTACAACAGCGCCGTCAACTACCTCCAGGAGTTGTCGGAACGACTCAAGACTGCGGGGATGCCTTCCCATCTCGAACAGCCCCTTCGCATCATCCGTGAGATGATTGCGGAACCCGCCTTGGTCGACGAGATGTACCGGTTCACGCTCCTGTTCGGACACGACGACGATTACGAAATCGCGTCGCCGGTCAACAACATGATCTACTGTTATAAAATCGGACTCCGGATGGGATACGAGCCCTTCAACCTGACCGAGATCTGTCTGGCTGCGCTTCATCACGATATCGGCATGCTGTTGATTCCCCAGTCCATACTCGGAAAAACCGGCGAATTGACCTCGTCGGAACTGGCCGAGATCAGGAGACACACCGCGACGGGCCGGGACCTCCTGCGGCCCTTCGACCGGACCTATCCGAATCTCAGCCGCGCGGTGTACGAACACCATGAACGGGAAAGCGGCCAGGGATATCCTCAGGGCCTCAAGGGGGACCGGATCAGCGAATACGCGAAGATTGTCGGGATTTGCGACTCGTACGAGGCCATGACCCACAACCGACCCCACAGGAAGGGGGCCGCGCAATACCTGTCCGTTCTGGAACTGGCGGAAACCAAAAGCGTCTACTTTGCCCCCCACATCGTGAAGGTTTTCCTCGACGAATTGACAATGTACCCGGTCGGCAGCTACGTGCGCCTGAACAACAATGCCGTCGGTGTCGTCGTCGGAACCAACCGGAGCAACCCCTTCAAACCGACGGTCCGCATCGTGGCGGACGGTCAGGGGAATCGGGTGTCGGACGAGAAGCTGATCGATCTGTCGGAAAATGCCATCCTCAATATCGTCACGGGAATATCCGCCGAGGCCGTGGCGCAATAGGCTCCCGCGCGACGGGCAAGGGAAGAGGCGCCGCCCCACGAAAGCCGATCCGCTCCTTCCGTTCATGCCGATTTCATTCCCGCCTTTGCGTAACGGTCAGGATCGGGCCAGCCTCGATGGGCTCACGTCATAAACCGCTATCCGCATCATGGAGCTGCTCCCCTTGGCTTGGACGACCGAAGATCGATTCATGCTGCAACTCCTCTTCACCCCGGAAGAGGCGCAGCCGTTTCTCGCCGGCGGGAGGCCGGACTCCCGAACATCCGGGTCCGCCCCGTTGGACTGGACCCGCCTCCGCGACACGGCGCGGCGGGAAGGCGTTGCGGCGTTCCTCTTCCGCAATATCAGGAAGCACCGTCTCGAAGCGCTGATCCCGGAGCCGATCCATCGGGACCTTTCGGACCAGTATCGCCGCAACCTGAGGCGCAACATGGCGATCATCGGCATACTGCGCCGGGTGCTGTCCGGATTTCGGGAGAAGGGGATCTCCTGCATCGTTCTCAAGGGGATCGCCCTCGCGGAACTCGTTTATCCGGACATCGCCGTACGGGGGATGTCCGACGTGGATCTCCTGATCCGGAAGGACGACCTTCTCGAGGCGGATCGCCTGCTGCTGTCCCTCGGATACGCCTCCTGCGACAGTTCGGCGGCGGAGGCTCTCCGCAATCCCGTCGGCTATCTGGCCAGCGTCGAGTACCGGGAGGCAAAATCCCCTTTCAGCCTCCACCTGCACTGGCACCCCGTCAACACGTCGGTTCCGGCAACCCTTATCGCCGAGCGGATCGACCTCGACAGGCTCTGGGACCACGCCGTCGAGGCCCGCGTGGCGGACGCCGGCGTCTTGATCCTCCGTCCCGAACATCTCGTCATCTATCTCTGCGAACATGCCTTGAGGGTCGGCCACTCGTTCGACCGGCTGATCCTCATCTGCGACCTCTTCTTCGCCATCAGGGGCTTCGAGAAGGCCATCGACTGGGATTTCATCGCCGGGGAAAGCCGGCGGTTCAACCTCTCCCGGTTCGTCTGGCACGGCCTGTCCGTGGTCAGGCGCTATGCCCCTCTGGAGCTCCCCGACGGATTCATGGCGCAGGTGAGGCCGACCGATCTCTCGCTTGGGGAACGTCTGTTCCTCCATCTTCAATCCCGGAACCGGAGGGTCAGGGGCAGCAGCTATCTCGTCCATCTGGCGGTCCATCGCGGTTTTCATGCAAAAGCGGCGTTCCTGTTCCGGACCTTTTTCCCTCCTGCCCGAATCCTGCTGCAGCGGCGGTATCTGAAGGATGTCGGATTCTCGAAAATGATGTATCTTTCCCGCATCGGAGAAGTCATATCGCATCTGTGGAGGGAAATGACGACCGGACGACCGGGTGGGGGATGACCTTTCCGATCCCGGGTTTCTGCTGCCAGGCGCAGGCGCCTGTGCGTCCCGGGAAACACAGGCTTTTTAGGTGCAATGATGGACAGCCCTTTGATGAGAGCCCCGACATCCGTGGATATCGCCATCACCGGCCGGTGCAATCTGCGCTGCGCGTACTGCAGCCATTTCACCAGCGCCGGCGATTCGGGAT
>CAZWTL010000080.1:0-9068 GCA_964637025.1 uncultured Syntrophaceae bacterium | reverse complement strand
TGGTCGAAGATGGTGGGGCCGATAAAGTGGCCGTTTTCGAATCCCGGGACCACGACGTCCCGGCCGTCCAGGATCAGCTTGGCGCCCTCCTCGACCCCCTTGTTGATCCAGTTGATGACGGACTGCTTGTGCTCGGCGGAGACCACCGGCCCCAGCTCCGTGGCCTTGTCATAGGAACAGCCGATTTTCCGGGCCTTGGCATATTTGAGCAGGTAGCCGATGAACTCCTCGGCGCAGGCCTCCTCCACGCAGAGCACGGGCAGGGCCATGCAGCGCATTCCGGCGCAGCCGAAGGTCGAGTTGATGATCCCGATCGCGGAGCGTTCCAGGGCCGCGTCGCTCATGACCAGGGCATGGTTCTTCGCCTCACAGAGGCACTGCACCCGCTTGCCGTGGGCCGCCGCCGTGGAGTAGATATGGACGCCGACCGAGGTGGAGCCGACATAGGAGATCCCCCGGACGTCCGGGTGCTTGAGCAGCAGCTCCGCCTCGTTGCGGCTGCAGGTGACCAGGTTGACGACTCCCGGGGGCAGACCGGCTTCGATCAGCAACTCCAGGCAGCGGCACGCGGTCTGGGGGGTGAGGCTGGCGGCCTTCAGCACAAAGGTGTTCCCCATGGTGATGCACAGGGGGATCATCCAGCCGAACGGGATCATGGCCGGGAAGTTGAAGGGCACGATCCCGGCGAAGACGCCCAGCGGTTCCCGGTACATGACCGTGTCGTGGCCCGTGGAGACGTTCATCAGGGCGTCCCCCTGCATCAGGATCGGTCCGCCGCAGGCCAGCTCCACCACCTCGATCACCTTGAGGATGTCCCCCTTGGCCTCGTCCCAGTTCTTGCCCAGCTCCATGGAGACCGACAGGGTCAGCTCGTCCAGATGGTCGAACAGGAGCTTGCGGAAGTTGAACATCACCTCCGTCCTGCCCTGGATCGGCGTGCCCGACCATTTGGGATAGGCGGCCTTTGCCGCGGCCACGGCGCTGTTGACCTCCTCCACCGTGCAGGTGGGGGCCTCCGCCATGACCTCTCCGGTGCTGGAGTTGGTCACCGGCATGTATTTCTTGGTTGCCGACTCCTTCCATTCGTTGTTGACGCAGTATTTCAGTCTTCTTGGTGCCATAGAAATCCCTCCTCCCGATCGTTTTTATTGAGCATAGGCCAGGTGGTACAGCTCAATGATCTCATCTTTGGTCGCCAGCCGGGGGTTGTTGCCGGGGCTGCCGCTGGCAATGGCCGCATCGGCCATCTGCGGGGCCAGTTCCTCCAGTTTTTTCTTGTCCACCCCGAGGCCGGGAAGCGACGGGATTCTGACGTCCTCGATCAGCCGTTTGACCGAATCCGCCGCCAGTTCCGCCGCATCCAGATCGGTCAACCCGGTGATGTCCTCCCCCATGGCCTGCGCGATCCGCGCATACCTCTTGGGATTGCCGATCAGGCTGAATTCCGTGACCACGCCCAGCAGGGCCGCGTTCGAGGCTCCGTGGGGGACGTGGAAATAGGCGCCGATCGGCCTCGACATGCCGTGCACCAGGGCGACCGACGAGTTGCTGAAGGCGATGCCCGCCTGGAGGGCCCCCAGCATCACCTTTTCCCTGGCCTCGACGTTGTTGCCGTTGGCAAAGACCTGCCTCAGGCTTCCGGAGATCAGTTCGACGGCTGAAAGGGCGAAGACATCGCTCATCGGCTGGGCCTTCAGCGATACATAGGCCTCGATGGCGTGGGTCAGGGCGTCGATGCCCACCGCAGCGGTCAGTCCGCGCGGGGCGGAGAGGGTCATCATCGGGTCCACGATCGCCACCCGGGACATGAGGAATGGGCTGATGATCAGCATTTTCACGTTCTTCGCCGTATCGGTGATGATGGTGGAGGTGGTCACCTCGCTTCCCGTGCCGGCCGTCGTGGGGATCGTCACCAGGGGCAATCCCTTCTGGGGAAATTTGTTGATCCCCATATAGGTTTCAATGCCCCCGGCATTGGTCATCATGACCGAGACGGCCTTGGCGGTGTCGATGGCGCTTCCGCCCCCCACGGCCAGCAGAAAATCGCATCCGTTCTCCTTGCAGACGGCGACGCCCTCTTTCACATAGACATCCGTCGGTTCGCTGGTGATCTTGTCGTAGACGACAAAAGGGATCCCCTGCCCGGTGAGGGACTTCTTGACCCCTTCCAGGGCGCCCAGTTTCGACAGGACCGCATCCGTGACGATCAGCCCCTTGGTGACGCCGATTTTCTTGCATTCCTCCCCGACCTTTTCGGCGGACCCCGAACCGGTGATGAGCACCGGCGGGATCGAAAAAGTTCTTACAGGCAACATGTCCAATCTCTCCTTTCTCCAAGATGATGCGGTTATGTTGAACGTCACCCACGACCTGCCGTCGGAATCACCATTGCATCCGGAGCTTCACCCCCGGCATGTTTTTTTCTTTCTGAATCTTCAGGAGCGCCTTTTGAACCTCCTTGATGTCCTGAACGATGGCATTTTTCGCTCCGATCGCATCCCGCGCCGCAAGCGCCTTGTAGATGCTCTCATGCGCCTTGAGCACCTTCACGGAAAAATCGCGTCCGGTATTCAGTATTTTCTTGGCGTCCAGGAGGAGGGTTTCCACGTAATCCAAAAGGAAGATGAGAAGAGGATTCCGGGTTGCGTTGGCAATGATCATGTGGAAGGAAACTTCTTTACCCCGATAGTTCAGCGGCCGGTTATGCCGGAGGGCCTCACGGGTTTCCCGGAGGTTCTGTTCCAACCGTTGCAAATCGTCATCTGTGATCATGGAGGCGGCTTTTTCCGCAATATGGGTTTCCAGGATCAACCTAACATCGAAGAGATTGTCCAGGGAAAGATCCCGGAAAAGGAAAAAATTATTGAATACTTCCTTGGCTTTCTCCGTGTCCACCTCGGTCACGAAGGCGCCGCCCAGGGCCCCTTTTCGGATCTCCAGCAACCCCAGGACTTCCAGCGAACGCAGGGCCTCCCTCAGGGATCCCCTGCTCACGCCGAAGTTGTCCATCAGCTCCTTGTCCGACGGGAGCTTGTCCCCGGGCTTGAGGACGCCGTTGAAGATCGCCTTGCGGATTTGATCGACGATGTTCTGAGAAACTTTGTGAGTCTTTGCGCATTCGAACATGAGCCATCCCCCCATGAATGGTTCCGATTCAATGCTGCAACAAACAAAGTATCCGTTGGTGCGAAGAACGTCTCCCGGTCGGACGCAGATCCGGGAAATTTGGTCATGTCAAGTGAAAAAAGAGGTTTGCTCGGGTCGCTCTCTCCATTCCCCCCGAATGGATCAATGCGACTCCCTTTTAGGATACGGATTCGAATCTGTCAAGCATAATTATTCAAATATTGAATGATTGGCCCTATCATTTTTAACCTATTGGAATGATGAAGGATATCCCGTTCGGTCGTCGGCAGGAGCGCCCGGCGTCGCATGAAATCGGGCCTTTCAGGGGATGGCCGCGCGCCCGGGAAATATCCCTTGAAGTTGGGCGTAAAAGGGGATATAGACGGCCGGTCATTGGCAACATCAGGAGAACAGGCGGAATGGCAACCGTTTTAAGAGACGCACTCAAGACGATACAAAACCACCGGGCCTTGAACCCCCATTACGCGGAACTGCTTGATATCCTGGAGGAGATTCTGATCCTCCGGGAGGAATACCGGCGCCGGATGGACAGAGAGATATTCCCCGTCGATGAAAAAATGGTCGCGGCCAAGATGGCGGGGGGGTTCCCCCTCATCGATTTTTCCACCGTGATGGACGGCCTTGAAGAACCCCAGGCCTATTTTCTGGCATTGCTGGGGATCGCGGAAAAGCGGGCTCCGGGGGAAACCGGCGAGATGTCCAGAAAGATCCTCGAGGGCGAGCTTTGCTTCAGCGACCTGATCTACGAGTCCTTCAACCCCCCGGCGGCGGAGGAAGAGGAGACCGAGGACGGGGAAGAGGCATCGTTCGACCTCGTGGAGCTGTTCCTCGAGGAGAGCCTCAGGCCGGCCCTTGAGCGGGTTGCGGCGCGTTACGGCGACGCCGTTCGTAAAGCGGGCTGGGCGGAGGGTTACTGCCCCATCTGCGGCCGGGAGCCCAAAATCGGCGAGATCCGGGACCAGGACGAAAGCCGCTACCTTTTCTGCAACCAGTGCGGCTTCGAATGGAACTTCGTGCGGATCAAATGCCCATTCTGCGGCAACGAGGAGCAGCAGAGCCTCGCCTACTTCACGATCGACGGGGACGAAAGGTACAGCGTGGACGTTTGCAACGAGTGCAAACGGTACATCAAGATCGTTGACTTCCGTAAGGCAAAACAGAAGGCGGATCTGGACGTGGAGGACATCGCCACGCTCCATCTGGATATGCTGGCCAACGACGAGGGCTACGACTGACGGCTTCGGAAACGCCCATGGACGACAGGAACATGGCGGAGATCATCCGCCTGATGGAACTGGAGCTGCAGAAGCGTGAACCTCCGATTGTGACGCAACTTGCCGAAGCACGACGCGATCCTTTTGAAATCCTCATCTCCACGCTGCTGAGCCTCCGGACCAAGGACGAGGTGACGGCGGCGGCGACGCAGCGGCTCTTCGCGCTCGCAGCCACGCCGGCGGAGATGCTCCGTCTTCCGGAGGGGAGGATTCAGGAGGCGATCTACCCCGTCGGATTCTACCGGAACAAGGCTAAAACGATCCGGCGCGTCTGCCGGGAACTCATCGAACGCTTCGGTTCCGCTGTGCCGGAGGGAATCGAGGAACTGCTGACGATCAAAGGGGTGGGCCGGAAAACGGCCAACCTGGTCGTCTCCCTCGGATTCAACGGGGACGCGATCTGTGTGGACACCCATGTGCACCGGATTTCCAACCGCCTGGGTTACGTCCGGACGAAGAATCCCGAGGAAACGGAGTTTGCCCTCAGGAAAAAACTCCCCCGGAAACACTGGTCCCGATTCAACACGCTTCTGGTCGCCTTCGGGCAGAACACCTGTCGTCCGGTTTCCCCCCTCTGCAGTCGTTGTCCCGTCGCGTCCTTCTGCGATCGCGTCGGCGTGAACCAGAGCCGGTGAGGCGCGGTGCGGGCATGCGAATGCCCCGGAGGCAAGACCTGGAATTCATAGGTATTTTTTCAACCACACCTTGAGGTTTTGCGAATTCACGATCCTGTGCGTTGACTCTTTCCCGGATGATGGTACAATCGGAACAAAGAAAATATGCGGATCCCGTTTTGCCGCAGGGATCTGGAGGAAAGGGGAAAGAAAGATGACCATCAGAGTCGGGGTAAACGGTTTTGGAAGGATCGGGAGAAACATCATCCGCGCCGCCGGAGGGGATCCCGCCATCGAATGGATTGCGGTCAATGACATCGCGGACGCGAAAACGCTCGCCCATCTGTTCAAATACGATTCCGTGCACGGGATTTTCAGGGGAGACGTCCGGGCCGAGGACCGCTCCATCGTGATCGACGGCAGGGAGGTCCGGGTTTTTGCCGAAAGGGATCCGGCCAGGCTGATGTGGAAGGAGATGGGGGTGGATATCGTGATCGAATCCACGGGGCTTTTCACCTCGCGGGACAAGGCGCAGGTCCACCTGACCTCGGGGGGCGCCAAAAAGGTGCTGATTTCAGCGCCGGCGAAGGATGAAGACATCACGATCGTCATGGGCGTCAACGATTATCTCTACGATCCCGCCAGCCACCACATCATATCCAACGCATCGTGCACCACCAACTGTCTGGCGCCCTTCACCAAGGTCCTTCACGAACATTTCCGGATCAGAAGGGGATTGATGACCACGATCCACTCCTATACGAACGACCAGAGGATCCTCGACCTCGCGCACCAGGACCTGCGGAGGGCCAGGGCCGCTGCCATGTCCATGATTCCGACGACCACCGGGGCCGCCAAGGCCGTGGGGCTGGTGCTGCCGGAGCTCAAGGGGAAACTCAACGGCTTTTCCATGAGGGTTCCGACGCCGGATGTCTCGGTCGTGGATCTGGTGGCCGAAATCGAGAAAAAGGCGACGGTTGAAGAGATCAACGCTGCGCTGAAGGAGGCCGCTGAAGGAAAAATGAAGGGGATCCTGGCCTATTCCGACGAACCGCTGGTATCGATAGACTATCTGGGGAACCCGCACTCCTCCATCGTGGACGGGCGATCGACCATGGTCATCGAGGACAACCTGATCAAAGTCCTCTCCTGGTACGACAACGAGTGGGGCTTCTCGTGCCGGATGATCGACCTGGTGAAGCTCGTGGCCAAAAGCCTCTGATCCGGCGCCGCTGCGGGAACGGTTCGGATTCGGGAAAACCGCCTTTTGCGATCGCATCGAAACCTTGGGAGGACGAATTCATGAAAAAATGCATCACGGATCTCAAAGAGAGCGAATTGAAGGGGAAGAGGGTCCTGGTCCGGGTCGACTTCAACGTCCCCATGGACAAGCAGCAGAACATCACCGACGACATGAGGATCCAGTCCACCCTGCCGACGATCCGCTATCTGACCGACCGGGGCTCGAAGGTCATCCTGGTATCGCACCTGGGCCGGCCGAAAGGGATCGACGCGGGGCTGCGGATGGATCCGATCGCCAAACGGCTGGAAGATCTCCTCGGCCAAAAGGTCGTCAAGGTCGATGATTGCGTCGGTCCGGAGGTCGAGGCTGCGATTTCGACATTGGCCGACGGGGAGGTCATGATGCTCGAGAATGTCCGCTTCCATCCGGAGGAGGAGAAAAACGATGCGGAATTCTCGAAGCGGCTCGCGGCGATCGCGGATGTCTACGTCAACGACGCCTTCGGTACGGCGCACCGCGCCCATGCCTCGACCGAGGGGGTTGCCCGCATCCTGCCCGGGGTCTGCGGCCTGCTGATCCAGAAGGAGCTCGAAATCATGGGCAAGTCGCTCGACGATCCCCGAAGGCCCTTCGTCGCGATCATCGGCGGGGCCAAGGTGTCGACGAAGATTACGGTGATCCGCAATCTTGCCCAAAAGGTGGACGCCCTCCTGATCGGCGGCGGAATGATCTTCACCTTCCTGAAGGCCCAGGGAATCGAGGTCGGGAAATCCCTTGTGGAGGAGAAGTTCATCGGCCAGGCCAGGGAGATATGGGCGGAGCTCAAGGCGATGGCCCATCTGAAGCTCGTGGTCCCCGTCGATGCGGTGGTTGCGCCGGAAATCGCCGCAGGGGCGCCGTCGAAGGTGGTTCCCATCGACCGGATCCCGGCGGACATGATCGGCGTCGATGTCGGTCCCGGAACCGTTGCGCTGTTCCAGGAGGCGATCCGAACCGCCGGCACGGTCATCTGGAACGGGCCGGTGGGGGTCTTCGAGATCGACGCATTCGCCAGGGGGACGAACGAGATCGCCCGGGCTCTTGCGTCGTCCAAGGCGATCACGATCATCGGCGGGGGGGACAGCGCATCCGCCGTCGAAAAAACAGGGGTTGCCGACCGGATCACCCATATCTCGACCGGCGGCGGGGCCTCGCTCGAATACCTCGAAGGGAAGGAACTTCCCGGGATCGCGATCCTGCAGGACCGCTGAGTTCCATCGGCGAAACGGCTGGAGATCACGTTCCTGCAACCGCGGCGGGTCGTATGAATCGCAATTCGGCGGCCCCGATCGCGGGTTGGAGGCGCGCCGTCTCTCGGGAGGGGATCCCGGATGCGGAAGGGAACCGATCCCGCCCGCATCCCCGCAGCGAACCGCCAAGGCTGTGAGATCCCGAAATCGCCGGTTTTCAATGGTTTGTCAAAATAAATGAAGGAGGTTTGCGCATGGGGAAAGTTGAAGTCTTTGAGAAGAAACGGCCCGTTCTCGGGATCAACAGTCTGGGAAGGATCGGCAAACTGACGCTGTGGCACCACATCGGAAGGAAATATTTCAAGGAGATCTTCATCAATCTGGGGAGAGGCGTCGGGAAGGGCCTTCCCGCCATCGCGCAACTGATCGAGAAAGATGCGACCTATGGGACCCTCCACCGGTTCCTTTACGGCAACAAGGCCGAAAGAATCGTCCAGATCGTCGACGAAAAGAAAGGCGAACTTCTTGTCGACGGCATCCCCGTGACGATTCTCAGAGAGCATCGCAACCCGGCCGAGATCGACTGGCGGAACTTCGGCGTGGATGTGGTGGTGGAGTGCACGGGAAAATTTCATGACCCCACGGTGGCTGCGGACGAAAAAAACGGCTCCCTGAAGGGGCATCTTGCCAGCGGGGCGAAGGTGGTGGTCGACTCCTCTTCGTTCAAGATCAAGAACAAGGCCCTTTCCATGCCCGAAAACGCGGTGACGCTCATCTACGGGATCAATCACACCGCTTTCGACTGCAGGAAACACCAACTCGTCTCCGCGGCCTCCTGCACCACGACGGGTCTGGCCCACATGATGAAGCCGCTCCTCGAGAACGAAGCGACCCGCAAGATCCTCACCGCCTCCATGTCAACGGTTCATGCGGTCACCAATTCGCAGAGCATCCTCGACAAGACGCCGAAGTCCGGCGAAAAGGATCTGCGCAAAAACCGGAGCACCCTCAACAACATCATCCTGACCTCCACGAATGCCGCCGAGGCGTTGAGCCAGGTGATCCCGGAGGTGAAGGATATCGGCTTCATGGCGGATTCGATCCGGGTTCCCACGACCACCGAATCCCTCATCGTGCTGAATGCGACCTTCCAGAGCTGCACCGGCCCGGGGGGCAAGACGGTTTCCCTGACCACCGCCATGCTCAACGACATCTACCGAAAGGCCGCCGAGAACGACAAAGAGCACCTGGTGCTCTATTCGGAGGAACAGAATGTTTCGACCGATTTGATCGGCGTGGATGCGGCCGTCGTGATCGAGGGGCAGTTCAACCACACCCGGACGGCGTTCATCGATGTGGATCTCTCACATGTTCCCGACCTTCCGGGAGGCTTGCAGGGCAAGGCATCGCCATCGATCCTGCGGATCCCCGTGGTGCACGCCAAGATCTTCGGCTGGTACGACAACGAATACGGCAGCTACACCAACCGGCTCGGCGATCTGACCGTCTATATCCACAAGAGCCTGTTTCGCTGAGGATCGGGCCGGTTGAACCGGCGGCC
>CAZWTL010000079.1:0-9137 GCA_964637025.1 uncultured Syntrophaceae bacterium | reverse complement strand
TTGGATTCAGGCCACCGATCACCACGGTCTTGGGTACACCAGCGGAAGCAGTTGTTTGTGTTGTCTGAGCTGTGTAGGTGCCTGCTATAGTTCCATACTCATAGTAAAGGTCAATATTGGCATCAGGAACAACTTTGACTGTAATGGAGGTATCTGTTGGTAGCCCTAAGAATTCAGTGCCGGTGAAAGTCACTGTTACAGGAGCGACCGAGAAACTGGCTGCAATTGTGTGGGCTGCCTGAACATTGGTGAAGGTGTAGGTTGAAATGGCGCCTTGTGATACAGAATCCACCAGGACGTTTGAGATCACATAACCGCTATTTGGTGCAATAGTGAAAGTCTGGTTAGCACCCTGATTGACCAACACCGCTCCAGTTGGCGAAATGCTTCCGCCAGCTCCAGCAGATGCCGTGATCGTGTACTGCGTTGGCAGCGCTGTGAAGGTGGCTGAAATCGTGTGAGCGGCCTGAACATTGGTGAAGGTGTAGCTTGAAATGGCACCTTGTGAGACAGAGTCCACCAGAACGCTGGCGATCGCATAACCGCTGTTAGGTGTAATGGCAAAACTCTGATTGGCACCCTGATTGACCACTATGGCTCCGGTTGGTGAAATGCTTCCGCCAGTTCCAGCAGATGCTGTGATGGTGAAGGTTGTTCCAGCCGGTGCGGGGTTGATCGGTACTGCCGCGATTGCCCAGCGGGTTGCCGTGGTGCCATAGCCTCCCGTTGTCCAGCCCATAGTAACGTCTCCTGGGGTAGCCGGCTTAGTGCTGGCTGATCCGCGCGTATTGAAGGAGGTGCTGGAAGAGGTATAGCCAAGGATGTTCCAAAGTTCGGCTTGGCCGGAATTTGCTGTCAAAGTGTGAGTAGTCGCGCTGGCACCGATAAATACGCTATCGAATACCAGTTCAGAGCCGTTAAGACCTGTCAGTGTGACTGCCGGATTGGGGGTGCCACTACTGGAGGATCCCGTTCCAACAGCACCAACGGGAGTCCCCAAGGGTGTAGTTTGATCCACGCCCTTGAAATTAGCCACACCGGCAATGATGCCATTCGAAACTGCTCCTGAGAAAGTAATAACTACTGAGCCTGAAACTCCCACCGGGGGATTAAGCAATCTGTAGATTGCAGTGTAGCGGTAATTGTTGGTTGTCCAGGTGTATTGCTGTGTTATTACTAAAGTCAAGGGGAGGTTATCTCCAGAATCAGGATCAAAAACGATTGAGGAGATAGTGCGGTCAGTCGTACCACAGTTCCAGGATACGCCCACCAGCATCAGGCGATTAATACCTGTGCCTGTAGTGTGGGGGATTGAAATGCTAGAGCCGGTTGGAGCCGCTGTATTGCTGTGCACAGTGCCATCCAACTCCACGACACCTGTTGCGGTGCCTCCCGCAGCCACAATTGAGCCTTCATTGACAGTAAGGATCCCCAACAGGTTGCTGAAGGTGGTTGCGGCTGCTAAGGCTGTGAAATTCAGGTCCAGTGCTGCGTTACCGCCGCCGACCACATTGAATGTGACCGCAATAGCGACGGTGACACCTGTGGCACCAGAGGCATTCGCGCCATTAAAATTGATTGTACCGGTTGCCGCATTAGAGGTATTAACCACGCCAGTGAACCCTGTTGGTGGCGCACCAGTGTGGCTGGCATAGGTTAGAACAGAAGGGTTCCACAGCATCGCAGCTGTATAGCTGCCCAAAGAATTATCGGGAGCATTAACTGCACTCATATCGATGCTGACTGTAACAGTCACCTGATCGCCTACCGTGGGCGTTGCATCAGAAACAGCCGCAGTAGCCACAACCGAACCTGTTTGTGAAAACACATTGGATGATGGGACTAAGAAGCTGCCCAAGATTAATAGAAACGCACTTAGAAGAAGCATTGACTTTCTTACATTAGTGGTTTTCATGATATTCTCCTTCCGAATTGAATATTTTTGGCAAGATTGTTTGTTGAGGTAAGTAAACCTAAATTATTGTTGGCATCCCGGCGGTTGGGTAATCATTGCCGGGCAGCCAGTTGTACCTATTGGAAATGGGACAGTTATACCAACATCAAAAGATAGCATTGCCAAAGCATCTGTGGAATTGACAAAGCCATCACTATTGATATCAGCACAGTTCATCGGGCAGAACGTAGATATATTCATACCGACGTCACCGGATAAGACAATCAAAGCATCCGATGAATTTACGGTATCATCGCCATTGACATCACCTACGATTCCCTCTTCAACCTCGTTAGGTAAAATGGTATACGATCGGGTAAATGAGGTCGGATTGCAGGTGACCGTACCAGCGTTGACGTAATCGACAGTGACCTGCGCAGGAGTCACGGTGACCCGCAAGTGGCCGGCATTGGAACACATCGCAACCGTTTGATAATCCGTATAGGTTCCTACGGTATAAATGCCAGAAAAACCTGAGCCTGACATTGCTGGAGAGGGAACCTCCTGGTAGGCAATGTCATCACGCAGCTCATAGACATATTGGTGATCATGCCCATGGAAATACGCGCTTACCCCGTTTTCCACCATCAATTGATGAATGGGTTTGGTACCGAACAATTCAGGGTCACGAAAATCGTTAAAGACATAGACATCGCTGGCATTTTTACCGCCCCACTCATAATACCGGGCAGCTTCGGCTCCTCCGCGGACATAACCTGCCCCAACACCAGAGATCGTTCGGTTGACTCCACCAAGCATGTTATGAGAAAACATGAACTTATACTTTGCGTTACTATTTTCCAGGGTTTCTTTCAGCCATTGGAATTGCTGAGCGCCAAGAGTCCAGCTCCACTGATTCCCAGTCACAGTATCATCCCCCTCTTCACCTGCCGCTGGAGAGTAAGGTAGATTCATTGTGTATTGGAAGGGATCAATGACGATAAACAAGGCATCTCCCCATTCCCAGGCGTAATAGTCCTCACGATACTCATCACCGTAAACCAACTCATCAATAGCATCCAAAGGATCGGTATTGCCGGAATAGAAATCTCCATCGATAGGTGTCGGGAAAAAGGCTTTTCGTGCCTGAATATCGGCAACCCCGCGGCTATACGAATCATCCAGATTCCAACCTTCCTCCTCTTCATGGTTGCCAGTAGATAAAAAGACAGGCACCGAATGTCCAAATGCCCCAAAATGCGTATTGGCCCGGTATTCTTTATAAGCTGTGTCCATGTTCGTTTGAATGGTGGAATCCCGAGTCCATTCGGCGAATTGAGTGTCGCCAATGTCGATATGAAAATCAGGCTGTTCTGCCAGAATTGCTTGCATAGCATTGGTGAATGTAGTTGTTGCGCTTGCGTTATGGGAATCTGAGGTCACAGTAAACGTAAAGGTTGAGCCCGCACTTCTTTGCGTCATAAAACTATGCTCATCCCGGGCGTTCCAATCATTTGCGCCTTCCCCAGGGGCGTGATAACGCATGCGATAGTAGTACCGTGTATTAGGCGACAGGTCAGAAATTGTGATTTCATGCGGTTTTCCACCAGGCGCGGTGAAATTTTCCGTCTGAAATGAGTAACTTCCTGTTGCTGTTCCATATTGATAGTGATATTCAATATTGTCGTTTGGAATGATGTTTACAACGACACTGGAATCCGTTGGCAAACCAACCAATTCAGAGCCAACAAAAGTAATCGTTGATGCCGCATTGGCAATCCTTTCAGGGTTCAGCTGAAAGAAGGACAACGATAACAAGAGAATGAGCGTAACTTCAAGACCGGTTCGAAGTCGTTTGATGAAAGCCTTTGGCTTCCTTTTGGGATTTGAAACATCCTGAGTACTCATACCACCTCACCTTTTACTATTCAATGGTTACTCCTTGGCTATTGAACCTCCAAATAAAACAGAGGGAAAAGGAGGTTCAATAGCTTTTAGTTTTGTTGTTCGAGAGCCTACCTTACGATCAGAGGTAGATATATATAAGTGGTGGCATCCGAAATTGTGAAAGTTCCTTCCACGAATGTCAACGTATAGTTTGCTCCTCCATTGCCATCATCGATCACCAGAGTGCCTTGATGGATAGCATAGGTGCCAATAACTTCACCTGGAGTACGCGTTAAATCACCAGTAATGGCATCTGAAAATGCCAACACACCACTTGAGATTGTGTAAGTCAGAGCAGGATCAGGTTCTCCTTCAGCCTTCTCTTTGTCGTCAGCGGTTATGGTGATATCCCGTTTCGTGATCGTCAACGAGTTGGGTACATAGGTGATTGTGTAGTTCGAACCGGCAGTGATTGTTCCAATCGTTATCGCGTACGCGCCGACATTCTCACCCGGAATTCTTGCCAGCATTCCACTGACAGTATCTCCAAGTTCCAGACCAGTAACGACATAGGTCAAAGACGGATCCAGCTGTCCATAAACCTTTGTGATCGCGTCAGCTGTGACTGTGATTGGTTTTGGCGTGATTGTGAAGTTGGCGGTGTTGTAGGTGATGTCGTAGTTGCCCAAAACACCACTGGGGCTCAAGACAGCACTGATTGGGTACGGGCTGCCAGCCACCGATTCACCAGCTGCACGGCTATAGACCGCAGTTACACCGTCGCCAGCCAGGAAACCGGTGAGAGTGCCAGTAAAGGTTGGGTCGGCATCGCCATAGACTTTAGTCGCAGCGTTGGGAGTGACAGATGCCGCTTTCGGCGTGATTGTGAAGTAAGCGTTGTTGTAGGTGATCTCGTAGTTGCCCAGAACACCACTCGGGCTCAGCACCGCGCTGATAACATACGGACTGCCTGCCACGGTCTCGCCTGCAGTACGACTGTAAACAGCGGTGACGCCATCACCAGCCAGGAAGCCGGTGAGAGTGCCTGTCAGGGTTGGGTCCGCATCGCCATAGACTTTGCTTGCAGCGTTGGGAGTAACCGAAGCAGCTTTCTTGGTAATTGTGAAGTTAGCTGTGTTGTAGGTAATGTTGTAGTTTCCCAAAACACCGCTTGGGCTCAGCACCGCGCTGATAACATACGGGCTGCCATCTACCGTTTCTCCAGCCGCACGGCTATAGACTGCGGTCACGCTGTCGCCAGCCAGGAAACCAACCAGTGTTCCGGTAAGTGCTGGGTCTGATGTGCCATAGATTTTGCTTGCAGCGTTGGGAGTGACCGAAGCGGACTTCTTTGTAATCGTGAGATTAGCAGGAACAAAGGTGATAGCGTATTGGTTTCCTGCTGAGAGAGTGCCGATCGTCATAGCGTATGCGCCAACATTTTCTCCAGCCACGCGACTCAAGGTTCCAGTGAGTGGCACGGAGGGGTCGGAAGCAATGTATGTGAAGACCGGATCTGCTTCACCATACACCTTGGTGGCTGGATTCGCAGTAATCGTCAGAAGCATCTGACTGATGGTGAAGGTTCCTTCAACAAATGTCAGGTCGTAGTTTCCGCCGCCATTGCCGTCACTGATTGCCAGTGTGCCCTGCCGGATAGGATAAGCGCCAATTGCTTCGCCCGGGTCACGAACTAAGCTACCACTAACGACATCCGCATAAGCTAATGTCCCGTTGGTGATGCTGTAAGTTAAGGCAGGATCAAGATCTCCAACGATCTTGCCCTTATTATCGGCTGTAATCGTGATTACTCGCTTGTTGATCGTCAGATTCGCGGAAACATAGGTGACACTGTAGTTAGGACCAGCCTCCAATGTCCCGACGAGGATTTGGTAGCTGCCAACATTTTCACCAGGGAGGCGAACTAAAATGCCGCTCACGCTATCACCAGGCTGCAATCCAACCACAACATAAGTTAAGCTCGGATCGGGCAACCCGTAGGTTTTGCTCTTAGCGTCTGCGGTGATCGTAATTGATTTTGGCGTGATCGTGAAGTTGGCGGTGTTGTAGGTGATTTCGTAGTTAGCCAATACACCACTTGGGCTCAGCACCGCGCTGATAACATACGGGCTGCCAACCACAGTTTCACCAGCGGCACGGCTATAAACTGCTGTTACACCGTCGCCAGCCAGGAAACCGGTCAAAACACCGGTTAAGGTCGGATCAGCACTGCCGTATACTTTGCTGGCTGCATTAGGAGTGACCGAAGCAGCCTTCTTCGTGATTGTGAAATTGGCGGTGTTATAAGTGATGTCATAGTTGTCCAACACACCACTCGGACTCAGAATTGCCGTGATCAGGTATGGGCTACCAGCCACTGTTTCACCTGCCGCACGGTGGTAAGCACCAGTCACGCTGTCTCCAGCCAGGAAACCGGTCAAAACACCGGTCAGAGTTGGGTCTGCATCGCCATAGACTTTGCTGGCAGCATTAGGAGTGACTGAAGCAGCTTTCTTGGTGATTGTGAAGTTAGCTGTGTTGTAGGTGATGTCGTAGTTGCCCAAAACACCGCTTGGGCTCAGCACCGCGCTGATGAGATACGGGCTGCCAGCCACAGTTTCTCCAGCGGCGCGACTGTACATTGCTGTCACGCTGTCCCCAGCCAGAAATCCGGTCAAAGTGCCGGTCAGAGTTGAGTCTGCAGCGCCATAGACTTTTGTCGCAGCGTTGGGAGTGACCGAAGCAGCCTTCTTTGTAATTGTCAGGTTGGCTGGCACAAAATTAATGGCATATTGACTTCCTGCTGAAAGAGTTCCAATGTTTATCGCATAAACACCTACTGTTTCTCCAGCAGCTCTGCCCAACGCACCTGTCAGTGGTACAGTAGGATCAGAAGCCACGTAAGTGAATGTTGGATCAGCAGAACCATAGACCTTCGTTGCCGGTTGGGCTGTGATAGTTAATGGGGTTTGACCGATGGTCAATGTGCCTTCTACAAAAGTCAGATTGTAGTTGCCACCGCTATTACCATCACTGATTGCGAGGGTGCCTTTTCGGATAGGATAGGTTCCAACTGTTTCACCCGCATCACGCACTAAACTACCTGTGATCACATCGTCATACGCCAGGGATCCACTGGTAATACTGTGGGTCAGGGCTGGATCAGGGTTTCCGACAATTTTGCTTTTATCATCAGCCTTGATGGTGATTGGTCGTTGGTTAATTGTGAAGTTCGCGGGAACAAAGGTTATCGTGTAATTTGCCCCACCATTCCCATCGTTTATCGCTAAAGTTCCGATCGAAATCGGATAGACGCCAACCATGTCCCCAGAACCACGGGCTAAACCACCAGTGAAGCTATCTCCTGCCACCAAAGCAGGAGCAACTTGATAGGTCAACAGTGGATCAGCAGAACCGTATGTTTTGCTTTTACTGTCAGCGGTAATGGTGACCGGTTTTTTCGTGATTGTCAGGTTCGCCGGGACAAATTCGATCGTATACCCCTCAGCAGCAAGTGTGCCGATCGTGATCGCATAGGCGCCTGCATCATCTCCAGTTACTCGTCCCAGGGCTCCTGTAAACGTCACTGGAGGGCTGCTTGGCGAATAGGTATAGGTGAACACTGGGTCAGCAACACCATAAACCTTTGTTTTTGCTTCCGCTGTCACGGTAATGACCTGAACAGCTAAGTTCCGTGTAACATTGGTACCGGTTGCCCAACTGCCTGTTTGGGGTGCCGCGACTCCTCCAATCTTGAAGATGATCGTGTCACCTTGGACACCACCTTCGATGACGCCTGTTGTACTTTGGTCATCACCTGGCACGTCCAGGGCATATACACTTTCCCCGCCATACATCAATGATGCGGTTTGAGCATATTGCACATCATCAATCCAGGCAGATATTATTGTCCCAGCTGGAACATTTGCGCCATTTATTTTCACTGTTCCATGAAAACTGGACGGCAAAGGAGGAACAGCTTCAACAGTCGAAAATGTGCCCAATAGAAGAACTATCAGGATCGCGCTTGTTACAACAATTTTTCGAATTTTCATAATCGCCTCTCTTTTAAAGTTTGAAATTACTTTGGTTTTGAGTTTTGATTTTTTGATTTTTTATTCTGCAAATACCTGGCTAATAAAATGCCGGCGATAACAACAAACAGACAAAGCGCTAAGATCAGCAGTAATTGTTGGGTTTTCTGTTGAGATTGGGTTCCATTTTCTCCTTTGGTTAACAAATAAGCAGCTTGAGTCGAATCCTGCTGCGTTGGCAATGACGCGGGTGTCTCACTCTCCGTGTCCGAACTAATTACAGTCTGGTTAACTTCTTGATTTGTTGGTTGTTGGGTTATTTCTGTTGCCGGCACCTCAACAACAACAGAAGTTAGTTGGGGTGTAATACTTTGGGTTGTTGGAGCAGGCACAGCAGTAGTTGGGTTTGGTTTGGGAGTCTGAGTCGGTCTTGCTGTTGGAATTTGAGTTGGTTGAACGATATTCGTTTGTGTTGGGACAGGGGTTCTTGTTGGTTCAGGAGGTTGAGGAGTGTTCGTGGCAGTAATTGTGAGGTTCAACTCCACATTCGTCCCGGAATGCCAGGTTCCGGTCTCTTTTGCCATCAATCCACCTACACGAAATCTGATAACATCGTTTTCTTTACCGCCTTCGACTACGCCAGTGCTCGGATCGTCTCCATTGATATCGATGGCAAAAACAGAATCACCTGAGTAAATCAAAGTCTGAGATTCACTGATCACTTTATCGTTGATGATTGCCTCAATCACCGTGCCTTCCGGGAGATTCGATCCGTTGAGTGAAACCTTACCGTAAAAGCTGGATGGTAAGGGCGGCACAGCCAAAGCTGCACTAAAATTTACCAATAAAGCCGCAATAACAATGAAACAGGTGGTGGTTATTCGATTTTTCCGCATATATGAAGATCTCCTTTTTCTGGTTCCGGGGGCAACTAGGACTGCCCCCGGAGTCTCCATTCGAAAATTAGTAATCAATCGACAAGATATCTTCAGCTGTCATATTGATCCAATAGCCCCAGCCAGGTGCCATTTCCAACAGGTCGTTGGCATAGCCAGGTGCCTCGGGATCAAACAGCTTCCATGGGTCCGTCGTCTCATTGGCGTGGTAAGCCATGATCAGGCTGTAATTGGCACCAATATCTGTTAAAGCATCTGGTAAGACAAGGCTGCCATCGGATGGCCATCCGATCAGGTTCCAGCCTTCATAAAGGCCGATATCGGTAGTGGTGGGTGCTGTTCCCAAAACGGTGAGCGTCCTTGCGACTTCCATGTTGATCCAGAAGCCCTGGGAAGGAATCAGCGTCGTGAGGGTATCGCCAAAAC
>CAZWTL010000078.1:0-9505 GCA_964637025.1 uncultured Syntrophaceae bacterium | reverse complement strand
GTCCTTCAGCTTCTAGGGGCATGACGGGATGAAGAGAGGGCGGCGGTTCCCGCAGCCCTTCCCCATTCCGCAAACGATACGGTGACAGGTTCACCGCACAAGGAGGTTACAAGATGAGGAAAAAGACACTGCTTGCCGCGGCCTGGCTCTTCATAGCGGTTGCCGCGGTGGTTTTTCCCCTCAGCGCCGCCCACGCGATCGAGTCCTTCGCGATAGAGACGGAGACGAGGATCTACGACCCGGCCCAGAGCTACGGCGGCTATTTCATACCGTCTAACTACGATATGGGTCCGGGCAATACGACATACCTGCTGGACATGGAGGGGTATGTGGTCAAGAAGTGGGACGCCATTAAGGGGTGGGCGCCCGATCTCCAGGAGGACGGCACCGTCTGGGCGGGCGGCTACATCCACGACTGGGACGGGAACGTCATCTGGACTTACGAGAAAGCGTCACAATACAGGCCCCATCACGCCTGGAGAAAGATGTGGAACAAGAAGCTCAACAAGTGGACCATGCTGGCCGCCGTCAACAGGGCCCTGACCCAGGCCGAGATGGTGGAGAGGGGCTGGGATCCCAGCATCACGTTGTCCGCCCAGCGCCTCGGCGCCTATGATTTCTTCATCGAGATGACGATCGACACCAATGAGATCGTCTGGCAATGGAACCCCTGGGACCACCTCATCCAAAGCAAGAACCCGGCCTGGCCGAATTACATCGATGACGTGAAGAACGCCCCGGGCCGGTTCGACATCTATTGGCTGACGGACAACCAGCAGCCGGCCGTTTCCGGGACCGCGGGGCCGGTCAACGACTGGTGGCACGTGAACTCCATCGACTACGACGACGACACGGGCCACATCTGCGTCAACCCGAAGCACTGGAGCGATTTCTTCGTGATCGACCACGACAAGACCTTTGTTTCGGCGACCGACTGGGCGGCCAACAAGGCCGCAGCAGCCGGAGCGGCCGGCGACCTGCTCTACCGGTGGGGCAACCCCGCCTCCTACAACTGGGGCGTGGCGCCGAGCTGGATGAGCGAGGGCGACTCCCAGATGTACGGGTCCCACGACATCCAGTTCATCGATCCTTACCACTGGAAGATCCCGCGTCTTGCGACCGACAAGTGGCCCGATCCCCGGACCTATGTGAAATCCGGGGTCGCGAATCCGGGAGCGGGCAACTTCCTGATCTTCGACAACGGCTGCTACAACCCGAACGGAATGAAGTCGAGGGTCCTCGAGATCAACGGCCGCATCGGCGCCTCGGGGAATGTAGAAGCTCCGCTGGGCCAATACATCTGGCAGCCGGTAGCGGGTTATCAGAGCACCAGTGCCCGATATCGCAAGAGCAAGCAGCTGGTCTGGAGCTTCGCCTCCCAGACGCAGCACAGCTTCTACAGCAGCCACATCTCCAGCGCCCAGCGTCTGCCCAACGGCAACACCCACATCGATGCCGGAAACCAGGGCCATTTCTTCGAGGTGACGCCGGCGGGCCGTGTGGTGTGGGAATACCTCTATCCCGGCATTCCGGGCACGGCTGCCTTTTTCAAGATCAATAAAGACAGCATGGGCCAAACCAACAATGCCCAGTGCTACCGTTCCTATCGCTACGGGGCGGATTATCCGGGTCTTGCGGGCAAAGACCTGACGCGGCTCAGTACATTGACCGGCCGGCTCCCGAGGCTCGTCGGATCGTCTGACACCGACATTCCGACCCCGGTCTACTACGGGTTCGGCAGCGGCGGCGCAGGCTCCGTGGGCGGCGGCGGCGGTGGCGTCGGCGGCAGCGGCGGCGGCGGCGGCGGCGGATATTGATGCTGACCCAGTCCGGCAGTTTGATTTGACAGGCTGAGGCGCAACACAAAGACCTCAGGGATTTTGACAACGACAGGGCCGCGGTCTGCCCCATTCGGGGCGGGCAGCGGCACAGACCCACGCCCCCGGTGGTCCGATCCTTGAAAGGCCATCGGGGGTTTTTTGATGGCCCGTGTCGCCGGTTCGGAGGCGCCTCCGAAGACCCTGCACCGGGGTACAACGGATGGGGCCCGATGGATTCGTGATTTCGGAGTCACAAATGCCGAGACTTTCCTTGTTCGAGCGATCTTTCTGAAAATCGACTCACCGCCTTTCCAGGATTCCTCGCGGCATCCCTTGGAAAGAGATTAACAAGAAAATCCGCAAATCCCCTCCGGATATTCGCCCATGGCAGAAAAGACAGCGATCCGGCCGGACACGCCGCTCCGGTTGACTGCGGAGATCTGTGTCGGGGCGACATTCCATCCCGGAAACAGGAAAATTCGATTGCAAATGAGATTGCAAATGCTTTGAAAAAAAGCGGATCGCTGCTATGATTTGCAAGAGCAAAGATGGGATGCGCACCCCGGTTGCCAGGACGCCGGGAGCAGCAGGTGAAAAACCTTCTCCATCCATGAACCCGCTTTGGGGAGAGGCCCGTTGAAAGGCCGTCGGCTGAAATCGGATTCCGGTATCGAGATCAATCGGGATTCAAGGAGCGAAAGTATTTACTTTGAATCGACCGGTTGAAGCAAACGGTCGATGGGAGATTGCCGGGATGCGGAAACCGTCGTGGTAACGCTCAGGAGAGCCACATGAGGGGGAAGAAGGACTGCGGCCGGGTTATCCTTTGGGTTTCCCTGGTCCTTTGTGTCACGTCCGGGTTGTCGTTTGCCGACAGCGGCGGATTGAAAGCCTCTTTGTCGGACATCCCCCAACAGTGGACGGAAATCACCCCGGGATCAACCGAATTTATGGGCAGGCGCTTGAATCCGGGGTGCTCGGGCGCACCCCGAACCGATCCCTCCTTCCGTTTCTTCTTCAAGGGCGGCACCAAGAACAATCTGGTCGTCTTCTTTGACGGCGGAGGGGCCTGCTGGGATGCGATGAACTGCATCTACGCCCAGACCTTCTCTCCCGAGGTCGATGAAACCGTTGAAGACCTCACCCGGGCAGGCGGTATTTTCGATTTCGGCAATCCGGCCAATCCTTTTCGGGACTGGAACTTCGCCTTCGTTCCTTATTGCACCGGAGACATCCATTGGGGCAGTGCCGATCACATTTATCCCGGCCTTTTTGGAGAAGGGAAGTACACCATCCGCCACAGGGGATTCGACAATTTCCTTGCGGTATTGAAATGGATTCTCGAACATGTCGATAATCCTCAGAAGATATTTGTAACCGGTTCGAGCGCTGGCAGCTACGGGGCGCTGCTGGGATTTCCCTATATTCAGGAGGCTTACCCCCACTCCAAGGCGATGATGCTGGGTGATGCGGGTTTCGGGGTTGTGGCCGACGATTTTCGGAACGTCGGGATGCAACACTGGGGATTCCAGGCAAACGTGCCGGCATGGATCCCGGGTTTTGAAAAACCGTTTTCGGAATATACCCTTGCGGAGATGCACCAAATGGTCGCCGCTTACTACCCCTTCAGCCGGATGGGTCAGTACACCACGGCGTGGGATGCCGGTCAGACCTTCTTTTATAATGTGATGCTTCATGCCGGGAATCCGTTGACATGGGAGAATTTTGCCCCCGTCTGGTGCGATTGGCATGACCGGATGCTGGAACTGGCCCATGACGCCGCACAAGCGCCCAATTACCGATATTATATCGGTTCCGGAACCGATCACACGATTATGGCTTATGATAAATTCTATACGGAAAGTTCGGCGGGGATTTTGTTTCTCGATTGGATCAAGGGGATGATCGAACACGAGGCAGAACCATGGGATTACGATCGGCTGCCTTGGCTGAACGGAGACCATTTCGTCTGGGAATGGGTCAGGGCGATCCTCGATAGAATGAGGGCGGTCTACGGCAATGACGCATCATCGTGGTCCAACCTGGAATGCACGGATTGCGAAGCCCCGATTGCCTGTCCGTAGCATGTGAGGACCAAGCCCTTGCGGAACTCGACGGACCTCCTTCCCGCAGGATGGAATCCCGGTTGCCTGGGTTGACCCTGCCGGAATTCAACAAGTGCCGGCCTCCCGGACGAGCCTTTGCCGTGCGATCCTCATGGCCGGCCTTTGAAGATTCCCCCCGCCTTGCCAACGCCAGGATCCAGAGCCATCCGACTCCTAAAATACCCGATATGATTGAGGAAAGAATAATCCCCGTTTTGGCTACGTTCAGGAGGTCCTCGTGACCGGGGAAAGACAGCTCCGCAATGAAAATCGACATGGTGAATCCGATTCCCGCCAGGAGACCCGCTCCGACGATATGAGAAAGCCGAATCCCCCGGGGGAGTTTCCCAATGCCCATCTTCAGGGCGATCCAGGAGAAGCCGGTGATGCCCAGGCACTTTCCCGCGATCAGTCCGAAAAGGACACCTTGAGTGATGCTGTGCGAAAGGATACCGCTAAGCGCGGAGGGAATGATCGGGATGCCAGCGTTGGCCAGGGCGAACAGCGGAATGACAATCAGCGCGGAGGGGACATCCAGGGCGTTTTGAACCCGCTGGATTGGCGTCTCGGTTAACCTGACCTCATCCATCATCGCGCGCAACAGACTGTACTGCTCCTTGTTTTTCAAAAGGTTATCGTTTGGTTGGTGGCCCCCAGTGAAATCGCCGACCAGTTGCTTCATCCGTTTGGAAAAGGAATGTGTGTCGTATCGCGGGCGAGCGGGCAGACAGAAGGCCAGCAGAACGCCTGTGAGGGTGGCGTGAATCCCCGAGTAAAGGAGGGCCAGCCACATGCAAAACCCCACCAAACCGTAAGGGGTCAGACGGCGGATACCTGCCATGTTGAACAATACCAGCGTCGCCAGCGACAACGAGGCGAAAGCCAAGGCCTGAAGATTGACCGTGTCCGTGTAAAACAGGGCGATCACCAGGACTGCGCCCAGATCGTCCACAATGGCCAGCGAAACGAGGAAAAGGGTTAATGCGGATGGCACCCGTTTCCCCAAGAGCACCAATGCACTGATGCAAAAGGCGATGTCGGTGGCCATCGGAATACCCCATCCCTGTACCGTGTTGCCGGTGGGATTGAACAGAAAATAGATGAGTGCCGGTAGGATCATCCCACCAGCCGCTGCAACGATTGGCAGCGCGGCCATCCGGATATCGGCGAGATCCCCCACCAGGATTTCCCGCTTGATTTCACAGCCGACCAGAAGAAAGAAAAAAACCATCAGCCCCTCATTGACCCAGTGCACCAAGTCCTTACCAATGGTAATGAATCCAAGGGAGATGGAAAACGTGGTTTCCAGGATCCGCCCATATGCGGCACCAAGAGGGGAGTTCGCCAATGCCAGGGCTACGAGCGTGGTTAATATCAGGACGATCCCGCTCGTTGTCTGTCGGTGGATGAACTCCTCGAAGGGGGTGATCAACCGCTCGAATGGTCTCTCCCAGGGGTAGAAGAAAAGTCCGGAGTGAGATCCGTCGGGTTTTGAAGACCGGGATTGACCATGATCCATTCCACACCTCGTCAGGATGCCATATGCTCCCACACCCACAAGGAACGCGGGCAGGGCTTTGCTTCCGACAAACATGCCGGTTGTGTTTTATTAAGATATGGACAACGGCACGACCTCTACTTCAATCAGTAATTTTCGCATAAATTCTGACCTGCAGTAACCATACTTGTAGGTGGAGACAAGGTTTGGCGCATGTTATATTTCCATGCACTGCACCCGATCACTTCAAATACTAATGTTCGGGGCGGTTGATCAAGACAGATCATTAATCACTGTTTGAAATGTGGAGTGCTGAATCACTTCATTTCCTGCTTAAAGGGAAGAAGTATGCCTTTCTTTTAATCAGTTTTCGAATAAGCGCCATTCTGCAGTAAAATTACAGAATGGCGCTTATTCGAAATGTTCATTATAAATCCGGAGACATGGCCAAAGGATCCCCATCGTCGTTAGAATCATTAGGAATGACAAAGAATTTTAACTGCATAGCTTCCCCAAAAAACAAATTCGCTCTGCTACGCGGATAATGCGTCCTATCAAGGGTCTCCGTCCTTCCGCCACTTGAATGCCGTCTTATCGCTTCGCGCCGTTTATGGTTGACCGAGGGCGCAACGGAAACCCCGGAAGCGGTCCGCATAGTCCGGCAGGTCCCAGCGGCGGCTCGCCGACAGCAGAGTCATCCATCTTTCGTACCACCCGCCGTCGCGAAACACCCGGGATGTGCCCGAATCGGGGCCTCTGGGGTTTGTCACGGCACTGGAAGAATAGCTGCCATACCAATCCCACACCCACTCATTGACGTTCCCCGCCATATCGTAAAGCCCCCAGGGATTCGCCTTAAAGCTCCCAACCGGCAATGTATCAGCACCACGATACACACCGCTTGGGCAGCCGTCCCCAGCGGCGCGTCTCCCATCGTAATTCGCATCGTACGAGGAGATGCAGTAACCCGTGTAAAATCGGGTCGTCGTCCCGCCCCGGGCGGCATATTCCCACTCCGCCTCCGTGGGGAGACGATAGCCGTTCGCCTGCCATTTCACCATGCTGTTTGCTATATCCACCTGGCCCGTTCTATAGATAGTCGCAGTCGTCTGCGTAGCATCCGTATAGTAGACCGGCGTCCTTCCTTCCTTTTCCGAGCGGGCGTTCAACCACTTGACAACGTCATACCAGGAGACAATCAGGACAGGATGGGTTTCAACCGATCCCGACGTTCCCGTACCCATATTATCGAAGGTGTAACCGTTGACCGTCGCCCAAAAGTAGACATCGGCCCAGAGGGCCTGCGTGACCTCGTATTTTTCCAAGTAGAAGGCGCTCAACGTGACAGCGTGGGCAGGAAGTTCATAGATGTCATCCCCTTCTCCGGCGACACCCCCCATCTGGAAGCTCCCGGCGGGGATGAGAACCATGTCAGCCGGTGTCAATGGTGGAGTACATGACCGAGAAAGGATTGGGGTACCGGTACATCCCGACGGGGTTGCACTCGTGGCCGTACGCGTTTGAACGCTATTCTGACAAGCTCCCCATTGAGAATATTCATAAGTGCAGGCACTGCCACTGCCGTTTCCACTTTCTGCAAGCCCGGGCAACCCGTCGAGCATCGTCCCGTCCGCGCTATAATTAAGCTGTAATCCCACCATATCCCTGTCCGAGGTGTAGGCAATGTAGGTGGCGTTTGTAATGTTTTGCATGAAGATGTTCTCAATGGTATCTGATAGCACCTCATGGCTTTCCATAGTGATTGTCTTGCTGGCTACCGGGGTTCCACCATCGTCGGCATAGGCAGAGAGGGTAACGGATGCCCTGTTGTTTTCAGTGTTGACCAATACAATACGGGTCTCCCCTCCTTCCTTCTCGATCTTGGCAAAAACACCTGTTTTTGAGCCGGTCCCTCCATTCCCTGCATAACTTGCAAGTCGGTCTTGGTCTCGGGTACCGACAAGCTCAAAACCGCTGAGGGGCAACGTGGTGGAGTCTATCCTGAGCCATGATGTTTGAACGGGAGGAACGATTTCAACGCCTACTGTGCCCACGTATTTCTGCATCCCAGATATGGAATCGGTTAGGGAAGAAAGGTACGTCCCGTCGGCCGCATAGGATGTGATGGTGATGTTGCAGGACGAGGAAAAGGGATTGTAGACCGCGATGCCCGTCCACCAGGGATCATCGTTAACCACGTAGGGATAATATAAGGACGAGGCAGTCTTGTCCGTCAGGAGGATTCCTTCCATTTCTTTGCCGTCGTAAGTGGCAAACAACTCCAACCCGATTATGCCGGCTGTATTGGTGATCACCGCCGATTGAACCGCCGGCAGCTGGGGCTGGTAATTGAACAGCCCGAAGGCCTGGTGCCCATGAGCGGGAATCGTAACCGGTATGGTCTGGCCATCATTGACGTTGATGGTCACGGTCTTCGCTGTCGAGGTGGTGTTCACCAGGCTGATCCCGGTCCACCATTCGGTGTTTGAGGCAATGTGTGTGATATAGATGACGTTCGACGCGTTGACCTCCTTGACCGCGGGGATGGCCACTCTATATTTCCCAGCTTGATAAAACTTCGTGTAGCCCTGAACCGTATCGGAGTTTGTGTCAAAGATGATGTATCCTATGGCTGTGTTGTTGGTAAATTCATCGGCAACGTTGATCTGCCTCCGGCCATGGGCGGAAAGGGTGACCGGCTTGTTATCTCCGGGCACACCTCCATCGCTGAAGGCCTTCAGGGTACCGGTGACGCTCTGGTCGCTCGTGTTGACGATGGCGATCTCCGTTTGCCAGCCATCGATTGTGGCTACGTGGGGAAAGTATAGCGGCGCAGCATAAGCCGCGCCGACAGCCGGCAGGGCCGCGGAAAGCAGCAAGAATACAAGAATCAATTTCTTCATGGTCGTTCTCATTTTTTCTCCTTCATATTCGTGGCATGAGTCGAGTAGATCGGTCTTCCTCCGATATACAGCTTGATGTTTTTTTCTCCGTTTGCCGCCTGGTTTCCAACTGGCTCCAGAGCATTTCAACCATACATCCATTGACCGAATTACTTATTATATCTGATTATATATCATCATGACTGAGGAAATAATAAGGAAACATTATTATTGATCACGCTTTGAAATCAAGCATTTTAATCGAGGATGACGATTTGAGGAGTTCAGTCAACTATCACTTCTGAGCAGTTCCGGTTGTAGTCTCCTACACAGACGAATCGGCATCCGGTATTGGCTACAATAAATATACGTCAAATTATTGATCCCATCGATTGCACAGGTGAGTTGAGACGGATAAGAGACAGATGATGCATTGACGATCTCTCCTGTTTTTCATACTCTTCCATACGTAATTAGTTAACTGCCGGGATGGTACCATGCGTCTGAGACAGTCTTTTCCCAAACACCTTCTCAGCGAAGCGGGGAATCTGGGGCTTGCCGGATTACGAGAGGCCGAGGAATTTCAAGAAGCGGCTGAACATTCGGTGAGGCCGTAAAAGTACCCTCGGAGATAGGTTCTACTAGTTCGAATAAAATTGGGCACTATCCCAATTGGCCACTGCTGAACAGGATTTCGAACACTGCATTATGGTTGCGAGATTTCGCCATTTGATATCAATGACTGGTGAATCTATCAATAGGAGTGGCTGTGCTTCTTAAACCTCTAACCCCGGACTACTGGAAACAGATTGAATGTAAGAGAGAATTCCTTGAGGCTCTTATGAAAGAGGGTCTCGACCCAGTGTTAATATACAAAGCTATCCAGCACCGAACCTACCCGCCACACGAATGCCACGAGGTTTTTTTGAAGTGCCGTTGATTGAAGAGCTTAAGCGTAACGATCCTGAGAAAGCCAAATCAATCATTTATGCGATCCGGACCCTTACGGCGTTGCTGAGCAACCCGTTAATAGCAGAGGAAGAGAAAAAAGCTATTTCGGGTATCCGGTTGCGGTGATTCAGGCCATACTGCGGCACAAGAGCCCCAGCACAACCGGAATCTATCTCGCAAAGCTCGGGGTTGAAAATGTCAGACCGGCCCTGGAAAAGCTAGAAGAGAGAGGAAAGGTCTTGATCTTCA
>CAZWTL010000077.1:0-9611 GCA_964637025.1 uncultured Syntrophaceae bacterium | reverse complement strand
GTGGGCCTCGTAGAAGGCTTTTTCGAACGTGGTTAAGGTGGTCAGGTCGTCCTTTTCATCGATGACCGCAACCAGGGGCAGTCCGCTGTCGTCGTCGACGCCCCCATATCTCACGGCGCCCCCCTGTTCCCCGACCGGTGCGAACCCATGGCGTTTCAGCCGTTCGGCGATCTCGGCAGCCGCACGGCCCTGGAACACGAAGGACTGGCCCATCATGATCCCGTCCCGGTTGTAAATGCAGCCGGAATGGACCAGGGGCGGCGAATCCACCGAATACACCTCCGCCATCAGCCCCCCGGCCAGGGCCATCGTTTCTTCGGGGGGACCGAGGATCGACGACACCGTCGCCCTGGGCATCAGGATGCCCACCCGGTCCAGGTCCGCGATATCGGCCGCAAAGGCGCCGGCCGCACATTGCAGCGCCGCGATCGCGACAAGCATTGTCCAGGTCCGTTTCATTCGATTGCTCCCATGCGCAACGGGGGTCCGTCGGCCGCGGTCTAGGGTTTGAACAGGGTGTCGATGACGCTGATCAGCGCCGCCGGATTGACCCCGACTCCGACAGAGGTGGTCGATTTTTTCGTCACCACCGTACCGTCCGGCTTGACTTCACTGCGGGACGAAGTCGTCTCCTTCTTCTTTTCCAGCGGCCTGACCTGCGAGAGGGCTGCGGCCGCTCCGATTGCGGCAATGCCCCTGGCCATGACCGCGGGGTCGGGCCCGGATTCGGGCGGAGAGGCGGCCGTGACCTCCTGGGGAGTCGCCGGCCGGGTGACCGCCGCACCGGAGACGCCTCCAGCGGCGTCCGAAACCGGCGTCAGATCGATTTTGACGGCCCCGGGCACGAGAACATAGGCCTCGCCCGTTTTTTCCTGCGCGTCCATCGAACTCATGTAGCTTCCCACACCCATGCGGGCATCCTTGAAGAAAAGCCCGGAATTGACGCCCGCTGAGATCGCCCGGAGATGGGCCTTGTCCTGCTGGTAGGATTTCCGGATCACCACGTCCTCCTGGCGGTAGCTGTCCTTCACCAGCGTCAGGATATGGTTGCGGTCCCGCTCCAGCGAGACGGACATGGGCGTGGTTCCCACGAACTGGCCGTTGGCGTAAATCTTGGCGCCCATCGGATCGGTCGAAACCGGGACATCCTGCCTGAGCACCGGCTGGCTGCATCCAGCGCTGAAAACAACCCATACCGCCAGGACCCAATACCACCTTTTCATGACGTCACCCACCTGAAAAACAGTCCGGATCTTCCCTGCCGATTGGACGGGCAGGGGGGACACGGTCGACCTATAGAACAAAGGGGTCCCGGATGTCAAAGGAAAGTTGGCCGCGACGGACCGCGTTGAGCAGCCACACGGCGTCGCGGGGTTCACGACGTCCCTCCGGCCTTGACCATCTTTCTGCGGGACTTGAGGAAGAAAAAGCCGACGATCAGAAACGTGGCCAAGGGGGTGGCCCATTCCGGGGTGTGCAGACCGAAGCCGTGGCCGATCATGACGCAACCCAGCACGAAGATGGAGTACATCGCGCCGTTTTTAAGATAAACGTACTTCTTGATCCGCTCGACGCCGAAGATCGTCAACTGCCGGACGACCACGGCGCCTATCCCGTTGCCGAGAAGGATCAGGGGCACCGACAGCGTGAAGGCGAACGCCCCTACGACGCCGTCGATGGAGAAGGTGAGGTCGATCACCTCGAGGTAGAGGATCTTCCCGATATCGGTCATCTGACCTTCTCCGGAAAGCATGCGCGCTTCCTGCTCCTCGGCAAAGCGTTTGAAGCCGTGCGAGATGAAGAACGCCGAGGAGCCCGCAACCGCCCCGAAGGCGAGCATGGGTCCCGAGGCGAGGCAAAACCAGACGATGGCCATCAGAAAGACCGAAACAATCGCATAGAACCAGGCTCCCTGCCGGGCGATGAGGCGCTCGACCGGAAGGCCGATCTTCTTGGGTTCCAGGAAAATCCAATGGCAGAACAGGAAGATGAAGAAGACGCCGCCCCCCATCAGCAGGATGGGAGAGCTGGCCTGGATGGCCTTGAGCGCCCTGGCATCTCCGGTGAAGCTTGCAGTCAGGGCCGCCCATGGGCCGATTCCCGGCGACATGATCCAGACGATGAGCCAGGGCAGGATCCCCCGAACGACGAATACGGCGATGAAAATACCCCACGTGAGGAACCATCTTCGCGCCCGGGGCTGCATGCCCTGAAGCACTTCGGCGTTGATGATGGCGTTGTCGATGCTCGTGATGGATTCGAAAAGCACGAGTCCGAATACGATCAGCAGGGCAGAGGGGATGTCCATGAAGCGCTCCCAGATTCGGTTTTTCCGGCCGTGCGGAGGATGATGTTCATGAATGGGGTTCTCCGCCGTTGAGGCGGCGACTAAAGAACGATTTTGTAGGAATCCTCGGCGCTGATTTCGTGCCTCCCCGCATAGACGGCGCCGCTCCACCCGTCGATGCTGATGAAATCCCCGCCCCGCAGGATTTTCCCGTCGATCTTGCTGTACCGTTCCGATTCGTAGACGTGGAGCTTGCTGAAGCCGACCACGCCGACTTTGTTCAACTGCGGGATCGTCACCGCGGCATGGGACGTGCCTCCGCCCCTTGCGGTGAGGATGCCGTCCGCCTTCAGGATGATCCCCACATCGTCGGGGACCGTGTCGGGCCGGATCAGGATCAGGGGGGTGTCGGGCTCGATCGTCCTGAAATGCTCGATTTCCCCCTCGGAATAGACCGCCCTTCCGGCCAGGGCGCCGCCGCTGATCCCGATCCCCATGCCGAGGAAGGAGCGCCGCAGTTCACCGTCCCCCACGAAGGTTCGGACTTTGTCCGTTTCCCGCTGGACCATGTCCCGCGTCTGGAGGATGTAGAGCCCCTTCCGCGTTGCACTCTCGAAGGTGAATTCGATCTCCTGATGGCTGAATCCCTTTTCGTAGACCAGGAATTCCGCGATCCGGACCAGCTCGTTGTAAATTTCCGGGAACTTGGTCTCGAGGGATATCGGGGAATCCCTCTTCTCCGAAAGCCGCTGTTTTTCCGAAATGGGGAAGGTCTCCACCAGGCCGGAGACGATATCCTCCCCCTGGACGCAGAAGATGAAATCCCCGTTGATCGCCACATCCTGCGAGGACCCCTTGGGGTTCCGCGTGAAGATCACCCCGGAACCGGACTGCGCATTCAGGTTGCCGAAGACCATCGCCTGGACGATGACGGCCGTCCCCCATTCGTCTGAAAGTCGCATCTGGTGGCGGTAGATCCTCGCCTGTTCGGAATGCCAGGAGGCGAAAACGTCCTTCATGGCGTGCTCCAGTTGTTGAAACGGGTTATCCGGTATCCGGATTCCCCGCTGGACGATCGCCGCCTTGTAGGCGAGGGAGAGCGCTTTCATCTGTTCCGGGTTGAACTGGAATTTCTTCGCGACCGCATGCCGGCTCTTGAAACTTTTCATGATCTCGTCGAAGACGTTTCTCTCGATCCCCTGAAACATCGCCCAGGTCTGAAGGAACCGCCGGTAGGAATCCCACGCCGCCCACTCGTATCCTTCCCTTTGGGCGAGCCCCTCCACGATCGTCTCGTTGATCCCCACATTGAGAAAGGAGCACATCATGCCCGGGAGCGAAATCGTGGCGCCGCTGCGGACCGAGATCAGCAGAGGATTCCGGGGGTCGCCGAAAACCTTTCCGGTCACCCGTTCCATCCCTTTGATCTCGTTGTACATCCTTCGTTTCAGGTCCTGGTAGATGTGTTTGTACCCCATGACGCCTTCGTAGCCCCTGAACACCTCCGTGGTGATGATGAAGCCGGGGGGTACGGGGAGATGGAAGGAGATCAGCTCCTTGAGCATGTAGGCCTTGTTGCCGATGAGGATCTGGTTGTCGGCCCGCTTGTTCTTTCTGTGAAGGGTCGAGATGGCGAGTTCCGGGATGTAGGCCATGACCAGATTGAGGATGTGTTTGTTGTCCTTGAACTTTTCGAGTTCCGCGCTGAGCGTGCGGATGATGGTGTTCACGAAATGGTCCAGGACCTGCAGGCCGAAGGACGAGGCGATGATGGACCGGACGAAGTTCTCGGCATGCTGATAGAAGGCCCTCTGGTCTTTCGCATCCCTGTTGTCGCAGGGGTCGGTTGGGTCGTCGTCCGTCAACCGGCCGAGAATGACCGGCAGATTGGGGCTGTGGGCATTGACGTAGTAATCGCGGGTGATGGCCTGAATGCCCTTGGCGATGAACTGGAAGATGTCGATGTACTGATCGATGGAGAACCGGCGGATCTGCAGGGCGCTCGTGATGAATCTGAGCTTGGCGACGAGCCCTTCCGTGGCCAGCCCTTCGAGATCGAGCGCCTTGACATAGAGCCACAGGTATTTGTGGATCTGCATCAGGGTGCTCTTGGTGATGAACTTGAGGTTCAGGGATTCCATCGTCTTTTCGAAGAGCATCGTGGCGAAGCTTTCCAGGCGGAAGGTCAACCCCATGGCCTCGAATTTCTCCTCGCGGTAGGTTCCGTACATGGACGGAATGCCGGCGGCAATATGCCGTTTGTAGTAGATGTTCTCGAAGGATTCCGTCTTCTGGGGGGAGAGGATCTTCTCCTTCAGGAGAGAGAGCATCTCCAGAACGAGGCTCAGGCTCCGGTAATAATCCTTTCGCTGCAGGGCGTGCCCGAGGGAGCGTATGGGCCGCGGCTCCAGCAGACAGGATGCCTCGAGGGCCCCGAGAATGTCCGCATGCTGGTGGAAATACTTTCCGTAGAGGAGCTGATAGAACCGGATCATCAGCCTGGCCCGTTCCTTCTCCCGTTCGCTGACGCCGGTGATCCCCTGGATCTCCCTGGAGATCTTTTCCTGATCCCATTCGAGCAGCTTGGGTACGTCGTTATGGATCTTCCGCATCAGGCCGCCGAAGATGACGTGAAGCCCCTTGAAGTATTCTCCCGACGCGCGGATCTCGCCGTACACCTCTGGGGGCAGATGATCCTTCAGGTACCTCTTGTTGGCCGATTTCCAGTAGCGGAAAATGTCTTCGATAAAGGAGACCAGTTGGCTGTTGCTTTCGACGTGGGACTGTTTGCGAAGGAAATTGATGAGCCTGTCGTTTCTGCCGGTCAAATCATCGACCGCCGTGGAAATCGTCCGCAGCTCCCCTTCCGCTCCCACTTCCGTGAAGTAGATCGGGAAGATTCTCAGAAGCTGCTTGATCAGGTTGTAGGCGGGAAGGATATCGGAATTGAGCAGATTGGAGATATCCTTCTGGAGGAGATCGGTGTCCCGGACGAAAACGCCCTTCACCTTGAGGTTGATGATGAGGGCCGAAAGCAGTCTCTTGGTCCATCTGGGCTTCAGGGCGATGATCTGGATCCAGGAGCGGATGTTTTGAATGTGGGCCGGATTGACCTGAATCTGCCACTCCACCGTCGATCCCTTCAGATCCGGATGCTGAAAGCCGAAGGCCACGAGCTCCTCGATGAAGGTGTCGACCAGGGGATGGCGGTTCAATTCGAAGATCTCCCGGGCCAGCGTGTTGATGCAGTCGAGTATCGAAGAGAGGTGACGGTGCTGCGAGACCGTTTTTTTCAATAGCCGGAAGATCTTCCGCACGAGATCGTCGGCATGCCGGTCGCTTTCCTCCTTCAGCGCCTTTCCCAGACAGCGGTTGATCTCGATGAGACCCGCGTTGTGGATTTGCGCCAGCCCCGGGACGCTCATCACATTGAAAAGGAAATGGAGCTTGACCAGATAGTGGCGTCCCTCGAAAGCGCTGGATCGTTCGAGCGCATCGGCAACGACGAGGTAACCGTTGGCAATCTGCGCATGGTCCGGCCTGTCGAGATAGGCGACGGCAGAACCCGCTGCGGCCGAAACCGGCGGACCGGGCTCCACGAGCGCGGTGAGAAGTTCCCGGATATGGTCATGGGAGAGGGGCGAGACCAGCTCGAGATAGGCGTCGCGGTCCCCCGGGGTCCCGTCGTCCGCTGAAAACCATTGCGTGGGGTCCGGCTGCGTCAGCCAGTAGCGATAGGTCGACTGGAAGGCGGAAAAGAGGAGCCGTTCCAGGGCATCCTGATCGATCGGGATGCGGTTCTCGACGATCATCCTGGCGGTGGACTTCACGTAACTCGACGATTTCCTGAACAGATGATCCTGAGTTTGCGACAGCTCGGCGAGAGCGGCGAACAGGGGTGACAGCAGGGCCGTATTTCTCTCGAGCCGGTCCCCGCTGTTCGAGAGAACGGTCTGAAGATATTCGAAGCCGTAACGGATCGCGTTGTCCTGTGTCTCTTCGTTTCCGGCCGCGGCGATGACCCTCAGGTAGATGTCCGCAAAGCATTTCAGCGCGGACAGACCCTCGTCGTGGATGTTGAAGTCATAGAAATTGCCGATGGAAAGCCCCTTGAGCTGCGTCAGCACGAACTCCCAGTTCACGAACGGGTGGTTCAGCTCGACGAGCATCTCCTCGGTCCGTTTCGATACCCCGTAATGGTCCTTGACGACAGACAGGAGTATCCTGTATTGGTCGGGTATATCGACGACCGCCTTGGTTCTCTCCAGGTTGATTTCCAGGGCTGACAATGGCCGTGCTTGACTGTCCATGGTTTTACCTTAATGCGGACGGACAAAGATTGCAATTCCAAACTTGAATTCGAATGCGTTGCCGTTCGTTGCGGATCCATTCCCTCCCAAGGCAGGGTCCGGTCGGCGCCTGGCGCAGGTCCCCATCCGGCGGCCGGGCCGCTTTCGGGGAATGCCGCATGAATAAAAGGGACAAGTCTCTCGTTTTCGTCGCCGTGTCGTGCGCCTCCTTTCTGGCGAGCTATACGGGATCTTCGATCAATGTGGCGCTGCCCACGATCGGCCGGGATCTCGGCATGGACCACGCCCAGCTCCAGTATGTCGTTTCGGCCTACGTGATGATGAACGCGGTGCTGCTGGTCCCCTTTGGACGGCTTGCCGATCTGTACGGCCGAAGGCCCCTGTTCCAAATCGGCATGGTCACTTTTCTCGCCGCCCACCTCGTCTGCGCCTTTGCGCCGAACGGCTGGGTCCTGATCGCCGGGAGGGGCGCCGGTGGCGTCGCCGCATCCATGTTCTTCAGCAACACGATCGCCATCCTCTCCTCGGTCTTCGACAGATCGGAGCGGGGGAGGATCTTGGGGATGAATGTCTCCATCACCTACATCGGGCTCACGGTCGGGCCCTTCATCGGCGGATTCCTGACGAGCTGGTGGGGGTGGCGGAGCGTATTCGTCAGCGTGATTCCCCTGACCGTCATCGGGCTCGGCCTGGCCTGGTGGAAGCTTCCCCGCGATGTCCGTCCGGTATCCCCCGGGGCCTTCAACCTTTCCGGCGCCGTTCACTACATCGCCATGCTGGTCCTCGTGATCCTTGGCCTCTCCGCGCTTCCCGGGCCGAAGGGGATGCTCACGCTCGGCGCCGGACTCGCGCTGGCGGTCTTCTTCTTCCGGTGGGACGGCCGCGCCGACTCCCCTCTGGTCGGAACCTTCCGGTTCAGCGGGAATCGGGTTTTCGTGCTGTCCAACGTCGCCAATTTCATCCAGTACCTTTCGGCCTTCTCCACATCGTTTTTGCTGAGCCTCTTCCTCCAGAACGACGGAATCAAGGGACTCACCCCGCATGCCACCGGAATCCTCCTGCTGACGCAGCCCATGGTGCAGGCCCTCTTCTCGCCGCTGGCCGGCGCCCTGTCGGACCGTTTCGAGGCGAGCCGGCTTGCCTCGGCCGGAATGGCCGCAACGGCGCTGGCCCTGCTGTTGTTCGCGACCCTTTCACCGACCACCCCGCTGGGGGCGATCGTGATGATCCTCATCTGTCAGGGAGTAGGGTTCGCATTCTTCTCGTCCCCCAACAACAACATGATCATGTCGAGTGTCTCTTCCGACCTCTACGGCATCGCTTCGGGAATCATGGCCACCGGGAGGGTTCTGGGCATGTCCCTGAGCCTGTCCGCCACGGCCCTGATGTTCAACGTCTTCGGCAGCCATCGCGAACGTCCGGACGCCTTCCTGAGCAGCTTCCACGCGTTGTTCGCGGTTTTCTTCATCGTGTCGCTGATCGGAACGTTCTGTTCCGCCCAGAGGGGGAAGCGCGGCGGGGAAAGGGGCGGTCCCCCAGGGCCGGGCCTTCAGAACAGACCGCCGGATGCCCCGCAACGACAGACGCCGTCGCGGAGCCGGCCCTCGCAATAACAATGTTGACGGATTTCGCGGTCCTGGCTATAATCCGATCCATTGAACGGCAGGAGGAAAAAATGATTCGCCCCATCATCGCAGGAAACTGGAAAATGAACAAGACGGTTTCTGAAGCCGTCGATTTCGCCTCGCGGCTCCTCGGCCTGCTTGCCGCGCCTCCGGAGGCGGAGGTCATCATCGCCCCGCCCTTCACGGCCATCCACGCCGTGGCGGCGGTTCTCAAGGGGTCGTCCGTTCGTGTGGCCGCGCAGAACATCCATGAGGCCCGGAAGGGGGCTTTCACCGGGGAGGTCTCCGGGGAGATGGCCCGCGATGCCGGCTGCACCCATGCGATCATCGGCCATTCGGAACGGCGCACCCTGTTCGGCGAGGGGGACGGCCGCATCCACCTGAAGCTCCAAGCCGCGCTCTTTGCGGGTCTGAAGCCGATCTTCTGCATCGGAGAGACCCTCCAGGAACGGGAAGACGGCAGGATGCAGGAGGTGGTGGAAAGGCAGTTAAAAGAGGGGTTGAATAATTTGACTGCCGATGATATAAGCGCCTGTCTGATCGCCTACGAACCGGTTTGGGCGATCGGCACCGGCAGGACGGCCACCCCGGCGCAGGCCCAGGAGGCCCACCGGTTCATCCGGGAGTGGATGGCCGGCCGTTACGGAACGGAACGCTCGGCGGAGACGGCCATTCTTTACGGGGGAAGCGTCACGCCGAACAATATCGCGGATCTGATGAGCCAGCCCGACATCAACGGGGCGCTGGTGGGGGGGGCAAGCCTGGACGTGGATTCCTTCGTTCGGCTGGTTGGATTCAAAACCATTCAAGGGGTATGAAACAGTGCAGATTCTAGTAACCATCGTGCATGTGATCGTCTGTATCGTCCTGATCCTTGTCGTGCTGCTGCAGGCGGGCAAGGGGGCGAACATGGGTGCGGTCTTCGGAGGGTCCAGCCAGACCATTTTCGGAAGCAGCGGCCCGGGAACCTTCCTGGGCAAGATGACGACCGCGGTTGCAGTCATCTTCATGCTGACCTCCCTCAGCCTGTCCTATTCGGTCTCCCACAGAAGCAGTTCGCTGATGGAGGGCGCAAAACCGGCCGCGCAGAGCACGGTTCCGGCACCCGGTCCTGCGGCGCCGTCCGCTCCGGCCTCCGTGCCGGCGGCACCCCAGGCCCCGGCTGCGCCGCTGCCGGCGAAATAGGCGATACGCCAACGGTCCAGCGCTCTTTGGATATTGACAAAGCCGTCTGAAACGGGTAAGGTCCCGCTGCCGTCGGAGGGGCGTCGCAAAGCGACGATACCGGTCCGGACGGGAATGCCGAAGTGGTGGAATTTGGTAGACACGCTATCTTGAGGGGGTAGTGGATTACATCCGTCCGGGTTCAAGTCCCGGCTTCGGCACCAT
>CAZWTL010000076.1:0-9746 GCA_964637025.1 uncultured Syntrophaceae bacterium | reverse complement strand
TGGTGGAGGATATCGGCCTTGATAAAGACCCCGTTGTAAAAGAAAGTTGCTTCGTAAATCGTCTTACTACCCTGGGCGATCAGGGAAGCAGTCATATTAATCTGTTCCTCGTGTGAAAGACCTTCATATGGCACCAGCACACCGCCGGGGAAAAGGCCTTGCGCCAAGTCGCCGATTTCATAACCTGCCGCAAAACGTTTTTCAGTATCCTCCGACACCTCATCTTTCAACTCCGGTCTGTACTTGTGAAGGTACAGCGATTTATGACACCGGGCGCCACGGACAAAAAGGCTTTTGCTAAGATAGAAATCATCTTTCTTACCGTTCTTATGTGTCGACATATCTTCATCTCCCATTACTCATAGTTTTCAGTGGTATCGCTTCATTTAACGTGCGACATAAAATACCTGCTTACAATACAGACAACATGACCCTATTGTTAATCTCCATGTTTAAATAATTTCCAGGCATACTCTGCTGTCGGTTCCACACTCTCCAACAGTGCGGCAGCTTGCAGCCGAATGACGGCAGCCTGTAACTCCCTAAAGGTCGGCCCCGCTGTTAAGTGAAGGCAGTTGGCTAATCCGTCATAGGCGGACATACCGTTTTCAGTTAAATATACTTTCAAAAAAGCAAGCCGCGCCTCAGCGCCGGGCGCTGCGATTCCAACATTAATCCCTGACAGTAGCCATGTTTTGAACTCGTCGTGCCAATCTTTCATAGCATCGAGGGGAAGGGCGCTTGCCAAGACAATTCTGCATCCATGCTCGGAATGCTCCTTGAGTGCCTGAAAAAGCTCCCGTTGAATTTGTTGCTTCCCATCAATGAACGTCAACTCATCGACAAGGCAAATATCGTAGTTGACCCTGATTTTAGCTCTGAGGGTCTCCGCCATCCCATCTCGCAGCGCCGATATAAACGTCCTTGAAAACCATTCAACCGAAAACAGTGCTACCCTGACCTTTCGATCGCACCTGAGAGCTTCGTTTCCTATCGCATGAATAAGGTGGGTCTTACCCTGACCACCAGCCTCCGAATGAATCACCACCGGAATTCCGCATAATGAACCCTTCGCAGCCTTTTGCGCAACCGTATAAGCCTCAGAATTATTTTGATCTTGAATGAAATTCTCAAACCGCAATTTTGCGTCCAAGCACCCAAACCCTCGTGACGATATCTCTAAATCAATTTTTTGATATGGCATTTTACGGCGCTTCGTTTTCTTGTCTTTCATGGGGCAATTCCATACATTTCAGTTTTAAAAAGAATCCAGTGCGGATTCACGTTGACGCGATTCGGTTTATATCGCTATTTACGGTCTTTTCTTAATCCATTCAAAATAAGCACTGCCTATCCGCGTCTCCCCGTCTCCATATTCATCTATCGTATACGTTCCACCATTGAAATCAATTGATGTATAGATTTCCCCTTTCTTGAAGAAATCACTCTCATGTGGGCATGGCGATACTTCAGAGACGCAGCCAATTTATCGCAATCTTCGGACGCACGGACGAACTGCAAATAAATCCTCAGTAAAAGCCGGATCGATGTGCGCGATAATTCTCTTGACTGTACGGGCTTTCACTACCGGACAGTCGGATACTGCCTGAACCAAAATGAGAAAGAACTTGCCCTCCATCTCAAAACCCTCGTAATGACCTTGATCTGTCATATCATTCCTCTCTTTCTATTCCATAAAGAATGGATTGCACTGGGCGCATCGATAATGCTCATCACTTTTGATAGTAAAAGCAGATTCGTCGATCTCAAATGTATTCAAAGCGCGACCGAGATCATCGGCACTGATGCATCGATCGGCATATAGGATAAACCGATTCTCGATTGGAAAGAAAACGACCCGGCCCCTTGGATAAGCATCATACGATCTACTCTTGAACAATACCTCAGTAGGTGATTTGGGCTTGAGATTTTCCCAAAACTCATAATGGCCGCCATGTTGGATGGCATCGCCATACTTTTCTCCCTGAGACACAAGTACAACATCATAGATGATATCCTCGGCATGTTCCGTCTCTATGATCCAAAAAATGCCGACTTTGGGGTTTCTTATCACGGCAACAGGGGCCCTCACGATATCGCCATTTTCATCTTTCCGCCATATACCGGTCATATAATTCCTATAATCAATTGTTCATTACAAACCAAACAGGAGTGGCACAAAACGGTTTTGTCGGTATCTGGCGATGACATTTCGGATGTCCTTGATGGTCGGTCCGCCAGCATTCGACTGGACGATGGTTTGGATTAAGGCCTGCCTGGCAATAAAGTCGATTTCATACATATGCATGGGATTCTGCTCGACCAGAGCAATCAATTCATCCTCATTATTTGTCGACTTGCCGATATGTTCTTCCCAGTGTCGAAGCTGTGTTTCTTCCGGTGGATATTCCAAATTGAAATGGAGATTAAATTCAACGGGCAGCTTGCCCTGAAGGGGAACCTGGGTCACCATGCAGAAAAGCCCCTGATGTGAGCGCAGATGACTGAGCAGATCAACATTTAACATCCTGGGGTCACCATTTGTGTTGTCGTCCTGCTCTTTTCTGTTAGATGCCCATTTGGCTAGTCCGTCGTAATCTACAAAAAGAATCATGGAAGCATCACCCGTCCCGGCGGCGAAGGCGTAATCCATTGGAAGGACTTTCTTTTGCGAAACTGGATCTATGACCTTGGCGTCATCACTTCGTCTGGAAACATCACGATAATCAAATTCTCTCACTTGCAGGCTGCATTCATGAGCCAGGGCGCCGACGACATCAATGCCGGTCTTCGGATCTGATGAAATGATCAGGATGTTTAGCCCAAGTTTATTTTCCTGAAGACGTTGATACGCTTTTACTACATTACCAAGTTCCTCCCTTTGACGTGATTTGATCTGCAGATCGGATAATTTACGGTTGGGTGTGTAGACTTGACAAAGGTGACTCATGTCCACCATCTGCATGGATTGAAGCACAGCCGCCTGCTCGATCATCTCCCTCGTTACGACCGAATTCCCATTATCGCTGTTTATTAAAGAGGAATTGATTGCCATGAAAAGACTGTTTTTTATCAATCCTCCTGTGAACAGATATCGGTCGGCCAGTTTCTTCAGGTCGACATCCGGTGCCAGCTTGATAAAACCCGGCATGAGCGCTTGCCAGATTCGGTAGCGCAAATGAGCATCGGGAAGATGAAAAAAAACCTTTAGAGTCAGGCGCCGTTCCAATGCGGGGTCCAGATCGACCGGTTTATTGGTGGCGAGGATCACCACGCAGTGTGTTTTCTCTATCTCAATCAAAAGTGATCGGGCCATTGAGGAATCTTTTTCGAAGAGATCATCGGCCTCATCGAAAAACACAATCCCATCATTGAGCGAGGCCTCGCGAAAGAGATACTTGATGACATCCTCGAAGTTCCAAATCCGTTGATCAATGCTTCCCCATTTCAACGAAAATAACGGTTTATTGAAATGGCATGACAACGCCTGTGCCATCATGGTCTTTCCTGTCCCCGAAGGTCCGTAGAAAAGCAAGGTGAGGGCTGTGCCATACCCATAGAACTCGTCAATTTTAGCGGCCTGTCTTTGTTCTCTGCTAGCAAAAAAGTTACCGATGCGTGAAACCAGGCCGGACTTTATACCCTCAGGGATGACAACCTGCTCCAAACTCACTGAGCCCTTTTCCCGCTCTATGAATCTGAAGCTGTTGTTGTAAAAATTATTGTCCCCCAGGAGATAACGCACATATCGATCATACAGGCATACAATTTCGTCGAGAATGTTCGCCGTCTCAAAAAGATAACTCGGGATATACAGGACCTCCCGCTGCACAAGGGGAGCATCCACACTAAAGTGCCTGCGACAGGCAAGCTGCTCCCGATAGTCACGACATATGATGGCAAGCAGAGACCCGATTTTCATTCCTTCTGATCTTTCATTTGCCTTTTCAAAGCCGCACAGCTCAAACATCTCTGCGAATGCTTTGCTGGTGGCAAGCATGAGGAGCAGGATCACTACGACCCTATTAAAACTGTCCACTTGATGGTCATGGCAAAACTTCGAGAAAAAGATATGGACTCCAGCCTTTTCCGATGCCTCCAATCGAGATTGATTCCCCTGTTCCATGGTAACTATAAGTTCATCAAGCTTTTCAGGGGTTGCTTCACCCTTTGACAATCCGGCAAGAGAGATTGCCCTTGCATGATCTGGATTACTTTGCCAATCAGGCCCGTTGCGACGTAAAAGTCCTTGCGCCAGGATGAGTTTTGCTTCCTGTTCCAAAGCCTGCAGGTAATCAAGATTGTCCAAAAACGGAATGTTTGAAGCTCTATGACTCCTGTGTGAAGATAACGGGATCAGTTGTGCCGCCTGAGCCGATGACGAGTGATCTGTAATTACCGATTGATGTGATTGCATGTTGATCCTCCCTTAATTGCGCTTACGTGGCGGTTCGACAACGTCAGCGAGACCGAGCTGAACAGCTTCCGCCGGCGTCAGCCATGTATCCACATCCCGCAGAAGATACTTCTCCAGCTCTCCACGGTCTTTCACTCCGCTATAGGTCAGATAGTGCTGGATGACACGGTCGTGGGCCATATCCTCCTCCTTCCGCCCTGCGATGAGCTGGCTGTGATTGCCGAAACTGACTCCGGAGAACCGGTGGGAAAGAATGGATGTGCGGGCTGTCAAGACCCGGCGGCCCTTCTCTCCGGTCATGAAAATGATGAGAGCCATGGAGGCGACAAGGCCGATTCCCGTTGTGTAGATGGGGATCCCTGACCATTCCATGATATCGATGATGGAGAACCCGGATGCACAGGTGCCACCAGGGGAATTGATGATCATCTGGATCTGGCCGACATCTCCTTTAATGTTGTGTTCAATGATCTCCTTGCACATTTGTTCAGCAGAGCATTCATTGATCACTCCGGATAGGTAGATGATGCCATATTCGTTGAGTCCGTTTTCTTCCCGCTGTTGATCTTTATTATTTTTCATGTTGCATGCCTCCATTTCTATTTTTGATTATGAAATACCCCCCTGGAGTGTCATTTTTGGACATTTTCAAAAAAATATTTTCATTTGATTGAAAATTTCATGTAGAGTGACCCAAAAGACTCATGCCATCCGATGGTTAAACGATTTAAATATCCCTTTTGGAGGAAGACATATGCGTGGCAGGAATCTCAAGAAGCTCTTTGATGCCATCAATCTTCTTGCCCAGCCGACTGGGACCACCATTTCTTCACTCTGTAAATGGCTGGAGATCGACAAGCGTCAAGCCTATCGTGTTCTTGAAACACTACAATACGATTTCAAGTTTTTGCTCGACAAGGACAAAGCCGTGGTGGGGGGAGAGGTACGCTATTACCTCGACAGGGATCAGTTCAAGCGGCTATCGGATATGAAGGTTGCTGATCTGAACCTTTCTATGACTGAAATCATCTCCCTTTACTTTCTCAAAGGGCATGCCAGCCTCTATCAGGGAACAGGGATTGAGGATAATATTGAAAGGGCTTTCGCTAAGCTGGACGTATTCATGCCCGCAGGGCTGGCAGATCGATTGGAAAGGGTAAAGACGCTCTTAACCACGGCAGATAAGCTTGTTAAGGACTTAAAAGGGAAAGACGAGATCATCGACAGTATTACGAAGGCAATTTTGCAGCAAAAAACCTGTATGGTTGAGTATCATTCATTTTCCGATGATGAGATAAAGAAGTATAAAATCGATCCCCTTAAATTTTTTGAATGGAATGGGGGTCTTTACCTGTTTGTACGCGTGACGCAATATGAAGATATTCGGGTTCTAGCTGCTGAGCGTGTTATGAACCTGACTCTGACCAACGATACGTATGAATATCCGGAGGATTTTGATCCCGATTCGCTTCTGGAAGACGCTTTTGGTCTGGTCTATGATGATCCGGTAACCGTAACAATTAGATTCTCATCTGATCAGGCCCGCTATATCGAAGAACGCCGCTGGTCAAAGACTCAGAAAATCACAAAACTGAAAGATGGTTCAATCATCCTCATAATGACCACCTCAGGCTGGTTTGATGTAAAAAAATGGTTGCTCTCTTTTGGGGCTGATGCTGAGCTTCTGGAGCCAGAGGATAAGCGTGAGGAGATGAAGTGGGTGGCAGCAGAAGTATTGGCACAGTATACTCAATAAAAATCTGGGAATTCAGACAACACTGTCCCCTTTTTAATGAACGCGATAAACACCTTCACAAATCGCCGTATGAACAAGGGTAGTGTCAAGAGTCTTTCGCGTTTTTTCGGGAGAACCTGGACGAAATGGTGGTAATCAACCGGGCCAATACCGGCGCTCCCTCTTCGGCAACATCCGTTCGAGGAGCCGCCCGGGGTCGGGGCAGTCCTCGGCGGGGGACCAAGGCTTCGAGCTGGGTGAGGCGGTCGATACGGTCTTTGGATAAGGCCATGGTCAGATTATCCACTGGAGCGCGACGCCAACCCGCGCAGCGGATCACGGATCCCTACTCGGCGTCCAAGAGTCTTCCCACAGCAAGGGATTTAAACCAGTCCCGGTAAATGCGCAGTAGGCGGGCACGCGCTTCGGTCGTGAAGGTGTAGACGCGGTCGAGCGCGGCCGGGGATGTTTCGTCTCTCACATCGTTGTCGCTCATGGAAAATGCACGTTGGCGCCCAGTCTTGTCCTCGTCGTCCCACAGCAAAGCGCGTTTCCAGTCCTCTTGCGACCAGTATTTAAATGCTTCGATGAGCGGCTTGTCCCGACGCGCCCGGTTCAGGAAAAATGGCAAAAGGTGCAGATTGGCAATGGTGTAGCCCCATTCCTGATACAGATCCTGGTACTTTTTCCCGGTCCAGTAGTGGCGCAACAGCCTCTGCTGGAGCAGATGGTCAAAGTCCCAGGGCACGTTGTGTTTGTCCCAGAAGCCGGTGTCGCGCGTGTCCACATCGCTGAAGTAGTGATGCATCTGCTCGCGTTGCGCGTACATCAAGAGCAGGGCATTCGCCCCGCCGTAGCCCCGCTCACTCAATATCCTGATCACGCCGGACCACTTTTTCCAACGCTCGTCACGGGCGTTGTCCAGATCTTTGGTGCTGGGCGCTGGCTCGGGGTTGGTTTTTTCCCATTCCTGCTTGGCGGCTTTGACCACCAGGGTATCCCACCATCTCCAGTCCTTGATCGATTCGTCCGGAGTGAGGGTGTGCTCGTCGATGTAGTGGGCCAGTTCGTCTGGGGTTGGAATGAACGGGATTGCGGGGGCAGGTTGTTGTTTGGCATTTTTGAGGCTACCCAAGACATCGAGCCACTTACGCGACTCGAACGCCTCGCCACTGAGCCATTGCCTGGGCTCGACCGTCCACAGTTCGCGCACTGCACGTTCAGCGTGGATGCTAAACCACTGCAGCGCCGTCGCCAAACCCAACAGCGGCCGGCGAATGTTCTCGTCGGGTACTGGTGCCGTTCCGTTGTGGTGTGCCAGCCATAGTAAAAACAGATAGACCTCGCTGCTCTGGGTGGCCATGCGGGAGAGCAGCACGGGGGGCAGGCCCCAACGCTGCAGGGGGCTGTAGCTGAACCACGCGTCCACCCGTGCCAATGCTTGGGCCAGCGGGGTCTCCTTTGCGGGCAGCGGTGCACCGCCCGAAGAAGGCAGCCCAAAGACCGATTCCATCCGCGTGCGCCAGGCTTGTCGCTCCAACTGCTGCTCGCGTTGCTCGGTGTCCGCGCTTTCGGCGAGTCTCGTCTGGGCTCGGGCCGCACCCAGTTGGCGAATGGCCGAGACGTTGGGCGCAGCGGGTAGGCTGGGTGCCGGTTTGCCGATGTCACGCCATGCTGCCTCGGCCCGTGCCAGGCGTGCGCCCAGCAAGGCGACCTGAGTTTCGGGCGGACGCCTTTCGATGCCCGCAATCGTCTGTTCAATGCCAGGCCAGTACGCCTTGATCATCGAATATGCCAGGTCGTCGGCGCTGAGCGAGGTTCCGCCATTGTTCAAGCGAGCAAACAGATGCTCGAGATTTGCAACGTTTTCATTGGAGTGCGGATGAGACGCGGCCTGCGCCTCCAGTCGGCTGGGTGCATCAAGGGCTTCCTTGGGAACCGTCAGAATGACCAGCCGGGTATTGACTGCGCGCCGGAGCGCCTGCGCCAAGCGCAGGGCCTGCAATTGCCGGGACTCACTGGCCGTCTCGGCCGTCCACTCGGTGAGCACACGGGCAACCTTTGTCCACCAGGGATCGTCGGGGTCTGGATGGGCAGTCGATTCCGCAGGGCTGCCTTCGGCTATCACGGCGGAATCCGTGGCACCCGTGGCGCGGCCACGCGCCTGAACTGCATTGACCCGCGTAAGTACGGCGTTCCACAGCGTGCTGGCCCAGACCGTATCGACGGCACCCTCCGAAGTGCCCGTCAGCTTCTCGGCTTCTAGCAAAGCCCATGCCAATGGCAAGGGCGCATTGGCCTTGACTGGCCAGCCCTCGCAGGGGCTGGGGCGCTGGCGTGATGAATAGGAGGTTTCGGGAGATTGCTCCGCTTCGGGACACGCACTGCCCCGAACTTGCGGATGAACACGCTGGAACGCCCGAATGGCTTCGTAAGCCTCCCCACTGGAGATTCGCACCGGCTCCTTGTCATCACTGACCCCGAACCCCCAAGGGTGGGCCTCGGTGGTCACGCGCAACAGATGATGGCGGGTAGAGGCTGCGGGAAAGCGGTCTTTGGAGCGTGACGGATCGAGGTCCAGCCAGAGGATGGTTTTCGACCTGGACCGGTCTCCCTGTGCGGAAAACGGATCCAAGTAGGCCAGCGCTACCGCGTTCGCACGCTGTTGACCGTCGAGCAGGTGGTGGGTGTATTGGTCTTCAGGCCACGGCAGCTTGTTGTCTCCCTCACTGATCGCGACAGCTCCGGCGCGGGTGTGTTGCTTCTCCTTGGGTAAGCGTCGGCAGGCAACCAGCGACCCAATCGGGAAACCACGCAGGATCGAGTCCCACAATAGCTCGATCTGGTTGGGTCGCCACACTGTGCCGCGCTGCAATGAAGGCAAACCGGCCAGAACATCGGGCGCCTTGCGCTGACCCATGCCCTCATTGGGTTCAAGGACATCTGGCAGTTGCCATCTGGCGACATCACGTAAGCGAATGGTTCGATCATCAGACTCGTTCGGAGACGGGGTGTCGGCCTGAGTTGCGCTTGTCATCGGTAGAGCTTCCTTTCTACGTGGTAAACGTAAGGCTTCCAACACGGGATAGTTCGGACACTGGCGAAAAGCTATTCAGCCGCATAAAACTCCAGACTCCTGTCTGGAGATGAAGCGGCAGCCCGAAAGGCTCAAACATGATTAAGCTTGTAGCCCGTAGATGCCCCCGGCTCCTGCCGGGGGAGTGTCACTTTTCTTCAACTTCCAGATGTCCGAAGCGACCGTCAATTGTGGATCTCGGGCTGTTCGAGAAGAAGAACAGTTGCCTACCAGTACCTCTGTATTCACGGACATCGGACATTTCATTTGTAAGTGTTTCTTCCAGAAACCGACCAGTATCTCCGTATTTGTTCATTTCGGGTTTCCGAAGACAAGTTGGCCCACCAGCGGGAGTGATTCGCATTGAAAAGTCTGTTTATAAACTGATCAACAACTCGACTCATTTAGTCACCACCAAGACACCCTGGCCTTTTTGGGAATCTCTAGATTAGGGAATATGATCGGGTCACGCGAGATACCTCTCCCCCTCCTTCTTAGCCAGGCCGAGTTTCACCAGA
>CAZWTL010000075.1:0-9942 GCA_964637025.1 uncultured Syntrophaceae bacterium | reverse complement strand
TTGCTATCCTACGCGGGAGTGGGGGCGCGTTATTGACCGCCAACTCGACAATGGCTATGGGAATTCCTGCCGGCGTGCTTTCCGGGAGGGCAACGGACAAATGTTATGGCGGCCCGCCAAAGGGCATGATTCTGACGTCTTTGACCGATCTGTTCAAGATCGGACCGGGACCCTCCAGTTCACAGACCATTGCCCCTTTGAGGATTGCCGAACATTTTCGGAAGACCCTGACAGAGATGCCCAGGGAGCAGATCGTCAATGGTCAAACCATTGAAGTCAGACTTTACGGGAGCCTGAGCGCCACAGGTCGGGGCCATCATACGGATCGTGCCATCCTGGCGGGCCTGTTGGGCGAGAAATCGGAGACGTGCGACACAAAACTGATGGATCTCCTCGGAGACGCAATGAAAAAACATCCGACGACCATCAACGGCAAAACCTTCATGATCGGCCATGACATGATCGTCTGGGACAAGATCGACCATCCCTATCCTTATGCCAACACGATGATCATGCGTCTGGTCGGCAAGGATGGGTCCTCCCTGTTCGAGAGGGAGTATTACTCGCCCGGCGGCGGATTTTTTCTCTGGAAAGGACAACCCGAGGCAGATCGCGGCAAGCCTTTGTATCCCTACCACAGCATGACGCAATTCAAGGCATTGGCCAGCGAACACAGGAAAAGCCTTCACGAGATCATCATGGAAAACGAAAAGGCCATCATGAAGGTCAGCGATCGGGAGATTAACGCTCATCTTGACCTGGTGCTCAAAGGGCAACGCGGCGGGATGCCTCGCGGTGACGGCTCCGACACTCGGCTCCGCAGGCACCATGCCCGCAATCGTCACCGTGATGAAGGAGATGAAACTGTCCCGCGACGCCATGCGTCGTGGACTTATGGCGGCAGGCCTGGTGGGTTTCCTATGCAAGAACAACGCGAGCATTGCAGGGGCGGAAGTGGGGTGTCAGGGGGAGATCGGTGTAGCGGCTGCAATGGCGGCTGCCATGATCACCTATGCCACCGGCGGATCTCTTGAAGCCACGGAAATTGCCGCCACCATCGCGCTTGAGCATCATCTGGGCATGTCCTGTGACCCCGTTGGTGGCTTTGTCCTGATCCCCTGCATCGAGCGCAATGCCTTTGGCGCCCTGAAGGCCTACAATGCCCATTTGCTGGCCCTCAACGAGATAACCTCACAGCATTGGGAGGATTTGGATCGAGTGATTGGGGCCATGCTGGAAACGGGCAAGGCCTTGCCAACACCTTTCAAGGAGATGGGAACCGGCGGCTTGGGGGTGACCATGGTGGATTGTTGAATCTCGGACCGCCCAAAAGGATCCGCCCCTTACGTACGACATGGGGAACGACGCTATGACAAAAGCATATGTTCATGGGTACGATCCGAAAGAGAACATCCGTTTACAGGATCAGGCGGCAACCCTGGCCGACCTGCTGCATTGCGACACCGCATATCCGGCGGGCAGCCGCGTCCTGGAAGCCGGTTGCGGGGTCGGCGCGCAAACGGTGATGCTGGCGGGGAAGAGCCCCGGAGTGTCGATTGTGTCGGTTGACATCTCGGCGAGTTCGCTCATGGAGGCCGAAGAGAAGGTCCGGGCGGCGGGGTTTAACAATGTCCGGTTCCAGCAAGGGGACCTTTTCCATTTGCCCTTTCTCCCGGCATCCTTTGATCACGTTTTTGTCTGCTTTGTGCTGGAACATCTGAAAGATCCCATTCCGGCCCTGCAAACGCTGAAGACATATCTGCGGCCGGGCGGAACCATTACGGTGATCGAAGGCGATCATGGGTCCGCCTATTTTTATCCCGACAGCGATGAAGCGCGTGCCGCAATTCACTGCCAGGTCGAATTGCAAGCTCGCTCCGGCGGGAACGCACAGATCGGCAGGTCGTTATATCCGTTGCTGGTTGCTGCCGGGTACTCCGAAATCCGGGTATCCCCCCGAATGGTTTATGCAGATTCCAGCAAACCGGAAATCGTCGATGGATTCACGAAAAGGACATTTACGGCCATGATCGAGGGGGTGCGTCAATCGGCTATTGAGGAAGGCATCATCGACCCCGCTGCGTTCGACAAAGGAATTCAGGCGTTATATCGTACAACCGAGCCGGACGGCACGTTTTGCTACACCTTCTTCAAAGCGGTGGGAAAGGCGTAACACCGGACAATCGCAAGGAGTCGGACGGGGTGAAGCCGCGTCGTCGCTTCGGTCTGCGCTTTCCACAGGTCCTGACTGCCGTTGCACCCGAAGCGACAAGACAAGCCATTGAACGGAATGGATCGGAGCTTGCTTCCCGAGCGGCACAACAATGTAGGGGACCGCTTCCAGGACCGGGGAACTTGATCACAGAATATTACGGCGCGTTTTGATTTGAAAACGATTTTGCGTAAGGATCGGAGGAAATCCTGTCACGGGATTGACGATCGCGGTGTCCATTGATGATGTTATTTCGGCGGGATTGTGCAGCCTGATCCGCCGGAGCGCCACGATTCTCCAGGATCATATACAGTCAGCCATTCAAAGCGCGGCATGGATCGCCACGAGCAGCATTTTCGGAAAGGTTGAGATGACGGGGACCGTCCGCTGCGTATTCGCGGACGGACTGGTGCACAGTGCATCGGGAGAGGGTGAGACGGACGGGCTCATGGCAAATGTCAAGAATAAAGATTTGACCCCTGTCCCTGTTCATCAATTTTGAAGAGGGTGCTGAATCCGGAAATATCGAATACCTCTTTCACCCCGCCCCTGAGGCCGCACAAGGTCATCGTCCCTTCGTGCTGTTCCAATTTCGTGGACAATGACAGGATGCTGCGCAATCCCGCACTGCTGATGTAATCGAGCTGCGACAGATCCAGAATGAACCTGCATTCCCCGCCGTTGATCTGCCCGTCCATCTCCTGATCAAACGTCACGGCAGAGACCGCGTCCAACCGTCCCACGATCGATACCACAAGGCCTTTCGCCTCCCTCTTCACACGGATATCCATATTCCTCTCCAGCAGGAACATCATTTATTGACTAATGGACAAAGTGCACCCTGATATAGGCATCATCACCTTTTTGGTCTGTTGACACCTTGTCCGCATAACTTCGGATCAGGAATCCGGAAAGCCTCAGCGGCGCCCCTTTGTCGGTCAGGGTCAGACGGGGATCCGGTCTGACCAGTGGGAGTTCGATGAGGTCTCCCCTGTAATGGATCTCCACATCGAGATTGAACTCGTCAAAAGCGACCTCAACATCGACGGGTTCTCGGGTCAGCCCATTTTCGATGGCCGCTTCCAGGAATTCGCTGATCACAGCGATTGCCCTGTAGACCACCTCGGCACGCGCCCCCCAAGCGCGGCCGTTCTCTTCCATGAAATGCAATATCCTGTCGGGGGCATCGGTCTCGGGGACGATCTTCAGCTTCACCTTTTTGCCAATGCCGATGCGAAAGATCAAATTCAGCAAGATGGCCAGCACGGTCGCCGTGGCCAGGGACGAAGCGAAAATGGGCTTCAGCCAGGGATGGATGCCGGCAAAGACCTCGGGCAGGATATCGATCGTCAATCCGAAGATCAGGGATACGCCGATGATAAATGTTTTACGGGCGTCGATCATCCTGGACATGATGATTTGAAGCCCGGCAATGATCATGAAAGAGATAACAAAAATGAGGGTCGATCCGATGACCGGTTTGGGCATGATGGCAAACAGGGATGAGATCTTCGGGATAAAAGCGATGCAGATCAGCAAACCTCCCGCTGAATACCCGATCACTCTCGATGTTGTTCCCGTTGCGATCGAAAGGCCGACATTGCTTGAAGAGGTGGATTGCCCGGCCCCTCCCAAGAGGCCCGCGACGATCCCGCTGATGGAATCCGCAAATACGCCTTTGCTGATATTATTCATCTCCGGCCGTTTCCATTCCGAATCGTTGATTTTCTGGCAGGTGACCACATCGCCCATGGTCTTCAGCGCCGAGCAGACCATCACGATCAGATAAGGAATGATCAGCGAAGCATTGAAAGCCCATCCGGGGTGGCTGGTCAAAGGAAAGCCCAAAAAGCCGGCGCCGCTGACCTTGCCCAGGTCTTCAGCGCTGAAAAGATCCAACAGATAAGACAATGCGTAGCCGAACACCATTCCAATCAACACGCAGAAGAGCTTTAATTTGCCTTTGCTCCAGATGTTCAGGGCAATCATCAGGAAGAGGGTGGCAATGGACACCGTCAATTCTGCCGGCGTGGTCACCTTATCGAACCGGTCCAATCCGAGAAAACTCAATGAAGCGACGCGAATGACCGTGATCCCCACCATGGCCACAATAAGGCCGGTGACTTCGGGCGGAAAGAGCACACGCAACCGTTGAATGATTTTCGAGAAGAGGGCTTCGGCCACGCCGGCGAAAAGGGTCATCCCGCAGATGAGCGGTATTCCCCCCATTTTGGATGCCACCATGGCGGCTGCAAAATTGGTGGGAGAACAGACCGGCGGACACAGATACCCCGCCCCGATCTTGGGGAGCGCCATGGCAATGGCCCCGATGCCTCCGGCGATCATCGACATGCTGATCATCAATGAAGCCTGTTCGGTGGTTCCCCCCATTTCTCTGATGATCAAAACCGGAAAGGAAAAAGTGACGGCATAGATGCAGATATGCTGAAATCCCATGAACAGGATCAACCAGACCGGCGGCTTGTCATCCACCCCGTACAGGAGGTTTGTCGGCTTTCGGGCCAAGGAGAGCAAGCTCCTTTCGGATGCCTCGGCGGATCTGGATCTTCACCGGGTGCGGCCGTATTTAACTTTCTTCTTGAAGATTGTCAACGATTTATCAGCGCTACCCATAATCATGACCTGACACCGTCGATCGTTTCAATTTCCATCGGCTGAGGGGACTGTCATTGCCGACGTAAAACACGGGTCCAATGTTGCCGGTCATCGATATCGCGCCGGGTGAAGGTTGTGAAGCGGGCGGTCCCCCCGGTTACACCGTGAGATTCACCGTATATGAATGAACGGGTGATAACTTCCCGGCGTCCATTTCAGAATGCCAGGAGCCATAAGCGTTTTATGCACAGTTGGGCTGCAGGCGGCACTTTGATGGAGGCATCGGTCGGATGATTTGGAGCCAACTGTCAAGAATAAAGATTTGACCCCCAATCGTGTCCCCCAATCGTCTGGGCTAGTCCGATAACCCATGGCAGGCGTTGATGATCTTGCTGCATAAGGAAAAAGAGGAGGCCAATGTCACATACGCATTGCAGATCGTGTAATTCGGCCCGGTGTATCCGTAGATCATCCCATCGGCGCAGCCATTGGCGAACATGAAGTAAGTCATGCCGCCGACAACACCGGGACCGGAGGGCATGCCGGTGCCGTAATCCGTGCATGAGTTGTCGCTTCCGCATGTTGACGTGCCTACACAATAGCTTCCATCATAACAGCAGCTGGCGTCCTGGGGGATGCAAATGTTTCTACATAACTGCTGGCCGGCCGGACACTTGCACTCGTTGCCGCCGCTGCACGTCAGCGGGCTTGGGCAGTGTGTTCCATCGGAGCACGTATAGATCTGGCCCCCGCTGCTGCCATTGCCGCCCGTTATGCCGAGCGCGGGCAGTCCGTCAAGCATCCTCTCGTCCGTGCTGTAATTGAGCTGCAACCCCACAATATTCCTGTCCGAGGCGTAGGCAATGTAAGTGGCATTCGTAAGGTCCTGCCTGAAGAGATGCACCAGGTCGTCTGCAACTGCGGCATGGCCTCCCAGGGTGATGAGGCTATTGGCTGCCGGGGTTCCGGCGTTGGTATAAGCGGTGAGATTGACGGATGCCGTACCGTTTTCAGTGTTGGCCAACGCGATCTCCGTTTTCCCCCCATTCTTCTCGATCTTGGCCAAGACACCCGCTTTTGAGCCGGATCCCCCGTTGCCCGCAAAGCTCGCAAGCCGGTCGAGGGCGCGGGTTCCGATCAGTTCAAAGCCGCTAAGGGCGCCCGTGGCGTCTAGCCTGAACCACGCCGTCTGGGCAGGAAGGCCAAGCTGATCGGGTGTGCCGATGTATTTCTCCCCTCCATCAATGGTATCGGTGGGCGTAGACAGGATGTTCCCGTCGATATCGTAAGACGTGACGGTGATGTTGCAGGGTGACGAAAACGGGTTGTAGGCCACGATTCCCGTCCACCAGGTCGTGTCGTTCGATACACAGGGATAGAATAGGGATGTGGCCGTCCGATCCGTCAGCAGAATCCCTTCCATTTGTTTGCCGTCGTGAGTGGCAAACAGCTCCAGCCCGATGATGCCGTTCGCAGGGGTGAGCACCGCCGATTGGATGGACGGCTGGGGCACGCCATTGAACAGATCCTTGACGGCAAACGCCTTATGCCCATTGGCGGCCAGCGTAACCTCCTCGCTCTGTCCGTCGCTGAAGGTCAGGGTCAGGGTTTTCGCTGCCGCCGTTGTGTTCACCAGACTGATCCCCGTCCACCATTCGGCGTCCGAAGCGATATGCGTGACATAGATATCCGAGGTGTTCACCTCCCTGACTGCGGGAATCGCCACCCGGTAATCCCCTTTGTAAAATTTCGTGTAGCCCTCAACCATGTCGGAGGTCGTGTCAAGGACGATGTATCCGATGCTGGCGTGGTTCGTGAATTCATTGGCAATAATAATTTCTCTCCGGCTGCGGGCAGCAAGCCAGATCTCTTTACTCTCTACATGCTGGCCTACGTCGCTGTAAGCCTTCAGCGTGCCGGTGACGCTCTGATCGGAGCTGGTATTGATCATGGCAATTTCCGTTTGCCACGAATCGATCGTGGCGATGTGAGGGAAGTAGAGGGGTGCAGCATTTGCTGCGCCGGCGGCCATCAGGATCGTGTAAAGGAGCAAGGACGCGCGAATAAGCTGTTTCATCATGGTTGTTCTCATTTTTCACCTTCTATACCGGGTACGAGTCGGGAACCCGATTTATCCCCGCATCAAATACTGCCATGCGGAACATGCAATCTTGGCAGACATGAAAAAACATCTGCAGATCAATGGACGGCGCTTATTACACCAGGGGAGTTTTGACTTCAAGAAATATTTGGCGCAATCGAATTGGAATCGTGCGGATTCGCATAGACGGAGTCTTCAGCGTGCCAGGAGGCATCCGTGATTTGTTCGCAGTCGGGCCGCAGACGGCACTCTGGGGGAGGCATCGATCGGATGATCGGGAGCCAACTGTCAAGAATAAAGATTTGACCCCAAACTTCCACGCTACATCCCCGGCAGACCGTCGAGCATGGTTCCATCGGCGGAGCCGTTGAGCTGGAAGCCGACAACATTCCGGTCCGATGCGAAGGCAATGTAGGTGGCGGTGCCGATATTCTGGGTAAAGACCTGCTCGGGGTTGTCGACCACCTTGGCATGGCCCTGGACCTGCAGCGACTGGGTGGCCACCGGGGCTCCGTCATCGGTGAACGCTGTGAGGGTGACGTTTGCCGTCGCGCCCTCCGTGTTGACAAAGGCGATTCCCGTCCAGCCCTCCTCCTCGATTTTGGCAAAAACGCCGCTCTTTGCGCCGCCTGCACCGTTTCCGGCATAGGCCCCGAGCTGGCTGCCGTCGGTGCTGCCGAAAAGCTCGAAACCGGAGAGGGGTTGGGTGGAGTCCAGCCTGAACCATGCCGTGTCGGCGGGAAGCCCCAGATCGGCAACGGCGCCGATGTATTTTCCTCCGGCGGCGATGGGCAGGGTTGACTGGGCCAGGGGAATTCCGTCGGCGCGGTAGGGGTTGATCGTTATCGTTCCCTCCGATGCGGACGGATTGAAGGCCACAACGCCCGTCCACCAGGGGTCCCATGCCACGTGGGGGTAGAAGATGGTCGAGGCGGTGTTGTCCGTAAGCAGGATCCCCTCCAACTGGGTACCCCACCCAAGACTGCCGAACAACTCCAGTCCGATGATCCCGTTGGCATTGGCAATCACCGCCGACCGGATGTCTGCCGGGGGGTTGTTGTCAAAAAATGCCTCCGCAATGTTCAATGCCCTGTGTTCATTGGCATTGAGCGTCACGTTGCCACTGTGTCCGGTGTTGAAGGCGATGGTCAGTTCCTTCGTCTCGGAAGTGGTGTTCACCAGGCTGAGCCCGGTCCACCAGTCGGTGTTCGAGGCGATGTGCGAGACATGGATGTCGGAGGTGTTAACCTCCTGGATCGCGGGGATGGCGGCCCTGTAACTCCCCGGTATGTAGAACTTCGTGTAGCCCTTGACTGCGGCAGAGTTGGAGGTGAAGACCATGTAGCCTATGGTCGTATGGTTGGTGAATTCGACCGCGACGTCGATCTCCTTCCGGCCGCGGGGAGGCAGCAAAATCGTTTTGATCTGGACGATTTTCCCTGCATCGCTCACAGCCTTCAACGTGCCCGAGATTGCCTGATCGCTCGTGTTGATGACGGCGATCTCGGTGTGCCAGGGCGTGGTTGTGGCGATGTGGGGAAAGTAGAGGGTCGGGCATTTTGTGCTGCAGGTCTGCCTCGCACCCGGCCAGGCATTCATGCCGCCACTCATGGTGTAGATCTCGGTAAATCCTTGACTTTCGAGAAACGCGGATGCTGAAGCGCTGCGGATTCCACTCAAACAGACGACGATGTATCGGGAATGAGGATCGAGTTCAGAGTAATAATCCTGTAGATATCTGGAATTCCATGGATAATTTAGTGCGCAGGGAATGTGCCCCGAACAGTAATCGTTGTATTCCCGTACATCGATGATCGTGCCGGCCGTTCCGTTTTCCACCATGGTCCGGATTTCTTCCGGTTGGAGTGCGGTATAGGCCAAGGCGCAGGGGGCGTTTCCTGGTACAAGCTGTGCAAACAGCACCAGCAGAAGCAGGATGGTTGGGCAGGTGACGCGTCCCCATGGATGTCGGAACATGATTTTGGGCATGGGGCTCATTGCCTTCAAAGCACACCTCCAGTCAGTCCCATGAAATGAAAAAACGGTCTGATTCTTCTAATCTGATTCTGATAAGAATTTTCTTCCGGAGCGATTCGACAATATGTGAAGAGCTCTTGTCTGTCAAGAAAAGGATATCACAACATCTTGTAACGGGGCGGGTATTGATTCCAGTCGCATCGAAAGGGAAACGAAAATAACCTATACGGATGTGCGAGGGAGTTGTCGATTGAGGTCATTTCGGTATGGTTGACGGATTTGAGGAAATTCTGGCAGATCTGACCGATGCGGCCCGATTCAGTTTGTCGTTATATAGCTACACAAGCGTCCCATGGGGAGACCGGATTGCCGTGGACGATACATCGGACATGGCGGTGTGACGGGAGCCATTCGCGATTGATTCGCAGTCGGGCTACATACGGCACTTTGGGGGAGGAATCGATCGGATGATCCTCAGCGAAATGTCAATAATAAAGATTTGACCCCGTATCTAAGAGGGGGAGACCCAGGTGCTGGCGCTGGGTTTCGCCATAGAGACGCTTCTGTTCGCGGACGGTGGGGGCCCCGCGGCGGCCCTTGCCCTGCACCTCGATGGGGTGGGAGGCGCCGAGGTGGAGCGTGTGCTTGCCGTATTTGCCGGACAGGGCGTCGACCGCCTCGTAGAGCTCCCGGATCTTCTCCGCCCGGACGGGGTCCTCGAAGAGGGAGTACTGGACCTGCGTATCCTGGACGAGGTCCATCAGCACGACGCCGGTCGCCCGGTAGGTCGCGTAGCGCCTGTACATCCCGTTGAAAAGACCGCGGAGAATCTCGGAGAGCTCCAGCGGGTGGGAGGAGGGGCGATTCAGCTTCGCCTCCCGGCCCTCCATGTCGAAGTTCTGCTTCTTCAGGAAGGCGGCGATCTTGCGGGGGGCGAGGCCGTAGCGCCGCGCCTTGATGCAGGCCGACTCCAGGTTGCGGAGCAGGTGGGCGAAGAGGTAATCCCGGTCGGAGGTCGGCGGGGCAAAGGTCTTGG
>CAZWTL010000074.1:0-10703 GCA_964637025.1 uncultured Syntrophaceae bacterium | reverse complement strand
CCACCATTGAGAGGCGGAACTGCTCTTTCATGATCTCCGGAGGGGTGCAGTGAGGGATATGGTTCGAGCCGGTATCCCGGAGCGGGTGGCCATGACGATCTCGGGTCACAAGACCCGGTGCGTCTTCGATCGTTACAACATTGTTTCCCAGGACGACCTGAAGGAAGCGGCACAAAAGCGCCAGCTTTTCAACGACCTGCAGGCGCGACGGTTACAAAACAGTTACATTTTGCCTGTTTCGAGAGAAAAGTCTCGAATAGGTGGTTCAGGAACCATAAGGCTGGTAAGCGTTAGACGGGATGATCCCCCGCAAAGCGAGAAGCAAAAAGGGTCCGCAGACACCAAATCTGCGAACCCCTGATTTTCTTGGTGCCGGAGGTCGGAATCGAACCGACACTTCCGCAAGGGAAGGGGGATTTTGAGTCCCCTGCGTCTACCAGTTTCACCACTCCGGCACGAGGGCTGATTATTAAAAGGGGGGCATCCAAAAGTCAAGAAAAATATATTGACAAGCCTCGAAATCCTGTGTTACGAGGTTAACCTTACCTGAACGCGATATTTGTGGGGTTGTAGCTCAGCTGGGAGAGCGCTTGAATGGCATTCAAGAGGCCGCGAGTTCGATCCTCGCCAGCTCCACCAAATTCTTTCAAAGGGTTAGCGATGCATCGCTGACCCTTTTTTCGTCGGTGGAAGCCGTCTTGTGACAAAATTGTCAGCGGGAGTGGTCCGATCACAATTTGTTTGACATACGGAACGGTCTGGCCTATGTCGTCACCACGTATAAATACCACTCTGTTGCCTTGGACACATGATTGCACTCAGCCCGCTGGTAACAGCTCCTGACAGGCTATGGATCTCATACAACTGGTTATCATCTTCTGTGTCAGCATTATCAGCAGCTCCTTTGGAACGCTGGTCGGCGGGGGTAGCCTGATCACGATTCCACTTCTGATTTTTTTGGGCCTTCCGCCACATACCGCCATCGGTACAGACCGGCTTGGGACAACGGGACTTAACGTAGCCGGCCTCTACTCCTTCCATAGCAAAGGCATGATGCAGTATCGACTTGCATTCATTATAGGCATTCCCTGTCTTATAGGGGGCATCATCGGAGCTAACCTTGCTTTGCAGATTTCCCCTGCACTGCTCAAAAAGTTTATCGTGGTATTGTCGGTCCTCCTCCTGATCTTCGTGGCGTCTAATCCGAGGATGGGAGTAGAGTCGATGCCTGAGAAACGCTCCCAAACCGTCGGAAGATATATTTGTGGCGGCTTTCTGAGTCTGCTTGCAGGTATCTACGGAGGCTTTTACGGGGCCGGCATGGGAACCTTTGTAGCTTACATCATGATCATGGTTTTGCATCAGACTTTTCTTGAAAGCGCTGCCAATATGAAGATTTCCGGGCTCTTGATGAGCGTCAGTTCGGCAGCCACCTATGCCTATCACGGAGCCATTGATGTTCCGCTGGGATCGGCCATGTTTGCCGGTTGCTGCATAGGTTCATACATTGGTTCCCACTACTCCGACCGGATCGGAAATGTCTGGATCAAGCGAATCTTCATATTCGTCGTGTTGATTATGGTGGTGAAGCTGCTGATAGATGCCTGAATTTCATCAGGTTAGCATAGCAAAGGTTTACAGCAGCGATGACCTCACTTTCTCGAATCCATCTGTTGCCTCGCCCTCTTGATAACATAACAGCCTGGCCACGCTCAGTAGCCGATTCATGCCGCAGTGGCTCCGGAAGGACCCGCCTCGACCGTGATGGCGAAATCCGGACAGACACAGAGACATTTCAGGCATCCCACGCCACGGTCCGAACGGGTGACGACGGCCGGCTTGTAGCCGCCGGCCACGCTCCATTTGACATGTCCCCTCGGAAGGCGTAAAGATCATAATCAGTCCGGATGCGTTCGCTGGTCCCGCCGGACAAGGAGGACCGGGAGAGGATTTCGCGCATCGCACGAAAGGCTCGTCCCATCCGGATGCGGTCTGTTTTTTGATCGGAGGGCATGGTGGTCCGTCCGCGGCGGAGCGGAAGGGTTCGCATGGTGACCGGAAACCCTGTCAAACGCGACAAGGAGGCAAAGATGAGCATGATGAAGGAGTTCAAGGAGTTCGCCGTAAAAGGCAACGTGGTGGACATGGCTGTCGGCATCATCGTCGGTGTGGCGTTCGGCAAGATCGTCACCTCCCTGGTCAACGACGTGATCATGCCGCCGATCGGCTTTTTGATCGGAGGAATGGATTTCAGCAAACTGGGGATTCTGTTGAAGGGCGTGCCGGGCGACCCGGCGGCCGTGGTCATTGCCTACGGCAAGTTCATCCAGACGATCATCGATTTCGTCATCGTGGCATTCGTGATCTTCATGCTGGTCAAGGCGATCAATGCAATGAAACGCAAAGAGGAGGCGATTCCCGCCCCGCCGGCCCCGCCGTCGAAGGAAGAGACGCTGCTTGCGGAAATCAGGGACATCCTGAAGGAAAAGCGATAAGAACGGGCCGAGAACCCGCGAGAATGGAGAACATCATGGACCCGGACCGGCGGTCAAGACCGGCCCGGGTTTCCTTTACGGTCTAGAGATCCTTGACATCCCGAGTGAACTCGAGGCGCCCCTCCTTGATCATGGCCGCCTTGCTCCCCTCGATCCAGGCCATCACGGCTTCCCTTCTTTTCATCTGGAGCAGTTGATTCGCGATTTCATTTTTCCGGGATGCGAATTCCGCATCATCCACGCTGCCCCTCTCCTTGAATCTGAGGATAACGTATTGGCCCTCCACCGGATAGGCCTGATCCGTATAGGGCTTTTTTTCCGAGATCATGAAGAGCGCCTCCGCCAGCTCCGGGGAGGCTCCCAGCTTGGGAATGGCGCCCCCGGGCTGAAAGAGCCCGGTTTCCGTGATCTTCAAACCCTTCTCCCGGGCCACGGCCGCAAACCCCTCTCCCTTCTTCAGGCGGGCGATGAGGCCATCCGCCTCTTTTTTCGCCAGACGGTTCGCCTCGGCTTCCCGATACTGCTTGTCCACCTCCGTCTCGATCTCTTTCAGCGAGGGGACATACGGCGCCTTGCGCGATGCCAACTGTATCAGATAATAGCCCTTTTCTCCCTGGAGGGGACGGGTGATCTCCTTCGATTCCAGGCGCGACACCGTCCTGCCGAAATCGGCGATCAGTTTGAATTCGGGAGGCGGCTCGCTGATCCTGAACAGGCCGGTCGTATGGACCGTCAGGTTTTTTTGCGCCGCATAGGCATCGAAATTTTCCTCCTGGTAGATGGTGTCGTGGGCCTTCTTGGCTTCATCCGCAGCCGCATACATCCCGCCGATCTGCCCCAGTTCGGCAACGATGCTGTCCCGTACTTCCTCCAGCGGCTGCTCCTTGTCCCCCTTCTTCCACCGGGCCTTGTTCCGTTCGTAGTAATCGCGGATTTCCCCGTCGGATATCTTGACGGATCCGGCATAATCCTGGGCCATGAAGGCCAGGTACTTGATCTGCAACTGCTCGGGGACCCGTAACTCCGCCTCATGGGCCTTCAGAAAGGCCTCCAGATCGGCCTGGGTCGGCCTGATGCCCGCGCTGAAATCCTTCGGGGAAACCTGGATGAACTCGACGTTGAGCTGCTCCTTCTGCATCCGGAAGAAGTCGTGGATCTCCGCATCGGACACCTTCACGCCGTCCTGGATGAGGCTCTCCATCTTGGCGGTGATCATCACGTTCTTCTGGCTTGCCTCGAACTCTTCCGGCGACATCTTGTTCGTGCTCAAAAGCTGCTGATAGATCTGCTCACTGAAAACCCCGTTCCGCTGAAATGCCGGAAAGGACATGATGGCCGTCTTGACCTCCTCGTCGGTCACCCGGATCCCCATCTCCTCCGCCTTCTTCGTGATGACCAGACGGTTGACCAGATTGTCCAGGGTCTGTTGTTTGAGGTTCAGCTGTTTGATCAGTTCGTCCGTCAATCCCTGGCCGAGCCTCTGGCGGTACATATCCAGCATGTTCTGATATTCCCGCTGAAAATCGGCATAAACCAGCGGTTTGCCGTCGAGCATGGCGATGCGCTCCGCCCGCTGGCTTCCTCCCATCGATCCGAAATAAAAGATAAATACAACGACGATAATCCCGAGGATGATCTTCATGAGCCAGTTTCTGGCATGTTTCCTCATGAGGTTGAGCAGCATTTCGTCTTCCCCCGTATCTGGATTCGCGATGTCTGAAACGGACGGCCGCCCTGGACAGGCCGAGACACACGCCGCCCCGAACGGATCCTTTTTCAGCACCCCGCATGTTGGGCATCACTAGTATAGTCACCCGGAAAAAGCAATGTTTTTTTGAAAAATGGATTGATAAGGGATGGAAAATACGGTATAAGCCAAACGTTTGGATTTATCGTGCTTTCGATTGCGAACACCATATGCCGGAGCATCAGGAGGGAACGAACTTGCTTTTCGATTTTGTATTGGGAAAATTTTCCAACGACTTGGCCATCGATCTCGGAACGGCAAACACCCTCGTCTATGTCAGAGGGAAAGGAATTGTCCTGAACGAACCCTCGGTCGTCGCGGTCCACAAGAACTCCAAAGGCGAAAAGAAGGTGCTGGCCGTGGGGGCGGAGGCCAAGAACATGCTGGGACGGACGCCGGGAAACATCGTCGCCATACGTCCCATGCGGGACGGCGTGATTGCCGATTTCGACATCACCGAGGCGATGCTTCGGCATTTCATCCTGAGCGTGCACAACCGCCGTGCGCTGGTCCGTCCGCGGATCATCGTCTCCATCCCCTCCGGGATCACCCAGGTGGAGAGGCGCGCCGTCCGGGAAACGGTGGAATCGGCCGGAGCGAGGGAGATCTATCTGATCGAGGAGCCCATGGCGGCCGCGATAGGCGCCGGCCTTCCGATCACCGAGCCGATCAGTTCGATGATCGTCGACATCGGCGGCGGCACCACGGAAGTAGCCGTCATCTCGCTGGCCGGCATCGTCTATTCGAAATCCGTGCGCGTCGCCGGAGACAAAATTGACGACGAGATCGTCCAGTACATGAAGCGCAAGTACAGCCTGCTCATCGGCGAAAGGTCGGGTGAGCTCATCAAGACGACAATCGGATGCGCCTTCCCCGATTCCAACCACGAGATCAGGACCATGGAGGTCAAGGGGCGGGACCTGATATCCGGGATCCCGAAGATTATGGAGATCAATTCGGAGGAGATCCGGGAAGCGATCGTGGAACCGATCAGCATCATCGTGGACGCGATCAAGGACGCCCTGGAGAATGCGCCTCCCGAACTGGCCGGGGATATCGTGGACCGGGGGATTGTCCTGACCGGCGGCGGCTCGCTGCTGAGAAATATCGACCTGCTGATCCGGGAAGAAACCGGACTTCCCATCACCATTGCGGAAGATCCCCTTTCCACGGTGGCCAGGGGCGCCGGTATCGCCCTGGATCAGTTGGACGTCCTGAAAGAGGTGACGTTTCAGGTATAACAAAACTTGGAATCGCCCGTCCGAAACGACGATGTGAGGATTGGCTCAAAGCATGTTGGTCCCCAGAAAATACCACTCCCTCATAGTGGCGGCGGTTCTGCTGGTTCTCTCTCTTGCCATTCTCTCTTACAGCACGGCCCAGCTGTCCGAAACAGGCTTTCTCAGGAAAACGGTCCTGGAAACGGCCGCCCCGGTTGAACATACCATCAACACATCCCTCAGGGGGCTGCAGGACGCCTGGAAACGATACCTCTTTCTGGTCGGGCTGGAGGATGAAAACAGGCGTCTGCGCCAGCAGAACGCCGCACTCAACGATCAACTCAACCTCCACCGCGAAGGCTATCTCGAGGGGATACGCCTCCAGAAGCTCCTCAAACTCACGGAGGACCTGCCGAATCGGACCGTGGCCGCAAGGGTGGTGGACCGCGGCCGGTCATCCCTGTTCAAGATGATCCTGATCAACAAGGGAACGGCGGACGGATTGAGGGTGGGGCTTCCCGTGCTGTCCGAACAGGGGGTGGTGGGCAGGATCATCGAAACCTCCTGGCATGCCTCGCAGGTTCTGCTCCTCATCGATGAAAACAGCAACATCGACGCCATGATCCAGCGGACCCGGGCCCAGGGCATTCTCCAGGGCGCGGGCACCGCGGGCTGCAACATGAAATACATCTCCCGGGTGGAGGAGGTTGAGGCGGGCGACGTGGTGATCTCTTCCGGTCTGTCCGGGGTATTTCCGAAGGGACTGCTCCTCGGGGTTGTAACCAGGACATCCCAAACGGGCGAAGGCCTCTTCCAGAAAATCGACGTGGCCCCCACCGCCGACTTGAAGAAAATGGAGGAGGTCGTCGTCCTCGTGCTGGATGCGGGGGGCCGTCCATGATCTTCAGCCTGATGCTTCCGGTCCTGCTCCTGCTTCTGGTGATCGTTCAGATCACGGTCCTGGAGGTCTTCTCGCTCGGCCGCATCAGTATGGAATTGTCCCTGATCGTTGTCATTTATGCGGGATTCCATCTCAACCCCCTCCGCGGGGGCATCGTGTCGCTCCTGCTCGGATTCTTCATGGACTCCCTGACCAGCGCCATTTTCGGGCTTTACATGTTTCTGTACGTCTTCGTCTTCTGCATTTCCATGCTCGTCGGGACGCAAATCTACGCCGGCAGACCGCTTCTGATCGCATGCTATACCGCTTTCTGCACGCTTCTGGAGGGCGTCGTGATCGTTCTCATCTACCGGTTCGTATTCGCCAACGACATCCTCTTCACGGCCATGCAGATTTTCATCCCTCAGGCCATCGTCCTCGGGATTTTAAGCCCCTGGGTCTTCGGCCTGCTTCAACGTTTCGAGGTTTTGATTCATGCGGAAAATCGGCGACCGGCTCAACGGATTTGAGACGGTCCAGTTCAAGAACAAATTCAGGATCCTGTTCCTCATCGTCGCGGTGGCGCTGTCGCTTCTCGTCATGAGAATGTGGTATCTTCAGGTGATCGAGGGAACCGAACTGCGGCAGAGATCCGAAAGCAACAGCGTCCGTCTGCGAAAAATCAAGCCGATGCGCGGCCTGGTCATGGATCAGGAGCGGCGGGTTCTCGTGGACAACCAGCCCTCGTTCGACATCGTCTTCATCCCCAATCAGTCCAAGGACATCCAGCCGGTCATCGACAAGATCAGGGAGCTTTACTCCAGACGGTCCCTCGCGCTTCCCGCCCACGCGTCCCTTCCGAACCGGATCAAGCCTTTCGTCCCCGTCCTCCTCGAACGGAACGTCAGCATGGAAAAAATCGCCGTGGTGGAGACCCACGCCCTGGAGCTCCCCGGCGTGATGACGGAAGTGACCCCCGTCCGGAAGTATCTGAACGGGGAGACGACGGCCCAGATCATCGGCTTCACGGGAGAGGTAAGCCGCGAAGACCTGGAACGCGATACCGGAAACAGGCTGCGGACGGGCGACATCATCGGAAAATTCGGCGTCGAAAAATTCCTGGACTTTCACCTTCGGGGAAGAAGTGGGGCCGAACAGGTGGAGGTCAATGTCGCCGGGAAAGCGATCCGTTCCCTCGGCCGCATTCCGTCGACAACGGGCAACAATGTGATTCTGACGATCGATTCGGAGCTTCAGGAGGCGGCATGGTCGGCCATGGGCAACCGGACAGGCGCGGTTGCGGTCCTGGACCCCCGCAACGGCGCGGTTCTTGCCCTGATCAGTTCGCCCTCTTTTGACCCGAACCTGTTCAACGGGGGGATTTCCCGCGAGGACTGGGAACGCCTTTCCAGCGATCCGGGGCATCCCATGGAGAATCGATCCATCTCGGGGCAGTATCCGCCCGGATCCACCTACAAACCGGTCATTGCGGCGGCCGCCCTGGAGGAGGGTCTGATCACCCCCGAAACCACGTTCTACTGCAACGGGACCTTCGAGCTCGGGGACCGCGTCTTTCGCTGCTGGCAGGCGAAGGGTCATGGCCATGTCAATCTGCACCGCGCCATCGTCGAATCCTGCGACGTCTATTTCTACCACCTCGGCAAGCTGCTCGGCGTCGACCGGATCGCGAAGTACGCGCGGGCGTTCGGGCTCGGCGCCCCCCTGGGCATCGACCTCCCCCGGGAGAAGGGCGGCCTGATCCCGACGAAACAATGGAAACTCTCCCGTCTCCAGGAGTCATGGCAGATGGGCGAAACCATCTCCCTCGCCATCGGCCAGGGGTTCAACCTGGTGACCCCGATCCAGATCGCCAACGTCTATGCAACCCTGGCCAACGGCGGCACCCTGCACCGGCCCCGAATCATCAAACAACTTGAATCTCTGGACGGCCATGTCGTAAAAAGGTTTGAAGCGGAACCGCAGGGCGTTCTTCCGGTCCAGCCGCAACACATCAAAACCATTAACCAGGCGCTCTGGGGCGTGGTCAATGAACGGGGGGGAACGGGATATGTCCTGAAGAGGCAGGAACAGGACGTCTGCGGCAAGACGGGAACGGCCCAAGTGATCGGTCTGCCCCAGAATGAAAAGGCGCGCAAGGCGAAGCGCGTGGCTGCCAACGTCCAGGATCATGCCCTCTTTGTCTGCTTCGCCCCCTATGAAAATCCGGAGATCGTGGTGGCCGTCATACTGGAAAACGCCGGCCACGGCGGATCGGCGGCGGCCCCCGTGGCGCGGAAGGTGATCGACACCTATTTCGCGAAAAAGAAAATGATGCAGGGACAGCAAATGGCGCAGATTCAGAACGCCGGCCCTCTCCGGGAGGCGAAAGAACCATGATCAAACTGGACCGTCGTCTCATTCTGAACTTCGACTGGACCCTCTTCACGCTGGTCCTGATCATCAGCGGCATCGGCCTGCTGAACATTTACAGCGCCGGCTTCACGCTCTCCGATCTGAACCAGACGCCGCTGTACATCAAACAGATCCAGTGGATTCTGATCGGTCTCGTCGGCATGGCGCTCGCCTTCTTCATCGATTACCGGTTTCTCTGCCGCCATGCCTACATCGTGTACGGCCTCTCCATCGTCCTGCTCCTCATCGTGTTCACGGCAGGCTACGCAACGCGGGGATCCCAGCGGTGGATCGCTCTGGGCAATTTCACCTTCCAGCCCTCGGAAATGGTCAAACTGACGATCATTCTGGCCTTGACCAAATACTTCGACGGGCATCAGGTCGGCCGCAGCTATCACCTGACCGAGTTGCTCGTCCCCTTCCTGATCGTTCTGATCCCGTTCCTTTTTATCCTCAAGCAGCCCGATCTGGGAACGGCGCTGATCGTTTTCATTCTGTTCCTCTCCCTGGTCTTTTTCGTCGGCCTCCACTGGCGGTCGCTCCTGATCGCCGCTGCCGGCGGCCTGATCCTCACCCCGATCGGCTGGTTCTTCCTCAAGGACTACCAGAAGGAACGGATTCTGACCTTCTTCAATCCCGAGCGTGATCCGCTGGGATCGGGCTATCATATCATCCAGTCCATGATCGCCGTCGGTTCCGGGGGGATCTTCGGCAAGGGATTTCTGAAGGGCTCCCAAACGCAGCTCAAATTCCTGCCGGAGCAGCAGACCGATTTCGTTTTTTCCGTTTTTGCAGAAGAGTGGGGATTTCTGGGAGGAATTGTCCTGCTGATCATGTTTTTTTTCCTGATCCTGTGGGGGCTCAAGATCATGATCCACTCCAAGGACTACCCGGGGGTGTTGCTCGCCTACGGGATCACCATGCTGATCTTCTGGGAGGTGGTCATCAATATCGGCATGGTCCTTGGACTCCTTCCTGTCGTGGGCATTCCGCTGCCATTTCTCAGTTACGGCGGATCGTCGATGGTGGTCCTGATGACGGCCGTCGGTCTGCTGATGAACATCAGCGTCCGCCGCTTCATTCTGCAATCATCATAGAAGGCCGGGGCCGTCCGAAAGGAACGATGCGATGTCGGGGGCAGGAAGAAAGGGGAAGACGGTGCGGCCAGGGTCTTTTTGAGGAAATTTCCTTGACTCTCTGGCGATATTGTGAAAATCGGGAGGTCAATTCCAAGTCCCAAAACCCGGAACCGGAGGATAGCGGGCCCAGACCGGCTCACAAGGCCATGCCCTGTTCCAGGAAGCCGTCGGACAGGGGGCATGAAAAGCCTGAATCGGGAACAACCATAACAGGAGCGATGCGATGTTGGGTAGCAAGAAGCGAAGGGAAGACGAGGAGGTCAGGGCCTTTTTGGGGAAGGGCGCCGAATTCAGCGGGAAGCTGATGTTCGACGGTTCGGTTCGGATTGACGGCGATTTCAAGGGAAGCATTTTCGGCAGCGGCACGCTGGTGATCGGCGAGGGCGCCGAGATCGAGGCTGACATCCACGTGGACAGCGTGATGGTCAGCGGCAAGGTGCACGGCAGGATCGACGGCAAGAAGCAGATTCGGATTTATACGACCGGAAACGTCACGGGCGACCTGAGCACGCCTGTTTTGGGGGTCGAGGAGGGGGCCTTCTTCGAGGGGGGATGCCGCATGACGCGCAACGAAGCCGAAATCCACACCCTTCCCCTGGAGAAATCCGGTTCCGGCGACCTTGGGTAAGACCGGAACGTCTTCGGATTCGCGGTTCGATTTTCCGGACGACGCCCCAAGGTTTTCACGGCGCGGAACGGCGCCCGCCCAATGCGGCGAACCCCCACGCCGCTGTCATTCCTGTTGTTTTCCCATTCATTTTTTCTTGACAGTCCCCGAAGAGTGATATAGATCCAACATTGCCGGCGCTG
>CAZWTL010000073.1:2034-10818 GCA_964637025.1 uncultured Syntrophaceae bacterium | reverse complement strand
CGGCACGGCGATGATCTTGGCCGGCACGTGGCGCGGAGAGGCGTTCGCCCGTATCATCCCGAAACCGCAACAGATTCTCAGCAAAATTCAAACGGGCCCCGGAAAACCACCTCGCACCCGGCATCCTGAACTCATCATCCAAAACCTCGTCATAACCCCGAGAGGCCTTGATCCCTACAAAATCCCAAACCTCACCCCAAAATTCACGCAAGTGGCCCACAGACCACCGGTACAAATCGCTATACTCCCCGAATTGCTGACCCCGCCTCTCATTCACACCCATCATGAAACAATGCATGTTGCTGACCCTGATCCGATCCTCCGATGGACTCCATAAAAACTTGCCCATAACCGCGCCCTCTCTTTCAGGAATAGATCGTGATTCACCTCGTTCTAAATCGCCTCTGATGTCAAAGAAGATTGAGCGATCGCTCACGGCGTTGAATCGCCAGACTGGATTGAATGGGGATCTATAAGGTTAGCGGTCCAGGATCACCTGGTGATCTTTTTCTTTGCAAGGGCCTTTTGGATTTTTTCGGCAAGGGTGCCCATTCCCCGGCTGTCGTCACGATCCCGATAAACGACGGCCTCGTCTCGCGTCCCCGTCGTCCCCTCAAGATAATCCCCGAGAAGCTCGCGGCTGTGCACATCCTCGTGACAGTATGCGCACAGATTTTCCCAGTTGCTGCCGTCCGGCGGGTTGTTGTGGTGGTTGCCATCCTTATGGTGGACGGTCAGCAGGTGGCGGTGCGACGCGTCGAATTCCCGTCCGCACCGTCCACAGATCAGTCCGTGAATCGCGAGAGATCTCTCACGGTAAGCTTCCGCTCCGGATGTCTGCGTCCCCTTCATCTCCCGTACGACCTGTTCAACGGGACGCATCGACTTGGCCTTGTCCCGCAACTTTTCCACGTGGACCCTGCCCGATCTGCTTCCGTAAGTTACACTGGCCATCCTGTCCTTCCCATGTCGAATGGCTGAAAAGAGATTCCGGCTTATCGCGGCCGAAGAATCTTGGTCTCCCGCTCCTCCCCTTTACCCCCGGTCAGGCATTCGACGAAAACCCTTATCCCTCGCACCAAGGCCAAGGAGGTGCGGATGGTTCTGGAAAAGGGGGAAGCGACGCGATGCCGGATGGCCTCCTCCAATCCCAAAGCAACGCCAATGACGGCCTGAATGCGCCGTAGCGTCAGGGAGAGTTCCGCGACTTGAACATTGACGGCTGTTGTTGCTTGGTTGACGTTCGTCGTGATTTCCTGGATATTCCGGATAATCAAGGGGAGCCCCCCGTTGATTTGCAGAAGGGTCTCGTTCAGGTTTTTTGCCGTGCGTTTAATCTGGATTAAAACCGGAATCAAGAATCCGGCAATCGCCACCAGAACCACCCCCAGAATGATCAGCATGATCTCCGTGCCCATAATCGACATGCTCCAGCCGTTACTTCATCTAAACGGTTTTCTTCTGTTCTTCGCGGAACGCCTCCACGCCGGCATCGATCGCCTTTTTCAGACGGGTCTTGCCTTCCTGAAGCGATTCCTTGCCCCGATCGGCGATCTCTTCGGCCTCTTCGATCTTGCCTTTTGCCGTTTCTTCAATCGCCTTGAGCTTTGCGACGGTTGCATCATAAGCCTTTTTGCTTTTTTCGACGGCGTGCTCATATTCCGCCTTGGCTTTTTCCAGAAGGTCATCCGCTTTCTTGGCGATGTCCTCGCGCGTTTCCTTACCGCTCTTGGGCGCATAAAGGATTCCGATAACCGCTCCGATCAGGCCGCCGACGATCAACCCACCGATAAAATCACCACTCCTGCTCATTGTACGACCTCCTTTTCTTGCGACATTATATTTATATGAACTATACAACAATCCATATGTTTGCGTCAAAATGAATTTCAATCCAGGTTCTCAGATCACAGCCGATTCGGCACGGATTGCATCTCCGCGAACGATGGCGGTACCGCAAGGGGTGAAAAGATGAATATACACCCTATAACAACACTTTAATCTTGTCATGAAATTCATTTAATTATATAAAACAAGCTTTATGATTATAAGGTGACGTCATGATTCTGGGAATAGACGTGGGCGGCACCCATACGGATGCCGTGTTGGTCGATGGTTTTTCGGTTCTGAAAAAGGCCAAGGTTCTGACGGATGAACGGAATCTGCTGAACTCCCTGCTTTCGGTTTCCAGCGCATTGGTCGATGAAACCGTCGTCAACGAACTCGAAAGGGTTGTCCTCAGCACCACCATCTCCACCAACGCCATTGTTCAGAACAAGGTAGATCGCGTGGGAATGCTGGTCGTCAGCGGTCCCGGCCTTCCTCCTTCCCTTTACGATGTCAACCAGGACACTTATTTTCTTTCCGGATACACCAACCATCGCGGAATAGAAATGGCGCCCGTCAATCGGAAAGAGGCGGTCCATATGAAGGACCGTTTCCGTACCGAAGGGATTATAAACGTCGGGATCGTCGGCAAGTTTTCGACCCGCAATCCCTCACAGGAGATCGAGCTCCAGCGACTCGTCAGCGGTGAACTCCGGCATGTCTCTCTGGGCCACCGGATGTCCGGTCACCTCAACTTTCCCCGACGGATCGCGACCACCTATCTCAACGAGTCGATCTGGTCCATTCATCAGCGATTCGTCAAGCAGGTCATCTATTTCGTCAAAGCACAGGGAATCGGGGTGCCGATTTATATCCTGAAGGCGGATGGTGGCACCTTCGACATCACGCAGTCACTGGAATTCCCTGTGCAAACGATTCTTTCCGGCCCGGCGGCCAGCATCATGGGAATCATCACGGCCACCGATTGCAGGAGCGATGCCATTGCCCTCGATATCGGGGGTACGACGACGGATATCTCCGTTTTCGCCGATGGAGTCCCTCTTTTCGAGCCATTCGGCATCACCATTGAGGGCCACAAGACCCTGATTCGAGGTCTGAGAACCCGGTCCATCGGAGTCGGCGGTGACAGCGTGGCCAAGGTGCGGGATGGAAATCTTGTCATCGGACCGGAAAGGGAGGGCCCAGCCGCCGCTTTCGGCGGTCCTCTGCCAACGCCCACGGATGCTATGATCCTGCTCGGTATGAGCGACATCGGAAATGCCGAAAAGGCCGCCGCCGCTATGGCCCCCCTTGCAGGTTCCCTCGGCCTGAACGTACGCGATGCGGCCCAGGCGGTTTTTCGCGAGGCCTGCAATACGATCGCCTTTCATGTCCGGAAGTTCATAAACGAAATCAACAATCGGCCGGTTTACACCATTCATGAAATGCTCGACGGGAAAAGGCTGGCCCCGAAGCTCCTTTACGTGGTCGGAGGCCCTGCAGCCATTATGGCCCCGGAACTGGGGAGGATCCTCGACTGTTCGATCCATGTCCCCGCGCATGCGGAATCGGCCAATGCCATCGGCGCGGCGCTGGCCCGGACAACAGCAGAACTCACCCTCATCGCGGACACCGAACAGCAAACCCTCACGATCAGCGAGGATGGCCTTCAGACCTCCATTCCATCCCATTTCACCATGCAGGACGCCGTCCGGATCGCCAAGGACAAACTTCGCTCAAAGGTTCTCAATATGGGGGCCTCGGAACATGATCTTGAAATCGAAACGGTCGAAGCACAGGAGTTTAATATGATCCGGGAGTTCTACACGACCGGCCGAAACATCCGAGTCAAGGTGCAGATCAAGCCGGGCACCATTGCAGACCCGAAAGGGGGGAGGATGCCGAGGCCATGAAACAGCAAAAGAAGACCGGTCTGATCTTCTTCCCCGCCTTCGACTGGGCCATTGCACCGAACCATCCGGAACGGGAAGAGCGCCTGCTCTATACCCAGGATCAGGTATTCGAGGAGGGTCTGCTCGATTTCGACAACATCCGAGAGTATAAACCCGGCATCGCTACGGCAGAGGACATCAACCGGGTTCACATCTGCGTCCCTGATGCGGGCAGCGTGGTAACCGAATCCCACCTGATCTCTGCCGGCGGCGCCATCACCGCGGCGCAAAAGGTCCTCTCCGGCGAAGTGGACAACGCTTTCGCCCTGGTCAGGCCGCCGGGTCATCATGCGATGCTCGTCGTCCACGGCGCCCGCGGCTTCTGCAATGTGAACAATGAAGCGATCATGATCGAGCATATCCGTCGTCACTTCGGGCCAAAACGCGTCGCAATCGTCGACACGGACTGTCATCACGGCGACGGCACGCAGGATATCTATTGGAACGATCCGGACACCCTTTTCATTTCCATTCACCAGGACGGTCGGACCCTCTATCCCGGAACAGGCTCTTTCGAAGAATTCGGCGGACCGAACGCCCTGGGGGCCACGGTCAATATCCCGCTTCCGCCTCAGACGTCGGATCAGGGTTTTCTAATGGTTCTCGAACGCGTCATTCTGCCTATACTGGACGATTTCAAACCGGATCTGATCATCAACTCGGCGGGCCAGGACAACCATTATTCCGATCCGATCACCAACATGTGTTTTTCCGCACAGGGATACGCCCTCTTGAACGAAAGACTCTCACCGGATATCGCCGTTCTCGAAGGGGGTTATTCCATCGAAAAAGCCCTCCCCTATGTCAATGTCGGAATTATCATGGCCATGGCGGGATTGGACTACAGCCATGTTCGGGAACCGGATTTTGACGCGGCGGCAACCCGGCAATCTCCGCAAGTCACCCGCGCCATCGAGGAGGAAACATCCGACATCCTTCGCCTCTGGAACGGTCGGCACGAAATGAAGAGACGATTGGTCGGCACCGCCCGATACATGAAACGTCATAAAAACATCTATTACGACACGGACAGGATCCGTGAGCACCAGGAGGAAACGGTCCGCATCTGCGACGAGTGCGGCGGCCTGGTCATGATCGAATCCGTGGCCGATACGGGAAATGGGATATTCGCGGTCATTCTTCCGGGACGTTGCTGTCCCGAATGCCGCAATCACGGAGAGCTCTTCTACGAGAGAACGAACCGGGGAAAGTACGATCAGGTTTTTTTCCAGGATCGGGAGCGTGGGATCCTGGCGGTTAAATAGGGCAGCGATAAGGAGGAATAGGCATGGCGGACGCAATGGATCAAAAAACAAGGGAAACTGCGGAGGCTCTTTTTGGTAAAGGCATCAAGATGGAACCGCCTTACCGGACATGGAAGGCTTTCGACCGGGATCTGGCCAATGACTTTTCCCGCTTCATCACGGGAAACCTATACTCCCGAACTGTTCTGAACCGGCAGGAGCGCCAGATGGTTGCATGCGCCATTCTCGCGGCCACGCGTTCGGGCGAGGAACTCAAGCTCCATGTCAACGCCGCGCTCAATGTGGGTTGCGATCCCAGTAAACTGACCGAGATCTTCTTCCAGGTCGCGACATATGCCGGCATGCCCGCCGTCAACGAGGCCCTTGCCATCTTCCGAGAAGTCCTGACGGAACGGGGGGAATGGCCGATCCAACGCCCCTGACGTATCCGCAGTTGACACTGCATCCGCCGCAGTGCAGCCGATTTGAACATCGGAAGGCGGATCTATTGAGGCGTACGTCGCCATAAAAACAGGGCTGAATCCCAGGGATGCCCCCTGCGGCAATGGCATCGAGAAACGGGCTGGTCATGCGCCTTTGGACACTCCATCCCCGATATCTGGACGCGCGCGGCCTCGTCGCCCTATGGAGGGAGGCTTTGCTGGCGCAGGCGGTTCTCAGAGGGGAAACAAGCGGTTACACCCGCCATCCCCAGCTTGTCCGTTTTCGCAGTTCTTCGTCTCCTACGGAATCGATCTCCCGTTATCTTCAATCGATTCATGATGAAGCCTTGCGGCGGGGGTACGCTTTCGATGAGACCAAAATATCCCCTTGTAAAAAGCGCATCGAAGCGATAGCCGTCACCCGTGGACAGATCGAATACGAGTGGGCGCACCTCGAGGCGAAGCTCAAGGTCCGTTCTCCCCTATGGCTTGCGGGTCTAACCCCTCTTTCATATCCTGAAGCGCACCCCCTGTTTCGCATCGTTTCAGGTCCCGTGGCGTCATGGGAGATCGTACACGGAGATCATCCGGCCGGATAGCGTCCCTTCAAGCCCGGATTGCTGAAAGGACGTCGGGTTCAATGGTTGCCTTTGCCTCGTTGAGCAGTCCAAGAAGGCGAATGGCGCCAAGCATATCCTCATCGAGTTCAGGGTCCTGTGGAGGAATCTCATGGAGATGGGCATCATCCTGTTGCTTACGTTCATGTCTTTTATAGCGGGATTCGTCGACGGGATTGCGGGCGGCGGCGGATTGATCCTGATCCCTTCATTGCTGCTTTCCGGAATGCCCTCCCAGGTTGTTTTGGGAACCAACAAATTTGCAGGCACCTGCGGAACCGCCATGGCCGCGATCAATTTTATCCGAAGCGGAAAGGTGATCTGGAAAATTGCCGGCTTCGGACTGGTATTTTCATTTGCCGGTTCCATCGTCGGGACAAAGACCATCCTGCTTGTTGATCCCCAGACAACCGCAAAGATCATCCTGTTCATGCTGCCGATCACGGCCATTGCCTTATTCCTTCCGAAACATCGTCTGAAGACTTCGATATCCGATTTCTCGAGACAGGATCTCTATCTCAATACCCCCTTGCTTTGTCTGGCTATCGGCTTTTACGATGGCTTTTTTGGACCGGGAACCGGAACCTTTCTGATCTTCGGATTCTATATTTTCTTGGGTCTTGATCTGATTCAATCATCGGCCATTTCCAAGGTACTCAATTTGACGTCCAACCTGGGCTCGTTGATCACCTTTGCTTTGGCCGGAAAGGTGTTTTACGGAGTGGGGATACCGATCGCGCTGGCCAACCTGGCTGGCGGCTATCTGGGAAGCAATATGGCCATCAGGAAAGGACAGCGGCTTATCAAGATCTTTCTTTTGGTCGTATTCATGATTCTCTTCGTGACCCTGGCATTCAGAATCCGCTGAGGATCAGGCCGCTGGCCTCAGATTGCGTTCTTCCGAGAAGATATCCAGTGGCCGCGTGGGATGACCCGTTGCGTGGCCGCGCTTTTTCTTGACACGGACCCTGGCTGATATATATAGCTCCAACGGAGGCTGCGATTCAATGCCCGCTTCCCCGTCCAAGACAAGGGATGGAAAAGGGCACCAAAGATTTCGGGAAAAGCGGTGGGGAATGAACATCCTTATGAACGCTTTCGATCAGAGAGGGCTGGCATGCTGAGCAAAACGGTCATGGATCACCTTCGGAGTCGGATCGGCTCGGGCAACGTGTACCATGAAACGGAGGATCTCTTGGTCTTGGGGTACGATGCCACGCCTGAGATCGCGGGGCTTCCCGATGTTGCCGTGTTCCCGGAAAATGTGGACGGACTTAAGGTCGCCTTGGATGTTTGCCGCCAGGAGGGCCTCAGCCTGACCCCACGGGGGGCTGGAACCGGTCTTTCAGGCGGCAGCACTCCCGTTTGTGGGGGTATGGTCATCGGCCTGAGCCGCATGAATCGCATCCTGGAGATCGATGAGGAAAATCTCACGGCGACTGCGGAAACCGGCGTGATCACCGTCGATTTTTTCAATGCGGTGGCGGCCAGAGGCCTTTTTTATCCACCCGATCCCGGCTCCCAGAACGTCTCCACCCTGGGAGGGAATGTCGCCGAGAACGCCGGCGGACTGCGGGGACTCAAATACGGCGTCACCCGGAACTACGTGATGGGCCTTTCCGGTTATCTTTACGACGGCACGGAATTCCGTGCCGGAGGGAAATGCGTTAAAGACGTAGCGGGCTACTCCCTGCGCGATTTGCTCGTCGGAAGCGAGGGGACGCTCGGCATCATCACGGAAATCACGTTCCGCCTGATCAACCCGCCTCAGGACAAACGTACCCTTCTCGCCTATTTTCGTGACATCCGGACTGCCGGTGAGGCGGTTTCCAAAATCATCGCCGCCAGGATCATTCCGTCAACCCTCGAAATCATGGACCGGATGACGATCAACTGCGTGGAAGATTTCGCCGGAATCGGTCTCCCTCGAGACATGGGGGCTCTCCTTCTCATCGAGGTGGACGGACATCCAGCGGTTGTCTCCGAGGAGGCGGAGGGCGTCCGCAAGATTCTCGTCGAGGTCCGCGCGGACGCCATTCGCCAGGCCGCGAATCCCGACGAGGCTGCACAGCTGGCCGCTGCACGGCGTAGCTCCCTTTCGGCCGTTGCCCGCGTCTCTCCGACCACCATCCTTGAAGACACCACCGTCCCGCGCAGCCGTTTGGCCGAAACTTTTGCAGAGATCGAGCGCCTCAAGGACGAACATGATATCCGTGTTGCAACCTTCGGCCATGCGGGCGACGGCAATCTGCACCCGACCGCCCTGACCGATGAACGGAACAGGGAAGAGGTCGCCCGGGTCCACGCATTCTTCTCCGATCTCTACGAAAAAGTGCTTTCCGCAGGTGGAACCGTCTCCGGCGAGCACGGGATCGGTATCGCCAAAAAAAATTATCTCCTGCGGCAGTTCGGAGAGGGAGGCATGGGGGTCATGCACCGGATCAAGGACGCTTTCGATCCGGGAGGTCGACTCAATCCCGGAAAGATTTTCCCCAATGCGCCTTCCCCCGTCGGGATCCCAAGCCCGGGAGGCTTCAATGACTGAAACCGTTCCCACGGGCAATTTCCTCCCTGAAGACGCACCAGCGTACACATCCATCCTGCAATGCATGCGATGCGGTTTTTGCTTGGCCGTCTGTCCCACTTACGCGCTGACGAACCGTGAAAGGTCGAGCCCCCGGGGACGGGCCGCCCTCGCCCG
>CAZWTL010000073.1:0-1934 GCA_964637025.1 uncultured Syntrophaceae bacterium | reverse complement strand
TGATCCCCGCCAGGCTCTACCAGCGCCTGGGTCTCCAATGGCTTGTCCGCAACACGGGCATGAACCGATTCATGCCGGGCGTTTTGGCAAAGATGGAAGGCATTCTTCCGAAGCTCCACACTCCGCTTCGCCCGCAGCTGCCCGAAACGATCCCTGCCGCGGGTGCCCAAAGGGGACGTATCGGCTTTTTTCTTGGATGTGCGATGAGCCTGATTTTTCCAGAGGTTTCCCGTCAGACCGCACGGATCCTTTCACAACAGGGTTTCGAAGTCGTCACGCCCAGAGAGGTCAAGTGTTGCGGCGCCCCTCACCTCGCCGAGGGAGATCGGGAAACCGCTCGGCTCCTCGCTTGCATGAACATCGACCTCTTTCTTTCCCTGAACCTTGATTATATCGTAACCGACTGCGCAGGCTGCGGCTGCGCTCTGAAAGAATACAGCGAGCTCCTTGAGGGGCGTTCCGATTATGAGCGGGTCTCCCTTTTCCAAGGCAAGATCAGGGATGTTTCCGAATTTCTCGTCGAAGTGGGCATCCGTACCCGGGATCTCAGCCCCTTGCCGGTGAGCGTGACTTATCACGACCCCTGCCACCTTGCTCATGGTCAAGGGCTCTCGTCTCCCCCGAGACAGGTCATACGTTCGATCCCCGGTGTCGAACTCCGCGAGATGAAGGAATCGACTTGGTGCTGCGGCATGGCCGGCTCGTTTGCACTCAAGGAGCTTGAAACGAGCCGTCGCCTCATGGAGCGGAAGCTCGATCATGTCCGGGAAACCGACGCAGAGATTCTGGTCACGGCCAATCCCGGCTGCCATCTCCAGCTCGCATGGGGGGTTCGCGAACTGGGCATGAGACAGTCCGTCTGTCATGTTGTGGAGCTCCTGAGCAGGGCGATACCATCATGACCCTTCGTTTTTCAAAGGAGAACGGTTGAAACAACACGACGATGCAGTACAGAAATTACGCGAGCTGCGCTCCATCATCGTTCGCCTGAGGGGCCCGGAAGGGTGCCCGTGGGACCGCATGCAGGGGAAAACGGATATCGGGCGCTACCTCATTGAAGAGGCCTATGAGGTGATCGAAGCCCTGGACGGTGCCTCGGCCGAAAATCTCTGCGAGGAACTCGGCGATCTTCTTTTTCACATCCTCTTTCTGTCCCGCATGGCCGAAGAGGAGGGCGAGTTCGACATCGGCGACGTTCTGTCGGAAATCACCGCCAAGATGGTCCGACGCCATCCCCACGTCTTTGCCGGCGTCAAAATAGACAACGTGGGAGATGTCCGCTCAAACTGGGATCGCATCAAGGAGGATGTGGAGCACAAGCACCGCTCGAAATCCTTTTTGTGCAGCGGCATTTCCAGCACGCTTCCAACCCTGGCAAAGGCGCAGCGGATTTCTGCCCAGGCCGCTTCGGCCGGTTTCGACTGGAAAGACGTCCATGGGGTTTTGGAAAAAGTCTCCGAGGAGATGGCCGAGTTCCGTGCTGCTATGGAAGCAGGCGATCCCGGACGTCTGCAGAACGAGGCGGGCGATCTCATCTTCACGCTTGTCAACCTCTGCCGTTTCGTTCAAGTGGATGCCGAGTCCGCCCTCCGCTCGTCGCTGCGGAAATTCATCGGACGCTTCTCTCAAATTGAACGCGAACTCGCTGCAAAGGGCAAGACCCCCGAAGAGGCGTCCATGGACGAGATGGAGCGGCTTTGGTGCGAGGCAAAGGGGCGCGAAGGGAATCCATAGCTGCCATGAAATACTTTCTTGCCGTAATGGGGTTGGTCTTCATCATCGAAGGGCTCCCCTATTTCAGTTTTCCCGCCCAGATTAAAACCCATCTGCTCAAGCTGGTCGAGGTTTCCGATCGGACGCTCAGGATCCTGGGCGCTGCTGCCGTGCTCTTCGGCCTTCTGCTTCTCTATTTCGGCACAAGATGATGGAACTCA
>CAZWTL010000072.1:0-10975 GCA_964637025.1 uncultured Syntrophaceae bacterium | reverse complement strand
AGATGAACTGCAGCCGTCCGGCTGAGGCAGCGATGGGGAGAGGATAACATTTGCTTGACAAAGAAGGCTGCTTTCACTACCCTCAGACCTCACAAACGCAAAGTTCTACCCATCCATTCCAGTATGCCCCGATCGTTTGGTTCCTTAATATGGAGAGAGAACCATGAAGATCGATAGGCGAAATTTTCTCAAGTACAGTGTCCTCGGTATGAGTGCGGCCGCCCTCCTTGGCCCCGAGGCGGCCATCTCGGGCCATCACTCGAACCGAAATGGAGATCCCGTGGAAGGGAGTTTTTTGAAACCTTCCGGCAAAGAGGCTTATATTGCTGACTATCCACTTTCATGGTGGATCAATCAGTTTCAACTCCCTTTACATATTTATTCTGCCCCTGTCATAAGACGGAACGTCATGGCCTTCAAACAGGTTTTTAAGACGTTATACCCGAAGGGGCATATTCGTTTTGCAGCCAAGGCATGCGCCCATCCGGCCATATTCAAGATCGTCATTCGGGAAGGGGCCGGAATCGACGTGGCGTCCTACCATGAGACCCGATGCGCGGTGGAATCCGGAGCTCCTCCCGAGCAGCTTGATCTCAATGGGAATTGCAAGGAGGACTTTCTCATTGCCAAGGCGATCCAAACGGATATGGTGATCGTTGCCGATAGCATTGAAGAGTTCCAGGTTGTTTCAGGGATCGCCAGGCAGATGGGAAAGCGTCCCAGGGTTGTGATGAGGATCAGCGGATTCGAACTCGGACATGTCACGGCGGAAGCCATCTTCACCGCTGGCAGATGGACAAAGTTCGGGGCCAGCCTGGAAGATATCCCCGATTTTCTCAACACGCTGGACAGGCATCCCCATATCCAACTGCTGGGATTTCACACCCATATCGGTTCCCAGATCGCAGATCTGGAGCCGTATCTGGCAGTTCTCGGCAAGATGATCGAACTGGGACATCACCTGAAAAAAGCGGGCAGGGATTGCGAGATGATCAATATTGGAGGCGGCTTTCCCATCTCGTATGTGAGCAGCGCCGAGTGGAACCGATTCATGGAAAGGATCAAGGAAGGCTACCTGGCGTCGCAGAATGGGGATCCGAGCCGCGTCTTCATATGGCACAATCGCACGGGAGGATTTGAAGCCGGACCGGACGGCAGACTCGATACCTCACGCTGGAATGATGAAAAGTTCTACACCCCGTACCCCAAGGAAAAAATGGTGGAGGCCATTCTCAAAGGCAAGGTGAAGGTTCATGGAGAAAGCGTAAATACCATTGAGGCCCTCAAGGCCCTGGGTGAACCCTCTCTGGTCATCGAGCCGGGTCGGAGTCTGGTCGGCGACTCCGCCGTCACTCTGGCGAGGGTATCTCAAGTGAGAAGAATCGAGAGATGGCACAATTTGCTGACATTGGAAATGGGTGTGACCAGTTTCGGCGCGGCCTTGGTCTACATGCCGGTCCATCACTGGGAGATCATCAACGACTACGACAGGAGGGATTCGGAGCCTTTTGAGGCCTTTGTGGCGGGAAACCTATGCTTTTCCGGTGATATGTTGACGAAATACAAGATATCCCTTCAGAGGAAACCGGTTCGTGGAGATATTGTCCTGATTCGCGATACGGGCTCTTACGGTCCCCAGTTTTTTGCTTCAAATGCCAATGCGTTTCCCCGCCCTGCCCGAATTCTTGTCGATGCCGACGGCAAGCTGACGGTGATGAAAAGGAGGGATGCGTACGAGGAAATATTCTCTCTATAAAAAAGAAGGACGGCGCGATCTTGCTCTGCCCGAATGTTGAACGGTCAAGAATGTTTCTTGCAGATATTCCGTTGTCAGCATCCCCGGAAGACTGCATTGCACATCCCGATGAACCAAGCGATCATCCCGAAGTGAAAAGGATATCCACTGCGGACCGACACCAAGGAACCATCCTTTTGCGATGTGCTTGTTGAGAGGGATTCGATGGTCAAACGGAATCGATTTTTCCTCCTTCTTGTCGTGCTTCTGATCTGGAGCTGCTCTTCCAGCGGTGACGATCAGGCGCAATACAGCTTGAGATACAGTGATTGCAAAGGGCTCCCTCAAATAGACGGCCAGTCCTGTTATATGCTGAGCGTCAAAGAGAACCGTCATGATGCGAACAGCCGGTTTATAGACATCTTTGTCGTCGTCTTGAAGGCCCTGAACACACCCCCGAGCGATGAACCAACCCTATTTCTGCACGGAGGTCCCGGCAACATCGGGACGCAACTGATCGACAAATTCAACACCGAGGAATTCAGGCGCAACCACGATCTTGTATTCTTCGACCAGAGAGGAATCGGGAGGTCCAATCCGTCAATTCAGTGCAAGAACCTCAATAGCCTCTTAAAGGCGGATCCGCTGGTTATTCAGGAATGTCTGAACGAGTTTGCAGCCGCCGGAGCAGATATAAAAGGTTATGATACACGCCAGAGCGCCATTGATCTCAAGGAATTGAGGAAAAGCCTTGGCATATCCCGATGGAACGTTTACGGCGTATCTTATGGCACGCGGTTGGCACTTGACCTGATGAGAGTTGACCCTGAAGGGACCGCCTGTCTTGTACTGGATTCTCCAATGTCCACGTCCGATCCGAACAACACCACGGATATCAACCTGAACATGAAAAGGGTGTTTCATCTGATGTTTGACGACTGCGAATCCCAGGAAAGCTGCAGGGCAGCCTATCCCGATCTGGAGCAAAAATTCTACGCGGTAACCGATTACATCAAACAGAATCCGATTGTCCTTCAGGTCAAAAATCCCGTCACCGGAGTGATGACCCCCTTGAGCAGATCAAGTGACGACTATACGGAAAGAATCGGCAATATCATCGGGTTGGAAAACTATGGCCGATCGGGTCCTGCCCGCATCCATAAAATGTACAAACATATTACCGGGCAGTCCGTGATGACCCCGAAAGAAATGGACATGTACTTCGCCAACAGGGATCCTTCGGCATTTGACGACTCCGTATTCTGGGGAATCGCGCTGAGCGTCTACTGTCGGGAGCTATATCCCTTCATGGATTTCACCGCGCTCGATGCATCCAGGGCGGCGCTTTCTCCTTTCGGCATTCACCACCAGGACGAGGCTCTGTGGCGGGCAGCCTATCCCCTGGCCAACAGCGGCGTGATCGAAAAAGAATTCCGGGAGACGGTTACCAGTGACAAGCCCGTTCTGATTTTGAGCGGTACGTATGACACCCTGACCCCAAAGGCATGGGCGGACAAAGTGGCCGGCACGCTTTCGAATGTCACTTATGTGACCATCCCTGCGGCGGGTCATGCCCTTTTTGATCTGACATGCCCGAGGGCGTTGATGGCGGCTTTCCTGGATCATCCGACCGGACATCTGGACCCCTCTTGTATCTCCGACATGCCGCGGTTTCCGGATTTTCAGACAGCGCCATAAAAGGGGCTGGGCTTCCGGGAGAAGGCCCATTTGATGATTGCAGAGGTGTGAAGAAATGGCTGGTCGAGTGGACGTGGGTTTCGCGGCAGGGAGAACGGGAATCACCCGTCGGGATTTCCTGAAGGGAACTGGCATGGTGGGAGCCGCCTGTCTGGCTGCTCCGCTGCTCTCCTGCGGGTCCCGTTCGGAAAGTTGGGAATATGGCACGATCATCCGAAATGGCACGGTTTACGACGGCACACTCGCCGAACCCGTCAAGGCGGATGTGGGCATCGTCGGCGATCGGATTGTCGCAGTGGGGAACCTGACCGGGTCCGCCTGTAAGGCCATCGATGCGCAAAATTGTATCGTAACCCCGGGGTTCATCGATGTCCATGATCACTCCGATCTCATGTTTCTCAACGCCGGCGCCGATCGGGAACTAGCGCGAACCCTTCTCGTGTGGAGTGAAAATCAAGCTGCACTGATGCAGGGCGTAACCACCGTCATCTCAGGAAACTGCGGTTACGGCTTTACCGACATGGATGAATATTATACCTTCCTCAACGCGCTGCCTTTCGGAAGCAACACCTATTATCTCACCCCTCACGGTTATCTGCGTCAGGAATTGTTCGGCAGCAATCAACCCGGCGAGTTGACCTCCGCCCAGATGGAGCGTTTCAAGGCGAAGTTGGCCGGGGAGATGGAAAAGGGAGCCATCGGTATGTCAACGGGCCTGGCCTATGCCCCGGGGTATCTGGCCACGAAACAGGAGCTGATCGAACTGGGCAAGGTGCTCAGGCGCTATAATGGCATTTATGTGAGTCATATTCGCCATGATGGGCCGGAAGCCCTTTATGGCAGGGGCAATGCGGACATCATGGAGGGAATTCAGGAGGCAATCGATGTGGGACGCCAGGCCGATATCCCCGTGCAAATCTCCCATATCCACGTGTACGTCCCCTGCGACGCACAGACGCCGGATCAGGTCATCCGTACCATTGAGGATGCCCGTAGGGAGGGGGTCGATGTGACCGCCGACCAGTACCCCTATACAGCAGCCTCCACAGTTCTCAGCGTCCTCGTCCCTTCAAAATACCGTACGGCCACCGGCGTCATTTCCGACTATTGGACGGAACCCGGGAGGACGGAACTCCGGAAAGCCATCACGAACACGTTAAAATACATTTCCCCTGATCGGGTTCTCATTCCCGAATATAAAGACTACCGGTACATGACGCTCCGTGAGCTTGCGGCTGCAGAAACGCTCGCACCGGAAGAACTTTTTCTCGAAATGGTCTGTGTCGAGTCGCCGCCCTCAGGCATTTTCTTTCTCATGGATGAAGCAGCGATGGAAAAATTGATGCCATCAAAGTTCATCTTCTCGGGTTCGGATGGGAGCGCTGTACCCGATCAGAATTCAAATGGGCATCCAAGGACAACGGGGACCTTCGCTAAGAAACTTCGTGTCTATGCCATGGATCGCAGGCTATTGAGCCTACAGGATGCCATTCTTTCCATGACCTCGCTTCCAGCTGATAAGTTCGGCCTGAAGGATCGGGGAAGAATTGCACCGGGCTATTTTGCCGACGTTGTGGTGATCGATCCCAACAGTCTGCGCGACCGGTCGACCTACAGCCAGCCTTCGCTGTACAGTGAAGGCGTGCTCTACGTCTTTGTAAACGGTATGCTCGAGGTGGAAAACGGCTCTTTTACGGGCACCCGGAACGGAAGGGCGATACGGAGGGAATAGACGTGATTTGGAACAAAAGGGTTCATCCCCGCATAACATTGCCGTTCTGATCCATTTCTTGACAAACCAATTCCTTCGCCCTATACATGCAGCACACCACAAATTCACTGCCCTATCAAAGCGATGCTTCACTGAAAAGAGAAACTGAGGGAGTACGATTAAGGTTGGGAGATGAAAATCATTCACGATCGATACCACCCGATTCCTTGTAATGCCCTCGAAATCACATAGTCAGATCCAGCGATCCTTGAGATATTCTTCGTTTAAATAGCGGAAGGCGGAAGGTCCATAACTCAAAGGGGTCGAATGTTCCGCCGGGATTTCAGCCAACGATTCCCATCACAAAATATCAGGAGGCACTTTGATGGCCATCCGTCGACCGGCACCCATTTTTATTCAGACCATCGTCTTACTCATTGCATGGGGAATCATTTCGGCATGCGATCACAAAAACAGCGGCAATACCGGTATCAGCGTCGATCAATTCACGGCTGAATTGAAGAAAGAGGGTTTTGAAGTCGCCCAGGGCTATTTCCAGCTGTGGAGGATCGAGGACTGCCCGAAATTCTTTGACGTGATGGGAACCTGCTACTTCAACAATCCCACCGCGCCTTATGTGATGTCGGTTTTACCTTTCTGGCCGAATGAGTGCATTGACCCGGCAACCAAAAACGCTTTTGGCTCGACCAAGGAGGGATACAGTACAAGCTTCCGTTTTGACCCGAATGAAGCGATTGTCATTTTTGGGTTCCTGCCTCCCAAGGCCGTCTATTTCGGTTTGCAAAGCTACCTGTTCACCCGCAAAGACGCCTATAAAACGGACAACGATACGTACCATTTGATCAACCAGGTCGGCGCCAAGGAGGTTTTCTTCCACACGGTCCCTGGTCGTCCCACGCAGGACCGCATTTTAACTTTCGACAGCCTGAGCGACAGCAAAAACAACGTCGTCATTGAACGGCAGTCAGGCGGAAGCTTCGGTCAGTTCCGCTACTTCATCATCACCCCCGACCGGTCCATGGACCAGCAGATCCGCCAAGTCCTGAGCAAACTGTCGGTTGCAGATCAAGACATCTTTACCGAGGGGATCCCGGTGAACATGAGGATTGGTCTTGGTGAAGACGCCGACGATTTCGTTTCGGGGATGCGTTACTCACTCCCGGAAGACGGCGGCAAGGAGGGTACACCCTCAGATATCTGGAGGAACCATCCATCACTGTCGATTCTACGAATCCGCTCTCCCCAACCGCACCCGTCCCAGCCTTACCCGGCATGGGAGGACAACAGCCCTGAACCGAGAAAGGCGGTATCCGAAGCGTATCTGAAGGAGGATCTCAACCGACTTGTGCAAAAAGTCAGCCAGGCATGGGGGCAACCGTGCACCGATACCATCGGTTGCTCAGACAAAGCCAAAAATTTTATCGACACGCAGTCTTCCCCGTTCAATCTGGTTGGACCGCTGTGCGACAACATCGGGATGGACTGTCTTGCAGACACGCAGGACGCAACGTACCAGTTCAGCGGCGGCTATGGGTTCGATAACGGCGAGGTCTATGCGGTGGTTGGAACCTTGGGCACGGCAACCGGAAATGCGAACTACGTCAGCTTGGGGATCAACAACTTTCGCCTGAGGCTGGGCGCAGAAAATGTCGACGGCGCGAAGCTGGAGGGCAGCGTAAAGCCGGAGTGGTACCCGGGAGTAGACAACTTGGATAAGCTCTACGTCTACTATTTCACCCGCAATTGTGATGATGGTAGAGTGCAAGCGCTGACCCACGGCTTCTGCTTGTCGGTGAAAGACACGGAGCTCGTGATTCCGCCCGGCGACAAGGCTTCGTTCGTCGAGCGCGATTACATGGTCCCTGGGACACAGCGGGGACCTGACTCGACGCTCACTCTACCTTCCATGGTGCTTAAACTTCAGAGCCCCGCGCAGTAGGAAACACGGGCCTACGCTCCTAAAATTATTTGCGGCGTATGCACCAAAAGCTGCTTCTTCCACTGACTGGAAGCAAGATGGCTGCTATGAATTGTTCCCCATGTTGATGACTATGGGTAAATTGACAAACAATGTTGCACCACCCCATGCGTTGTTTTCGGCCCATATTTTGCCGCCATGATCGCTGACGATTGCGTAGGATATGGAGAGTCCAAGCCCCATCCCTTTCCCCTGTTCCTTTGTGGTGAAGAAAGGATCGAAGATTTTCAGCAAATCTTCGTCCTTGATACCGGTGCCCGTGTCGGCAACCCCGATTCGCAGTTGGTCCGAAACTTCGGGGGTGGTTATTCTATCCGTCGTTATCGTAAGCTCTTTCTTCAATTTTCCTTCCATGGCATGGACGGCATTGGATATCAAATTCATCATCAACTGCTCTATCTTTCCTCTATCCATGACGATTTTTGGCAAATGACTGTCGTATCGAATGGTTGTTTTAATTGTTTCTATTGAAAATGGGGTCGCATAAAGCTTCAGAACCGCGGCGATGACTTCATTGATATCTTCAATGGTCAGGATATTTTCCGAGACACGGGAAACCTGCTTGAGACTTTCGGCAATGGATACGATACGGTTGATTTGCGTCATACAGATACTCAATTCCTCCTGAACCTCAGCCGATAAATCCTCCATGGCCTGCAATATTTCGATCTCCATCGAGATAATGTTCAGTGGATTCAGGATTTCATGGGTGATGCCCGCGGTCAACCGACCGACAGCGGCCAGTTTCTCTGCTTGCATCAGTTGGTTTCTTGTCTCTTCGTATTTCATTCGCGCTTGTTTTCGCGCGGTAATATCCCTGGATACGCCGTGCAATCCGGTCAGCACCCCCTGATCGTTTCGAATCCCGCTGATGATGTTCTCTAGCCAGCGGGTGGACCCGTCTTTGTGATAATATTCCATTTCAATGGTTATGGTTCTGTCCGGGTTTCCCGGATTATGTTCTTCAAGAGCAAGCTCCTCTGACAGCCTGTCAAAGGCAACTGCCAGCGAAGCAGGGGTCAACTGTTCACTCACGTCCTGCTTCACCCTTTCTTCCGGGGTGAAGCCCAGCAATTTCTCCACGGAGGGGCTGACATAAAGTGTACGCAGATTCATATCCTGGATCCAAACGATGTCGGTCATTTTGTCTGCAAGCAACTTGTATTTGGCCTCGCTCTCCGACAAGGCCTGTTCCGCCAGCATCCGTTCCGTAAAATCTATGATGGCGCCCCTGTATCCCGCAATCGTGTTTACTAGTCTTATGGGTGTCATATAAATGAGAACAGGCAATGTGCTGCCGTTTTTCTTGATCATCGTGCTTTGGGTGTTGGCTGTCTTGCCCTCTCTGATGATCGATGCAAAATCCTTTACAATCCTATCAAACTCCGCTTTCGGAAACATCTTCGTTACATTCAAACCCTTCTCGATATCCTCCCGAGTGTATCCAAACGTTTCCAGACCGGTTTCATTTGTGGCGGACACCAGGCCTTTCGTATCGATTTCAAACACCGAAATGGGCAGGAACTGCAAGAGCTCCCTATATTTCTTCTCGCTATCCCGGAGTGCTCTTTCGGTTCGGTTACGCGCTTCGATCTCTTTTTCAAGCTCCAAGTTGTGCTTCTTGATTTTCTGCAACTGTGAGTCGATGCTTGAATGCATGACCGCATTCTCGATGGCAAAACTGATTTCTCCCAGCATGATGGTAAGCAACTGTCGGTCTTCATCGTCAAATATCTTCCCCCCTCGCTTATTGGAAAGATTAACGACTGCGAACAGCTTGTTTTCCACAAAAATGGGAAGGCTCAGAAATGAAGGCGTGTCGTAATGGGGGTTATTTTCTTTACGGGTTCGATCATCCTGCTCAATGTTTTCGACCAAAAGCGGCTTGCCCTCAATGATGGCATCCTTGGCCACATAATTTTTCAGATCGATCACCGAATCTTTCTCAATTTCTTCTCTCTGGCCTTTTGCAGCCACGACGCGGAGTTTGTACAATGCTCCTTGATCAAGGCTTGACCCCTTTTCATCATTTATGAAAACCAGGTTGCGATGAGGGATGCCTGTTTGTTCCACACTGAGGACCGATCCTGTTTGAGAACCGGTCATACCCATGGATTTTTCCAGAAGCACACCCATGATTTTGTCAATATCCTTCTCCGCCTTCGTGATTTCCAAGATGTCTTGAAGGGTCAAAAGCTGAGAATGTCTCTTTCTCAAGTCCTCGGTTGTCTGTTCCAACTTATGGACAAGATTATTAAATGTTCCGGATATGCTGCGAAGTTCGGCGATATCGTGGTTCATGTCAATCTTCCGTAACGTTTCCGAATTCGAAGCTTTCAGCGATGTGGCAATGGCGGTGATCATATCGAAAATTTGCCGGACAATGATCAGACCGGCCAAAACCAGCGAAATGATCATGCTCAGCAATAGGAGATGGTAGTAGGTAAATTTGTCCCCTTCCTGAAAAAGGATTAAAGATAAGATCAATAACGGGATTGCCAAGATCAGCGTCTCAACCAAGAGAAGTCTGTATCGTATCCCAACCTCTGTATTTTGGGGATTCATCGTTTGCCACCTTTCCTTTATTCAATGACATGCGCTCCAGCATTGTTTTTGACTATAGCAATTATCTTTCATAAAACCAAGCAGGTAGACATACTCCATCCCGCAGTCAATCATTGAGGGTAATGAGATGCTGTCGCAGCTTCCGGGCTGAAATGCTCAGATGCAAGAACCGAAATTGTCATTTGCCTTGTGCCGTGATCACCCAAAAGGTCTGACGGATCTATGACGCATGTAACGCGGATTTCCAAATGAAACAGAGTCAGCATTCATTTCGAGAGTTGCAGAATTCTATATGCCCCCACCCCAACCATTATGAAAACGATTGTTCCTATCGCCAGATCAGGAAGTTTTGAAGCCGTCAAGTAAACAAGTCCTCCTGCGACCACAACACCAAGATTTACGATTACGTCAGTTGAAGTGAAGATCATGCTCGCTTTCATATGAGCTTCCTGACTCTTGGACTTCCGGAGCAGGTACAAACAACTCACATTTCCCACAAAAGCAAGCAACGAAATGATTACCATCATGTGAAAATCTGGCGTTTCCTCATGAACCAGAAAACGCCGGGTGACTTCTACGAATCCCAAAACGGCAAGTGTCAGCTGGAAAATACCTGCCACTCCGGCTATTTTCTTTTTCCGGGCAATCGTTCCCCCTACAGCGTAAAGCGCCAGACCGTAGACGATACTGTCCGCCAGCATGTCCAGACTGTCTGCAACCAGGCCCATCGAATCGGCAATGAAACCCGTTATGACTTCGAACACAAAAAAGAAGAAATTGATTATGATGACTTGCCAGAGAAGGCGGCTTTGCAGATGGTGGGCCTCTTTGACATCCGGAGCCCTTTCCGACGCAATGAACCCAGCACCCAGTTGGAGACTCTCCAGTGTAGTCAATACATTGTCATGATGACCTGTGTGGTACACAGCGAGTTTACGGCCCGGCAGATCAAAATCCAATGCATGAACATTGGCCAGTTCCTCCAGTTTCATGCGTATCATCTGTTCTTCAACAGGGCAGTCCATTTTCGATATGTGGAATGTCGTTTTCAGCATCACGCCCATCCTGTATTTGGCTGCAAAATATACACTAATCTTCCGATTTGGTCAGCATAATGAACCCATCACGCGGTGTCTTCCGAAATACTGACAGCATTTTCCGGACAGTGTTACAAATGGTCCTGTGTTATTAGCTCCAGGGTCTGGCCAATAAATTTAGAACCTATCCGTAAATAGGAGCAACCTTTCTCCAGCAGATGATGGCAGCA
>CAZWTL010000071.1:0-11268 GCA_964637025.1 uncultured Syntrophaceae bacterium | reverse complement strand
GGCGCCGATGGCCGTGGCGTTCTGGACCGGTTGGGTCGCCGGGTCGGACCCGGGATCCAAGTCGGCATTGTGCCCCACGAAGGTGTTGTCATCCTCCACCGTGTTGGAATCACCGGCGAATCCCCCAAAAAAAGCGTTGTGGTACCCGGTCGTGTTATAGTTTCCGGCGTGTCCCCCCAAAAAAGCGTTCTGGTACCCAGTCGTGTTGGAATAGCCGGCGTGTAAGCCGAAAAAAGCGTTGTGGTACCCGGTCGTGTTGGAAAAGCCGGCGTGTGCTCCAAACAAGGCGTTCCAGTATCCGGTCGTGTTGTCATGACCGGCGTTTAAGCCGAAAAAGGCGTTCGAGTGCCCGGTCGTGTTGGAATAGCCGGAGTTTCCGCCATAAAAGGCATTGTAGTAGCCGGTCGTGTTGGAGGTGCCAGTTCCTGCACCAAAAAAGGCATTGTTCTCCCCGGTTGTGTTGGAATAGCCGGCGACTGCACCAAAAAAGGCATTGTTGTACCCTGTCGTATTGGAGTAGCCGGTTAATGCGCCAAAAAAGGCGTTGTTGTGGTCCCCGGTATTTGAACTTCCTGCCCCGATGCCGAAAAAGTTGTTGGATGACCCTTCCGTAAAGGCCATCGCCGGCCCACCGGTAAGGGTGAAACCGAACAACAGGAGGATCACCGCGGCAATGGCCTTCAGGCCAAAGCGGAAACGAACAACCCCCTCTGCCAGTTCTCTTGTTTGACGTGAATCACAGCCCGAACCGAGTACCTTTTCACGGCAAGTTATCATGTCACACCCTCCCTATATGTCGCTTATCCAACACCCCCCATCAGATCAACCCCAGACACCTTGCCACGCAAGACATCACCCCTCTTGCCTTCCGGCCCCCCGGCCTCTCTGCGGTTCACAAAACAAAACCCCGCCTCCTTTTGGAAACAGGGCCTCGAGACAAACCGCACACGGCAGCCTCCCCATAAAAGTATTGCAGATCTTTATTACTTGATTACGATATCTTATCTGCCTTCGCTTTTCAAGGCTGTCGTTAATGAATGGACAAGTGGCTCAGTCGATCGCAGCAAGCAAAAGCTAGGCTGCCGAAATGGCCGGATGCCTTGTTGCAGGAAGCCATGAACTCCTGGGACCGTCAAGCATCCATTTCGGGAATAGGCGCTGGTCTGTCCGCTATTATTGCGCACGCCGGTGGCGCCTTGGTACCGATAAGCATACCATGGACAGACTTCTCAGTTGAGGGACCTTCCGGGTGTTGGCGTCGACGTCAGAGGATCTTGTTCGATCTTTCTTCATATTCCGGGTCGAAGCCCGTTTCAGGGAATCAGAAGGAAGGGGGTATCTCCGGATGGCCGCCTCACCATCAATGAAAGGAGATACCCTTCGGAAGAAGAAATTCCCGGATCACGGTACCGCACCCTCTACGACGTCCATTTGAATCAGAGAGGAAATCTACTGGTTCATGGAGTCCAGGAAAAGCTGGTTGTTCTCGGTCTTGCGGACCTTGTCCATGATGAACTCCATCGCGTCCACGGGGTTCATCTCCTGGAGCAGCCTTCTGAGGATCCAGATCCGGTTGAGGTTGTTCCTCGGGATCAGCAGCTCTTCCTTGCGCGTCCCGGAGCGGATCAGGTCGAAGGCCGGGAAAACCCTGCGGTCGGCGATCCTGCGATCGAGGTGGAGCTCCATGTTGCCGGTCCCCTTGAATTCCTCGAAGATGACCTCGTCCATGCGGCTCCCCGTGTCGATCAGGGCGGTGGAAATGATGGTCAGGCTGCCGCCGTTCTCGATGTTCCGTGCGGCCCCGAAGAACCGTTTCGGTTTGTGGAGGGCGTTGGAATCGACGCCGCCGGAGAGGACCTTCCCGGAAGGCGGAACGACCGTGTTGTAGGCCCTGGCCAGACGGGTGATGCTGTCCAGCAGGATGACCACGTCCTTTCGGTGCTCGACCAGCCGCTTGGCCTTCTCGATCACCATCTCGGCCACCTGGACGTGGCGGGTTGCCGGCTCGTCGAATGTGGAGGAGACCACCTCGCCGGCCACGCTACGCTGCATGTCCGTCACCTCTTCGGGCCGCTCGTCGATGAGCAGGACCATGAGGGTGACCTCCTTATGGTTGGCCGTGATGCTGTGGGCGATGTCCTGGAGCAGGACGGTCTTTCCGGCCCTGGGCGGGGAGACGATCAGGGCGCGCTGCCCCTTGCCGATGGGGGTGAACATGTCCATGACCCGCGTGGAGAGGTTTTCGGGATTGAATTCCAGGTTCAGCTTCTCCTCGGGATAGAGAGGGGTCAGGTTGTCGAACAGAATCTTGTCACGCGCCGCCTCCGGGCTTTCGAAGTTGACCTCGTCCACCTTGAGGAGGGCGAAGTATTTCTCGCCTTCCTTGGGGGGCCGGACCTCGCCGGAGACGGTGTCGCCGGTCCGCAGGCTGAACCGCCGGATCTGCGACGGGGAGATGTAGATGTCGTCCGGACTGGGGAGATAGTTGTAGTCCACCGCCCTGAGGAATCCGAAACCGTCGGGGAGGATCTCCAGCACCCCGGATCCCGAAATGACCCCGTTCTTCTCGGCCTGGGTTTGAAGGATCGCGAAGATCAGGTCCTGCCTCCGCATGCCGCTGGCGCCCGGAACGTCGAGTTCGTTGGCCAGCCTTGCCAATTCACTGATCGGCTGCCGCTTGATGTCTTCGATGTGCATATTTCTGTCCTATAGATGTTTTTATTCGTGCATGCGGACGCAAGGGCATCCGCCACGTGTGCAAAGCCGCTATCGCATTATGACTGTATGTCCCATCAATATGACTTCGGATGATTACGATGTGCCGACATATCAAAGAGGTGCTCGGATATTTGAGTCTCCAATTGATCTCTGGAATCAATCCAAAAGGAAGGTTTTAGCAGATGCCTTTTTGAATTTCGATGCCTCTTTATATCAAACATTCCCCCGCTGTCAAGCACTTTTTGAGCCTCCCCGGGCATCGATCATGAGCAGGTTGATCTGCCTGCCCTCGTGTTCCCCCCCGGCGCGGTGCGAAAAAAAGAGGTCCCTCCGGCACGCGGTGCATAGGCCGGACGAAAAGATGTTCCCCGAAGGCACGCCCGTCCCCTGGATCTGGAAGCGGTTGGCGAGCAAGAGATCGGCCATCCAGCGCCCCTTTTCCCGGCAGGGGGTGAGAATCTGATCCGCCCGGGGCATGGCGGAAAAGGCCTCGAAGACCGGCGCATCGATCTGGTAGCAGCAGGGGCCGATCGCCGGGCCGATCGCCGCCAGGAGATCCTCCGGCCGGGACGAAAACCGTTGCGACAGGATTTTCACCATCCGGGCCGCGATCCCTAGGGCGGTTCCCCGCCATCCCGCATGGGCCGCTCCGATGACCCGGCGCACCGGGTCCACGAAGAACAGGGGGACGCAGTCGGCCGTGCGGACCCCGAGGGCCACGCCCGGCCGATCGCTGACAAGGCCGTCGCATTCCGGGAGTTCCTCGGGCAGGGGACCGCCGCCGTCCAGGACGCGGATGCGGTCGCCGTGGACCTGCCTCATCAGGATCAGCCGCCCCTCCGGGACCCCGAAGCCCTCTTCGACCAGGCTCTTGTTCCGGCGGACCTGTTCCAGCCGGTCCCCCGAGCGAAACCCCAGGTTCAGGCTGGCGTAAGATCCCTCGCTCACGCCGCCGAGGCGGGTGCAGAAGGCGTGGGTCACGAAACCCGGCGAGGCGAATTCGTCGGATTCCAGAAATGCTATGGCTCCGCGGCGAGACAAACGAAACATGGATCACCCTTTCTCAACGATCTGGAGCAACCGATTGCCCAGCGGGACTTCCTTATCCGCCGGCCGCCTGTCACGGCCGTCGCAGCGGCACCCGCCCTGCCGCATGGGTTTCCGGAACAGTCCCGACACTCCGAACCCGCTCTCTTGCGTCATGACCGCGGACACGCAAGCCGGCGCTTCCGGTTCAACCGGCGCTGGAGCTGGGGGTGAGGACGGACTGGGCTGCCCTTGCGGATCCGTCTATGTCCGCTGCCGGAGAAAGGCGCACAGGCCGGCCATGTCTGCCGGCGGCGGCGAGGCGAACCGCATCTCGTCACCCGTGTCGGGATGGACAAAGGCGATGCGCCAGGCATGCAGGGCCGGACGGTCAAGCCCGTTCATCCGGGAGCGGGCCGCCGGGTCGCCCACGGTCCGGATCCTGCCCGCCCCCCCATAGACCCGGTCCCCCACGACTGGATGGCCCAGATCCGCCAGATGGACGCGGATCTGGTGGGTCCGGCCCGTCTCGATGTCCACCTCCAGCAGCGACGCAGCCCCGTACCGCTCGCGGACGCGCCAGTTCGTCACCGCGGAGCGTCCCCGTCGGCTCTGCGTGGACATTTTCTTCCGGTCCGTCGGGTGGCGCCCCACAGCGGTCTCGATTCGCCCGCCGTCCGCTTTCGGATTCCCGTAGACGACCGCCAGATAGGTCTTCCTCACCTCATGGCGCTTGAACTGGCCGGCCAGCGCCTGGTGCGCGCCGTCCGACTTGGCCACGAGCAGCAGCCCGGAAGTCCCCTTATCGAGGCGGTGGACGATTCCGGGGCGGAGAACGCCCCCGATCCCGGAGAGGTCGCGGCAGTGGTGAAGCAGGGCGTTGACCAGGGTTCCGGATGCATGGCCGGCGGCCGGATGGACCACCATGCCCGCCGGCTTGTCGACCACCAGCAGTGATGCGTCCTCGTACAGGATCGCCAGGGGGATCGCCTCGGGGAGAACGCCGGAGGGGACGGGCGCCGGCAGGACAGCGGCAACGACGTCGCCGGCCTTCAGCTTCCTCCCGGACCGAACCGGGCTTCCGTTCACGCGGACCCGCCCCTCTTCGACGGCGCGCTGGACCTGCGACCGGGAAAGGCCGATATCGCAGCCGGCCAGGAAGATGTCCAGGCGGAGGCCCGCCTGTTGAACCGCGACCGTGAAGCGGACCTCCTTTCCCGCTTGACCGCTGTTTCCATCGATTCCGCCGGCAGGGTCGCCGGTCCGGTTTTGCGGTTCATCCACCGCCATGGCCAATCCCGCTTGTCCTTTGCGGCCCGTGCAACAGGCCCGATTGCAGGCTTTCGAGCGAAAAAGCCTTTCCGCGATGCGGGGATCCCCGGACCCGGCACAGCCCGCCTCCCGCGGCGGGTTCCCCAACCGGGACGGGGTCCGGTTTTGGAGTTCGATCGATCCCTTCAGGCCTCCGGCTTTGCCAGAACGGCCTTCAGGCTGCCGCGGATCATGGATATTTCATCCGGATCGAGGGTTCGCACATCCATGAGGACCTGATCGTCCGCCACCCGGACGATGACAGGCGTTTCCAGCCTTCTGAGGCGCCCCTCGAGATCGGCCGCGGAAAGGGAGTGCGCCTGCAGCGCCACGAGGACCGTGGCGATCTCCCGCATGGGGAGCGATCCTCCACCGGCCATCGAAACGCCGTTTACGATCCGAACGTCCAACCCTTCCGAATGGTCGCGCCGGAGCGCCGCGGCAAGCCGCTTCGCCCGCCTCCTCACCTCCGTAACGGGCTCCGTTAGCGCGCGCAGGACCCGGATGTCCGCAAGGGCCTCCGCGGGGCGGAGGTACTTCACCAGGGTCGCCTCCAGGGCCGCGAGCGTCATCTTGTCGATCCTCAGGGCCCGGTTCAGAGGATTTTTACGGATCCGTTCCAGCAATTCGCGCCTGCCGAGAATGATTCCCGCCTGCGGCCCCCCCAGCAGCTTGTCGCCGCTGAAAGTGACCACGTCGGCCCCGGTGCCGAGGCAGTCCCGGACCGTCGGCTCCCGCTCCATGCCGAGCCGCTCCAGATCGATCAGGCAGCCGCTCCCGAGATCGTCCACAACGGGCAGGCGGTGCTTCCTCCCCAATGCCACGAGGGATGTGAGATCCGCCTCCTCGGTGAAACCCATGATGCGAAAATTGCTGGTGTGGACCTTGAGGATGATCGCGGTCTCCGGACCGATCGCCTTCTCATAGTCGGCCAGCCGCGTGCGGTTCGTCGTCCCCACCTCACGGAGCCGTGCCCCGCTCTTTTCCATCACTTCGGGGATCCGGAACTCGCCGCCGATCTCGATCAGCTCCCCCCGGGAGACGATCGCCTCCCTCCCCTCGGACAGGGCGTTGAGGACCAGGAGCACTGCGGCGGCGTTGTTGTTGACCACCAGGGCGTCCTCCGCCCCCGTGAGTGCGCAGAGGATGCCGCGGACATGTTCGTAGCGCAGCCCCCGCTCCCCCCGGTCCAGATCGTACTCCAGGTTCGAGTAGCCCCGGGCGACTTCCACGACCCGCTCGATCGCCTCGCGGCAGAGTGGCGCCCGGCCGAGGTTCGTGTGAAGAACCACGCCTGTGGCGTTGACCACCCGGCGCAGCCGGTAGGCGCCGTAGCCCTCGAGGATCCTCGCGGCCCTGCCGGCCGCCTCTTCCGCGGTGGGCAGGCGAAGATGGTCCTCCCTGTCCGCGTCGCTTTGAATCCGGTTCCGCAACTCTTCCACAACCGACCGGCACGCCTCCTTCACGATCTCCCGGGGAAATCCTGCCGTGCCCTCCCGCTTCTCGATTCTCAGGATCATGTCGTCGATCTTCGGCAGGTGCCTCAGCAGTTCTCTGCGGCGCTCATCCATCATCTTCATCCCCTCTTCACGTTTGTGTCATGGCGACGGCGATATCCGTCGGCAAAATCGGTATTATGTCCCCCGAATAGGAATAGGGTTAAGGCACGGGGCCCAGATAGGGGGCGAATTCCCGGAAGGCCCGCCGAACGGGAATCGCAAATCCCATCCCCTCGAATTTTCTCGTGATCAGCTTCAGGGTATTGATCCCGATCACCTTTCCGTCGCCGGTGATCAGCGGTCCCCCGCTGTTTCCGGGGTAGACCTTGGCGTCTGTCCGGATGTAGTCGTCGTCGTAGCCCGATACGATCCCGGCGGAGACCGAGTCGCCCACCCCGAGCGGGCTGCCGATCGCAAAGACCCTCAGACCCTGAAAGATCTCCGACTGCGCCGCAGGATGGATGAAGGGGGATCTGCACCCGCTCATTCTCAACAGGGCCAGGTCCTGGTCTTCGCTGACGGAAACCAGATCGGCCTCGAGCTCCGACCCGTCCTTCAGGATCACGGCAAACCGGCTTTCATGCCCGGCCGTCCTGGCCTTGCGGGAGAATTCCTCCTTCTGCCGACGGTGTTTCGATCCCTTTTCCTGCAGTTCGTCCTTCCGCTTCCGGAGCCGCTCCTCGTAGGAGTCGTAACGCGCACTCTGGTCCCGGTATCGCTGCAGGGCCAGGCCCTGGGCGTTCGGATCGGTCATGTGGTCGATGGAGGCCTTGAAATCGTTCAGATCGCTTTTCATCCTCTCGATCTGATTCTCGGCCTGGGCGATATCCGCCTCTTCGTCCGCCATCCAGTCGTCCATCTGGGCGATGAACCGCTCCGTCTCCCTGATCTGCGCCTCGTCCCCTCTGACCACGTGCCGGTTCGTCAGAATATATCCGTTGCCGTTGATGAAGAAACCCGACCCCATGCCGATCGCCGTCTTGATCGTCACGGCGCTCAAAGAGGCCCTCTCGATCTCGTTTTTCGGCCGGTACTTCACCGCCAGTTCCGCTTCGATATCGCGGAAGCCGTAAGACCCCGAGGATCGTCCATCCCTTTCCCTGACGATCTCGATCCGTTCGGCATGATCCGGCGGGGAGTCGGTCAGGACCCAGTTCCCGTTCCGGTCCCTGTACCGGTAGATATCGGCCCAGACCCTGCTATCGGCGGACCCGAGGATCATCACCAGCGCGATCAACGCGCCCACGGTCAACCGGAGCATTCCCGCCGGGGGACCATCCGAACGCCCTCTGTTCGAAGCGATTGCGGTGCGGTTCACAATGCGTGCCCCATGAAAGCGCAGCCCGTTCCCTGCCGGACCGGGTGAATCATACCACAAATCCCCTCTTTCAAGCCCCCCAAACAGGACGGGGGTTCGGAAAGGGACCGAAGTCCGGCAGGGGACCAGTCGAAAGGCCTCTCCTCGAAGCGCGTCTTGCCGATTCAGGGGCCTGGCCGGAGCCCTGCCCGGGCCCGGCAGTAGTCGCGGAAGTTGTTGACCGCCGTGAAGAACTCCCGCATCAGGATCACCCAGTCATACCGTCCCCGCTTCGTCAGCACGATCCCGGACGGCCGCCACGAAAGCGCCCCGATCAGGGAAAAGGCGATCAGGTCGGGCCCCAGAAAACGCCACCAGCCGCCGCCGTATTTCTTGCGCAGGCCCGCGACCTCGAGGCGCGTCCCGAAGAGCTTCATCAAAAAGTCGTAGCGGATCCGTTCGCGGACGGAGAAATCCCGGGCAGCCATCAGCGGCAGTTCCCCCCGCCCGATCCGGGCGATGTAGTCGGGCAGGTCGAAGGTGTTCGCATAGCAGGTCCCCCCGAGGTAGCCGATGGAACCGCTGCCCAGTCCCGCGTATTCGTCGTAATCGACGACATATTCATCGATCATCGCCTCCCCCCGGGAAAAGCACCAGGCCGATGAAAAACGGTACGCAGGGACGAGGCGATCCGCTATCCGCCGGTAGAAGCCCGCCTCCTGGCGGAAGTCGACCCTTCCGAGGGTCTCCATGACCTTCCTGCGCGTCGAATCCGAAACCATCAGCGGGTACCAGGTGATCTGATCGATGCCCAGCGCCGTCAGGATATCGAGGTCGCGGTCGATCATCCCGGGCGTCTGGGTCGGGAAATTGAAGATCATGTCGGCGTTGAGGGTCCTGAAGCGGCCCAGCGCACTGCGCAGCCTATCGGCGATCTGCGCGCCGCTCCCGTATTTGTCGAAGCGGTCCATCTTCTTGAGCAGGCCGTCGTCGAAGCTCTGAATCCCCACGGAGAGCCGGTCGACGCCGGCCTGCCGCAGGACCGCGAGGCGATCGTCGGTCAGGTGGTCCGGATTCGTCTCCACGGAGACCTCCCCGATGCGGAAGCAGGCCTTGGCCAGCGCGATCGTCTCCGCCAGTTCGTCCACCAGGACCGTCGGCGTCCCGCCGCCTGCATAGACGCCCCTGAAATCATATCCGGAATCCCGGTAGATCAGCAGCTCCCTGCGGAGCGCCCGGAAATAGGCTCGGCAGAGATTCCCGTCGAAGACGACGCGGTGGAAGGAGCAGTAGGGGCAGAGGCGTTCGCAGAAGGGGATATGGAGGTACAGAAGCCGGGAGCGGTTGTTTCCCGCCAACGGGAGACGGGGGACATTTCCGCCCTCGAAACGCATCGCCCGGGAAAACTCCCGCCGGGCCTTTGCCGCGATGATGGTGTGGATCAAGGCAATGGCTCTGAATCGATATTTTGGCCCTCCTCAGGGAACGGAAAGCCATCCGGGTCTCGAAATTCTGCGCATCGGACGACCGGCATGGGCTGAACGCTAACAGACATCCGCCGATTCTGCAAGGCCCGAATTGCCCCGGCGTCGCTGGAGCGAACGGGCCCTCAACCCGGAACTACGGGAGCGGCTTCGCCCCCGATATTTCCACTGTGCGGCCCGAGCCGCGGAGGGACAGGGGTACGGTCCGCGCCAGGGGACTCTATCCCGTCAGCGTTTGAACGTCTCCTTGACGAACAGGGTGCACAACAGTCCCGCCGCGACCGCGGACCACAAGAAACGGATGACCGGGACATAGGCTTCCGGCGCATAGGGGGCGCTTCCCGACCGGTCGAGGATCATCCCCAGGGAAAGCTGGAAGACGATGCCGCCGATGAACGGAAAGACATTCAGCGTGCCGATGGCTGTTCCGGCGATGTCGTTGGGAAACAGCTCCTTGACCGCTGTGATCCCGATCGTTCCGATCGCGCTGGACGTGAGACCCAGGAAGAAGAAAACGACGCAGAGGGCAGGATAGGAAAGGCGTCCGTGGAACAGCAGCAGGGCCGACCAGACCAGCAACAGGCATGCGGCGGCGCCCACGAGCACCTTCTTGCGGCTTCTGAGCACCCGGTCGGAGAGGTATCCCAGACACGGGGCGCCGAAGATCACGGAAAAAGCGGCCAGCGACAGCACAGTTCCTGTCGCGGTCGGCGAGAATCCATAGGCATCCATGAGGTAGGGGCCGGCCCAGAGACCCAGGAAGGCGAAATTGAAGCCGTTGATGCAGAAGAACCAGACCGCAAGGGCCCAGAATCGCCATGTCCGGACCACCCGCAGGAAAGAGCTCCAGGGGGTCGGGCCGGCAGGGGCGATGTCCGCTGAAGCTCGGGCCGCGGAAGCCCTTTCTCCAGGAGGTCTCTCCACAAGCCACAGCCAGGCGGAGGCGGTCAGCAGGAGGCCGATACCTCCGATGACGAGAAAGATCTCCCGCCAGCCCAGGGCCTGAGACAGGAAGGCCAGGGGGGTCGTCGCGGCGAGCCAGCCCAGGCCGCCGAAACCCAGGAAAAGCCCCGAGATGCGCGCATACTGATTTCCCTTGAACCAGTCTGCGAAGAGCTTCATCGCGCAGACGAAGAATGCCGAAACCCCCACGCCGACCAGGATCCTGGCCGCGGTTGCCCATCCGAACGAGGGGGACAGGCCGAAGGCGATGCCGCCCACGGACGCCAGGCATCCGAAGAGGGTCACCGTCTTTTTCACCCCCCAGGCGTCGGCCAGGATCCCCACGGGGATCTGCATCGCCCCGTAGGCAATGAAATAGCTCGATGCCAGCACGCCCATGGAGGTGCCGCCGATGCCGAAGGCCTTCATCAGTTCCGAGGCAACGACCGCCGGACAGACCCGTTGAAAGAAGCCGATGAAATAATGGAGGGAAATGATCCAGAAGGCGATCCAGGCGTATCTTCGGGCGCCGCTCATGACACCCATCCTCTGATTGGGCCGGGGAGAAGGTTCATGGGGTTGCCGGGCCTCAAGGGAACATCTCGGCGCGCCCCCTTTCCCAAGGGCCCCTTTTGGAAGGTGACGATATGGGGATGCACCATCCGGCTCATACCGGTCAATGCAAGCATGACCTCATTCACGCCGGCACCCACCACCTCACCCAATCCTTCGGGTTCGCCGGGAACCCGGGCGCAAACGGATCATCTTGAGCTCTCCATCCGAATACCGAATGAAAACACGGCATCCCTTTCAACAACCGCCAGGCTGATTTCGCTGCAACATTCCCGTCCGTCCGAAGCCATGGCGCAATGCCGACACCCGTCTGACACAGTCCCGCTGAAATTGCAAGGAGGCATCTGAGACAAGGCCGGGGCTGTCTTCCTGTATACCGGCGGGGAAAACGTTCATCGCGACCACCGCCCCTGTCCGG
>CAZWTL010000070.1:9113-11380 GCA_964637025.1 uncultured Syntrophaceae bacterium | reverse complement strand
CCCGGTCGTGTTGGAGTGGCCGGCCCATCCACCAAAAAAGGCGTTGTAGTCCCCGGTAGTTGAACTTCCTGCCTCGCTACCGAAGAAGTTGTTGGATGACCCTTCCGTAAAGGCCATCGCCGGCCCCCCCGTAAGGGTGAAACCGAACAGAAACAGAATCAACGCGACAATAACCTTCAATCCAAGGTGAAAATGACCCACACCCCCTAACCGGTCTCCCGTTCGACGTGCATCACCGCCCGAACCGAAAAACTTTTCACGGTACGTTCTCATGTCACACCCCCTATGCGTCGCCTATACCCCCCATCGGATCAACCCCTGACACCTTGCCCGCAAGAGATCACCCCCCTGCCTTCCGGCACCCCGGCCTCTCTGCCGTTCATCAAACAAAACCCCGCCTCCATTCGGAAACAGGGTCTCGAGACAAACCGCCCACGGCAGCCTCCCAAAAGAATATTCCAGGTTTTCTAATTGAATATGGAGGTCAACCTCCTCTGAAATCTCCATAAGCCGGTTCCATGGAACTTTTGGGTCGGCTTCTTGCGCCCTATTGTGGCATTTTGGCAGGCGCTGTCAAGAATAGACATATATCACTTTAAACATATATTCTTGACACTGTTTTTTTTTGATGTATAGGAACCGACAGGGAATTTTCTGAATTCTGTTGACCGCCATACTCCAGCAATACGATTGTTCCAGCGGCAAAACCATTTTTTCTTAATGATTTGATGAGGATTGCCATGAGAACTTTCAACTCTGACCCCGGACTCTCACGAGTTGCGGGGTTTTTGCATTCATAACCGCCCGGAGCGAACTGCAGCCAGTACTGTCCGTAAAGGGGTTGTTTGGTTTGAGGATAAGGAGGGTCCGTAAGATGAAATTTGCACGATTTCTTTTCGTCATGGTTCTTTTCGCCTGTTGCCTTTTCACCTTTCCCGAATCGGCATCTTCTGAAGACCATTATCAGTTTGTGATGAAGTGGGGCAGCGGGGGAGATGGACAGCTCCGGATGCCAAGTGCCTTGGCCGTTGACGCCTCGGGGCATGTCTATGTTGCGGATCGCGCCAACAAGCGCATCCAGAAATTCTCTTCCGACGGGGTCTTCATTACCCAATGGGAATTGCAGGGTCCAGGATTCCAGCTACCCTGTTCGATAGCCGTAGACCCTGCGGGGGATGTCTATGTTGCGAATACAACCGGCAACCGCATCCAGAAATTCTCTTCCGCAGGGGTCTTCATTGCCCAATGGGGTTCGCCAGGTTCGGGAGACGGACAGTTCAATTATCCCGATGGCATAGCCGTGGATGCCTCAGGAAATGTCTATGTTTCCGAGACGAATAACCATCGCATCCAGAAATTCTCTTCCGACGGGGTCTTCATCACCCAATGGGGTTCATATGGCTCAGGGGACGGACAGTTCATCAATCCAAGAGGCATGGCTTTCGACCACTCAGGGAACATCTACGTCGTCGATCCCGGCAACCATTGCATCAAGAAATTCTCTCCTTCCGGGAGCTTCATTGCCAAGTGGGGCTCGTCCGGTGCCGGAGACGGACAATTCGGAAATCCGTCTGACGTGGCCGTCGACGCCTCGGGGAATGTCTATGTCGCGGATTTCAGTTTGGGTGAGGGATACGGTCGCGTCCAAAAATTCTCCCCCGCGGGTGAATTCATCGCCAAGTGGGACTCGGCCGGTTCTGGGAAGGGACAGTTCGTGAGTCCCTGTAGCATTGATGTCGATGCCTCGGGAGACGTTTACGTCGCCGATTCTGTCAACAGCCGTATCCAGAAGTTTTCCCCCGAAGGGGCCTTCATCACCGAGTGGGGCTCAGCCTCTGAAGACGGTCGGTTGCGCTTTCCACAGGGCGCAGCCGTCGACGCGGCAGGAAATGTCTATGTTGCCGATACGGATAACAACCGTATCCAGAAATTCACCTCTTCAGGGGTCTTCATGGTCAAATGGGGTTCAAAGGGGTCGGGAGACGGTCAATTCGATCGCCCTGCCTTCATAGCCGTTGATGCCTCGGGAAATGTCTACACTGTCGATGCCGGCAACAGCCGCATTCAGAAATTTGCTTCTTCAGGGATCTTCATTTCCAAATGGGGTTCACAGGGTTCGGAAGACGGACAGTTCCTTAATCCGTATGGGATAGCCGTCGATGCCTCAGGTCATGTCTATGTGGCGGATTCCGGAAATCATCGCATCCAGAAATTCTCTTCCAACGGAGTCTTCATTGCCCAATGGGGTTCGGAAGGCTCAGAAGAAG
>CAZWTL010000070.1:0-9013 GCA_964637025.1 uncultured Syntrophaceae bacterium | reverse complement strand
GATTCAGCGGGCAATGTGTATGTGGTCGACAACTACTCCTGGAATGTCCAGAAGTTCTTTCCCGTTATCCTGAGCGCCACGACGCTCTATTTCCCGCATGTGGCGACCACGGACCACTGGCAGACGGAGATCGCCATCGTGAACACAGGGGGGCAGGCCATCGCGGGCACGCTCAAGGGCTATGGCAACGATGGCCGCCTGGTAGAGAGCAAAGCCGTGGAGCTTCCCGGCCACGGGCGACTCCAGATCCTTGTGGCGGACGAATTCACGGACCACGCCAACATCGGATATATCGTCTTTGACGCAGATTCCTTTGCGGCAGAGGGCTACGTGAAGTTCTGGCAGGAAGGGCTCTACAGGGCGGCCGTCCCTGCAACGCACGAGGTGAACCATTCCGACATTTACGTCCCGCACATCGCGTCGGACGCCGAGTGGTGGACCGGGATCAGCCTCGTGAACACGACCCCGGCGCGCAAGGATCTGACCATCGCCTTTGACAATGGAATCAGCGTCCCCTTCACGCTGAACGCCAACGAGCACAGGGCATTCACCATCGGAAGCCTGTTGAATCAAACGTCCCAGCCGGATATCCACTCCGCGGTCATCCGCAATGCCAGCGGCGTCATCGGGCTGGAACTCTTCGGCAGCAGCGGATGGGGCGAACAATTGGACGGACTCCTCATCACGGCCAGAACCGCTTCGACCCTCTACTGCCCCCACGTGGCAGATGAGGAGTGGTGGACCGGAATCGCGGTCTACAACCCGTCGCCGTCCGACTGCACCCTCACCATTGTCCCCTACGCGGCCGAGGGCTACCCGCTGCCAACCGCGACCCGTTCCATAGCGGGGAACGGGAAATACGCGGGCACGGTCCGGGATCTGGGCCTCTCCAGCCAGACGGCCTGGTTCCGGATCGATTCGACGAATCCCCTGTCGGGCTTCGCGCTCTTCGGCGCCGTCGACTGGATGAACCGGCTTGCCGCCTACGGAGGGAACGGCATGACCGGCGGGAAGAGGGGCCTCTTTCCCAGGATCGAGAAGGACGGCTGGACCGGGGTGGTGTTGGTCAACACGCAACCCCGGGAGGCGACGGTCACCCTGACCGCCTACACGGACGCCGGGAGCGTGGTGAACGTCAGGACCCTCGCCATCAGCGGTCATGGCAAGGTGGTTGACGCCGCCGAGGCGCTGTTCCCCCGGGGCATCGCCAGGGCCACCTATATCGCCTACGCCTCGGACATGGAGATTTTGGGTTTTCAGATCAACGGTTCCCCGGATGGGACCATGGTCGACGGGCTTCCCGGTCCGTAGCGGCCGGAGACGGAATTTCACACATTTTCAGGCAGGGTCGGAAACGGCCCTGCCTTTCTCAATCCATGCCCCACGTCTTCCCCGGGAAAGCCGGCAGGGAATCATTTCACGGTCTTCTCGCGACGGCGGCCGTCGTTTCCATCGGCCGCTCCCGGCCGTTCCCTCAAACCGGCCGCCGCGTCCCTGCCCTTTTCCACCGTCTCTTTTCCCCTGTCAACGCCCTGATCCAGAATGGCCTTCCCCCTGTCGAGCAGTTCTCTCCCCTTTTCGTATATCTCCCTTCCCCGATCGACGGCCCCGACCGCGGCATCCCTGGCCTTCTCCACGGCATCGCCGAGATCAGCGGGCCTGGATTCCGGATACTGGAAATACCAATAGCCTCCGACCGCCACCAGGACAATGAGCGCCGCCAGGAGCAGTTTCACCAGACCCTTCAAAAGGAAATAGACCGCAATCAGCAGGACAAAGCAGACGGTTGTGGCAACAACCGGATGTTCGCTCACGGCACGGATCATTCCTTCCATGTCTTGCCTCCTCGGGGCATCGGCGCGGATCGAACCGGATCAAGGCGCCGACATGCCACATAACCTCGCAGGCTTCCCCGATCCGCCCGCGATGGCCTCCGTCCGGCTCGGGGCCTCATCCGGGGGAAGAAACCGCTTGGGCCTTCCCCTCCTATTTTCGCTTCTGGGGCATTTGGGGCATCTGGGGCATATCAAACTTCCGGGCGGTCTCGGTGATCATCGTCTTTGCACCGCCCCCGTATCCCAAAAGCACCATTTCGGATGTCTTCGAGGAGGACTTCACCAGCCCGTAGGGGGCCACATCCTGCTGCACCCAGGCGTCGGCCGCCTCAGCCCCGTCCTGATACTGCAGATGCCGGGCCTTGAAGGTACCGGCCGGGACCTTGACCGATTCCGTTCCCTTGTCCATGAATTTTCCCTTCGCCTCCGGGCGGGCCGGAGCAGACATCTGCATCATCTGCACCGGCATCTCCATGGCCGGCTCGTCCCCGCTCTTGATGATCATCCTTTTGACGTTGCTCGTGCTGTCGGGAGATCCGGAAACCAGCATCTTCGATATGACCCGCCCTTCCGCCTTGACCTCCATGACGGTCTCGTACCAGTAATCGTTCCCCTCCTTCCCGACCACGGCGATCCTGATCTTCCCCGGCTGCTCCCCCTTATGGGTGATTTGGTACTCCGCCCAGGCGCCAACCACCGGCTTGAAATCGCCGTAGAATCTTGGAGCGGCGCCCTGGCCCATTTGGGCCTGGCAGGGCCAAATCCAGAGGAATACCCCCAGCAACACAACGGTCGAAACCCATTTTTTCATATGGTCCTCCCCATCTTTCACTTCCCGAGTTCGGTTACACCTGTCCAGGGCAAGGTCGAGGGGCGATCTCCCGCGCTCAAACAACGCATCAGCTTTATCGCGCAACATTCGGCCATCCCTGGCATTTCCTCCATTGCCCCGAGGCGGGATCCTTTTGTGAATATACCGGCCCGGGGGCGTACCGTCAAGGATTTGATGAATCGAGGCCGGCGACATCCCTGCTTCATCCCGGCCTTGACAAATCCGGTGCCCGGGACTAGATCCCCGACATGGACCCCTGCGCAGGGATTGCCCCTCACAGGGGAAAGGACGGCAGCGAAGGGCTGAGGGATGCTTTCGGCAAGACAGGGCATGATCGATGGATGACGGGACGTCGAAATATACGCCGTCGGAACGGGCTGTGCGGACATGCCCGGATCCGGAAACGGCGATTGACGGGGGATGCCCGACCCAGGGGAGCGGGCCGGGCCGTGGCGATCCCGGCGCGGCCGTGGAGGCGGGCGCCGGCCGGAAACGGCTCAGGGTGGCCGTGGCCACGCTGGGATGCAAGGTAAACCAGTGCGATTCGGCCGGCCTCTCGGCGGCGCTGGCGGCCCGCGGCATGGTCCCGGTCCCGTTCGGGGAGCCTGCGGACATCTGCATCATCAACACCTGCACGGTAACCGGCAGAACGGATTACCAGTCCCGCCAGCTCATCCGCAGGACGGTCCGGAACCATCCCGATGCCGAGGTGGTCGTGACCGGATGCTATGCCCAGAGGGCGCCGGAGGAGATCGCCCGGATTCGCGGGGTTCGAATGGTCGCCGGGAACTTCGACAAGGAACGGCTTCCGGATCTCCTGTCGGGAATGAGGGACGGCGCCCCGGAAATTCAGGTCGGCGACATCCGCGGGGCAAGGGAGATCTCGCGGCTCACCGCCGCCCCCCTGCCGGGGCACACCCGGACCTTTCTCAAGATCCAGGACGGATGCGACGCCTTTTGCAGCTACTGCATCGTCCCCCACACGCGGGGTTCAAGCCGCAGCCTCGCTCCGGACGAGGTGCTGGAGAGGATTGGGGCCATTGCGCGGTCCGGCTGCCGGGAGGTCGTCCTCACCGGGATCCATCTCGGGGCCTGGGGCCGCGACCTCCGACCCACCGCGGACCTGGCGGGACTGATCCGGCGGATTGCGCAGGGGCGCGCCCCGGAGCGCATCCGGCTGAGTTCGATCGAGCCGCGGGAGCTGGACGAAGACCTCATCGCACTCATCGGCTCGTCCGGGAAGGTCTGCCGCCACCTTCACATTCCCCTGCAGAGCGGGGATGACGGCATTCTCGCCGCGATGCGCCGGAACTATGACGCATCCTTCTTCCGGGAACTCGTGGCAAAGCTCTGCAACGCCATTCCCGGCATCGCCATCGGAATAGACGTGATGGCCGGATATCCCGGCGAGACGGAAGAGGCCTTTGAAAACACGCTGCGCCTGGCCGAGGAGCTGCCCGTCGCCTACCTCCACGTCTTCCCCTATTCACGGCGGCCGGGGACGCCGGCGGCGACGCTCGCCGGCCAGGTCTCGGAGGAGGCCAAAAAAGGACGGGCGGAGCGGCTCAGAACGGCCGGGGCGCTGAAACGACGGACCTTCGCGGAAGGATTCATCGGCAGGCCGCTCGATGTCCTCGTCGAGGGGAGAATCGACGAGGAAACCGCAATGCCGATCGGCTTCTCGGACAACTACATCCCCGTCGTCGTCCGCGGCCAGGTCGGCGCCAATCGAATCTATCGGGTCATTCCCAGCGCCTTCCGGGATGGCCGTCTGATCGGCGACGCCGTCCACCCGTAAAAGCAAGACCCGTCCGGGCTTTCAAGCGAAAACGGGCAGTCCCCCGCGAGCCTGCCGAACGGCTTCCCAGTTCTGCGTGCCCCACGGGATTGCGGGATCAAGGGTCGGGGCCATTTCCCCCATCCCGAAGCGCAGGCCGGCGGCCGCTCGGGAATCGGCCGGATGCGCCCGGCATCGGAGGGATGCGGCTCGGCACCCAACCGGGACTTGACAAACACGGCGACGAACGTTAGACCCTTTGCGGGAGGCAGAGGGACCGGGATGCCCCGGTGCTCCGCAGCAATCCATGCCGGCTTTTCCGGAGGAAGCATGAACGAGGAAAGGATCAATGCCCTGAAAGGGCTGGAGGAACGGCTTGGCTGGCGTTTCTCCGACATCACCCTTTTGGATACGGCGCTGACCCACCGGTCCTTCGTCAACGAGAATGTCGGCCTCGGCTGCCGCGACAACGAACGGCTGGAATTTCTGGGAGACGCCGTTTTGGAACTGACCGTCAGCGATATGCTGATGCGGAAATTCCCCGACCATGCCGAGGGGGACCTCTCCAAGCTCCGGGCCTCGGTCGTCAACGAGCACCCCCTTGCGGAACTGGCCCGCCGGTTCGGCATCGGCGAACACCTGCGCCTCGGAAAGGGGGAGGAGGGTTCCGGAGGCCGGGTCAAAACCTCGCTGCTGGCCAACGCCTTGGAATCCATCATCGCTGCCATGTATCTGGACGGCGGTTTCGACCGGACCGCCGCCTTTGTCGCCCGGCTGTTCGGTCCCCTCATCGATCGGGGCGCCTTCTCGTCCATGTACCGGGATTACAAAACGGCGGCCCAGGAGCTCAGCCAGACCCTTTTCCGTGAGATGCCGCGTTACATGGTGGTCTCCGAGACCGGGCCGGATCACGACAAACGTTTCGAGAGCAGCCTCCTGATCGGTGAAAGGGTGATCGCGTCCGGACGGGGCAGGAGCAAGAAGGAGGCGGAGCAGCAGGCGGCCAAAACAGCCATCGAGGAGCTCCGGAAGCTCGGGACCGCAGCCGCGACCCGTCCGAATCATGTCCGCCGGGAAAGGAACGGCCGCCCGGCCGCCGACCGGGGGCCGGATGCCGCTGCTTCCCTGTCCGACGGGCCATCCCCGGCGGAGTTCCTGTCCGAACCGGAGAGGGAATCCGATCCCCCGACCCCCCTGCCCCTGCCGGAAGGGGAGGAATGAATCCTTTTCGCGGAAAACGCACATGCCGCTGATCATCCCCATATTCCTGATGAACCGGGGCTGCCCCCACCGCTGCATCTTCTGCAACGAAAGGCTGACGGCCGGGGATCTGCCGGAGAGGGTCACCGAAGAGGCCTTTACGCGGACCGTGCGCGAACATCTCCGGAGAGGGGCGCGGAGAAAAACAGGCCCTGTGCAGATCGCCTTCTACGGCGGCACCTTCACCGGCATGGATCCTCAAGAGCAGCGCCGCCTGCTCGAACTGGCATCGCCCTTTCTCCGGGAAGGTGCGGTCGACGGCATCCGGATCTCGACCCGCCCCGACGGGATCGATGCGAAGGGCCTCGATCTCCTGAAGGCCTGGGGCGTGACCACGGTGGAAATCGGGGCGCAATCGCTTGACGACGAGGTGCTTCTCCTCGCGCAGCGGGGCCATACGGCGCGCGACATCGTCCGGGCGCTGGGTCTGCTCAAGGGCAAAGGGTTCAGTACGGGACTGCATCTGATGGCCGGCCTGCCCGGGGATACCCCCGACCGCTTCGCGGAAACGGTCCGACGGACCATCGCCCTGCGTCCCGATACGGTCCGAATTCATCCCACCCTGGTGCTTCGCGGCACCCGCCTGGCCGGGGCTTTCCGGGAGGGGATCTATCGTCCGCTTGCCCTGGATGACGCCGTCCGTATCTGCAGAGACGCACTCAGGGCATTGACGGCGGCCGGCATCCCCGTTATCCGCCTCGGCCTCCAGACCACGCGGGAACTGGAGGAGCCCGGGGCTGTCGTTGCAGGGCCTTTTCACCCGGGGTTCGGATCCCTCGTGGAGGCGTCCCTCTGCTTCGAGATGGCTTCCGCCCTGCTGTCGGCCGCCGGACCCGACGGGGATCTCCATCGATGGGCCGGCACCGGCCGGGAGTCCCCTCCGGTCGCCCTCTTCTCCCTTTCGCCGGCCGACGTCACCGGATTCTCGGGACCGCAACGGGCGAACATCGAGGCCTTGAGGAGCGGCTTCGGCCTCGGAGCCATCCGCGTCCATCGCGACCCGGCCCTTCCCCGTCGAACCCTGATCCTGGAGATGGGCGAAACGAAACTCCGGACGGATTGTTCCGGCCGGATCCGGCGGATCCTGTTGCATGAAAAAGGGCCGCATGATATGGATCATGAAACGCTCCCAACAGGCGCATAGGAGACATCCGTGTTCAAATCCGGTTTTGTCGGCATCATTGGACGCCCCAACGTGGGGAAATCGACCCTCATCAACCGTGTCGTCGGCGAGCGGATCGCCATCGCCACCCACAAACCCCAGACCACGCGCAACCGCATCACGGGAATCCGCAACCTTGCCGAACCGCAGCCCGGCCAGATCATCTTCCTCGACACGCCGGGCATCCACCGGGCGACCACCCCACTGAACCGGGCGATGGTGGAGGCCGCAACCGGCACCTTCGACAGGGTCGATCTCCTCCTCCTTCTCGTCGAGGCCGGCGATGCGCCGCATCCGGACGACGGCTTCATCCTCGATTCCCTTCAAGACTCGCCCGTTCCCGTCTTTCTGGTGATCAACAAGATCGATATCGCCGACCGGCAGGGGCTGCTGACGCTCATCGATCTGTTCCGGGGCCGGTATCCGTTCCGGGAGATCATCCCGATTTCCGCCCTGAAAAACGACGGCGTGGAACACCTCATCGGCGAGATCTGGAAGGTTCTTCCCGAGGGTCCGCGGTATTTCCCGGAAGAGATGATGACGGACCGTTCGGAACGCTTCATTGCCGCCGAAATCATCCGCGAGAAGATCACGCTCCTTACCCACAAGGAGATCCCGTACGCCACCGCGGTAGTCGTCGACGCCTTCAAGGAGGATGAGGCGAAAAACCTGATCCGGATCGCGGCAACGATACACGTGGCCAAGGATTCGCAGAAGGGGATCCTCATCGGCCGGAAAGGGGCGATGCTCAAGGAGATCGGAACCCGGGCCCGTCTGGAAATGGAGAAATTCTTCGCGGCCAGGATTTTCCTTGAGCTCTTCGTCCGCGTCGCGAAGGATTGGATGCACGACCCCCGGATGCTCGCAGAGTTCGGGTACAAGGAATCGTGAGGGCAGGCGGGTTCGGTTCGCCCGTTCGAAGGCCATGAAACTTAAGCCCAGGGAGTTCGACCGGGCCGTGCGGCGCGCCTACAACCGCATCCCGGCAGAGATCCGGGAACGGATGGACAACGTCGTCCTCACCGTGAAAAAACGCCCCACACCGGAGATGCTGGAAGAGATGGGTTACCCGCCGGACGAGCCGCTTCTCGGCCTCTACTGGGGGGAATCGCTCCGGGAGCAATCCTTCTTCAACACCCCTTCCCCCTACCCGGACACGATTTTCATCTTCCAGGAACCCCTCGAAGAGATGTGCGAAACCGTTGCGGAACTGGAGAGGGAGATCGAGATCACGGTGGTCCATGAAGTCGCCCATTTTCTGGGAATCGACGAGGAGCAGCTCGAAGCGTTGGGCTACGGTTAGACGATTGCCCCTTTTACGCCGTCCCGGATCGGCCAAGATCGACGGCGCCATTTCAAAGACGGTTTGCCTTCGCTAGACCGATGATCTCCGCCCCTGACCGGGAAAGACGCCGTTCGGCAGGCGGGGAGACGTCGCGGAGCAAAACAAAAGGCCGGCGGACGAAGGGCTATCGCCAAGCGTCCACCGGCCTTTTGCCGTATGGCGCCGACATCGTTCCAGCCGTCCTTCAAAGCGGACAGCCGGACCGCTGCCGGTCATCCGTTGATCAATATCGTCCGCGGCCTCCGCCACGCCCGCCCCTGAAGCCGCCGGATTCCGGTTTCGGACGGGCTTCATTGACGGTAATCGTCTTCCCGTCGAGATCTCCGCCGTTGAACTTCCTGATCGCCTCCTGAGCCCCCTCCTCGGTTTCCATCTCCACGAAACCGAATCCCCGGGAAACACCGGAAAACTTATCCTTGATGACCGCCGCCGACACCACTTTTCCGGCCTCGGAAAAATTCTTTCTGAGGTCCTCTTCCGTAACATTCTGGGACAGATTCCCTACATATAGATTCTTGTTCATGCCTTGCCTCCTCATTCTGTTCGGAACACCCCTCCGATTTTCCCTTGTGAGGAGAAAATATGGTTACGGGGCCTGTTTTCATGCCTCGCGGCATCGTTGTGGGAATCGAGATCCGGCAAAGAAAAACCGCCAACACCCTGAAGAGTTCGGCGGTACACCTTACGCTTCATTCTGACTGTGCGCGGACTCTGTCGGTTGCAGCCTGGATTTCCGCCTCGCATCCCCCTATTTTCTTGGTGGATTGTACGCTCAAACAGAAACAATAGTCAAGCCATTTCT
>CAZWTL010000069.1:0-12086 GCA_964637025.1 uncultured Syntrophaceae bacterium | reverse complement strand
GTGTACGCCCCCAAAGGTGTACCGCGGGTTCAAATCCCGCTCTCTCCGCCATATTCGATGGAATCAGGAAACTGGCGCCGGTTTCGGCTTCGGAACCCAGGGCCTGATCCCACGGGAGGAAAGATAGCCGGGCCCCGTTCGACGACGGTCTGCAAACCCCGTCAGGTCCGGAAGGAAGCAGCGGTAGCAGTCACCGGCGTGTGCTGCGGGCCAACCCGGCTATCCCCATTTCCCCCTATGCCTCTTTTTGTGGAGCATCCGTGGAATACCGCGTTCTCGCCCGAAAATGCCGGCCCCAGGTCTTCGAAGACGTACAGGGTCAGGGGCACGTGATCCGGACGCTGCAGAATGCGATCACGGGCGGGCGCATCGCGCACGCCTTTCTTTTCAGCGGGCCCCGCGGGGTCGGGAAAACCTCGGTTGCCCGCATCCTGGCGAAGGCCGTCAACTGCGATAAGGGGCCGGCGCCGATCCCCTGCAACCAATGCGTCCATTGCCTGGAGATCACGAACGGAAGCGCGATCGATGTCCGGGAAATCGACGGCGCGTCCAACCGCGGAATCGACGAGATCCGCGAGCTCCGCGAGAACGTGAAATTCGCCCCGGTCTCCTGCCGCTTCACGGTCTATATCATCGACGAGGTCCATATGCTGACCCGGGAGGCGTTCAACGCGCTGCTCAAGACGCTGGAAGAGCCGCCCGGTCATGTCATCTTCATCTTCGCGACCACGGAGACCCCGAAAGTCCCGGCGACGATCCTTTCCCGCTGCCAGCGTTTTGATTTCCGGCGCATTTCGGTCAATCAGATCGTCGAAAACCTCAGGCAGATCGCCGCGGACGAGAAGATCCGGATCGGCGACAGCGGCCTGACGTGGATCGCCGAGGCCGGCGACGGCAGCCTCCGCGACGCCCAGAGCATCCTGGACCAGGTGATCTCCTATGCGGGCTCCGAGATCGAGGACCGGGCGGTGGAGGAGATCCTGGGACGCACCGACCGACGCTTCCTCTTTCTTCTTTCCGAAGCGGTCCTCTCGCGGGACGCCGGCCGCTGTCTGGAGATCATCGACGAGGCCTACAACGCCGGGATCGACATGCGCTATTTCTACCAGACGCTGTTGGGCCATTTCCGCAACCTCCTCTTCACGGGCATCGCCGGCGAGAAGGATGCCCTGCGCGATCTTTCCGCCGAGGAGAGGGCCAGGCTCAAGGCCCAGGCGGCTAACCAGCCGATCGAAATCCTGCAGCGATACCTGGAGATCCTGATGGCCGATGAGGAGGGGGTCCGACGAAGCATGAATCCGCGCCTGAACCTGGAGGCGGTTGTCTGCCGTCTGGCGTACCTCCCGCCGCTGATTCCGATCGAGTCCCTGCTGGACCGAATGGAAAGGCTGGAGAAACGGCTGAGCGGCGCCGGCGGACCCGGCGCGCAGGGGGGGCTGGAAGCGGGGGCTGGGGTGAAGGCGGGGGCCAAACGAACGCCGGCGGGACCTGGTGCCGGCAGAGACGACGGCGCGTTGCCGGCCGGCGACCGGAATGCAGCCTCTGCGGCTCCGGCCGAAGAGGCGCGCGCGCCTTACCGCACCCGCAGAACCGCCAAGCCGGCGAACGGCGACCCAAGCGGCAGCGGGGGCGGTGAAAAGGGGAGTGCGTCCGCGAACGGAGACTGGCAGGGCTATAAGGATTTCGTCAAGCTCCAGGATCCGGCCCTCTGCGCCAAGATCGAAACGGGGAGATGCCTCTGCTGCGGTGGGGAACGCCTCACCATCGGCTTCGACAAAGGCTATCTGTTTCTCGACGATGTGCTCAAACGCCGGAAGGACCTCGGGGAATACGGCCGGCTTTTCTTTCGCCGCGATACGGTCGTCGAGATCGAGACGCTGACATCCGATACGGAGGGCCAGTCCCCCGGCCGGAATGGAAACCAACGGGCGGCCAAGAACCACCGCATCCAGGAGATCCGGCGGGAGGCGCTTTCCCATCCCCTGGTCCAGAAGATCCTCGATGTCTTTTCCGGAGCGGAGGTGAGGGACGTCAGGGTCATCGAGCGGCCCGCCGGGACGACCGCGGATGCGCAGGATCGAAACCCTCAGCCCGTCGATGACGCCGAAGGGCCCGGGCCGGAGGAATGACGCGGAATCGGGCCTCCGGATCAGACCTGTGAGGCCCTGATCCGGGCAACATGACTTTCAGGAGGAAAAATCCGTGCAGAATTTTGGAACCATCATGAAGCAGGCAAAAAAAATGCAGGAGAGGATGCTGCAGCTCCAGGAGGAGCTGGCGGCAAAAACGGTTGAGGCGACCGCAGGGGGCGGGATGGTTTCCGTCGTGGTCAACGGCAAGTTCGAGATCCTCTCCCTGAAGATCGACAAGGAGGTCATCAATCCGGACGACGTCGAGATGCTCCAGGACCTGGTGGTCGCTGCGGTGAACGAGGGCATCCGGAAGGCCCAGGAGATGGCCTCCTCCGAAATGGGCAAGATCACCGGGGGCATGCAGATCCCCGGCCTGATGTAGGAGCGGCCATGTCCGGTTACGCCCTCCCCATCCAGCGGCTGATCCAGGAACTTTCGAAATTTCCCGGCATCGGGGAAAAGACGGCGGCGCGGCTGGCCAACCACGTCCTCCATGCCCCTGCGGAGGATGCGCGCAAACTCGCCGAGGCCTTACTGGACGTCAAGGAGAGGATCCGCCTCTGTTCCGTGTGCTTCAACCTGGCCGAAGGCGAGCTGTGCAGCGTCTGCGCGGACCCGGCGAGAGACCGGGGGCTCATCTGCGTCGTGGAAGAGCCGGACTCGCTCATTGCCCTGGAAGCCTCAGGGGGATACCGGGGGGTTTACCACGTCCTCCATGGGGCCCTTTCCCCGCTGGACGGGATCGGTCCGGAACAGCTGCGGATCCGGGAGCTCGTCAACCGGATCTCGTCCCATGCGGTCGAAGAGGTAATCGTAGCCACCAACCCGAGCGTCCCGGGAGAAACGACGGCGCTGCTGATTTCGAAGCTCCTGAAGGAACGGGGAACGAAGGTGACGCGGATCGCCCTAGGCGTTCCCGTGGGCGGGGATCTCAAGTACACGGACCGGATGACCCTCGCAAAGTGTCTTGAGTTCCGCCGCAGCGTCTAGCCCGTTTGTTTCAAATCCTGCCGGCGGCTGCCGCTTTCTCATCCCGTATATATATAAGGAGGGAGCGGTTCCGTTTTTTCGTGCGGAAGAAGAACAATCGTGCCTAATTCGCACATGCGTCGAAGAACCCCATGTCCCGTCCTTTCACCCCTATCCCGAGAACCATGCGTGCGGATGTCGAACGTATGGGGTTCCACCCGCCCAAAGCGGCATCGGCTTCCCCCGGTCCGGCCGGCGCCGCGACACTTTGCTAACTCATCGTTTCTAATGCATTATCTTTAAAGATTCCCCCTCGTCGCGTCCACCCGGTCCATACATCGGAACATGGCATTTTTTTTGCGATGTCAAATGTCGTTTTGGTCCTCCTGAAGCGTCTTCCGCGGCCCGGATCCATGGCGGGATTTGCGGCGCCGGAGGCTTGCCTTAAGCCGGTTTTCTTTAAAATAGTGTTTGACAGCACCTGTCAAATAAGATAGCAAAAATGACCTGCTTTTCAAAAAAGCCAATCACTACGGGAGATTTGAAGAATGCTAGAAATCAGATGGCACGGAAGAGGCGGTCAGGGAGCGGTCACCTCGGTGGAACTGTTTGCTCTGTCCGCGATCGGCGAGGGTAGGTACGCCCAGGGATTCCCGAGCTTCGGAACGGAGAGGCGCGGGGCGCCGGTCACCGGATTCAACCGGGTCGACGACAAGCAGATCAAGGTCCGCTCGGGCATCTACCAGCCGGATGTCGTCGTCGTCCTTGATCCGAGCCTGGTTTCCCTGGTGGACGTCGCCGAGGGTTTGAAGCCCGGCGGAATCCTTCTCGTCAACAGCACAAAATCCCTGGCGGAGCTCAAGAAAGACATCCGTTTCGAAGGAAAGATCGCGACCGTGGATGCCACGGCGATTGCCTGGAAGGAACTGGGCGTACCGATCACCAACACGACCATGCTGGGGGCGGTGGTCAAGATCACGGGCGCAGTGAAGATTGAGTCCATAGAAGGCCCGATCCAGGGGCGGTTCGGCCGGATCGCGGCGAAAAACCTGGCGGCCGCGCGGCGGGCCTACGACGAAGTCAAGTTCATCAACTAGGATCAAATCATACTTGAGGTATCACGATGACTGAGAAGAGATGGCCAGAAACCTGGCGAGAGGTCAATCCCGGTTGCATGGTCTTACGGCCGGGAAGCGCCGTGGAATACCACACGGGAAGCTGGCGGGCGAAGAGGCCGATCTGGGAGAATTCCAAGTGCATCAAGTGCGGCGTCTGCTACATGTACTGTCCGGAGGGGTGCATCACCGAAAATCAGGATGGATTCTTTGAGGCGAACCTCGATTACTGCAAGGGGTGCGGCATCTGCGCCCATGAATGCTGGCCGAAGGCGATCGTCATGGTCAACGAGGAGGATTGAGAATGGGTAAACGAATCGGTATGGAAATCGCTCTTGCCGCGGCCGAGGCGGCGGCCTTGTGCAGACCTGACGTGATTGCGGCCTACCCCATTACCCCCAACACGCATGTTCCGGAACATCTGTCGGACATCGTGGCCGAGGGAAAGCTCGATGCGGAGTACATCTGCGTGGAATCGGAACATTCCGCCATCAGCGCCTGCTGCGGCGCCTCCGGCGCCGGCGCGCGGGCATTCACCGCCACGAGCTCCCAGGGGTTGCTCTTCATGCAGGAGGTGCTCCCCATCGTTCCTTCGATGAGGCTGCCGGTCATCATGGTCATCGCGAACCGCGCCGTCTCCGGTCCAATCAACGTCTGGAACGACCACAGCGATGTCATGTATCAGCGCGATAGCGGATGGGTTTCGCTTTTTGCCGCCAACGGCCAGGAAACGGTGGATATGTTGATCCAGGCCTTCAAGATTGGGGAGCACAGAGACGTGATGCTTCCCGTCAACATCAACCTGGACGGTTTCCAGCTGACCCACGTCGTGGAGCCGATCTTCATGCCCGATCAGGAGGAGGTGGACCGTTTCCTGCCGCCCTACAAGCCCTTCGCACAGCTGCATCCCGACCATCCGATGAGCATGGGCTCTCTGGGGGCTCCCGAGATTTACACCGAGGCCGTGCGCGCCAAGAGCGAGGCGCTGCTGCATTCCAAAAAGGTGATTCTCGATGTCTGGAAGGAATGGGAACATCAATTCGGCCGCAAGTACGAGCCCATCGAATCCTACAAGACAGAAGGCGCGGAAACCCTCATTGTGACGATGGGATCCATGGGCGAGACTGCGGAAATCGCCGTGGATGAGCTTCGCAGCAACGGGATGCCCGTGGGGCTGATAAAGATCAAGCTGTGGCGGCCATTCCCCTTCGAGGAACTCCGCAAGGCGGTGAAGGGGGCAAAGGCCTTGGCCGTCATGGACCGGGCACTGTCCTGCGGCGGGCCGGGCGGTCCGTTGTTCGCCGAGATCCGGTCAGGGCTATACGACGTGCCCAAGAAGCCCAAGACGCTGAACTTCATTATCGGCCTGGGCGGGCGCGACGTGGCAGTCGCGGACTTCATCAAGATGGCCAAGAAGACGGCTGCGACCAAGAAGTTGAAGCCGGAAGACGCCTATGAAATTTATGGAGCAAGGGAATGAGCACTGCAAACGGGAATTCCAACAAGTTGTTCGACAATTTCGAGCTTTATGTCCCGAAGCTGATCGAAAAGAAGGAGTATTTCGGCCCGGGACATCGCGCCTGTCAGGGTTGCGGGGAGGCGCTGGCGATCCGCATGATGTGCAAGGCGCTCGGCAAGGATACAGTCGTGGCCAATGCGACGGGCTGCATGGAGGTCATCTCCTGCGTCTACCCGACGACCTCCTGGAGCCTGCCCTGGATCCACGTGGCGTTCCCGAATTCCGCCGCGGTCGGCTCCGGCGTTGCCGCGGCCCTGAAGGCTCTGCGCCGCAAGGGGCGCATTGCCGATCGCTACGTCAAGACCGTCGCCATCGGCGGCGACGGCGGGACGGTGGATATCGGCTTCCAGGCCTTGTCAGGGGCGATGGAGCGCGGTCACGACATGCTGTACGTCTGCTTCGACAACGAGGCGTACATGAACACCGGCATCCAGCGATCGGGCGCCACGCCCTTCGGCTCGTCCACGACGACGGCCCCGGCGGGCAAAGCGAGCATCGGCAACAAGACCTGGAAAAAGAATGTCGCCGAGATCATGGTGGAGCATGGCATCCCCTATGTCGCGACTGCCTGCCACAGCTACCCGATCGATTTCATGAACAAGGTGAAGAAGGCGCGCAGCATCAAGGGCCCGGCCTACATCCATTGCCTTTCCGTTTGCCCCACGGGCTGGCGCTCCACCTCCGAGACCTGCATCAAACTGGGGCGCTTGGCCGTGGAGACCGGGGTCTTCCCCCTGTACGAAGTCGAATACGGAAAATACAGGATCACGGTGGATCCCCCGGAGAAACTGCGCCCCGTATCGGACTACATCAAGCCACAGGGGAGATTCCGCCACCTCACCCCGGATCAGATCCAGGGGATCCAGGATCGCGTTCTCATGGAGTACAACAAGCTGATGAACAAGGTGAACCACTCGAAGTCCTGGGACGAGTTGAAGGCCCTCTAAGTGTTCGGGGAAAAGTTGCAACAGACTATCGCAAAGGGGTAGCACTCGATGGAAGACAAGGTCAGAAACATCATCAAGAAGTACGGCTCGGACAAGAGTTTTATCGTCCCCATTCTTCAGGATATTCAGAAGGAGTTCAACTATCTTCCCAAGGAGGCCCTCGATGCGGTCGGCGCCCAGTTGGACATTGCCGCAAGCCGCATCTACGAGGTGGCGACCTTCTACAAGGCCTTCAGCCTTAAGCCGCGAGGCCGTCACCACCTGATGCTCTGCCTCGGGACGGCCTGCCACGTCCGTGGCGCCTCGATGATCGACAACCATATCCAGACGACGCTGGGACTGAAGTCCGGCGAGACCTCCGCGGATATGGAATTCACCTTCGAGACGGTGGGATGCCTAGGCGCCTGCGCCTTGGGGCCGATTCTGGTGGTGGACGGCGAGTACCACGGCCACATGAATATCGCGAAGACGACGAAGATCCTCAAGAACTTAGGGAAAAAGGTAGAGGGTGATGATGAGAAAGATTGAATCGTTCGACGAAGTGGAAAAACTCAGGAGTGAGCTTCAGAAGGGGCGTGATCCCAACAAACCCTGCATGACCGTTTGCGTCGGCACGGGCTGCCTCGCCTACGGCACCCAAAAACTGGTGGACAACCTCAAGACCGAGCTGGCGAAACGGAATCTCGAGGGCAAGATCGACCTGCGGATGTCCGGCTGTCACGGATTCTGTGAACGCGGGCCCATGATGGTCATCCATCCCCAGAACATCTTCTACCAGCGCATCGGACTCAACGACGCCGCCGAGATCATCGACAGGACCCTGCTGAAGGGGGAGATCATCGACCGCCTGCTCTACGTGGATCCGATGACCAAGGAGAAGATCGTCTACGAGCACGACTGCCCCTTCTACAAGAGACAGATGCGCCTTGTCTTCGGCATGAACGGCCAGATCAGCCCCACGAGCATCGAAGACTACATTGCGGTCGGAGGCTACGCGGCCCTGGTCAAGGCCCTGCAGGGGATGAATCCGGAGGCCGTCGTGCAGGAGGTCATCAAGGCGAACCTCCGGGGCCGGGGAGGCGGCGGATTCCCCACCGGCTGGAAGTGGGACGAGACCCGGAAGGCCCAGGGCGAACCCAAGTACGTCATTTGCAACGCCGACGAGGGGGACCCCGGCGCGTACATGGACCGCAGCCTCCTCGAGGGGAATCCCCATCTGGTCCTCGAAGGGATGATCATCGGCGCCTACGCGATCGGTTCGAGCAACGGCTACATCTATGTCCGCAATGAGTACCCCCTTGCCGTCCACAACGTGACCCTCGCGATCCAGGCGGCCAGGGAGTGCGGGCTCCTGGGCGAGAACATCCTCGGTTCGGGCTTCCATTTCGACATCAAGATCAACCGGGGGGGCGGCGCCTTCGTGTGCGGAGAATCCTCCGCCCTCTTCGCCTCGTTGGAGGGCCGCGCAGGCGAACCGCGCGTGAAGTACATCCACGCAACGCACCGCGGCCTGTGGGACAAGCCCACGAACCTCAACAACGTCGAAACCTGGGCGAACGTCCCCTTCATCATCAACCGGGGGGCCGACTGGTACGCCTCCATCGGCACCGCGGGCAGCAAGGGCACCAAGATCTTTTCTCTCGTCGGAAAGATCAACAATACCGGACTCGTGGAAGTGCCCATGGGCATGAAGCTCCGCGAGATCGTCTTTGACATCGGCGGCGGGATCCCCAACGGGCGGAAGTTCAAGGCCGTCCAGACGGGAGGCCCCTCGGGCGGCTGCATCCCGGAAAAACACCTGGACAGCCCGGTCGATTTCGACGAGCTGACGAAACTCGGTTCCATGATGGGCTCAGGCGGCATGATCGTCATGGACGACCGGAACTGCATGGTGGACGTGGCCCGCTACTTCCTGGCGTTCCTGGAAACCGAATCCTGCGGAAAATGCACGCCATGCCGCGAAGGCGTCCGTCGGATGAAGGAGATCCTCACGGACATCTGCGAGGGCAGGGGGCGGGAGGGCGACATCGAGCTTCTGGAATCGATCGCCCGAGCGGTGGTGGACGGCGCCCTGTGCGCCCTCGGGAACAGCGCGCCGAATCCGGTCCTCAGCACGATCCGTTATTTCCGCAACGAATACGATGCCCACATCCGGCAGAAGAAATGTCCGGCGGGCGTCTGCAAGGCGTTGATCACCTACCGGATCAACGCGGAGAAATGCACCGGCTGCGGCTTGTGCGTGAAGGTGTGCCCGGTCGGCGCGACCAGCGGCGAACGCAAGAAACCCCACGCCATCGACCCGGCCAAATGCACCAGGTGCGGCGCCTGCATGGAGAGCTGCAAGTTTGATGCGATCATCGTAGAATAAGGGATGTCAAAATGGATATGGTAAAATTCACGATAGACGGGAAAGCAGTAGAGGCTGAAAAGGGAACTTATCTTCTCAATGTCGCCCGCGCCAACGGCATTCCGATTCCGACGCTGTGCTGGCACGAATCGATCGAATCTCCGGGAGCCTGCCGGATGTGCGTGGTCGAGGTGAAGCAGGGCAAAAGGACGCGGATCGTGACATCCTGTCTGTATCCCGTCTCCGAGGGGATCGAGGTGCAGACCCAGAGCGAACGCGTCAAGCACGTCCGGAAAATCGTTCTCCAGCTTCAGATGGCGCGCTGCCCGGAATCGAAGATGCTCAAGGAGATGGCCGCAGAGATGGGGATCGAGCCCGAACCGCGGTTCAAACCGGACCAGAACGCGGGGACCTGCATCCTCTGCCGCATGTGCGTGCGGACCTGCGAGCAGATCGTCGGCGTCAGTGCCATCGGTTTTTCCTACCGCGGCACGGAAAAGGTCGTCGGAACGCCGTTCAAAGAGGAGAGCAAGGTCTGCATCGGCTGCGGCGCCTGCGCCTTCGTATGCCCCACCGGCCACATCGAGATGGGGACGACGGGGGACACGCGGACGATCTGGGGCCGAACCTTCAAGATGTTGAAGTGCAAGTCCTGTGGCAAGTACTTCGCCCCGGTCGACCAGCTCGAGTGGATCAGCAAAAAGACGGGGACGTCTTTGGAAGACCTGGCCGTCTGCACCAGCTGCCGATAAATCCATCGGGGGTCAGGTCCGGACATACCCCCCTCATTGCGACCTGACCCCTTTACGCTCTGATCCGGAACGTCCCGGTCTGCCGGTATCGCGAACAGACGACATAGGGCATCTCCCCGTTGAAGGATTCGAAGGCCTCCCTCACCTTGTCCGCGCTGTTGTTGGTTTCGGACAGGTGGGCCAAAAAGACCTGCGAGAGGTGGCCTCCGTGCCGCCGGATGAAATCGGCCGCGTCCCCGTTGCTCAGGTGACCCCGATCGGAGGCGATCCGTTCCTTGAGATAAAAGGGGTATGGACCGTTCATCAGCATCTCTTCATCGTAATTCGACTCCAGGAGCACGGCGTCCAACTCCCGGACCGCCTCCCGCATCATGGACGTGACGCATCCCGTGTCGGTGAACATCCCCAGTCGGCCGACGACGAAGCCGCAGGAGGTGACGTCGTGCGAGGTTTCGACGGGGATGATTTCCATGCCCCCGATCGTGAATTCCTCCTCGAAATGACGGACATCGACCGAGCCCAGACGCCGCCAGCAGGAGGCATAGACCTCCTTCTGGACATAAACGGGGATATGGAGTCTTCGGGCGATCGGCCCAATCCCCCGGTAATGGTCCCCGTGGGCGTGGGAAAGAACGATGCCGTCCAACTGCCGGATGTCTTTTCCCAGGGCCGCCATCCGCTTGGCCGTTTCCGCATAACCCATCCCGGCGTCAAACAGCACCGAGGTTCCTCCTGCGCACAGCAGGCAGCAATTGCCGTTGCTTCCGGATGCGATGATGGACAATTCCATGATGGTTCCGTTGCTCTCCGAATGATGGCGGATCCTGACGATCGGTTGCCGGAAGCCGGGAAGGTCACCCTTCCCGGATCAGGCCGTACAACACATGGTCCACCCGGTCCATAAGATGTTTGAACTCCCCCCCGTGGCTCATCGCCGGGCCGAAGAGCCTCAGCCTGAGGCCGCTGATCGCGTCATCCCGGCATTCCCTCGGCGAAAGCGGGCCGTTCGCCATGGCAAGGCGTTCCAGGGCCAGAAGACGTTTCGCCTGTTCGCAAAAGGGAAGGATGAGATCCCGGATCTCCTGCAGATCCTGCTGCAGGCACGATGGATCCCCAGCCCCCTGTCGCGGCCTCCGGTCCCCGTCGCCGGCGGGTTCCCCCAGATGCCCCGCGATCTCCGTGATCATCGCCGCCATCGTGGAGTATTCGAGACCTCGCACCCCCCGGCGCCATTGAAGAAGGAGCAGGCGATGGCGCCGATACCAGAGGCCGTTTTTCTCGCCGGCTTCGATCAGATTCTCTGTCGCCTCCAGAATTTGTCCGAGCGCCTGCCGCGCCGCCGGGGAAAGATGGCGTCGCGTCCCTTCCCCGCTTCGGATCGCCCCCGCAGGAGCCATATCCTGCGCGGCCCCCGGAGCGGCAATCCCGTGCGAGGCCAGATAAGCCCAGAGGTTGCGCAGCACCCTCGCGCCATTCCGATCCCCGGGCGTGTCGAAATGGACGAGAGACAGGATCACCCTGCCCCGGTCGAAGCGCCCCTCGACAACCACGGGCTCGCCATACAGACGCGCGGGATTCAAAAGCAGCCGATACCGACTTTCCAGCCCGGGCCATCCGATGGCCTCGCCCTCCGCGATCGGGATGTCCGAGCTGAATGCGTCCGGTTGGGCCTCTTCATACCGGGCCAGGGCACGGACATCCGGATCCACGATCCGGAGCTGCGGGGGCCACCAGGCCCAGAAGACCGGCGCTTCGACGTTCTTCCAGATCACATGGGCAGCCAGGGAAAGGCGGATGGGACCGCTGAAGCTGGGGACCCTCTCCGACGACGGGAGACGCCGGATCGGCAGGAGGCCCAGACCGTTCGGAGCGGCCATTCCCGCACCTCCGCAGATCCCGAGATACCCCCCGCCGGCGGCGACGAAACGCCGGATGGCTTCCACCCCCGCTGCCCCCAGGGCATCGATCTTGCCGGACGCCCATCCCCCTGGTACGAACACCATCCGGTAGCGGGAAAGAAGGCCTCCGCGGACCTCATCCGCCCTTATGAGTTCAAAAGGCAGTCCCGCCGCCTTGAGCGCCTTCCGGGCCATCACCCCCCAGAGGAAGGATTCGTCCCAGAGGAGGGCGCAAGGGCTTTGCGGCGCGTTTCCCGTCATGGCCATGAAGATCCCCGCTGATCCGGGACATCGGCGCACCGGCCGTCCCGTCATCCCTTGTCCGACAGCAGCGAGTTGGACCCGAATTCCTCCCCGCAAAGATGCGCAAATCCCGCACCCGGACGGACCCGGCATTGCCGGTTCCG
>CAZWTL010000068.1:0-12242 GCA_964637025.1 uncultured Syntrophaceae bacterium | reverse complement strand
CGGGATGGTTTTTGCACGGGATTCGCTTCTTGATCTGTCCCGGGGAGTGATCGACAGAACGCCAAGAAAAAACCCTCCATTGCTGGAGGGTTTTTGGTCATCCGAGAATGATCTCGGATTATCTACTGGCGGAGAGAGGGGGATTCGAACCCCCGTGAGAGCTTTTGGCCCCCAAATCGATTTCGAGTCGATCCCGTTACGACCACTTCGGTATCTCTCCGAAATTGAGTCCCTGCAGTCCCGGCGACGCCCATGCCCCTGGCCGGATTCCCCCGTTTCTGCGGATCCCGTGACCGGCCCGTCCCGCCTTTGTCGCCACCCCGAGGGGGAAAACCCGTCGGCGTTCCGGTCAGGTGATGCCTATTAGCCTTTTTTCCCGAAAAAAGCCACTCAAAATTTCAGAGCAGCGCTCCCGGAGGACGCCGCCCGTGACGGCGACGGCGTGGTTCAGACGGCGGTCATCGAAGACCCGGTAGAGCGAAACCGCCGCGCCTCCCTTGGGATCCGCAGCGCCGAAGACGAGCCGTTCGATCCGGGCGTGGAGGATCGCTCCCGCGCACATGAGGCAAGGCTCGAGGGTCGCATAGAGCGTCGTTCCCGTCAGACGGTAATTTCCGGTCGCAGCCGCGGCGGCGCGGATGGCGAGCAGTTCCGCATGGGCCGAGGGGTCGTGCAGCCGGATCTGGCTGTTGCAGCCTGCCGACACGAATGACCCGTCCCGGACGATCACCGCCCCGACCGGCACCTCGCCGGCATCCCGCGCCCGTTCAGCCTCCGCCAGCGCCAGCTGCATCCATTGCTCATCGGTTTCCGCATACGCTTCCATGGGATCACCGAACCTGTTTCCGCCGGGCACGGCCGCCGGCGGGCGGCGCGAGGCCGCGGCACCGCTGATTTTGCGTGACTTTTTCCCCGAAATCCGCCAATATGGCCCCGTTTGCATGCGGGAGGCATTCAAAACCCATGATGGCGAAGCGGTTTCTCATCCCCTTTGTGCTGGCATCGCTGGCGGGACATGCCCTGGTCATTGCCCTCACGGCCCGGATCCACATCCAGGGCAGTCCGCGGCCCGAGCAGGTGATGAAAGTGGAGCTGGCCACGGCCGCGGAGGCCGGTTCGCCGCCTCCCGCCGCCGGCGTCCAGCCATCGTCTCAGCCCGCCGCGGAGGGAAAGGCCCCCCGCGCCGTCCGGGAGGATTCGGTCAGCCTTCAGAATCGGGGCGGACCCTATGAACCCTATCTGCTCCAGGTCCGCCGGAAGATCGAGAGGCTCTGGTCCTATCCCGAGGCCGCCCTCTCGCGGAACCAGGAGGGGGAGACCGAAATCCGCTTCACCATCGACGCCGACGGCAAGCTGGACCGCTTCCACGTGACCTCCAGCTCCGGGAGTGCCGTTCTCGACGAGGGGGCGCTTTCCGTCGTGCTCTCCGCCGCCCCGTTCGCCCCCTTGCCGGCGGCCTTTCACCTCTCGCGCCTCCATATCACGGCGAGCTTCCGTTACCGGATCGAGGAATAGGGATGGAGGCCTCGGACCCGCGCGTCTGTCCCGGGGAGGCCCTTCAGCGTCTTCAGGCTCCCCGATCCCCTTGCGGCGGTGCGGTCAGATCTCCGAGATGATTCCCGCCAGCCCCCGGTTGACCTCCAGCAGGCGGTCGCGGAGTTCGGTCTGATCCGGCCAGGCCTTGGCCTCGACCGATTGCCTGCGTTCCTTGAGCTGGGCGAGCCTGGACTCCATGTCGGCGATCAGGAATCCCCAGTCGATCCGCGGCGCCGCCTTCTCGGGATAGGCGACGCGCGCCGGCTCCCGGCCGGAGATCAGGGTGACCTCTTCGAGATAGTCGGGGATTGCGGCCTCGATCCCGAACCGTTCCCGGATGAGCGCGGCCAGCGCCTGCTGGGCGGTGTACTCGCCGTGAATCAGGAACAGCCCCGTCTTTTCAACGGATTTGAAGCGGCCGAGCCAGTCGATGAGCTGGCTCTGGCCCGCGTGCGCGGAAAAGCCGTTGATCGTGAACACCTTCGCCCGGACGGCGATGTCTTCGTTGAAAATGCGGATCTCCTCGGCGCCGTCCACAAGTTTCCGCCCCGTGGTTCCCTGCGCCTGGAACCCGACAAAGACGATGCTCGCACCTTCGCGCCAGAGATTGTGGCGGAGGTGGTGCTTGATCCTTCCCGCGTCGGCCATCCCGCTGGCGGAGATCACGACCGCCGGCCCCCGCAATGCATTGATCTCCATGGACTCCTGCGTCGAGCGGGTGTAGCGGAGCTGCGGCAGGGCCAGGGGATCATCGCCGTTGGCCAGGAGCGTCCTGGTTTCCGCATCCATGTAGTCCCGGGATTTCCGGAAGATCTCCGTGGCCTCGATCGCGAGCGGGCTGTCCACGAATATGGGCATGTCGGCGGGCAGACGCCCCTCCTTCGCCAGCAGATGCAGGGAGTAGATCATCTCCTGCGTCCGGCCCACGGCAAAAGCGGGCACGATCACCTTTTCCCCCCGGGAGTGGCTCCAGGCAACCGCCTCGGCAAGTTCATCGAGGCTGTCCTTTTCGTCCCGATGGTCGCGGTTTCCGTAGGTCGACTCCATGAAGAGAAAGTCGGCCTTCTCGATCGCCGACGGATCGCGGATCAGGAGCTGAGCCGGCCGACCGATATCCCCGGAGAAGACGACATGGCTTTGGGAGCCGTTTTCCGTCACGGTCAGTTCCACCATCGCCGCCCCGAGAATATGGCCCGCATCCCGGAAAACCACGGTCAGCCCGGGGGCCGGAGAGAAGGATTCGCCGTACCGGACGGTCGAAAAGAGGGGGAAGGCGGCCATGGCGTCCTGTTCGGTGTAGAGGGGCTCGATACTTCGGTCGCCGCGACGGAGGTGCTTGCGGCTCCGCCACTGGGCCTCCATCTCCTGGATGTGGGCGCTGTCGAGAAGCATGATCCGGAGAAGATCGCGGGTCGGTGGGGTCATGAAGATCTTGCCGCGGAAGCCCTTCTGGACGAGCCGGGGAATGAGGCCCGAATGGTCCATGTGGGCGTGCGTCAACAGCATGAATTCGATCCCGGCGGGGTCGTATGCATCGACATCCCAGTTGCGTTTCTGGATCTCGGCGTTGCCCTGATGCATGCCGCCATCGATCGCGAACCGCCTGCCCGCCGCTTCGACGATGAAACAGGATCCCGTCACCGTCCTTGCCGCTCCCAGCAGTTTGACCTTCATAGCCGCCTCGCTGTCCGATGAAAACGATTTGCCGCGCGCCCTTTATGCACGGATCCCGGTCTCTCCGGGGAAGGGCCGCCGGATATCCCTGTCCATACCGCACCGGCTGTCAAATTGCAACGCCATTCGCCGGAAGCCCGGAACGTTTCCCCGACGGATCCAAATCCGCCTTGACAGCCTCTGTTCATCCGCGTAGATTCTTCGCGTATCTTTGGAACGGACAGATCAGAATCCCAAATCCGGAGGCCATCATGACGCTGGTCCGCCAGACCATCCAGGAAATCGACATTTCCGACTGGAGGGAGATCCCCGTCGAATACGGAACGTGTCGACTTTCCGTCCGCGTCCCCCCCCACTGCGAGATCCTCACGATGCGGGAGATCGCCGTGCTGCCCGATCCGCGGGGGGCCTTCGAACAGGCCCTCTCCGCGCCGATCGGCTCTCCGCCCCTTTCGGAGATCGTCCGGGCAAAAGGGAAGCCGGCCTCGGAGGTCACGGCGGCGGTGACCGTCTCCGACATCACCCGTCCCGTTCCCTACCGCGGGGAGAACGGCCTTCTCCGCCCGCTCCTGGGCCGTCTCGAGGCGTGCGGGATTTTACGGAAAAACATCCGGATCGTCGTCGGCAACGGGATGCACCGGCCCAGCACCCCGGAGGAGAGGGCCGAGATGTTCGGCGACGAGATTCTCCGCGACTACCGGGTCACTGACCACGACTGCGAGGACCTCGCCTCGCTCGACTTCATCGGCCGCAGCGAAACCGGCGGGGACGTCTTCGTCAACAGTGCCTTCTACCGGGCCGACCTTCGCATCGCCACGGGCCTCGTGGAGAGCCACTACATGGTCGGGCTCTCGGGCGGACGCAAGGCGATCTGCCCCGGCCTCGTGGATAAGCGAACCATCGAGAAGTTCCACAGCCCCGCGTTTCTGGAATCCCCCTTCGCGCAGAACCTGATCCTGGAGGGCAACCCCTGTCACGAGGAGTCGCTGGCCATCGCCAGGGCCGTCGGGGTCGATTTCGTCGTCAACACGACCCTGGACCGCGACATGCGGCTCACCGGCGTCTTCGCGGGGCATCTCGAGCAGGCCCACCAGGCGGCGGGGGAGTTGATCCGGGACTATGTCCGCGTTCCCGTCGACCGGGAGTACGATATCGTGCTGACCCATGGCGGCTACGTCGGCCGCAACCATTACCAGGCGGTGAAAGCCGCCCACAACGCCCTCCCCGCGATCCGCGAGGGGGGGATCCTGATCGTCGTCACGGACAACCGCGACGCGGAGCCGATCGGCGGGCCGGAATACAAGAGCCTTCTCCACATGCTCAAGATCCAGGGCGCGGACCACTACCTCCGGATGATCTCGGCGCCGGGCTGGCGCTTTACGAAGGACCAGTGGGAGCCGGAGATGTGGGCCAAGGTGTTCAGGAAGATCGATCCGGAGCGGTTCTTTTACTGCACCCATGCGATCCCCCGGGAGGGGTACGACCTGATCCCCGGCTGCTGCGGACTCGACCTCCTGGGGGACAAAGAGGCGAGCGATCCCCTCCGGGCGGTCCGGGAGATGGCGGAAAACGCGCTGCGGCTGGCCGTCGCGGACTACCGCCGAAAGGGGATCGAACCCGCGGTCGCCTTTATCCGTGAGGGGCCCTACGCCATCCCCTTCCTCAGGGGAAAAGACGGAACCGGGCGGGACGCAGGATGAACCGCATCATCGAGGCGGAACATCTCCGCAAAACCTTCGGAGAACTGGTGGCCGTGGACGACCTCTCGTTTTGCGTCGAGCGGGGGGAGTGCTTCGGGATTCTCGGCCCGAACGGGGCGGGGAAAACCTCGACGATCAGGATGGTCTATGCCTTCTCCCCGCTTTCCGCCGGACAGCTCCGGGTCTTCGGCCTCGATATCGGAAGGCACGCGCGCGTCATCAAGTCCAGGATCGGCGTGTGCCAGCAGGAGAACAACATCGACCCCGATCTTTCCGTTCTCGATAATCTTCGGATCTTTGCCGGCTATTTCAATATCCCGGCGGCCGAGGGGACGCGTCGCGCACGGGAGCTTCTGCGCTTCATGGCCCTCGACCACCGCGAAGACGCCAGGGCCCAGGACCTTTCCGGCGGGATGATCCGGCGCCTGGTGATGGCCCGCGCGCTCCTCAACCGGCCGGAGCTCCTGATCCTCGACGAGCCGACGACCGGTCTCGACCCCCAGTCGCGCCACCAGGTCTGGGAGCGGCTGGAGGAGCTTCGGGCCCGGGGGCTTTCCGTCCTGCTGACGACCCATTACATGGACGAGGCCTTCCGGCTGTGCAGCCGGCTGATCATCATGGACCGGGGCCGGCTTCTTGCGGAGGGGAAACCGGCCGACCTGATCCGCCGCCATGTGGGCCGCGACGTCATCGAGGTGGCGGATCCCTCCGAGGAGCTGCGGGCGTTCCTTCGCGGCCGCGGGATCGGCTTTGAAAGCCTCGGCCATCGGTTGATCGTTGCCGTGGAGGACGGGCGCGACCTCTACCGTGAGATCGGTGAACGTTTCGGCGGTGGCGGATGCGTCATGCGGATGGCGACCCTCGAGGACGTCTTCCTCCGCCTTACGGGAAGGGATTTGAGGGAATGAGGCCTTAGTGGGCAGATCCCTCAAAATCTCCAATGCACGCTTTCAGGGTTCTGCCTGTTCGAGGAGCAGTAGGGGTGGCAACATGAACTTATATTCGCCGATATCGGGGAGGTTCGTCCGGGTTTGGCTGCGGAACTGGGCGGTCTACCGGCAGAGCTGGAAGATCAGCTTCATCCCGCCCCTGCTGGAGCCACTGCTCTACCTGGTGGCGTTCGGGGTCGGCCTGAGCGCGCTCGTGGGCGACATCCGCTACCAGGGCGGAGAGATCCCCTATGTGCGCTTCATCGCCCCGGCCCTGATCGCGATCACGGTGATGAACAGCTCGTTCTTCGAGAACACCTACGCATCGTTCGTCCGGATGTACTACCAGAAAACCTTCGACGCGATGATGGCGACGCCGCTTACCGTGGAGGAGATCATCCTGGGGGAGATCGTCTGGGGGGCGACCAAGGCCGTGATCGCCACCGGCATCATGATGGCCGTGATCGGAGGCTTCGGTTTGATCCGCTGGCCCGAGGGGCTGCTCCTGCTGCCGCTCGCCTTCCTGGGGGGAATCGCGTTCGGTTCGGCGGGGATGGTCTGCACGGCCCTGGTTCCCGGCATCGAGCTTTTCAATCTGCCGGTTTTCCTGTTCATCACGCCGATGTTCCTCTTCGGCGGTACCTTTTTCCCCGTGGAGAATCTGCCGGGATGGGCGCAGACCACGGCGCTGTGCCTGCCGCTGACCCACCTGGTCAACCTGGCCCGCGCCTTTACGACCGGCCGGATCGACGCCGGGATTCTGCCGGGTCTGGCCTACCTGGCGGCCATGGCCGCCGCAATCCTGCCGCTTGCGCTGTTCAGGATGCGCAGACGACTGATCAAGTGAACGGTGCATCCGAAAATCCTCGCTAAAAACCTTTGACAAGATCCGCATCCGGGCCTAGAGTCAAACCATATCGATGATCCGTCCTCCTGAAACGGGGGTGCGAGATGAGGCATCTTCTTCGCGAGACATTGCCATTTCCACACAGAAGATGCCCCCTCCCGGCCCCGTTTTCTGTCTTTTATGACATAAATCTCAACCGTCTCGATCATTCGGTCACCCTCCCCAACCGCATACCCTTGCCTGAAGGGATCTCAGGGACGGAAAGGGGGTGGTTCCAGCCGAACTGAAACGTTTCTTCGGGGGAAAACGAACGAGAACTTTTGATGATCAAAGGAGAGTAAACATGACGAAGATGTTGATGATCTATCCGGATCGATGTACCGGATGCCATAACTGCGCCCTTGCATGCTCCCTTTACCATGACGGCGAGTTTCGGCCCCATACTTCCCGGATCAAGGTATTCAACTGGGAGGAGGAGGGGTTTTCAATGCCGACGGTATGCCAGCAGTGCGAGGATGCCCCCTGCGTCGCGGTCTGCCCCACCGCTGCCATGCACGACGAACCGGTCGCCAGCCGGGTGGCCTGGGACGAGACCAAGTGTATCGGCTGCCGGATGTGCACCCTGGCCTGCCCGTTCGGAGCGGTCGTATACGAGACCGGGAAACGTCGGATTATCAAATGCGATTTGTGCGATGGCGATCCGCAATGCGCCACCTTCTGTCCCACGGCTGCAATCGAATTCACCGACGAAACCGATGCCGCCCGGGCGCGCAAGCGGGCCACTGCGGCCGGGTTCAAGAAGACCTTCGAGGAGGTGAAGTGAAATGTACGGATGGACAGGCACGATATTGCGGATCGATCTGACCCATGGATCCGTCAAGAAAGAGGCCTTGGATCCCAACCTGGCCAGGGATTATATCGGCGCCCGCGGTCTGGGCAGCCGTTTCCTCTGCAACGAGATCGATCCGAAGGTCGATCCCTTGAGCGCGGACAACAAGCTCATCTTTGCCACCGGGCCCCTGTCAGGCACGAACGCTCCCTCGGCCGGTCACTTCAATGTGGTGACCAAGGGGCCGCTGGGCGGAACCATCGCCGCCTCCAGTTCCGGAGGCGTATTCGGGCCCATGCTCAAATACGCGGGCTACGATCTGATCCTCTTTGAAGGGAAGGCACAAAAACCGGTTTATCTCTGGATCAACGATGCCGTGGTGGAGATCCGCGATGCGGGGGCGCTCTGGGGGAAGACCGTTCCGGAGACGACCAAGGCCGTACGCTCCGAGACGGATGAGGAGGCGTCGGTGGCCTGCATCGGACCGGCGGGAGAAAGGCTGGTTTGGTTTGCCAACGTCATGAACGAATTCGGCCGCGCGGCGGGACGGACGGGCGTAGGCGCCGTGATGGGGTCCAAGAACCTCAAGGCCGTCGCCGTCCGGGGAACGGGAGCGGTCCGCGTGGCTGATGTGGATGCCTTCCGCACGGCGATGGTCAAGGCGCGCGACAAGATACGCCGTCACCCGGTGGGCGGCGGCGGGCTCAAGCAGTACGGGACTGACGTCCTTGTCAACATCCTCAACGAGAGCGGCGGGCTGCCGACCCGCAACTTCAGGGAGGGGGTCTTTGCCACGGCGGACAACGTCGGAGGGGAGTCCCTGACGAAGAAGATCCTGACCCGGCCCCGCGGCTGTTTTTCCTGCATCATCAGTTGCGGCCGGGCCACGCGGGTGACCAATCCCAAGTACGCCGGTTACGGCGAAGGCCCTGAATACGAGACCGCCTGGTCCTTCGGACCGGACTGCGGTGTGGACGATCTGGATGCGGTCACGAAGGCCCACTACCTGTGCAACGACTACGGCATGGACGCGATCGCCATGGGAGCGACGATCGCCTGCGCCATGGACCTCTTCACAGACGGGATCATCACGACCCAGGACACCGGCGGGGTGGCGCTCAACTTCGGCAACGCCGAAGCCATGGTCGATATGACCCGGCTGACCGGCGTCGGCGAAGGATTCGGAAAAAAACTCGCCCTGGGCAGCTATCGGCTCGCGGAGAGCTACGGCCACCCGGAGTATTCCATGTCCGCCAAGAAGCAGGACATGCCGGCTTACGATCCGCGCGCCCTTCAGGGGATCGGCCTGAACTACGCCACCAGCAACCGCGGCGGCTGCCATGTCCGCGGTTATATGACCGCCGTGGAGATTCTCGGCAACCCCGTCAAGATGGACAACCTTGCCATCGAGGGCAAGGCCGGCTGGACGATCGCCTTCCAGAACCTCACTGCGGCACTCGATTCATCGGGAGCTTGTCTGTTTTCCACCTTCGGGATCGGGGCCGATGAACTGGCGGAACTCCTGACGTCAGCCACAGGCGTTCCGTACAGCACCGAGGCATTCATGAAGGCCGGGGAGCGCATCTGGAACATGGAGAGGCTTTTCAATCTGGCTGCCGGTCTGTCGGCCAAGGACGACATCCTCCCGCCGAGGATGCTGAAAGACCCGATGCCGGCGGGACCCTGCAAGGGGCAGGTGAGCAGGCTCGACGAGATGCTGCCCGAATACTACAGCCTGCGCGGGTGGGACGCCAAGGGCGTTCCCACAAAGGAGAAAAAAGCCGAACTGGGGCTATGAGCCCTCTGAAACATCCCCTCACCCCCGGTGCTTTACGGGGGTGAGGGATTCTGTCGGGAGAGCGGAAATGAATCACCTCATCATCGGAGCCGGGCCGGCCGGGCTGAGCGCCGTTGCGACGCTCCGGCGGGAGGACCCGCAGGGGAGGGTAACCCTCCTCTCCAGGGAAGCGGTCAACCCTTATGCCAAAATGGCCTTGCCTTACCTGCTGGCCGGGAAAATCGAGGAGAAGGATCTCTTCATCACCCCGCCTCCGGGTGCGGCGTTCCTCCCCGGCCGGGAGGTCGTCCGGATTCGTGCGGAACGGCGCGAGGTGGAGACGGCAGAGGGGAGTACCTTTTCTTACGACCGTCTCCTGATCGCCAGCGGCGCAACGCCGGAGAGACCCGGGATGCCGGGGGGTGATCTGCCCTTCGTCTTCACCGTCCGGAATCTGTCCGACATTATCGGGATTCGGAAGCGTTTGAATGGCAGGTCGGGACGGGCCGTCATTGCCGGGGCAGGACCGGTCAGCATGGAGACAGGCGATGCCCTCCGGGAGTTGGGGATGTCGCTCACCTTTGTGGTGGGCTCTCCGAGGATCTTTTCCATGATGCTTGATTCCCCGGCGGCCGGGTGGCTTTCCGGGAAATTGAGGGAGCAGGGGATCGAGATTCTGACCGGGGAGGAGATCGTCGGGATCCGGGAAGACGGCACGGTGGATCTGCGTTCCGGCGGAACGCGGAGCTGCGATCTGGTCGTCTTCGGAAAGGGGGTCCGGCCGGATATCCCGTTTCTGGCCGGAAGCGGCATCGAGGTCTCCGGGGGGATTCCCGTGAATGAAAGGCAGGAGACGGCTGTTCCCGGGATCTTCGCGGCCGGCGACGCCGTCCGAAGCCGGGACATCGTTTCCGGGGAGGCGCGGGTAAACGCGATCTGGCCGGTGGCCGTGGAACAGGGGCGCGTGGCGGCGCTGAACATGGCCGGTGTTCCGGCAACCTATCCGGGCAGCTTCGCCCGCAACATCCTGAGGGTCTTCGGCATCTCCGTCTTTGCGGCCGGCGCTGGAAGAACCGCTGAGGGGTGCGAGGTTCGGACGTCGGAAGGGCCGGAATTCTACCGGAAGGTCGTCATCGATCAGGGGATCCTCAAAGGCCTCATCTTTCTCGGGGAGATGAGGGGCGAAGGATTCTACAGCGGCCTGATCAGAAGGCAGGCCGACGTATCGGCATTCACCGGGTCGTTGCTCAGGGGAAGCTACGGCTACGCCCGCCACCTGGCCCGGTCCTGCCATCAGGCCATGTGATCCGATGAAAATTTTTTTAAAGGCCTTTGCAGACCTCAGGGAGGTGATCGGTTCCAGGGAAATGGAACTTTCATTGCCCGAGGGTGAGTCGATGAGGGGGCTTCTGGAGCGCCTCTGCAAGACCCATCCCTCCCTGCGGGTCAAGATCTTCGATGCGGCCGGGAACCTGAGGCCCTATGTCCTCGTCCTCAGGAACGGTCGGAATATCGATTCGCTTCAGCGGCTGGACACCCTGCTGGCCGACCGGGATATTGTTTCCCTCTTTCCGCCCGTGGCCGGTGGATGACGATCATCTCCCGTCACCCCGGCTGTCTCCATGCCTGGTCTCAAGCCTGATTGAAGCATGGCCCCTCTTCCGGATGGCTGATCCTTCATGACGCCTTGCAGGATGAAATCGATCGGGTCGATATCACGAAGCCCGAAACTGATACCCCTTGTTTCGAAACAACATCACGCAGACATCGACGACGTCCGGATCGTACTCCTTGCCTTTGTTCTTGACGATATTGTCCAACGCGGCGTCAATCCCCAAACCGGGTCGATACGGGCGATCGGAAGACATGGCCTCCACGACGTCGGCTGTCATGAGAATCCTGGCCTCCAGGATGATATCGTCTCCCTTCAACCCCTTCGGGTATCCGGAGCCGTCCATCCGTTCATGGTGCTCCAGAACGATCCTGGAGATGGGGCATGTGAACTCGACGTTCCTCAGGATGTCGGCCGCGGTTTGGGGGTGTGCCTTGATCAGGGCATATTCGTATGACGTCAACTGGGTCGGCTTGCTCAGAATTTCCGCGGGAATCGATATCTTCCCGATGTCATGGATGGAGCCCGCCATGCGGATCCCTTCGATCTGATCCCTTTGCAGGCCCATTTCCCTTGCGATGGAACGGGCGAGATCGGCCACTCGGCGCTGATGGCCCGCCGTATAGGGATCCCTGGTTTCAACCATGGCGGATATGGTTTCGATGACCGCTCCGAGGGTCTTGCGCAACTGCTGGATCACCTCGTGGCGTTCGGCCTCCGCCTTTTTCTGCTCGGTGATGTCCATGGTGAAGCCGGCAATGTATTTTGATCCGGATTCGACCGCGACGGGGAACTTGATGGTGGCGTAGGTCCGGCCGTTGAATGCCTCTTCGATCTTTTCATGGGTTGTGCCATTCAGGACCCGCATGTCGTCGGCGATCATGCTTTCGGCGATCCCGGACGGGAAGAGTTCCTCCACGGTTTTGTTCAGCAGTTGATCGAGGGGTTTGCCAAGCAACCGTTCGTAGTTTCGGCTCAACCGGATCGCCCTGGTTCTCTCGTCCTTGACGAAAACATAGATCGGGGTGTGTTCCATGAAACGATCGAAGATGATCCCGATGTCGTGGGCGAACGCCTGGGCGTTGTCGGATGCCGATGAAGGTTTCACCGATTCGGCTGTATGGTGATGGAGGAGGGTATCTTCGGAGAGACCCAAAGATGCACCTGAAGATTCTTCCGACATGACGTGATCCCTTTCTCTGTCGCGAAACATGAAAAGCGGTCCGTAAGGGCCTCATGGAAGTCGCACGTTCATACATCAAATCGGTCGGAATTCAAATGGCGATTTTATGAAAATTGAGGAAAATTGAAGGAAAAAGTGTTTCCCGCGCCGATCTT
>CAZWTL010000067.1:0-12623 GCA_964637025.1 uncultured Syntrophaceae bacterium | reverse complement strand
CCGATGCCCGATGCCGGTTGACATGAATCGGCGCGCCGTCTATCATGAGGCTTCGGAAAACTTGTTCAGGAGGCGTTACCATGACGAAATCCCCTTCTTTTGCGGATATCCCCTGCCGCTACTTCCCCAGGCCCGGACGCTCGAATACGGGAGCCGTGCTTGAGGCTGTCGCCAGGCGGGCGGAGGAGCTTTCCATCGAACGGATCCTCGTGGCGACATGCAGCGGCCGGACGGCGTTCGAGACACGCAAACGTCTGTCCCCTTCACTGAAGATCATCGCCGTGACGCATGTGACGGGATTCAGTGAACCCAATGTCCAGGAATTGAGCATGGAAAACCGCCGGGCGCTGCAGGCGCAGGGCGTGGAGGTGCTGACCTGTGCGCACGCCTTCGGCGGCGTCGGCCGCGGCATACGGAACCGGATCGGCACGTATCAGGTCGACGAGATCATGGCCTACACCCTCCGGATCTTCGGCCAGGGAACGAAAGTCGCGGTCGAGATCGCCATGATGGCTTCGGATGCCGGCCTGGTCCGCGCCGGCGAGGATGTGATCTCCATCGGGGGCACGGCTGAGGGGGCGGACACGGCCCTTCTCCTCAAGCCCGCGACCAGCGCGCATTGTCTGGACCTGCGCGTCCGAGAGGTGATATGCAAACCCGGTAATCCTTGACGCGTAACCGGTCTCTGGGGCAATCCCCACCCTCTCCGGAATGCAGGCCTGCGCATCCGGCTGCGGACAGTGTGATGGCCTCCCTCCCCATCAGGGCTTTCATTCGCCGGGGACCCGAATCGGGAAGACATCCGGGCTCCCGGCGAAGGCTTTGCCGCAACGGTTCAGAAGGTTATTCCTTGGTTTCGGCCGTCTTGGCCTTGGCTTATGCCGGGGCCTTTGCAGCCGTTTTGGCTTTAGCTTTCGCCGGGGCCTTGGCTTTCACGGCCGTCTTGGCTTTGGCTTTCGCCGGGGCCTTGGCCTTTGCGGCCGTCTTGGCTTTGGCTTTCGCCGGGGCCTTGGCCTTTGCGGCCGTCTTGGCTTTGGCTTTCGCCGGGGCCTTGGCCTTCACGGCCGTCTTGGCTTTGGCTTTCGCCGGGGCCTTGGCCTTTGCCGCAACCTTGGCCGGTTTTGCTGGTGCCTTTGCTGCCTTTGCCATAATGGTTTCCTCCATTTCAAATATGCGGTTTCTCATCACCGGGACCGGACGATCCGATCCCTCCAGCGCGCGAAACCGTTCGCTTCACAACGAAGGTCCTGCCGGGCGAACATGCCGCAGCGGCTCGCCTTGACAGTCGGGACCCTGCCCCTTTGCTTGCCCCCCATGGCGGCCCGTTCTCGCCTCCGCATCGATGCGCGTTCGCAGGGAGCCAAAGTACTGGCGGATATGACGGGTCGTTTCAAGGGGCTTTTCCATCGGGATCAGATGACCGGCCCCGTCAATCCGATGATGGACGCAATCGGGAATGAGGGTTCGGATCCGGTCATAATCGATGGATCCCCTGCGTTCGCTGTTTCCCCCTTCGAGAACGAGGGTCGGGCAGGAGATGCGTGAGAGGATCGGCCAGGGATTGTAATGCATCGCCCCCATGAAGAGGGCCGCCTCGCTGCGGGGGCTGCACGTCAGTTGCAGCGTTCCGTTCTCGTCGGAGATGCCGTGGCGGAGATAAAGTTCGAGCATCTCCTTGTCCCAATGCTGGAACAGGGGGCGGGATCGGAGGTAGGCCAGGGCTTCGTCCCGGTTGTGCCAGGAATTGGTGCGCCGGATCGCCTTGGAGGCCAGCGGATGCTGCGCCAGGCCGATGCGCATCTTGTAATAATCGGGCTGAAGAAGAATGGGTTCAATGAGAACCAGGCCAGAGGTGGGCAGATCGCATGCCCCGTTGGCGATGATGGCAAGCGTTGCCCCCATGGAATGGCCGACCAGAAACGGCTTTTCCAGATTCAGTCGTTCGCAGAATCGGGAGAGGTCTTCGCCAAGGGTAAGCCAGTTGATTCCCCCTTTTTCGGGATCGGCGCGGCGATGATCGCAGAAAAAGGGGGCGTAAATGCGATAGCTGTCGGCAAGTTCCCGGGCGATGGGGTGCCAGAGCCAGGGCAGAAAGCCCGTGGCGTGGACCAAGACCAGGGCCGGGCCGTTTCCTGCGTAGACGAGGTAGGGCACCTCTGCGTCTCCGATGTCCTGTACGCGCGTTTCAGGGATGATGCTCTCTGCGCTCGTCTTCATTTGAACCATCGGATGAATTCGTCGGGATGTGCCCTTTCCCGCATGAATTGATTGACGGGCGCCTCCCCGTCGGGATAGCCGACCGCAACGCCGATGACGATGGCCTTGCTTTCGGGGATGGGGATGATCTCACGGATCAACCCCGGATAGCGGACCGAGGCCGCCAGAATACAGCTCCCAAGTCCCCGGCCGTGAGCCAGAAGGCAGACGGTCTGCACGATCGCCCCGGTGTCCAGCATCGCGTATTCCCGGGCAAGGCTTTTATCCACGGAGAAGAGCAGGAGCACGGGGGCGCCGAAGAGGGAGAACATATCGCCGGCGTAACGGAGCCGGGCTTCCTTGTCCTCTCGTGGAATATCGAGTGCCGTCAGAACCTGCTTGCCTACGTTCATATACCGCTGTTTCAGCGGTTCGGACCAGGCATCGGGCATGGGGGTATCCGGGCCGGGAGCGATCCCATCCAGAAGATGCTGCCGGTTGGCGTTTCTGAACCGTTCCAGGGTAGCCCCCGTGACGACCGACACCTCCCAGACCTGGGTGTTCCCCCATGACGGACACCAGCGGGCCGCGTCCAGGATTTCCTCCAGCAGAGATTCCGGAACGGGATCGGCCTTGAAGCGCCGGATGCTTCTCCTCGTGGACACGGCTTGAAAGATCTCCATCATGCGTCCTTTCCCTGAGGGGTATTTTGCCGGTGAACGCGTCAGAAGAGAAAAACCGCTGCCGCGATCACCGTGGTATAACCACCGTTCTTGACGATGGTCGACTGGGTCACATTACGGGTCCGCACGATCTTCCCGCTGATCTTGAAGATCTCTTTTTTCTCGTCCCAGCTTTCGTCGACGTTGAAATCGATCCCCAGCGTGGAGGCGAGCATGGCCGCGGCCATATCCTCCGCGTAGTCGCCCGCCTGCTTCTCCGTTTGGCCGAAGGCGGTGTGCTCGCTGATGTAGCCGTATGAACCCTGATCGGCCGGAATGGCGCAACCGACGGAGGCGGCCAGCAGGCGTTTCGGTTCGTTGCTGCAGCAGCGGCTCATGACGCAGAAGGTGATGGCCCCGGATACCAGTTCCTTGAGGCCCTGTGCCTTGGATATCATCTTGCAGCCCGGGGGAAAGATGCTGGACACCTGCACCAGGTTGCACCGTTCGATGCCCGCGTCGCGAAGGGCGCGCTCGAATGAATGAAGCTCATCCCTGTGGGTACCGACGCCCTTGGTGAAAAAGATTCTTTTTGGAACGAGGTCCTCCATTGACCCCCTTGTCCTTTCGCTCATGTTCTTCAGTGCTTTCCCGTGACCGCGCCTGCACACGTCAGCGGACGATCGCGACGATTCCTCCCCCTATCCGCCCGCTGTCTGCGTAAAAGCGGTGTTGGCGTAAAGGTATTCCATCTTTTCCTTGTGTTTGAGTTCCTCAGCGGCCATTCTCAGCAGCATCTCCCGGATGTCTCCGGCGGGGTGGATTTCGGCCAGCCCCTTGTAGAAGTTGTGGGCGTTCAGTTCACGGTTGGCTGCAATGAGATAGACATCCTTGCTGTTGATGTCTTTCTGAATGTCCGGTTTCGTCAGGTTCTCGGCAATCTTGAGGTCGATCACCGGACGCGACGGCCCGACGAAACCCGTTTGCCTGTATTTGAGCAGGTATTCCCTGTGCCCCTGCTCTTCACGCGCGAGATACAGAAGCGTATCCTTTGCCTCTGCGTCCGAGACCCTGCGGGCCAGGTCCATGTAGAATGCGTAGGCTTCTTCTTCGTTCCTGATTGCTCTGTCGATGATGGCTTCCGAATCCTTCATAACGTCAAATCCTCCTCGATCATTGCCGCTGCCCTCGCAAGGCAAACACCAGCGGGCCGTTCGCTGCGCCGGCAGGCAGCCGGATCTTTACCTGTTGAAAGGACCCGCCGCAACCGGGATTTTTTGTCCTACGGTGCAGAGAGTCCGTATTTCCTTCATCTATCCCGCCGTACCGCGTGCCTTGCCTTGCATCACGCGGCGTCGGCGCATCCGCGTAGGGATCAGTATTCCGTCAGCGTCGACAGCCCCCGCTCGCCTACCAGGATGATGCGGGTGTGGTTGAGGCGGTTGGCGATGATCTGTGCGGTCGCTTTCATGATCCGGTAGCCCAGGCAGGGATCATCGTCCATGAGTCTTCTCATGCGCGGCGCGTCAAGGGCGATCGCCTTGACACGATCGATGCAACGAGCCCCCAGTGTGTAGGCGTAAGGTTCCACTGCCGCGGACCACCCCATGGGCTCTCCCCGGGTGACGACGTCCACCGTGACCTGGAGGGGGGGCTTGTGGGGTCCGATATAGCTGTCCATGAACAGAATGACCTTTCCCTCCTGAACCAGATAGAGGCTTTCCGCCGGATCACCGCTTTTGTAGATTTGGATCCCGGCATCATAGGTTTTCTCCGTGGCCGTGGAAGCCAGCTTATCAAGTTCCTCATCGTTGAATCCCTTGAAATACGAAAATTCCTTCAGCTGCTTTGCCGAGATCATACGTTCCTGCCTCCTTTCCGGTTGGCTCCGCTCTCACTTCATCCGTTCACGATCCGAGATTCGGCCAGGGAATAAAGACAGTTGGAATATATCAAGTTTCGGCAGGGATTGCCATAAAAAAATGCATCCATGACGAGGAACTGCCAGATCCGGAGGAACGGTGAATATGCCCGCAGTGATATCCGGATGAGGAGGCCGCCATGCCGTTCCGCGGTGGGCGGGGCTTGCCTGCCGTCGCTGATCGGACCGCTGCCGCGGCAGTTCGGCGGTGCGCCTCCGGGATATCCGGCTCCGGTATGATCGATCGCTGCCGGGGCGGCTGCGGGGCCGAATTAAGAAGGAAGGCGCATTTGACAATGTCCGGCAAGGGTGTTATCCAATCATTCAGCAGGAAGAAAAGGGTCTGCGGGTCGGTCCCTTCCCGAGACCGGTCCGCGGTTGCATCGGGCCGGACGGCGCGTAGCGGTTTTGGGGTGATGGAACCGAGGCGGGAATGAGGCGGCATCGTTCATGGAAGGAGGCATCGTTATGAAGAAATGGATCGTTCTGGTCGTTTTGATTCTTTGTGCGTCCCCGTCCGCGTCGGCCGCGGCGGGACAGCCTCTGGCCGACATGGCCAAGGCGGAGGGCAAGGTGACCTTTTATGCCAACATCACCTCCGTGGAGCCGATCCTTGAGGATTTTGGAAAGAGGTACGGCGTCAAGGCGGAGTATACGAGGCTTTCGACAACCAAGTTCATTGCGACCATTCTGACGGAACACGCGGCCGGAAAGCTTACGGCCGATGTTCTCCAGGCGCCGATGCCGGTCCTCGAATTTCTCAAGGAGAAGGGCGTCCTCGCCTCGTACACATCTCCCGCTGCAGCCGGCTATCCGAAATGGGCGAACAAGGATGGCAAGATCCAGAGCTTCGGCATCGAATACGCCGCCCTGATCTACAACAAGGAACTGGTCAAGCCCGTCGACGTCCCCAAGAGGTATGAGGACCTGACGGATCCGAAATGGATGGGAAAGATCGTGATGGCCGATCCCTCCTCCCATGCGACGACGATTTCGTGGCTTGTCGGGCTCAGGGAGAACGTGCTCAAATCGGATGCGGAATGGATGAAGTTCCTCAAGGGGCTGGCGGCCAACAAGCCGATGTTCGTGGCGTCGTTCGGTCCCACCCCGGCTCCGATCGAGAGCGGTGAAAAGCTGATCGGCATTTCCATGCCGAAATACATCATCACCAAGGCGCCTGCGCCGCTGGACTGGGCGAAGGTTTCTCAGCCCATGATGGGGACCCCCCGTGGAATGGCGATCACAGCCGGCGCGCCCCATCCCAATGCGGCAAGGCTCTTTATGGACTACTGGCTCTCCCGCGATGCCATGAAGATCCTGGCGGAGAAGGTCGGGGAGTATGTCCTGGCACCGGGGGTGTTCCCCCCGATCGACGGGATCGACAAGGCGCAGGTCATCCCGATCCGGGAACTGTCGGACGACGAAATCAAAAAGTGGGGGGGAGAGTTCAAAAAGATTTTCGCAACGCCTTGACATTGACACGACGTGACTCGGACCGGCGGTTTCGCGCGGGGAGAAGACTTCCGACGCCATTCCGCGGCACGTTCACGATGCGGCATCTTGCGTGCGGCAGAAGAAAGGATGATTCGGATGCATATGCACAGTCCGAAGATCGGACCGATCGCCTCTCTGATGATCGGGATCATGGCAGCGCTGCTTTTCCAGCCTGGCTCGGCAGCGGGGACATCCATCCTATGGACCGACAAATCCGTTTACGGTCCGGATGAGACGATCCAGGTGATGTTTTCCAACGCGACCGGCAAGGACAGCGACTGGATATGCATCGTCCCTGCAGGCGCTCCGGACACCGATGGCGGGGATTACCAATACATGCCCAGCGGGGTGAGCCGGGGTTCCCTGACCTTTGCCCCCCGTCCTCCGGGAGAGTATGAGGCGAGGGCCTATTACGATTACCGGCGCAACGGATACGTGGTGTCCGGCCGTTATCCCTTCTCGGTGGCGGGGGACCCTGACGGGGAGTCCTGGGATCAGGAGGCAGCGGATACCTACGCCGCTTCGGAACCGCTTCCGCCGGCCGTTGGGTTTGTGGAGCCGCCGAACGTGGTCGTCCTGCCTGGCACCGATGTGTATGCGGTTCCTGATATCGAGGTGGACCTGTTTTTTCAAGGGGGATGGTGGTGGAGGTTATGGGGAGGCCGTTGGTATCGTTCGCGATACCATGATCGCGGATGGGCCTATTATCGCAATCCGCCATCGTGGTACATCCGGATACCGGGGGACTGGAGGCATCGCTACCGCACCCACATCTGGGGGAGCCATCCCTGGAATCCTCCGCGGATCCGCCATGACAACCTGAACGACCATTGGCGCGGCGGGCGCTGGCGCGATGACGACGGATGGAAACGGCCCGGCAAGTCCGCCCCGCCGGCCAACCGGCCCGGCGTCGCCAAACCCGGAAAACCTGCGCCGCCCCGTGTCGGTCCCGGAGGCGGACGCCCCGGTGGTTCTCCCTCGAGGCCGGCCGGTCCCGGGGGTGGAAAACCCGGAGTCGGAAAGCCCGGAGGCGGCGGTCAAGGCGGCGGACCGAGCGGGACGCCGCCGCCACGTGTTGGTCCGGGGGGCGGCCGTACAGGCGACGGCCCCGGCAGATCTTCGTCACCAGGCCTGGGCCGCGACGGCGGCCAGCGCGGCGGCAGACCCGCAGAAGGGTCGGGCAGGGCTCCCCTGCGCGGATTCGGATTCGAGAACCGGCCCCAAACCGGCGGCCGATAGAAAAAACGGATCGGTTCCGAAAAATGGAAATCAGGATCAAGGATCTCCACAAGGACTACTATTCGGAAGGCAGGACCATCACCGCGCTGGACCACGTCGATCTGACGATCCCGGCCAACCGGATTTTCACCCTGCTGGGGCCGAGCGGCTGCGGCAAGACCACGCTGCTGCGCTGCATCGTCGGGCTGGAGATGCCCGATTCGGGTGAGATCGCCATCGGCGATGAGGTGGTCTTCTCGGAGAAGAAACAGATCTACCTTCCCCCGGACCGGCGGGGTCTGGGAATGGTGTTCCAGACCTATGCCATCTGGCCCCATATGAATGTCTTCGACAACGTGGCCTATCCACTCCAGACCCGCAACGAACCCAAGGAGGAGATTGCCCGCAAGGTCGCCCGAACGCTCCATTTTGTCCAACTGGACGGGTTCGAGAATCGGCCGGCAACGAAACTCAGCGGAGGGCAGCAGCAGAGGGTCGCCCTCGCCCGCGCCCTGGTCGCGGAACCGAAGGTGATCCTGTTCGACGAGCCCCTTTCCAACCTGGACGCGAAACTCCGGGAGGAGACCCGCAAGGAACTGAGGTCATTCCTCACGGAACTCAAGATCACCGCGGTCTACGTCACCCACGACCGGATCGAGGCCCTTTCGCTTTCGGATACGATCGCGGTGATGAAGAACGGAAAGATCGTGGAAACGGGAACGCCGTGGGAGATCTATTTCGATTCGGACCGTCGGTTTGTGGCGGATTTCATCGGTCGTGCGAACTTTATTGAAGGGAAGGTCGCGGAGGCGGAGGGGCCTTACACCCTGGTCGACTCCGCCATCGGACCCATCGCCTGCGAGAGGAAGGTCGGGGCCCCGCCGGGACAGGCGGCCACGGTGTGCATCCGTCCGGAATTCATCCGGGTGGTTCCCGGCGACCAGCCGGGGGGAAGGAACGTCTTTCGCGGAAGGGTCGAATCGCTCGTTTTCGTCGGGGACGCCTACGAGGGAGAGATCCGGATCGGAGAGACCCTGCTGATTTTCCGGATCGATCCAACGGCCGCCGTACGGGAGGGAGAGGAGATCGGCCTTCAGTTCGATCCCCGCCACTGCTCGATCCTGTTGAATTGAACGGATAACGGATCATGCAAAAGAGCAAAACCGTTCTGACGCCGGCGCTGATAGCGATCGTGGGCTTTCTGACGGTCTGCCCCGTCGTGATGCTTGTCCTGGGGAGCTTCAGCGAGGGGCTGGAGGCCTTCGGAACCTTCACGGTCGCGAAGTATGTTCAGGCATACACGGATCCGGCCTTCGGTGGAATCCTCTTCAATACGATCGTTTTCACCCTCGGCTCCGCAGCGGTCGCGACCGTCCTGGCCCTGTTCCTGGCCTACCTCAACACGCGGACCGACATTCCCTTCAAATTCATCTTCCGGATCCTTTCGCTGATTCCGATGATGATTCCCCACATCCTGTTTGCGGTGAGCTGGGTCCTGCTGCTCAACCCGTCGAACGGAATGATCAACCTGTTTCTGCGGCAGGTTTTCGGCCTGGAAGGGGCGGCCCTGAGCATCTACACGCTGCAGGGGATGATCCTGGTGGAGGGCCTTCTGGATCTGCCCATCGCCTATCTCGTCATCGCCCCCGCCATGTCGGCCTTCGACGTTTCCCTGGAGGAATCGTCCCGGGTTTGCGGGGCGTCGAATCTTCGCACCCTGGCACGGGTGACCCTGCCGGTCCTGCGGCCGGCCATACTGGCCGCCGCCACGCTCGTGATCGTCCGGAGCCTGGCCTCTTTCGCCGTGCCGTCGGTGATCGGCATGCCGGGCCGGATCTACGTGCTGGCGACCCACATTTACCGCGTGGTCTCCACAGGCTACGCCACGGACTACGGGCTGGCGGCTGCGGTGGGGATGAGCGCCCTGGCCGCCTCCATCACGCTCATCTATCTCTACCGGCACCTGACCCGGGAGGGGGAGAAGTACGTCACCGTCTCCAGCCGGGGATACAGACCGAGCGTCATCAGCCTCAAGGGCGCCCGGTATCCCCTTTTCGCGATCGTTGCGGTGCTGACGTTCGTACTGATCCTACTGCCGGTCCTGGTTCTCATCTACACGTCTTTCGTCCCCTACTCCATGGTGCCGAGCGCAAAGGCCTTCGCGATGATGAGCTGGAGGCACTGGATCGCGGTTTTGAAGGATCCCATATCGCTGCTTGCGCTGAAAAACAGCATCATCCTGGGGGTCGGCGGGGCGACGGTGGGGGTCGTCCTGTCCTTCTTCGTGGCCTACGTTGTCGTGAAGATCCGCACGAAGGCCTCGGGATTTCTCGAATCTCTGAGTTTCCTCTCCTTCTCGTTTCCGGGCATCGTCGTGGGCATCGGCTTCATGTGGTTCTTCGTCCAGACCCCGCTGTACGCTACGATCTGGGCGCTGCTGATCGGATACATCGCCACCTACCTGCCCTACGGAATCAGGCCCCTCACCAGCGCGTTCGTCCAGATCCACAGCACCCTGGAGGAGTCTTCCCGCGTTTGCGGCGGAGGCGCAATCTACACGATGCGGCGGATCGTCATTCCGCTTCTGATCCCCGGAATCGTATCCGGATGGATCCTGATGGCGACCATGTTCGTCCGGGAACTGAGCCTGTCCGTCGTGCTCTCGCGGCCGGGAACGGAGGTTCTGGCCGTCCAGATCCTGCGATTTTCAGAGGATGGCTTGTGGGGAAGGCTTGCCGCCCTGGGGATCATCATGATCTTCGTCTCCACAGCGCTGGTGGTCGTTGCCTCGCGCATCGGATCCATGATGACCAGGACGGAGCGTTAGGGGATTTCCGGCCATCGCAGAAAGGGACGAGGGCAGGTTCTTGCGCGGACGGAGGCGGTTCGACAGAACCATGGAATAACGGGGCAGATTTCCTCACCCGGAAATCTCCACAGGACCCGCCTTGAAACTTTTCTGTCCTCATGTCGATGAACTGCTCTTGCCCTCGAGGAGGATACGGCTGAGTGCGAGCGGCCTGTTTGTGAACACCTTTCCGACGAACAATGGCGCCGGGAGGCCAGAATCGACCTCCCGGCGGTTTTGCAGATGTCGGGTTTCTCGCCGGTGGACTTGAATCACCGCGCAGGCCTTCGACCCTGAGGTTAAACGGGAACCGTCCTGGTCATGCAACAGGGGATCCCTTCGGTGGATTCAAGTCGTCAGTATCCGGCGCCCGCGCCGCCGCTCGCACTGGCGCCCCCCCCGCCGCCGCCGATGCCCGAACCGCCGAAACCAAAACCGGTGTATGCGGCCGGCTTGGTCAGCGGTCCTTCGTTGAACAGGGGCTTGCCCAACAGGCCGGGGAAGTCCGGCGCCAACCGCTGCGCCCTGAACACCGAGTTGTTCGACACCGGGCCCCCTTTGACGGGCATGCCGCTGGCATCCACACCCAGGGTGGCGGATATAAAGCCGCCCATGATCGGGCTCACATATTCCCAGACCAGGTCTCCGGTCGAGGTCACCTCGAAAATATGGCCCTGCGTGCCGGAACAGATCAGCGTGTTGCCGTTGGCCAGACGCTGCGCCCCGGAGATGTGCTGGGCATAGAACGAGGCGAGGGCGCCGGAGAATCCCCACACGATCTGCTTGGATACCTTCATCCTGGATCCCCTCTGCGGCGTTCCGGTGTTGCCGCTCGGATACGCAGAGGTGCCGTAGCCGGCCGCGAGCTCCTTGACGTACTTCCCGGAGGCGTCGTAGGGGTTGATCTCCAGGACGGCCGAATAATATCCGCCCGAGATACGGCCCACGCCGTTGTCGAAGATCAGGAAATGGCCGGCCCCGGGCAGCCCGTTGGCGATCCAGTGGATGTTGTGGGCGCCCCAGATCTGCGAGTAGTCGTCGGCAAGAAACGACGGGAATGCAACCTTCCCATTGCCGGCCCCGAGCTGGTCGTCGCTCGCGTAGTTGTAGGGAGATCCGAAACGGTACAGGAAATCGCCTTTCTTGCCCTTGGCCTCTTCGATGGTGGTGTTGTGGTTCACGACGTAGAATTCGCTGTACTCACGCGAGTTGAACACCACCTCGTCGCGGTCCGCATTGTAGTCCATGGAATTGAGGTGGGTCCAGTCGGAACGGGGACCGTAGCTTCCCTGGTTGTTCCGTGCGTTCACGTCGAATCTGCGGTAGAAGGCCTCCTCGATGTCGCCGCCGTAGGATTGGTTGGCGATGTCCACGGAGTAGTTCCGCGCGTTGGGATCGAAGCTCTGGATCAGGTGATCCTCGAAGCACCACTCCCAGACCAGTTGGCCGGTCTGGATGTCCACCTCGGAGATGCAGTCAACCGATACGGCCTTGGGATACTGGGGCCTCTGGGTTCGGGTGGTGTTCACTCCGAGCTTCAAGGCGTTTTCTTCGGGGATGTATCGGTTGTTGATGAACATGACGGTGTCCCTGCCGAGTTTTTTGTTGTAGATCTTTCTGAAATCGTGGTGTTCGGAATGGTCATACTTGCCCGTCAGGGCGATCGCATAGGTCGTATTGGCCGCCCGCATGGCCGCCATGTCGTTCATCTGTGCGTCGGTGAGTCCCGTGATCTGCTGGAACTCCGCCCGGGTGACATCCCGGTGCTGGGGGTGGCGGGCTTCCCAGAGGACATTGCCGTTCCAGTCCACTTCCTGGTACTTGGTTCCCGCATTCGGCATGCCGATGCCCCCCATGGCCGGCATGGTCCCGTTGTTGATCAGGGACGGCGAGATGCCGCGCAGGAGATTTCCGTTCGGCATCAGGTAGCCGTACGCCGAGGCCTGATGGTTTGCCGGCATCAGCCATTGGTGAACGACATTTCCCTCCATGTCGATGAGGTAGGTGGCGCCGATTTCCGGACCGGCGGCGGCGATGCTGGTGAAGAGGGTGTACCCATTGAACGCTTTGGCTTTGTCCCAGTAATTCGTTTCCGTTTTCGTCAGAAACGTATCCCCGGCCAAGGCGGGCACCACTGCCGTTAGAAGCATGAGGATGCCGATGGCCGTAATCGCTTTCTTCATCTTCATTTGAGACCTCCATTCTGAGCCATGGGGACCCCGAGGGATTTTGAAAACCCCTCCGGGCTGTGTTCCATTTCAATTCATCAACCGTTTCAGCCCCT
>CAZWTL010000066.1:0-13420 GCA_964637025.1 uncultured Syntrophaceae bacterium | reverse complement strand
TTGGTTGACTAAATAATGTTGATTATACTCCAGATGGGAGCAAGAATCAAGCCCGGAGTGACCGTGTGACCGAATTGCCTCACATAAAATGTTACCGAAAGAGGAGCTAAGGAGGATTCGTTGACTCATCATTCGATGTTATTGTGAATCGGCATGCAATAAGGGGGTTAAGCTGTAAGTGCCTAACCCCCTTATTTTACTGGAGCCGATGAGCGGGATCGAACCGCTGACCTGCTGATTACGAATCAGCTGCTCTACCGTCTGAGCTACATCGGCGCAACAATAGATGTCAGGTGGCCCCCGAAGGTGTGACTATCTATCTCAAGCCATAGACATTGTCAAGGTTTTCATTCAAGCATTGACGTTTACTCTGACGGTGATGAAGCAGGTTGAGGTCAGGTTGATGGACGATCATCCGGACTGTCGGTCGGCAATCGAAAATCCGGTCGATGGGGTGAATTTGCGTGCCCTGTCTTGACTTTCAGGCTCTCTTTGATATGATCCGATGTCTGCATCAACACGCGGGAGACGACCGCAGGCAAAAGGGGTTCGCAGATGCCTTTGACGATACGGTAACGAAGCCATGACAGGGGTGCGATGTCTCTGAGGGAAAAGCTGAAATATCGGAGTTGGGTCGAAGTCGATCTTGGCCATTTCGCCGCAAACTGGGCGGAGATGAGGCGGCTGACCGGTCCGCATGTGAAGATCCTCCAGGTGGTCAAGGCGGATGCCTACGGCCACGGGGCGATCGAAATTTCCAACGCCGCTCTGAAAAACGGCGCATCCTTCCTGGGGGTGGCCAACGCAGACGAGGGGGTGCAGCTTCGGGTGAGCGGTATTGCGGCCCCCATCCTGATTCTCTCCCCGGCCATCGGCTCGGAGATCGATCAGATCATCAAATATAACTTGACCCCATCGGTTTCAGATCTCGAATTTGCGCGAGAGTTGCAGAAAAAGGCCCGCAAGGCCGCCGTCCGGGCGCCGATTCATGTCGAGGTGGACACCGGGATGGGTCGGGGGGGCACGATTCAAGACGAAGCCTGCAGGGTCATCCGCGAGATCGTCTCCATGCCCAACTTGAACCTTGAAGGGATCTTCACCCATTTTTCCGAGAGCGAGATCCTCTCCTACTACAACGACCTCCAGTGGCGGGCGTTTGGCGGCATCCTGGGGAAATTGGAGGTTGAGGGGATCCGAATCCCGATCCGCCATATTTCGAACAGCGGGGCGATCCTGAACTACCCCGATTACCACCTGGATATGGTGCGGCCCGGGATCATGTCTTACGGCATCTACCCCTCACCGGAGACACGGGCCAAGGTTTCCCTGGTCCCGGTGATGAGCTTCAAGACGCGGGTCGTCCTGGTCAAGGAATTTCCTGAAGGTTACAGCATCGGCTACTGCCGGACCTTCATCACGAGGCAGCCGACGCGGATCGCGACGATCCCGGTCGGATATGGAGATGGCTTCGGCTGGTTGCTCTCCAATCAGGGGGAGGCTCTCATCCGTGGCCAGCGCGTTCCGGTTGTCGGAAGGATCTCCATGGACCTGTGCACGCTGGACGTCAGCCAGATCCCCGACTGTGAGGTCGGGGACGAGGTGGTGCTGATGGGGGAGCAGGGCCGCGAGAGGATCACAGCCGACGGAATTGCCGCAAAGGTCCATTCGATCAGCTACGAGATCCTCTGCGCCCTCGGCAAGAGGGCGCCAAGGATCTTCCTCCATAAGGGGCAGGCCGACCGCGTTGAACCCAGTTTACGGCGGATCTTCATCCCGGATGAGGAAAAGTCGATTGCCAGGATCGACAGCATCATCCGACGTTGCTTCCAGACGCGGGCCCGCAGCGAGGAGCTCGGAGACGCGATCTACTACGAAATGTTCGAGACCCTCTTCGGCAAGGAGGACCGCCAGCTCGAACTCCGGGACGATTTCCGTTATCGCATCCGGGTGAGCGAGTTCTCGCCGGAGGAAGCGCCAGAATCCCTCCGCGGGGAGTGCTTCAGGGTGACGACCCGCGTGGAGTACACCAAAACCATCAGGAATCCCTTTTTCATGATCGGCTGCGCCCGGGGCAACGAGGAACTTGCCGCCTTTTTCGAGGACAAGCGCTGCGAATACCGTTGGCTCCTGAATCCGGACGAGGACCTTGTCCCCGAGAGGGATTTCTGCGTGAACCGTGTGCGGATCGACGGGGAGGATGTGCCTCTTCTGCGAACCGAGAACTCGCAGCGGGGCTACGAGGTCTGGTGCGGATCGGAAGAACTCCGGAAGAAGTTGAACCGTCCCATCCGGGTGGAAATCCAAATCGAGACGAAACAGCGCAAGAACAACCGGATTTTTTCCGCCTATCTGGTCTATCCCACCCGCGGGATGGAAATCTCTTTCCACTACGGGGGAACCGGGATCAAGAACCTCAGGGATGTCGGATTTTTCGCCGGGAAGCATCCTTATCCGGAGACGATACGCGAGGAAGGCGAATCGGTGACGCTTCGTTTGGGAAACAACGCGTGGATTTTCCCGACGAGCGGGGTAACCTTTGTCTGGGATCTGTGACGGCGGGATGATATTGGACGGGAATGCGGAAAGAGGACAAGGTGCTGGCAATATGAGCAAGGTGCGCGTGGGAGTGATTCTGGGGGGCATGTCTTCGGAGCGGGAGGTGTCCCTGAACAGCGGCAGGAACGTGCATGACAACCTCGATCGAGAGGCCTACGATCCCAAGGCGATCTTCATGGACGCCCAGGGCCAACTGTGGATCATCCCGTGGCAGCTCATCTCACAGAACACGACAACCGACATCACGGAACGCCTCGAGAGCGAGGCACGGAGGATCCCCTACGAAGGGTTGCGGGACGAGATCGATTTCGCCTTCCTTTCGCTGCACGGAAAATTCGGCGAGGACGGCTGCGTCCAGGGTCTGCTGGAGCTCCTCGGAATCCCCTATACAGGTCCCGGCGTGCTCGCGTCGGCCCTGGGCATGGACAAACACATCCAGCAGAAGATACTTCAGGCCGCCGGTATCGGCGTTCCCAAAAGCGTTCTCGTGCAGGAGGAGGAGTGGCAAGACGACCGGCAGGCGGTGCTCAGTTCCCTGACCGCCCGCCTGGGATTCCCCGTGTTCACGAAGCCGCCGCGCGAAGGGTCCAGCATCGGCGTGACGCGGGTACGGGATGAGGCATCGCTGACCCGCGGCATCGAAGAGGCGCTGAAGTGGGACCGGGCGGTGCTCGTGGAAGAATTCCTCGAGGGAATCGAATTCTCCAGCATCATTCTCGAACAGGACGGGAAGGCCGGCGCCCTGGAGGTCACGGAGATCATCCCCCAGAGCGACTACTTTACCTATGACGACAAGTACATGCCTGGGCGCTGTCGGAAATTCACACCCCCCAAGGACATCCCACCGGACGCTGTGGAGGTGATCAAACAGGAGGCTGTGCGCGCATTTCACGCCCTGGGATTCAGGTCCTACGGTCGGATCGACGGCTTCTATCTGAAGGACGGCCGGGTCCTGATTACGGACCCCAACTCCTCGTCCGGCATGGCCCCCTCGTCGTTCTTCTTCGAACAGGCAGCCTGCGCCGGGATGCTTCCCTCGATGATCCTCAGTCGATTGGTCGAAAATGGGCTGCTCATCCACCGGGAAAAAAGCGGGCCGCTGTAGCCGGCCGATCCGACAGAATTCACGCCCTTCTGGAAAACGACGACATTTGATGGTATAGGTTCAGACGGTGCCGGACCACGCGGCGGAGCTTTTTCGGAACGTCGCGTTCCATGACGGCCTGGAGGTAGCACGGTTGCGGGTTTCTGGATGATGGAGGCGTTAAGGATATGGTTGGCAAGTTGAAGGTCGGGATCATCATGGGCGGTCTCTCCTCCGAGAAGGAGGTATCCCTCGAGAGCGGACGCAATATCTTCACCAAGATCGACCGCGCCAAATACGATCCCGTCTCCATCTTCATGGACAGACGGGCGGCCCTGTGGGAGATCCCCATAAAGCTCCTGATGCGGAACAGCACCAGTGACATCGAAGACAGCCTTGCTCAGGAAGCCAAACGGATCCCTTACGAATCCCTCAGGGACCGGGTGGACGTCGTATGCCTCGGACTGCACGGCAAGTACGGTGAGGACGGCTGCATGCAGGGGCTGCTTGAACTTCTCGGAATTCCATATACGGGTTCCGGAGTCCTCGCCTCAGCCATCGGGATGGACAAGTATGTCTGTCGGCGCATCCTCGAGATCAGCGGCATCGATGTCCCGCGGACCGTTCCGGTATTCAAGGGGGATTGGGCTTTGAAAAGGGAGGAGATCACCGATCGGATCGTCCAGGAGATCGGATTCCCCTGCGTGGTCAAGCCTTGCCGTGAAGGCTGCAGCACCGCGGTGAAGAAGGTGGTCGCGGCCGGGGGGATTCCTGAGGCCGTTGAGAATGCCTTTCTCTGGGACAATGTGGTTCTCGTTGAGGAGTTTCTCTCGGGGATGGAGGTGACCTGCGGCGTCCTGGGCGTCGATGCGCCGGCAGCCCTGGTCCCTTCGGAGACGATTCCAACGGACGATGTCCTTTCGCTGGAGGATAAATTTCTCTATGGCCAGGGAGAAAACAAAACGCCGGCCCGTCTGCCGCAGGAGCAGATCGAAAAGATCCGCGAGACTGCGGTTGCGACCTTCCGAGCCCTCAATCTGAAGGGGTATTCGCGTATCGACATGTTCGTTCGTCAGGACGGACGGGTGGCTGTTTTGGAACCCAACACGTTGCCCGGCATGACGCCTTCGACGGTTCTGTTCCACCAGGCGGCAGCCTGCGGGATCACGCAAGCGGGTTTGATCGACCGCATCATCCAGTTTGCCCTGGAGGTTCATGCGCGAAAAAGAGGCCCCCTGTAAATGAACCGTCTGCTTCAAGCCGTGGATCGCGTCGGCCGGTCCGTTCTCGAGAAAATCGAGGAGATGGGGAAGATCGTCCTGCTCTTCATCTCGGTTCTCGGCTGGATGTTCAGGCCCCCGCTCAAACTGCGCAACATTTTCAAGCAAATGGAGTTCGTGGGGGTCAAGTCCATTTTTGTGGTGGTGCTGACCGGAACCTTCACCGGAATGGTGCTGGCCCTGCAAGGATACCACGGCTTCCGGATGTTCAGCGCCGAGAGCCTTGTCGGTTCCACCGTGGCCCTGTCCATGACCAGGGAACTCGGGCCCGTCCTCACTTCGTTGATGGTCACGGCCCGGGCCGGATCGGCCATGGCCGCGGAATTGGGGACCATGAGGGTGACCGAGCAGATCGACGCCCTCTATGTCATGGCGGCGAATCCTGTAAAACACCTGATCGTGCCCCGGGTAGCGGCCGGGGTCCTGATGGTGCCCTTTCTCACGGTGGTTTCGGATTTCGTGGGCATCCTGGGCGGGTATTTCGTCGGGGTCGAGATCCTGGGCATCAACTCGGGGGTTTTCATCAAGAACATCACTCGGCTTGTGGATCTTGACGATATCTTTAACGGCCTGATCAAGGCAGCCTGTTTCGGACTGATCTTGAGCCTCATCGGCTGTTACAAGGGATTCAACACCTACGGCGGAGCCGAGGGGGTGGGCCGGGCGACCACGGAGGCGGTGGTCCTGTCGTCGATCTCGATCCTGGTGAGCGACTATTTCTTGACGGCGATCATGTTCTAGGACAGGAGTGATGATCCAACTGATCGACATCCATAAATCCTTCGGAAAGCAAAAGGTCCTCGACGGCCTCGACATTGAAATCGAGGACGGCAAGACCACCGTGATCATCGGACGGAGCGGCGGCGGGAAGAGTGTTCTGCTCAAACACATCATCGGCCTGATCCGTCCAGACCGCGGCCAGATCCTGATCGACGGCGTGGACATCACGAAACTCAGCGACCGGGGTCTGAACGAGATCCGCAAAAAATTCGGGATGCTCTTCCAGGAGGCGGCCCTCTTCGATTCGATGACCGTGGGCGAGAACGTCGCTTTCCCGCTCCGTGAACAGACATCGATGAAGGAAAAGGAGATCCGGGAGACGGTCGCCGACCGTCTCCGATCCGTGGGGTTGTCGGGGGTGGAGGGAAAAATTCCGTCCGAACTGAGCGGCGGGATGCGCAAAAGGGTGGGATTGGCGCGGGCCATTGCCCTGCGCCCCCAGATCGTGCTGTTCGATGAGCCCACGACGGGACTCGATCCGGTCATGACGGAGGCGATCAACCGGCTGATCATCGATACACAGAAAAATTACAACCTGACCTGCGTGGTGATCAGCCACGACATCCGGTCGATCTTCGAGATCGGCCACAGGGTCGCCATGCTCTACGAAGGGAAGATCATCGAGTACGGAACGCCGGAGGAACTCCAGGCCTCGCGCAATCCGGTCATCGTTCAGTTCCTTTCGGGAAGCATCGAAGGGCCGATCCGGATCATGTGAAGGACCCCGGATCTCGATCTGGACAGGGGCGTGAGACCGGAATCCGCCGGTGCGTTTTCTCGAAGCAGGAGGGAGCGGATAGACGCTCTGCGTTCGAACCGTGTCCGGAGGAATGTCCGGCTGCGGGACGGGGACGGCACCCGGAAAAATATCCGGGGCACCCCTATGCAAAGCCGTGTTTCCATGCTACTTTGACGTTGCAGTTGATGGGTTCGGGAGGCGTTGATGTTTTCATTGAGCTCGGAGGCCAAAGTCGGGTTGTTCGTCCTCGTTGGGCTGATTATCCTCGGGTACATGTCTTTTCAGATCGGACAGCAGGGTTTCAGCCTGAAAAGAGGCTACACACTGGACGTTGTCTTCGACAGTGCTGCGGGCCTGGACCGGGATGCCTCGGTCCAGATTGCCGGCGTCGAGGTCGGCCGGGTCGAGTCGATCAGCCTCAAGGACGGCAAGGCCCTGGTCCGGCTTCGCATCGCCCCCAACGTCAAACTCGAAAGGGACACCGTCGCCTCCATCAAGACCCACGGCATCCTCGGCGACAAGTATGTGGAACTCTATCCCGGCACCCGCGGGGAGGCCTACCTCGGTCCCGGCGAACAGATTTCACGGACGGAGCGCCAGACGGACATCGATCGGATGCTCAATCAGTTGAGCCTGATCGCGGATGACATCCGCGGGGTGACGGGCTCGCTCAACCGCGTCCTGGCCGGTCAGGCCGGCGAGGAGAAAATCGCCAGCATCCTGACCAACACCCGGGATCTGACCCATAACCTCAACAAGGTCATCATCAGCAACGAGGAGGCCCTCCACGCCGCGCTGGAAAACACCCGTCAGCTCGCCGGGAATCTGAACCGGGTCGTCACCCAGAACGACGAGAAGGTGGGCGAGGTGATGGACACCCTGAAGTCGGCCGCGCGCGAGATGGAGAAGACCTTCGCCGCCTTGAGCGAGATTACGGGCGGAGTCAACCGGGGAGAGGGGACGCTCGGGCAACTGGTCAAGGACCAGACCACGATGGACAAGCTGAACAGAACCCTTGCGTCGCTCGAAGAGGTAACCCAGAAGATCAACGAGGGGCGGGGAAGCATCGGCAAACTCGTCAACGACGACGAAACGGTCCGGAACCTCAACGAAGGGCTGGTGGGCCTGAACCGCTATGTGAACAAAGCGGAACAGTTCCGGACTTTTCTGAGCTACCGGGGCGAATACCTCTTCGACAAGGGCGATGCGAAGAGCTATCTGGATGTCCGGATCCAACCCAAGGAGGATAAGTTCTACATCGTCGGCATTGTCAGCGATCCGAGGGGGCGAAGAACCACCAAGGATTATACCGTGAACGGCGTCACGACCCGAACCGAGGAGTGGGATCGTGATGGCATCCTCTTCAACGCCCAGATCGGCAAACGCTACAAGGATGTCGTGCTCCGGGGCGGACTTCTGGAGTCGACCGGCGGCGTCGGTGTCGACTATTACGCGTTGAAAGACAGATTGAAGCTCTCCTTCGAGGCTTTCGACTTCGGAAGCGACCGCCGGGCCCATCTGAAAGCCGGAGCCGAATACCAGCTTTTCAAGCACCTCTATCTCACCGCCGGATGGGACGATTTCATCAGCGATCAGGACAACCGTTCCGTCTACGGCGGCATTGCCATCCGCTTCGAGGACGACGACCTCAAGTACATGCTGACCAACACGCCGATTCCGAAATAAGGCGGCGGCCGTGCGGTACATTCGGGGTTACGATGGGGGTTGACACCCGCCCATCGGTGCATATATTATTCCCCGCTGAAACGGGAGAATACAATGGGGCGTTATTTCACCGCGGAGCAGATAGCGCTTACGGGTAAATCCTTTTCTCAGGCCGAAAAGATGGCGGGGAGTTACTTCCGCATCGGACCGACGGAATGGAGGGAACGGCGCTACGACGTGAAGACGCTGGCCTTCCTCGAACAGCACGAGGTTCGCGAGGGGGCGTTTGCTCACCTCTGCAAGTACCAGATCGAGAAAGCGGCCGGGGAGTCGGACAGGGGATCCCACTTCTACCGGATCTGCCTGCAGGACGACAGGATCCTCGATGCCGTGGAGCGGGCCCATTCGTTCATCCGGCTTTCACCCCTGTTGCTCTACATTGCCGCGCACGAACTGGTCCACGTGATCCGCTTTGAACGGGGTGAAGGTAATTTTGACGCGGGTGAGGAGGAAAGGTGGACTGAGGAGGAAAAGGTCCATCGCATTACCCAAAATTTGCTCAAACCGGCCACCGATCCGGACATGAATCTGGTATTGGACTGCTTCAGCAACCGTTACCGGATCGGCGACCTGCTGCAATAGTGACAGGGAAAGGATTTGTGAGGTTGGAGGTTGAAAGCCATGCCGATTTACGAGTACAAATGCAAGAAATGCGGAAAAGAATTTGAGGTGTTTCAGGGGGTTGCTGATCCCGCAGTCAGGACATGCAAATTCTGCAGGGGTTCGGTACACAAGCTGATGTCCCTCTCTTCCTTCCAGTTGAAGGGGAGCGGCTGGTATGTGACGGATTACGGCGGGAAAAAAGCCCCCACGGGCGAACGGAAGAAGGATGAGAAGCCGGAAAAGGCCAAGAGCGATCCCCCCTCCCAGTCAAAAAGTGAAGCATGATGACCGAAGCATGATGACGGTTGAACCCTTTTATCCTGCAGGTTGTGGGAAATTCTTTCCGCCGTTCCCTGCACGCAAGAGGGCGGCAGAGACAGGCCGTTTTCGGGGCATCGTCGTTCCCGCTTGACTATCCCTGTCCGTTTTTTCTGGGGGGCTGGCCCTTTTTCCGCCGGAGGCGCTGGACGAGAAAATGGTCCATGGCTTCCTGGGAGAGGTCGTTTCCAAGGGACGCCTTGAGCGTGTCCAAGGGGATCTCCACCCGTGCGGCAGCCCGATGACCCCCGGCGTTTCCGATGTTTCCGAAAGATTTCATCGCAATGGAACCGCAGTCCTGACGGTATCCGTCCCCTCGGAAAATGATCACCAACCGATCCTTCACGATGCCCGCCACGACCACATAGTAAATGTTGATGATCCGCAGGAAAAAATCCGCCACTTGGACGCAGGCATCCGCGCTGTCGGTGGCTCCCAGAAAACAGATGATCCGGTCGCGGTAGCGCCGTTTGTGATGGTAGGCATAATCGAAGTATTTGAGAAAACGGTCCGGGATCTGGTTCAGTTCAATGCGACGGATCAACTGCCGGTTGGCCCTCATGAAATTGAGGTAGTAGGCGCCGATGTCCTCGAGGCTAGCGTTCCGTTCGAAATTGACCGTGTCGCTGCGGATTCCGTACAGGAGCGCGGTGTAGAGCCGTTTGGGAATTTTCACCCGCGCGACCAGGAGATATTCCGTCATCATCGTTGCAAGGGCCCCGTAGGAGGGCCTGACGTCGGCCAGCGACGAGTGCCAGATCGTCTTGCACGGGTGATGGTCGATGACGATCTGCGGTTTCAGATCGCCCAGGGCATCGCCGAAAAAGGTGGGCTGGGCATCGACGACGGCGATCAGACGATATGCATGGAGATCGACCTTGTCCAGCATCTGAATCTCAACCTTCATCTCCCGAATGAATTCGGCGTTCTGATGCCGTATCACGGGTTCGGTGGCGACGAAAATGCACTTCGAGAGGGGCTTCGTCTGACTCAGGATCTCCCGCAACGCCATGGCTGAGGCAATGGCATCGGGATCGGGGCTGCCGTACATCAGGACCGCGACGGTATCGTTCTCCCTAACCATCGTTCTGAGCTTGAAGACGTTGAGGACGGTTTCTTCTTTTCGGGCCAGAAGCCATTCAATGCGTTTCATGGACATGTTTTCGTTCGAATCCCCTGGGTTGCAGGCCCCCTTCGAATTTGTATCATTCTCGCTTCCGGCGCGGCGATTTGCAAGCGAAAAAAACGGAATGCAACGAAAATCATGTGATGGCGGCTCTCCGTTTGCGTCGGTGATTCCAGGGCCCGAATATGCGATCACACGGCATGTTCATGCCGACTGAAAACCGGGGAGGGCGGACCTTTTCTCGATTTGCCTTGCCAGCATGACGATCACCCAGACGAATGCCAGATAAATCATACCGGCCGTTGCATATGCCCTGAAAAACTCGAAATTCGTCGAGGCCACCTCCTGGATCTGGGCGAAGAAATCTTTGTACTGGATCAGAAAGGCAACGGAGGTGTCCTTGAGGTTCTGGATGACCTGGTTGGTCAAGGAGGGAATGGACAGGCGGAGCGACTGGGGGAGGACGATCAGACGGAACGCCTCCGCAGGGGTAAATCCCGCTGCCCGTGCAGCTTCGATCTCCGTCCGGTCCAGGCCGTTGAAGGCGGTCATCAGGTAACGGGCATTGTAGGCCGAAACGTTCAGCGTAAAACCGATGACGGCGACCGTCAGCGGGGATAAGCGGATGCCCAGTTCCGGAAGCCCGTAATAGATCAGAAACAGATGGACCAGAAGAGGCGTTCCGATGAAGAAGGAGATGTATCTTTCGGTAACGGCACGGAGAATTCTGTGGCTGCCGGTCGTCAGATAAAAGACCGCGATCCCTCCGAGAAAACCGGTCACGGAAATGATCCCCGCCAGCAACAGGGTGTTTCCCAGTCCGACCAGCATCTCCGGCCAATAGGCGATCAGGTCTTCGATGAATCTGTTCATGCCGTTTATCTGAAGTCGATGGCGCCCAGGTAAAATTCCCGGATCCGGGGATCCGGATGGTCGTAGAAAAGCCGCTCGGCGGCATCTTCCGCCAGTACCACCCCTTCATCCATGAATACGATGCGGTCGGAGATGTATTTCGCCAGAAAGACGTCATGCGTCACGCAGAACATCGTCACGTTGTCCAGATAGAGCTTGTTGATCACGCTGACCACCTCCCTGGCCATCTGGGGATCCAGGGAGGAGGTGGGCTCGTCCAGGAACAGCACGGCGGGGTCCATGGCCAGTGCCCGGACGATGGCTGCCCGCTGTTTCTGCCCGCCCGAAAGCTGGGCGGGATATTTGTGCCGATGCTCGAACATTCCCACCCGCTCCAGCTCATAGCACGCCTTTTCCGCAGCCTCTCGGGCCGTCATGCGCTTGATCTTTCTGAGGGCCAGGGTGGCATTCTCCTGAACGGTCAAATGGCGATAAAGGGCGAAGCTCTGGAACACGAAGCCGATGCTCTGCCGCAGCGCGCGGACGTCCACCCCCGTCCTCGTGATCTCTTCCCCTTTGAAGAAGATTCGCCCCGAGGTGGGCGTCTCCAGCAGGTTCAGGCAGCGGAGCAGCGTCGATTTTCCGCATCCCGACGGGCCCATGATGACCTTGACCTGGCCCTCGCTCAATTTCAGGTTGATCCCCTTTAACACGATTCTGCCGTCGAACCGCTTCACCAGATTGTCAACTTCGATCAGGGCCAATGTGTCCATTTCACTCCGCAGACAGGCCGGGAATCCGATACCGCTTTTCCAGGGACGACAGGAGGACGACGCATGCCTTGTAGATGGCGAAGTAGAGGATTCCCGCGGCCAGATAGACTTCAATGCCGCGCAGGAGCATGACCGTCAGCCCCATGGCCTGCTTCATGATTTCGGGTATTCCCACGGTATATGCAAAGGGGGTGTACTTCAGAACCGACGTGAACTCGTTGATCATGCCGGGAATGGAAAACCGGAACATCTGCGGAAGCAGGATATGGAGGAATCCCTGCATCCGGGTCATCCCCGCACTTTCCGCAACCAGAATCTCGTCGCGGTGGACGGCGTTCATTGCACCCCGGAAGATCTCCGCGAGGAAGGCCCCGGAGACGAGACCCAGAGTCAGAACCATGGACAGGAAAGGCGATAAGCGGACACCGATGCAGGGCAGACCGAAAAAAACGAGGAACAGCAGCACCAGAACGGGTATACCACGGAAGATGAAGGTGAAGGACGAAATCAGGAGCTGTATCGGCTTCATGGGAATACGACCGAGCATGGCCGCAACCAGTCCGACGCAGAGACCGGCGCCCATGGAAGCTACGGTGATCAGGATCGTGAAGCCCGCACCCGAAGCCAGTACCTTGAGAATCTGGAAGAGACTCATCGGCAGGTCGCCAGCCCCGTCATTGCAGCCAATTTCCGATAACGGCCTTGATCTTATCCGAACCCAGCCCCTTCAGGTAGCGGTTGAATTCGTCGCGCAGGGGTGAACCTTTGGGAAAGGCGAAACCGAAGGTATCGAATCCCGTAAAAACATAACTGTCCCGGATGTCTATTTTCTTCTTGTAGACGCTGGCGACCGATCCGTCCAGAAAGGCCAGGTCCAAGTTCCCGTTCTGCAGATCGGAGAGCACTTCGTTGTAGGTGGGATACATCTTCACGTCGCTCAACCGGTAGATCCCTTTGGGCTCCAGTTCATCCTTGATGAAAGCGCTGTAGGCCATGCCGCGGGGATAGCCGATCGAATATCTCTTCAGCTCGGACAGATCCTTGATCTGGATGTTTTTCCCCTGCATGCAGACCAGGTTCCATGTGTTGTCCATATAGGGATCGGAAAAATCCATTTTCTCCCTGCGCTTTTCCGTGATGGAAATCCCGGAGAAGGCCACGTCCGCCTGGCCCGATATGATCGCCCCCAGCATCCCCTGCCAGTCGTAAGCGGTAATCCGGTACCGGTAGCCCGCGGTTTTGCAGAAGCCTTCGAAGAGATCCAGATCGATCCCCTGGTAGCTGCCGTTTTCCTCAAACAGGTTGGGAGGCGATGTCGGACATACCGCCACCTTGAGTGTTTTGGCATCCTCTTTCGTGCATCCGAAAAGGAACAGGGCCATCACGCAGAGTAAGAATAAAGTCTTCTTGATCACTGATTTTATTCCTCTTTTGACACGTTGGCTGGAACCCCTCAGGGGCGAACGCCCAAAGCGGATCAGAATGCCCCTCGGGACGATGGAGGATATGAAAAGCGCTGCCTCATGTCAAGGAGATATTTGTCGCATGAAATGTGATGAAAAAAGGTCCGTCTTGGAGTATGAG
>CAZWTL010000065.1:0-13949 GCA_964637025.1 uncultured Syntrophaceae bacterium | reverse complement strand
TTCGGGATATATGTATTTCCCATGAACGGGATGGAGGAGACTGCGTAATCGATGCATAAATGACGAAAAATACATTCCAGTGAATCCCGTGAATTCCTGATTATTTTATGGAATATCATTCTGATTTGTGTAAGTGTAACGGCTATTCATAGGGGTGATGGATCCATGCATGACGATTTTGAAACACAGGACATAATGATTACCGGTGGTACGCTTTTAACGATGGCATCGCCCGGAGAAGTCATAGAGGATCCTGTCATTGGCATCCGGGATGGCAAGATCGGTTTTGTCGAAGAACGAGGATATCCTGCAGTCTTAAGCGGTACTGCACGCGAGACTATCGACGCATCAGGCTGCCTTGTCATGCCCGGCCTGGTGAATGTCCATACCCACCTTGCAATGACGTGCTTTCGTGGTTTGGCAGATGATCTCCCTCTGATGAACTGGCTCACAGACCATATTTTTCCCGCCGAAGCGCAGTTCATCAACCGAGAGACTGTGTATGACGGTGCCATGCTTGCCATCGCCGAGATGATTCTTTCTGGGACCACGACCTTTTGCGATGGATATTTTTTCGAAGGCGAGGTTGGCCGCGCAGCGATTACAGCCGGGATGAGGGGGGTCATCGCAGCGGGATTCATCGATTTGCCTGAGTTCAATGCATCAGGTCACTCCGAGAAAGCAGTTGCGGCTGATCGGTTTGTGGAACGGTGGCTTAACCGTTCCCCCCTCGTTGTACCGGCGTTGTTCTGTCATTCCCCCTACACCTGTAATCCGGAAACGCTGCGTACCGTCAAGGATGTAGCGCGCCAAAGCGGACTGACCTTCCAGATCCATCTGTCGGAAACCCGTGAGGAGGTTCGGCTCATCCAAGAACGCTATGGCAAAAACCCGGTTGAATACCTATATGACCTTGGGGTTCTTGACGCTGGTACCATTGCAGCACACGCCATCTGGCTGGGCAAAGATGAGCTCGATGTCATAGCTGCAAATGGGGTCAAGGTGGCGCACGATCCGGAGAGTAACATGAAACTCGGGGCGGGCATTGCTCCTGTGCCAGAGATGCTAAAGCGGGGGATCGATGTCGGACTGGGTACCGACGGATGCGCGAGCAACAATGACCTTGATCTGTTCGGTGAAATGGGTATGGCCGCAAAAGTTCATAAGGTTTTTTCAGAGGATCCTACCGTGATGACTGCCAAGCAGGTCGTTGAGATGGCTACGATCGGAGGTGCTCGTGTTCTCGGAATGGAGGACCGGATCGGCTCTATCGTCCCAGGCAAGGAAGCTGACATCATTCTCGTGAATATGAGGCAACCTCATCTGACTCCAATTTATCAGCCCTTTTCTCATCTTGTCTATGCGGCGAACGGATCCGATGTGGTCACGAGTATCATCGGAGGTCGCATCGTGATGAGAGATCGTCACCTGATTCACATCAACCTTGCCCCAATCATGGAAAAGGTCCATCGTATCGCGGACAGAGTCAAAAGCAAATAAGGAGGGCTGGGTATAAATGCAAACGATAAGGTCTTACATGCGAAGACTGGTGTTGATGATCCTGTTTTCTGTCCTCATCCCGGTGAGTTCCCATGCTGTGCCTTACGCAGTGACACTTTTCCCCTCCTCTGCCCGCATCACGGAAGTTGTCCGTATTTCTCCACAGGCAACAGGATCAGGGATTTTCAAGGCAGTGGTCATCCTTCCATCACAGGCGCTTCAGGACTCGCTAACGGCGTATTTGGATACGGATGGAAATACGAGGATCATGGACCAGTCTTGGCGACAGGTCCATCGCCAGGATGGCGGGCAACTCGCCGAACTTGAGAAGAATCTCGTTCAGAAGAAAAGGGAAAGGACAGCAGTTGTATCCCAGATCCAGTCATTGGACGCCAGATTAAGGTTTTGGCAGTCCCAGGACAAAGCAAAATTACAAAACGTGGACGAAGCAGTTGCTCTTGCGACACAAATCGGAAAGAGCGTTCAGCAGGACATGCAGGAGAAACTCACCCTTGAGCCGCAAATGGAGGAACTGGATAAGGCAATCAGAGAAATTCAGGAGGAAATCTCCCGTATTGCTGGAAAAAAGGAGATGCCCTGGGAGGTAGAGATTAGCCTGATCGGTTCCCCCGTGCGCGATACCGAGCTGACCCTGTCCTATACATTGAATGGATGCGGATGGCTTCCACAATACCGTCTGGATGCGCGTCCCCGTGAAGGGCGCATCCTGTTCGATTGGGAGGCGGAAATCTGGCAGAGTTCAGGAATCGACTGGAAGCATGTCGAAGTGGCACTGGCCACCCTCCAGCCCCATTCAGCAATTGTGCCTCCCGATGTGCCGCCCTGGATCATCCGTCCGCGTACCCAATTCCGCATGGGCAAGGGGCTCCAGAAGGATGTTGCGTCATTCCCCATGTCCGCTCATGCCGAAGCTAAGGATGATTTCGAGCCCCGAGACGTCCGTCAGACGACTTATGCGGTTTGGAAACTTGGAAAGAAGAACATACCAGCAGGGACGCGCCAGCGTTTTCAAATCAGACAACAGGTATGGAAGGCCGATTTTGAGCATCTGCTACGCCCCAGTCTGACGTCCCAGTCCTTTGTCCGTGCAACCGTCAAACTTCCGGAAGGGAGCGAGGTCCCATCCGGTACGGCCACCTTCATGATTGACGGAGGGGTTCTCGGGAAACGACCCTTTGCATTTTCGGGTCAGGAAGGAAACTTTTATTTTGGTGCCGATCCTTTGGTGACTGTCGATTCTGTCCTCCTATCCCTGAAATCGGGAGAAAAAGGAGTCATTACAGAAAACCAGATCCAGGAGTGGTCATGGCGGATGAACATCATCAATGACGGAGCTTCAGCGATCCGAGTCCGCCTGGAGGAACCCATTCCGCAGCTTCGTGACGAACGGATTCGTGTCTCACTACAAATGCAACCCGAGGCGAGCGAAAGGAGCCATTCCGAAATGATTTGGAGAATGGATATCGCGGCGGGTCAGAAACGTTCTATTCTAAATAAAATCCAGTTGACTGCGCCTAAAGACATGGATCTGGACCTCGGTTGGCGTTACTGAACTTCTTGCCTTCGGGATGGCATCATGCCTTAAGGAGTGTATTTCTTCTGAAATTGAGTTGAAGCGGTAGGGGCCTTTGTGATATGGCCTGCCCTTAAATGAGTACGGGATGGTGGGTAATATCCGAGCATCATGAACAGGGAGAGAAAATGGATAACAAGGTGGATATCCTGATATATGGTGGTACGATTCTGACCATGAACGATCAGGATCTGAAAATAGTTGAGGGGGCGATCGCAGTCTATCAGGACACAATCGTGGCAATCGGTAAGAAGGATGAAATCGAAAGGCGATATCAGGCACGTCTGACCATTGATATGCCTCGTTCCGTCATCATGCCTGGGCTCGTAAATTCCCACACCCATGCGGCCATGACCTGCTTTCGCGGGATCGCAGACGACATGGAACTGATGGATTGGCTCAACGGATACATTTTCCCAGCCGAGGCCCGCAATGTCGATCCGGAATTGGCTTATTGGGGCAGCATGCTCGCCTGTGCGGAGATGATCAAATCGGGCACGACCACTTTTTCCGACATGTATATTTTCGAAGATGAGACGGCAAAAGCTGCCAAGACGGCCGGAATGCGCTGCCTTTTGGGTGAAGTGCTGTATGATTTTCCATCCCCCTCTTACAAAACGCCCACAGAAGGATTGGCATATACAGAGAACCTTATTCAAAAATGGGACCGTGATCCCCTAGTTAACATCATGGTCGAACCACATTCCCTCTACACCTGTTCGGATGACCTCCTGAAGGCGTGCAAATCTATCGCTGATCGATACAATGTTCCGTTAGCGACGCATTTTCTGGAGAACAAATCCGAAGCCAAGCAGTTGAAAGAGAAAATCGGTGGACGTGCGACCACATACCTCAGGAACATGGGACTGCTTAACGATCGCTTCATTGCCTTCCACGGTGTTGTGATGGATTTGGATGACATACGTTTATTTGCAGATCATGGATGCAAGGTAGTCCACAATCCGGAGAGTAATATGAAACTGGCTTCCGGCGTCGCTTCCATCTCAACCATGCTGGAGCATGGGGTCGTTGTAGGCTTGGGGACTGACGGATGCGCAAGCAACAACAATCTTGACATGTTCGAGGAAATGGATACCGCTGCGAAGTTGGAGAAGTCGGCCCGTCTCGATCCCACAGTGATGTCTGCCCGCACCGTTCTACGAATGGCGACCTGTGCCGGTGCCGAGGTTTTGGGTCTAGACGCTCTGATCGGTTCACTGGAGGTGGGAAAGAAAGCGGACCTATGCATTGTCGATATGAACAAACCTCATTTGACGCCTCTTTACAACGAATACTCCCACTTGGTGTACACTGTGAATGGCGCCGATGTGGATACGGTCATTATCAACGGAAAGGTCGTGATGCAGCATCGAAAGCTGTTAACCATCGACGAGGATGAGGTTATGATGCGAGTCCGGGACATTGCGATCCGCGTAAAGCGCAGCCTACCGTCTTGATCCAAGAATACGGGCCTTTCTTCCCGCATTGTTTTTGTGCAGCAAATGCGACGGAGCCGAATGTCCGTCGACGAAAAGATCTGCCGAAAGGATGTGCATTAAGAGTCAAATAAGAGGCCGACCGCCGTTGAGTGTTTCATAGATGCGGATGTACTCGGCGATCATTCGGTCCAGACTGTACTCTTCCCTTGATTCCCTCATGATTCTTCGCAACTGCTCCTCGCGTATCTCCCCGGGCAAACGATGAAATTCCAGGCTTCTTTCCAGTCCATACCAAAGTCCACCGGCGTCATAGTCTCTAAAAAGGAAACCATTCCCCATGTCTTGCGGTGATCCGAAAGCCTTGAGTCGGAGTTTCCGGATTTTGTCATGATAACCTCCGGTATCGCGGTTGGTGGCTGTAGCACCGAAAAGGTTTCCAACCTGGTCAATTTGGCCGCAGGGTTCATAGAGCGATGCTCCGAACACATCGGTGGCGGCGGCATATCCAAGAAGTGATAAAGACTCCTCGAAGGGATGGTAGGCGATTCGACCTCCTGAATTCCAGGCGATCTTCCCCAAAATATCCGTATGGGTCCGATCACTGCCTACTCCGTCCGCTATGATGGCAATCTGTACATCGGGATGCTTTTCGATGAAGGGAACACAGATCTCTTCAAGGAGTTCGACCCCTTTCTGAGAGGGATCAAGACGCGATGGCCAGAAGTAGAGAAGGGCATCCGGTTTTACGCTCAAACCGGTCTTCTTCTGAAAGGCTATGAGGTTCTCTCGCTTTGCCTCAATGATACGATCATCTGGTCCGTATTTGCGCGCCAGGGCCTCGCAGCGCTCTGGGTACATGATCGACGAAGGGGCGTTGATGATTGCCCGGGCTGCGTCATGGGTGTACTTCTGTTTCACTTCGTTGCGGACGCTTGGCGGAATGATGTTACGATCAAGAAAAAAATCCTCAACAACCTCTCGGAGGAATTCTTTTCCCACGAAATTGATCATCGTGGCGTTCTTGATAGCGGTGGCTTGGCAGTCTATGCACGCCTGTCCGTTGATTTCAGTAAAATAGATTCGGTCGTAGATGGACCCGAGATCTATCCCGCCCATCAGATCCAGAGGCAGGGCAGCCGTAAAGACATTGTGTACCGTATGGAGGATAGGAAGCCCTCTTGCAGCGGCATAAGCGGTGATGGCTCCACCGGCCATCCAGTCGTGGCTATGGATGATCAATCGATCTCCGCTCCTGGCCCTGACAAATTTGATGACACTGTTTGTGATCTGTCTCTGAAACTCCACGGCCGTCAGAATCGGGTCTCCCGCATATGCGCTCATGTTGTCGGCAAAAACGGCGGAACTGACTAAATAGATCTTTTCCGAATCGATCTTGTAGCGAACTTCACGCCATTGCTGTTCATTCATCTGGACTTCTCTCTGGAACCGCCTTTTAAGATTGAGGATGGCCAGATGGACGTCCAGACCCCGTTCTGTCAAACCTTCGCAGAGCGCTGAGACCACCTCGCCCTGCCCACCGCTTTTCCCGGAGATAAAACGTGCGAGCCCTCCCATGTCCTCAGGCAACCTGCCCGTCTCCGGAGAGATGATCAGAATGGCCGTTGTTTCCCTTTTCTTCAAGATCTCGAAGCGATGGATGACGGCTTCGAGATCGTCGATCTTTCGGGTGAGCACATGCGTGGGACGCGCAATTGAGTTGTCGTATGGGTTGAAATATGAATGGACCGCATGATCATCGCCAGTTCTTTCATGGAGGAAATATACATGATCGGATGTCGTTAAATGCCGCCATTGGGTTAGATACTCTCCCCCTGCCCGTCTGGCGGCCGTTTCCATCTTTTCTATATCACGGAACAACTCATACTGCGTGGGATTGCCGAGCCATCCGAAGGTGTTTCTCCCGGCGTCCGCCCACGAGGATGTTGCAAGGCTATGAATATCGAGGATCGGACATTCCACATGCTTGAACCGTTGAGAAATTTCCGTCGGCGTTGCAGCGATGATGCTTTCATGTTGTTGCAGGGCGTCTGGTAGACCGCGCCAGAATTCAAATATTCCCAGATTGCTCCATATATGCTCACCGATGTGTTCGAAGTCGTATCCCATCATGACGACCTCACCATCTATTTGTGCGATATAGCGCGAATAGGTTTCGGGTGTAATTCGGCTATGGGGAAAACGGAAGGCGATATCGTCGCTAAGCTCCCTGTTTCTGGGAATCACGATGAGTTTAGTCCCCTTTGCCCGGAAAACTGCATTGGGAGAGATGGCCTTGTCCTTGCTTAGGAACATATCGTCCCGTTTTTCGCAGAGGATTGAGAGGTAGCCCATATCGGCCACCGCATCAGCGATCGAATTATTGTACATCAGCTCGGTGTTTCTAAAAGAGGTCGGTGTGATACCCAAAAGGCGCTTAATGATCTCCTGGTGCCGTGAGACCTGTTCCCTGAATTCCAACTTCATGGGATCTTCGAATAGGCTTGTAAGGGAATGATAGTAAGTTTCGTCGAGGTATTCGATCTGGTCATTTTTATCACCGGCATCCAGCAGTTCCCGCAGAGCCAGGATGACTTCGGGCCTATACATTTCGGCCTGTTCCAAAAATGTGCCGGACATGGAAAAGGTAATTTTGAAGGAAGGATGCGCGGAAATGAGCTCCGTGAACATGCGTATTGCAGGCAGATAGCACTTTTCGGCGACCTTGAGAAAGATGGCACGGTTTTTATCGTCCCAGAGGAACTTGCCACGTTCCGGATGGAGTCGAAACGGTTGATGAAGCTGAAAATAGAACGTGACAAGCGGCATATTGGCACCTGAACGTCCGATGTAGTCTTTAGTATAGTATATATCCGAATATGGTTTCTAAATCAACCATCGCCTTTGACATGAGGAAACGACGAAGGTATGATGTCGCGCACACGGCTTTTGTTTTGGCTACTCGGTATATGCATCAAATGGAGTAATGACTTGTCCCGTCATGTTTACCTAAAAAAGAGAAGATATGATCGGCGAATCCAACTGCCAAGGCTTTCGTATCCTGATGCCCTTCCGATCATGGAGAAGAGAGAGGAGATCGTGGCAGCCGTGGGGAAACACCCGGTGGTCGTCATAACCGGAGACACAGGCTCTGGGAAGACCACACAGATTCCGAAAATGTGCCTTGAGGCGGGCCGGGGACTGAACGGCCTGATCGGCTGCACACAACCGCGGCGGATTGCAGCGAGTACGGTCGCCCATAGAATCGCCGAGGAGTTGGGGGAAGAAATCGGCCGCTCCGTAGGCTACAAGATCCGTTTCGAGGATAGGACCCCGAAAAGTGCCTTTTTCAAGATCATGACCGATGGGATTCTCCTGATGGAGGCCCAGAGTGATCCCCTGCTTCGTGCTTACGATACGATCATTGTCGACGAGGCCCACGAGCGGAGCCTTAATATCGACTTTATCCTGGGACTGATGAAGAATCTGCTCAGGAAAAGAAATGATTTTCATGTCATCATTACTTCAGCAACGATAGACACCGATAAATTTTCCCGATCGTTCGGCAACGCACCGATCATCGAAGTGTCAGGACGTCTCTTTCCGGTAGAGGTGCGCTACGATCCCCTTGAACATGATCTCGAAGATAAGGGGGAAGTTCCTTTCATCGATGCTGCGATCCGCATTGTGGAGGAGGTTTCGGAACGGCACAATCCAGGCGATATCCTGATCTTCATGCCTACCGAACGGGATATTCGTGAAACCTGTGAGTTACTGAAAAGCCGTCTGCGGGAAGAGGCGGTTGTGCTGCCGCTGTTCTCCCGTCTCACGAGATCCGAACAGGAACGCGTTTTTCATCCGCTGCCATTGCGGAAAATCATAGTCGCCACCAATGTTGCGGAGACTTCGCTTACAATTCCGGGCATCCGATATGTGATTGATACCGGCCTCGCCCGAATTTCCCAGTACAATCCCAGATCGCGCACCGTAGGTCTGCCCGTAAAACCGATTTCCAGAAGCAGTGCGGACCAGCGAAAAGGCCGCTGTGGCCGAGTCCAGAACGGAACCTGCATCCGTCTCTATTCGGAAGATGAATATCTTTCCCGACCTCAATATACCTTGCCTGAGATTCTCCGTGCTAATCTCGCCGGGGTAATTCTGAGAATGCTTTCTCTTGGTCTTGGCCATGTCGATCATTTCCCTTTCATCGATCCTCCGGCGCCAAAAAGCGTCAAGGATGGCATCGACATCTTGGTTGAATTGGGTGCCATCGAAATGATCCTTGAGGAACAATCCGCAATGGATGATCGTATCATTTCACCCGCCGCGGATTTGCACGAAGTGGATACTCCTCGCAGTGGGAAAATGAACAACGTACTGGGTGGAAGGAGAGTTAGTTGGCGGCTTACAGACAGGGGGCGAATCATGTCGCGTCTCCCTGTCGATCCTCGAATCGCCAGGATGATCATCGAGGCCAGACAAGAGGGGTGCATTTCAGAGATCCTCGTCATCGCGGCAGCACTCAGTATACAAGACCCGCGGGAGAGGCCCTCAGATAAAGAGAAGCAGGCTGACCAGATGCACGCCCTGTTTAAGGATCCAGCGTCTGACTTTGTTACCATGCTCAGACTGTGGGATTGCTGCCAAGATGCAGAGGATTCAGCGAGATCACAGAACCGACTTCGGCGTTTCTGTAAAGAACATTTCCTTTCATACCGGAGAATTCGTGAATGGCGGGATATCCACGACCAACTCAAGGCGATTCTGCTGGAGCAGAAATTTCCTACATCCTCGTCCCTTTCGAAGCGAAAAGCAGGAGGCGAGCTATACTCAGCAATCCATCGTTCCATTCTGAGCGGATATCTCGGACACATTGCCTTTAGAAAGGAGAAAAACCTATACATGGCAACCCGGGGGAGAATCGTAATGATTTTCCCGGGCTCCGGCCTCTTCAACAAGGGTGCAAGCTGGATTGTTGCGGCCGAGATGGTAGAGACCTCCCGCCTATTCGCTCGTATTGCGGCTAACATCGAAAGCGCTTGGCTCGAGGATCTTGGGGGAAATCTCTGTCGTCGCACCTACTCTGCACCTCACTGGGAGAAAAGTCGGGGTGAGGTAGTCGCATTTGAACAGGTCACCCTTTTTGGCCTGACCATTGTCCAAGGACGATCCGTCTCGTACGGACGGATTAATACGGTTGAGGCATCGAAAATTTTCATCCGAAACGCTTTGGTCGCTGGTGAGGTCCAGCGACCACTCCTCTTCCTTGTCCACAATCAGGCTCTGATCGCGAAGATCGCTGGAATAGAGGATAAAATTCGACGCCGGGATCTGCTTATAGGAGACGAGGAAATAAGCCTTTTCTATGAAAAGCGGCTTCCAGGGATATTCGACATCAGAACGCTGCAGAGTTTAATACGCCAGCGCGGAGGCGATGCATTTCTTCGGATGAGGGAGGAGGATTTGCTGGCCGGGCAACCCGATTCGACTGAGATCGCGCTCTTCCCAGATATCGTCAAGACTGGTGGATGGCGTCTGGATTGTATTTATCGATATGATCCGGGAATGCCGGATGACGGGGTTACATTAAAGATTCCCGTCCAGGCTAAACCCTCCCTTTCGAGTACCTCTCTGGACTGGGCTGTCCCGGGATTGCTCCGGGACAAGATCACTGCCCTGCTCAAGGGGCTTCCAAAGGAGTGCCGGAAAAAAATCATGCCGCTTTCCGTGACCTGCGAATTCATTTTAAGGGAAATGCCGCGGGAAGGTATGTTGCTCACTGCACTCGGCCGTTTTTTATATGAGCGGTTCAACGTCACGGTTCCACCTGATCGCTGGTCCCTGGGCACACTCGATGAGCGCTTGAAGCTCCGGCTATCAATCGTGGACAGCAAAGACCGTGAACTCGCCTCCGGAAGGGAGATGGTGATACTTGAACAAGAATTCGTCGACCAGGATGAGGCACTTGCTTTTGTCGCGGTCTGTAAAGAATGGGAGCGAAGCGGTCTGAACACCTGGAATTTCGGAGATCTTCCCGAGAGGATCACATATTTCACATGCGGGCGCAATAAAATGTCTGCATATCCGGCGCTGGCAATCGATGAATCTGGGGTTGGCATCCGTCTTTTTCGATCTGAAAACGAAGCGCTGCGCTCGCACCGCAAAGGGGTGCGAGGACTTCTTGAACTGAAGCTTCGAGATGATATCAAACACTTGCGCAAAACAGTAGCACCTACAGGCGATATGAGGGTATGGGCCGCTGCATTCGGCGGGATGAAAATAATGGAAAATGCGATAGTGGAAAAGGTCGCGACGGACCTGTTCGAAGCCAACGTGCGAACGGAAACTGATTTTACGCGTTATGCCGAGAAAATTCGTTCCGAAATACTGCTCCGCGGACTTGCGGCTGTTCGGTTGGCAGGTCAGCCTCTCAAGGCACTCTATGAAACGTCAGAACGGTTGCGCTTGTTGGAGGATGCCAACAGGAATAACCGTCCCCTGAGAGCCTTTTTAGCGGGACTGAGAGACGAGTTGGGCAGGCTCATAACGCGTGATTTTCTTATCCGCTATGAGGAATCGCGCCTGAACCACATCAGCCGCTATCTACGGGCTCTTGGAATCCGGGCGGAAAGGGCTGGGGTTCATCTCTTGAAATCCATAGAGAAAACAGAGGAAATCAGTGAGTTGGAAAGCTGGCGTGAACGAACGCTACATGAAATGCCGAGTCATGCCTCCGAAGAGAAACGTCGGGCGCTGGGTGAATTTACCTGGATGATTGAGGAGTATAAGGTATCGCTGTTCGCACAAGAACTCAAGACGGCAATTCCCATATCAAGAAAAAGGCTTGAAATCCGAATGGCCGAGATCCAGAAAATGTTTTAACCAGCCATTATATGCCAGGCAACCCGTCGAGCATCGTACCATCCGAACTGCCGTCGATTTGTAACACCACGATATCCCTGTCGGAGGTATAAGCGATGTAAGTGGCATCGCTGATGTCATTGTAAAACAGCTTTTCCACAACATCGACTATTTTACCGTGAGGATGGACGGTGATCACCTGTGTGGCCACCCAGTGGCCGTCGTCACCTCTGGCGGTTAGATTGATATGCGCTGGACCGTCTTCCGTGTTAACCAGAACAATGCCGGTCCAACCGTTTCTTTCGATCTTCGGGAACACGCCGGTTTTTGAGGAGATTCCAGACATCCCAGCATGGGCGGCAAGTTGTTGTCCATTGGAAGAACCGATCAGTTCGAAACCAGCAAGGGGGGTTTCGGAATCGATCCTGATCCAGGCTGGACGTTCGGAAGGAACAAGTTGATCAAAAGTTCCCACATATTTCCCTTTGCCAGCCAGGGTAAGGGTAAGCATGTCGAGGGCATTGCCAATGCCGTTGAAGGGAGTGACCGTGATCTTACAAACTGAATTCAATGGATTGTACGCCACGATGCCGGTCCACCACCAGCTGTCATCGACAATGTGCGGGTAATAAAGGGTAGAAGTCATTTTGTCTGTAATGATCATCCCTTCCATATGCGCATCGTCACGGGCACTAAACAGTTGCACTCCAATGATGCCGTTGGCGTTCTGTATGAACGCTGATTGAATGTCCATCGGAGGCTGGTTATTAAAGAAATCTTGTGCAATGTCCAGCGTCTTGTGTCCATGCGCATGGAGGATAATTTGCCGGCTTGCGCCATTATTAAAGAAAATGGTTGCAACTTTCGCGCTCGAAGTTGTGTTCAGAAGGGAGAGGCTTGTACGCCATTGGGCGTTTAAAGCGATATGTGGCAAATGGATGTCGGAAGTATTCGCATTCTTGGTTGCTGGAACGGACGCCCTGCAAAAACCGGCCTTGAAAATCGACGTGTATCCGAGAACCGCCTTGGAGTTTGATTCCAACAAGATATATCCCATGTCGGCATGGCTCGTAAACGCTTCGTCCACCAAGATCGTCTTGCGTCCTTTAGGCGGGAGACGCAAAGTTTTGGTTTCCAGGAGATGTCCTTCATCATTGAAGGCCTTCAAGGTCCCTGATAACGCGTCATTGTCGCTATTGATGATACCGAGTTCTGTCCGCCATGGAGAGATTGAAGCGATAAACGGGAAATAGAGGGAAATGAAGCGTTCAGGGATGCCGTAAGACCATACCTCATTCATGCTTGTGCCACTCCACCCCGTTCCGATGTATCCTCTGCTTCCTACGGCGAATCCGACAGCGCGATATCGAGCTGTTCCACCGAAATCAGCTTTCCGCGTCCAGACATCGGCGGCAGGATCATATTCCCAAAAGTCCTGTTTCAATGAAGAACCATCCCACCCTGTTCCCACATATCCCTTTCCGTCAACAGACATTCCAACAGCATAATATCTCGAGATCCCTTTGAAATCGGCCTTACGGGTCCATGTATTCGCAGCGGGGTCATATTCCCAGAAATCCACCGCCGGTTTCGAATCAAATCCTGTTCCAATGTAACCCTTGTTTCCAATGGAGAAGCCGATGGCGCTGTATCGAGCTGATCCCGCGAAATCCACCTTTTGGGTCCAGAGATCCGAATCAGGATCATATTCCCAGAAGTCGTTTGTGCTCGATAAGCCACTGTGTCCTGTCCCAATATAGCCTTTGGAGCCGACGGAGAAGCCAACAGCGGCATACCGTGCTGTACCCCCGAAATCGGCCTTCCGAGTCCAGGTATTTGCTGCAGGATCAAACTCCCAAAAATCTCTCTTAAGTGCTGAACCATCCCATCCCGTTCCTATGTAACCCTTAGCTCCGATGGAGAAGCCGATAGCGCTAGATCTTGCTGCTCCCTCGAAATTCGCTTTCTGGGTCCATGTGTCTGCGGCAGAGTCATATTCCCAGAAGTCTCTTGAATATTCTGAACCCAATCCCGTTCCCAAGTAGCCTTTGCTACCAATGGAAAAGCCGACGGCGCTATGTCGAGCGGTTCCACTGAAATCGACATTACGGGTCCAGGTGCTGTCCGCTGCAAACGTGGTTTGGATATGAAGCAGGAAAAATAAAGCTGTAATGATGATCCTTTTGCTTTTCATGGCTTCAATTCCTTTATTCATAATGTCCTATTGAAAAGATTTTTTCATCGTAATATGTATAAACGTGCTTCGCAACAGCTTGCAATGGTTCACGGTAACAAAATGTCGATTGTCGATTAAGGATGCCAAGTCCATTGGCTGCTTTATGGTTTGGGAAGTGATGATTTCCAGAAAGCGATGGCTCCGCCTATTGGAGCAATGAACACTGGGCGGGATTCGGTTTAATGTGAAGCAATTACGGGAACCATCGCGTTGTATGGAGAGCATTGATCGTCTCCAAATAGCTCAACTGTAAAGAAGTTTACTAATTTAGTCGTCCCTGAAAAAGTCTTCAGTTGGCGAAAGCTGACCTGAGGAGTGTTCT
>CAZWTL010000064.1:0-14097 GCA_964637025.1 uncultured Syntrophaceae bacterium | reverse complement strand
GAGGAATGTCGGCTCTGAAAGGCGCTCCGGATACGGTCATTTCCATGTCCCATCCTAACGGGAATCTGTGGAAGAAACCTGAGCCCTGTACTGGAAAAATAATCGCCCTGTATGGGTTTCGTCAAAAACTCTTATCGATATCGTCCTGAACGCTCTTCCCCTTCGCTCAGAGAAGTTCCGGAAGTTTCTCCAGGGCCTGCTCCAAACCTTCCGGCTTCGGCCCGCCCGCCTGGGCCATGTCCGGGCGTCCGCCGCCTTTCCCGCCCACGATCGGGGCGATCGTCTGGATGATCTTTCCCGCATGGTAACGGTCCGTCAGGTCCTTCGTGACCAGACACAGGAGCATCGCCTTCCCTTCCGTCCGGCTTCCCAAAAGGAGGATCCCGGAACGGAGCCGGTCGCGGAGCTTGTCCCCGAAATCCCGGAGGGTCTTGACATCCTCGGCCTCCACCAAGGTCGCCAGCACGTCGACCCCTTTGATCTTCCGGACGCGGCCCATCAGATCGCCGGAATCCTTCACCGCCAGCTTACCCTTGAGCGCCTCGATCTCCCGCTCCAGTTCCCTCTCCCGCCGGAGGAGCCGTTCCGTCCGCTCGGCGGTCTCCAGGGCACCGGCCTTCAGGAGCCCGGCAGTCTTCCGGAGTTCCTCGTCCAGCCGCCGCACATGCGCCACGGCCCCGCGGCCCGTCACCGCCTCGATCCGGCGCACCCCGGCCGCCACGGACGACTCGTGCACGATCTTCATGAAGCCGATGTCCCCTGTCCGCCCCACATGGGTCCCGCCGCAAAGCTCCCGGCTGTAGTCCCCCATACCGACGACGCGCACGGTCTCGCCGTACTTCTCGTCGAAGACAGCCGTGGCCCCGGTCTTCATGGCCTCCGCCAGGGGAAGTACCTTCGTCTCCACCGGGACGTTCGCCCGGATCATCCGGTTGGCCTCCTCCTCCACCTGAGTCAGTTCCTCATCCGAGATTCTCGAAAAATGGGTGAAGTCGAAGCGGAACCTGTCCGCATTCACCAGGGAGCCGGACTGTTTCACATGATCCCCGAGGACCTTCTTCAGGGCAGCCTGGAGGATGTGGGTCCCGGAATGGTTGGCCTCGACCGCCCGGCGCGTCTCATCCATCACCTGCAGGCCGACGGGATCCCCTTTCCGCATCACTCCGCATTTGAGCAGACCGACATGGACGATCAAATTGTCGAGGGGCCTCTTCGTATCCCTCACCTCGAAAACGGCCCCGTCTTCGCTCCGGATCATGCCCGTGTCCCCGACCTGGCCGCCGATCTCTCCGTAGAAAGGCGTCCGGCCGACCATAACCTCGGCATCGTCACCCGCAACGATCTCATCGACGGGCTGGCCGTTTTTCAGGATGGCCGTCACCGAGGACGTCGTGACCGGGAGCATTCGCAGATCGCCCTCCTTGTACCCGACAAACTCCGTGGAAATCCCCTCGACCGAAAGGCGATGGTAGATCTCGGAAATCGCCTCCTCGCCGCTCCCCTTCCAGGATTCACGCGCCTTCTCCCGCTGGGCCTCCATCGCTTTCTCGAAGCCTTCCGTGTCCAGGGAGAGGCCGTCCTTCCTGACGATGTCCGCCGTGAGGTCCGTGGGGAAACCGAAGGTGTCGTACAGTTTGAAGATGACCTCGCCGGGAATCACCCCTTTCCCCGCGGCCTTCAGGGAGGCCACCTCTTCCTGGAGGATCCTGAGGCCAGCGTCCAGCGTCTCGATGAAGCGCTCCTCCTCGCTGGCCACCACCTTCCGGATATAGCCGGCCTTTTCGGTCAGGTCCGGGTAAGCCGCCTTCATCGCTTCGATCACGATCCCGCATACCTCGTGGAGGAAAGGACGGTCCATGCCGAGGAGCTTCCCGTGGCGCGCCGCCCTGCGGAGGATCCGCCTGAGGACGTAGCCCCTCCCCTCGTTGCTCGGCAGCACGCCGTCGCCCACGAGAAAGGTCACGGAACGGCTGTGGTCGGCGATGACCCGGATGGAGATGTCATCCTCTTCGCTTCGCTTGTAGGCCTTGCCGCTGATCTTCTCGATGAATCGGATGATCCCGGTAAAGAGGTCGGACTCGTAGTTGCTCGTCACACCCTGGATCACGGCGGACAGGCGTTCAAGCCCCATGCCCGTGTCGATGTTCGGCTTCGGAAGGGGCGTGAGTTTCCCGGAGGCATCGCGGTCGAACTGGGTGAAGACGAGGTTCCAGATTTCAAGATGCCGGTCGCATTCGCAGTGCACGTCGCAGGTCGGCTTTCCGCAACCCGTCCCCTCCCCCTGGTCGTAGAGGATCTCCGAACAGGGGCCGCAGGGACCGGTCTCTCCCATCATCCAGAAGTTGCTTTTCTCCCCCATCCGGACGATCCGCTCCGCCGCAACGCCGGCCTCCTCGTTCCAGATGCGGAAGGCTTCGTCGTCATCGCGGAAGATCGTGACCCAGAGCCTCTCCTTGGGCAGTCCCATGACGACGGTGAGGTATTCCCATGCCCAGGCGATGGCCTCCCTCTTGAAGTAGTTCCCGAACGAGAAGTTGCCCAGCATCTCGAAAAAGGTGTGGTGGCGAGCGGTCACGCCGACGTTTTCAAGGTCGTTGTGCTTGCCCCCCGCCCGCACGCACTTCTGAGAGGTCGCCGCGCGGTAATATCCCCGGTCCTCCAGCCCCAGGAAGCAGTTCTTGAACTGAACCATCCCCGCGTTGGTGAACAGGAGCGTCGGATCGTCCTTGGGAACAAGCGAAGAACTCGCAACCCGCGTATGGCCCTTTCCCTCGAAGTATTTCAGGAAACTCTCCCGGATCTCACTCCCCGTCATCGTCATGGAACCCATATCCCTCCGTCATCCGCAGTGTCTTCAAGACGAGGGCCGTGGGAAACCCCTTTCCCAGCAGTCCTCTGGCCAGCCTGGCCCTTTCACGTTCATCCAGCGCGGCGGTCGCCCGCCCCCGGATCCTTTTCCTCAGCAGCCGTTCGGCCGCTTCCTCTTCGCCCAGTTGCCGTCGGGCCTCCTCGACGGCCCGCCGGCAAAGCTCATCGTCAATCCCTCTGCTGCGGAGATCACGGATGATCCGGCGGTTTCCCTCGAGCCGGTCGACAGCGAGCACCCTCGCCCTCCGGACAGCAAAGGAGCCGTCGTCGAGATAACCGAGCTCCCGGCATCGCTGGATAGTCTCCTCGACGGCCGACGTCGAGAAACCGCCCGCCCTCAGCTTCGTCCGCAGTTCCTTTTCGCTGTGGGCCCGGCGGGTCAACAGGCGAAAGGCCCGTTCCTCGGCGCGGACGCGTTCGCGGTCCTTCTCCATACCCTACTTCGGTTCGTCCCCCGACGCAGCGGTCCTCGGATTCAGCCCCAGCTTTTCGCGGACCTCCGCTTCGATTTGCGAAAGGATATCCGCATTTTCCTTCAGGAAGGTCCGGGTGTTGTCCCGTCCCTGGCCGAGACGTTCTCCCTTGTAGGAGTACCAGGCGCCGCTCTTCTCGATGATGCCCTTGTCCGCCGCCAGGTCGATGACATCTCCCTCCTTCGAGATCCCCTCGCCGAAAATGATGTCGAATTCCGTTTCCCGGAACGGAGGGGCAACCTTGTTCTTGACGACCTTCACGCGGGTCCTGAAACCGATCACATCCTGCCCCAGCTTGATGGCGCTCACCTTCCGGATGTCGAGACGCATCGTCGCGTAGAATTTGAGCGCGTTTCCGCCGGTGGTCGTCTCCGGATTGCCGAAAAAGACGCCAATTTTCATCCGGAGCTGGTTGATGAAGATCACGGTGGTCTTCGACTTGCTGATGCTGCCCGTCAGTTTCCGCAGGGCCTGCGACATCAGGCGTGCCTGGAGCCCCATCTGGGCATCCCCCATCTCCCCCTCGATCTCGGCCTTGGGCACGAGGGCCGCGACGGAGTCCACGACCAGGACGTCCAGCGCCCCGCTCCGGACCAGGGTTTCCGAGATTTCGAGTGCCTGTTCCCCCGTATCGGGCTGGGAAATCAGGAGATCGTCCGTGTTGACGCCGATCTTTCGCGCATAGGCGACGTCGAGGGCGTGCTCGGCGTCGATAAAGGCCGCCAGCCCGCCGAGTTTCTGGGCCTCCGCAACGATGTGCAGGGCCAGCGTCGTCTTCCCCCCGGACTCAGGTCCGAAGATCTCGATGATTCGGCCCCGGGGAACCCCGCCGGTGCCGAGCGCCATGTCGAGACTGATCGATCCCGTGGAGATCGCCGGGACATCGGAGATTACCTCCCCGCCGCCCAGCCTCATGATCGCCCCCTTGCCGAACTGCCTTTCGATCTGGGTGATCGCCAGATCCACCGCCTTTGACCTTTCCATATCCATTCCCATAGGCACCTCCTTCGCCGCCGCGTCCGGTTCCTGCCGCTGTTTGTTTCTTGCCACGAGTCTATCCCCTGTTTTCTCCCGCGAAGGGGTATTCGGCGATCCGGCTGTAAATGGCCCCCCCGGGCGTCAGATCGCTTTTGAACAAAACGAGGCCGGCGGCCGTAAACCTCCCGGCCGCGTAATCCCCCCCTCTTTCGAGCACCTGCGCGAGGCCCATCACCCCCTTCGGGGACTTGATCCGCGCCAGCGTGAGGTGGGGCCGGAAGGGCCGCTCCTCACGGGGGAATCCGATCGCCTGGATCGCCCGCTCCAGTTCTTGCTGAAAGGCCGCGAGCCTCTCCACCTCCCCGTTCATTCCGAGCCAGACGACCCGCGGCCGGTCCATGTCGGGGAACACCCCCACGCCGCCGATCGAGAGGTCGAACGGCGCGAAACCGGCCGCAACCCCCCCTGCAGCCGCCGAGATGCCGGGGACCGCATTCCGGGGAATGTCGCCGAAGAACTTCAGGGTCAGATGGATCGACTCCGTGCGGACCCAGCGGAGATCCCCGCGGACCATTTTTCTGAGACGCTCCTGAACCTTTCCGATCTCCCGGCGGATCGCCTCCGGGGGATCGAGCGCCAGAAAGGATCGGATCATCGATTCATCCGCCATCGCGCAACTCCCCCGTCAGATACCGCCAAAGCATCAGAAGTGCGGCCTGCGAGGAATAGACTTTGTTCCGCCTCCTCTCCCAGCGGAAGACGTAGGGGGTGCAGAAGGTTCTTGTCCCCTCGGCCAGTGCGACAAAGACCGTCCCCACCGGCTTCTCCTCCGTTCCGCCGGAGGGTCCGGCGATCCCCGTCACGGCAAGGCCCAGATCGGTTCCGGCCGACTTGCGGACCCCCTCCGCCATGCAGCGGGCCGTTTCGGTGCTGACCGCCCCGTGCCGTCTGATCATCTCCTTGGGGACGCCGAGCAGGTCGCTCTTGGAGGCGTTGCTGTAAGTGACGACGCCGCGTTCCAGGAAGGCGGAGCTGCCGGGGATGTCCGTGAGGCGGTCCGTGATCAGACCTCCCGTGCAGGACTCGGCCACGGCAAGCGTCAGCCCCCGTTCCGTCATCCGGCCCGCGACATTGCCCGCCAGCGTCTCCTCCCCTCTGGCAAAGACGTATTTCCCCAGCCGGGCCTCCACCCGCTTGGCCGCCTCGGCGAGTTTTTCAGCGGCCGAACTCGCGGAGGGCTCTCGCACCGTCAGCACCAGGTGGTTCTCGGGAAAGTTCGGATAAAATCCGATCGCAACGCCGATCCCCGCCAGGTCCGCGTCGGCCATGGCGTCGTCCACCGCCGCTTCGGAGAGCCCGAAAATCTTGAAGGTGAGCGTCTCCACATGAAGCGCGGATCCGGGAAACGCCTTCCGGAACAGCGGGATCACCCCCTCCGAGAGCATCCGCCGTGCCTCCGCGGGCACGCCCGGGATGACCGCGACGATCCTACCCCCGCGCCGCAGGGCAAAGCCCGCAGCCGTCCCCGCCGGGTTGGAAATGATCTCCGCGCCGTCCGGGAAAACGGCCTGTTTGGCGTTGTTCTCGGTCCAGCGGAGGCCCCGCCGCTCAAAAAGGGCGTGGACGTGGGCAAGGACCTCCGGATCGCTGTAAAGCCCCAGGCCGAAGGCCTTGGCGATGGCCGCGGTCGTGATGTCATCGGCCGTGGGCCCCAGTCCGCCGGTCACGATCACGCCGTCGGCGCGGTCCAGAAGATAGGCCAGTGCATCGTGGATGGCGCCGTCATCGTCGCCTACGGAGGTCATCCCCGCAACGGCCCAGCCCTGTTGCTGCGCGGCGCGGCAGATCATCGCGGAATTGGCGTCCTGGATCCGGCCGCTGGTCAACTCGTTCCCGATCGTCAGTATGCCGATCTTCATTCGGAGCCTCTGTAACCCTTTATTCCCCTATCCTATACCCCAAGACCCAGTACCAGGGCCTGGAGCGCCAGATTGGCATAAACGCCCGCCGCCAGGTCGTCCGCCACCACGCCCAGCCCTCCGGCCAATCGATCCTGAAAACGCCGGGCCGGGAAAGGCTTGACGATGTCGAAGAGCCTGAACAGCGCAAAACCCAGGGCCAGGTGGAGCGCGGTGGGATCAATCCCGAAAAGGGCCCACTGGAGCCCGGCCATCTCGTCGATCACGATACAGGGGGCATCCTTTTTCCCGTAGCTCCTCTCCGCCTCGTCCGAGACATACCAAGCGAGACAGGTGAAGGCCAGAATCGTGATCAGTCGGACCGGCCACGCGATAACCGAAAAGACCCAGTACAGGGGTATTCCCGCCAGCGTTCCGGCCGTCCCCGGCGCCAGAGGCGAAAGCCCGCTGCCGAAACCCGTGGCCAAAAGCCTGATCCATCGTTCTTTCAGGGCGCACCTCATCAGGCCATGGACCGGAGCCCGCCGCCTCTCCATGTCCCCTTTGTCGGGAACCGGGGGTCAATCCAAAGCCGGCGGTAACCTAACCTCTTTTGCCCCGACCTGTCAATGGCGAGTTGCCGAATTCCCCCCGACCCGGCTCCCGCCCATCCCCGTAGAAATAGAACGATAGTTCTATTATATCCGATGCGGACAAAAGGCAAGCTTTTTTTGACCGGCCCAGGGGGCCCATTAAGAACGCTTGACAATTGTTTCGAATGTGTTAGTGTTTCACACATAGATGTTTATGTTTCACACCATGAAACACTAAACAGGTGACAGCCATGTGCGGCTCACCCCACACCCATTCCGTTTTGCCGAGGCCGGCCACCGCGTCCGATCCATGCAACGTCAGCCGGCTGCGGTCCACGTCATTCAGGGCAAGGCGCGTCAGACTGAAATCTCCCGTTCAAATCTCGTTCTGGTCGGTCAATCCCCTTGCCGGCATGGATTTGCGGGCGTAGCGAATTCAAACAACATTCCAGGAAGGAGGAGAGAGGATGGCGGAAACCTACACACTGGGCGAAGCAACCATGAAAGTCATCCAGGATCGCCGCAGCATCCGCGAGTGGACCGAGGAACCGGTGTCCGAAGAGGACATCGCAATGATCCTGGAGGCGGGCCGCCAGGCGCCGTCGGGGGAAAACGCGCAGCCCTGGCGCTTCATCATCGTGAAGGACCCCGCGACGAGGAAAAAGCTCGCGGCGCTGGCGGGCGGAGGAAGCGGACGCCGCTTCACGGCGGAATACGTGACGCACCAGATGCATGAAAGATTCGCAACCCTTCAGGACGAGGCCAAGAAAAAAGCCGCCTTCGAAAAATTGACCTCGGGACAGGTGTCCGCCTTTTCCGAGAACGCCCCGCTCACCATCATGGTATGCGGCAAGAAGGACGTCTGGGACATGCCCTACGACACGTCGGCCGCGATCGAAAACATGCTGCTGATGATCACGGCACTGGGACTGGGCGCCTGCTGGGTGATCGCGCTGTGCATCGACATTCGCGACGAGGAAAAGACCAAGGAACTGCTGTGCATTCCCGAAGGCTACAAGGCCGTCAGCCTCATTTCCGTGGGACACCCGACCCGGCCGCATCGCCAACGCCCCCGCATTCCTCTCAACCAACTCGTTTTTTCGGAGAAGTGGGGAGAACCTTACTACAAGGAGAAGGTATGAACAGGGAGATGATTTCCAGAGACTACGCCAATGATATGATCTTTGAGTTGGAGAAGGCCTTCTGGGACGAGCGCGGCAAAGGGGCACGGTTCCGCTTGACCACACTCGGGCGCGACTTTTTCAAAACCCGATGTCTGCCCAGGCTAAGGTCCGATGAAATCGCCGACATGATCACGACGATTGAAGAGGTCCTGAAGGAGAACGGGATCGTCGAGGGCCTGTCCGTCGAAATCGACGGCCGTCTGCTCCGCGTGCGGATCGAGGGGTGCGTGCACCGTCCGGTAGAGGACCGCCTCGCCGCCATGGAAACCAAGCCGGTTGCCTGCATGCCCGCCAACATGATCTCACTTGCGATCGGCGCCAGGCTCGGCCGGCCGAGCGAATTGGCCGAGATCAAGCTGGCGGACGGGGCCTGCCAGATCCTGATCGTTCTCTTTGACAGGAAGCCCTGACGCACTGAACCGTATGGGCCGCGGCCCGGGCCGCCTCAAGTCCCGGTCCCGCCCGTCACGGACGCGGGCGGCGTAACGGGCGGGTGAAACCCGCCGGAACCGGTCGAAGAAGACCGCCTGCAGCCAGGCGGATAACGACGACCGCCCTTGAGCCGAGGGGCGGCGCTGGCTTCCCCCCGACCCGCCTGCGGCCGATCCCCGACGCGGAGCCGGCGAAAAGGGATCGGGATCTGAATTGCCGCGACGGGCAGGGCGACAGGGCAGGCGGAACGCCCGGATCAAACAGAAAGGACCAGGAACTTATGCCTTACGTTGTTGGCAGTGACTGCATTCTTTGCGGGGCATGCGTGTCCGGCTGCGAATGCGGCGCGATTTCGGAAGGGGAGACGCAGTGTCACATCGACCCCGATATCTGCATCGAGTGCGGCACCTGCGAGGCCAACTGTCCCTCGCAGGCCATCAGTTTCGTGGACGACGCGGGGTTGGAGGGAACGCCCCCGTCCAAGTGAACGGGCGCCATCGGTGAGGCGCCGGGCCTGATCCGGATGCAAACGTTTTCATGGATCGGGCCTTGATACGGTTCCGGCATGTTCAAGGGCGTCTTTCCGGCCTGAAGCGCGCAACCGTGAAGGAGGGACAACATGGACCGTCTGTTTGTCTTTATGAAGAGACTCAGCAGGTGGCTTGCCGTCGTTGCCGGCGCAGCCCTGACGTTCATGATGCTGTTGACCGTTGCGGATGTCACCATGCGGGCGATGGGAAGGCCCATCATGGGCAGCTACGAGGTGGTCAGCCTGACCCTGGGTCTGGTCATCGGTTTTGCCATCCCGCTGGTTACCCTCAACAAGCAGCATGTTTACATGGATCTGCTGGTCAACAGCCTTCCCGGACGCGGCAGGGCAGCCATCATCACCTTGACCAGGATCATGAACATCGTCCTTTTCGTGCTGATCGGATACGCCCTCTTCCTCATCGGAAATGAATTCAGGACCTCCGGAGAGGTTTCGCCGACGATCAAACTGCCCTTCTATCCGATGGCGTACGGCATCGGCATCTGCTGTTTCATCCAGTGCTTCGTTTTTCTCTACCAGATCTTGGAGAGCTGGAGGGGCAGCCATGAATGAAACCACCGTTTGCATCCTGGGACTGGGATTGCTGCTGGTGCTTTTCGCCACCGGCATCGAAATGGGCTTTGCCATGGCTATGGTCGGATTCATGGGCTTTGCCTACCTCAACGGTTTCCACGCCGCCCTGAATCTCCTGGCCGGGGATCTCTTCGAGGCCTTCACGAATTACGGTTATACGGTTTTCCCGCTCTTCATGCTCATGGGTCAGATCGGCTTGAACGCGGGAATCGCGCAGCGGCTTTACAATTCGGCAAACAAGTTCATCGGCCACATCCCCGGCGGACTGGCCATGGCGACGGTGGTCGGCGCCGCTGCCTTCAAGGCCATCTGCGGCTCTTCCACGGCCACGGCGGCGACCTTTGCCAGCGTGGCGATTCCGGAGATGAACCGCTACAAATACGACGAACGGCTCTCCACCGGCATCGTTGCGACGGTGGGCACCCTCGGCTGCATGATCCCCCCCAGCGTCGTCCTCATTCTCTACGGGATCATCACCGAACAGTCCATCGGACAGCTCTTCATGGCCGGCCTCATTCCCGGCCTGCTCATCGCCGCCTTCTTCGTGGTCATCATTTACGGCTGGACGAAGATCAATCCGAAAATCGCCCCGCTGTCGGAGCGGTCGAACTGGAAGGCACGAATCCGCACGCTGCCCGAAGTCATGTGGGTTCTGATCATCTTCTTCATCGTGGTGGGCGGAATCATGTCGGGCTATTTCACCCCCTCGGAGGCGGCGGGCGTGGGCGTCTTCGCCCTGCTGATCCTGTCGGTCGCGAGGCGGGACATGAACGTCAAGACCTACATCAAATCGACAGCGGAAACCCTCAACATCGCCGGAATGATCCTGATGATCATCGCCGGTTCGGTCATCCTCGGCCATTTCATGGCCGTCACCAACGTCCCCCAGAAACTGGCCGACTGGGTCGTGACGCTGCCCCTGAACCGCTACCTGATCCTGGTGATCATCTGCATCATCTACCAAATCGGCGGTTCCTTTATCGACGACATGCCCTTCATGGTGCTTGCAACCCCGATCTTCTTCCCGGCGATCAACAAACTCGGCTTCGATCCGATCTGGTTCGGGATCGTCATCGCCATCGTCGTGGCCATCGGGGTGGTCATTCCGCCCGTGGCGGTATGCGTGTTCGTCGTCAAGAACATCACGGGGGTGCCGATCGGGAGGATCTACAAGGGCGTGATGCCCTTTCTCATCTCCCTGTTGCTGGTCTGGGCCCTGCTGTTCGTCGTTCCGGGCCTCGCCCTGTGGCTCCCTTCGTTGTTTTATAATTGATGGGGACGGGAAACGGCGCGAGCGGATCCGCGGAAAGCCGCGGATTGCCGGATGGAGGCGGCCAATCAAGAATCGAACAAAGCGGTGGATACAGGTTGTGGATCAAGTCAAAAAACAGACATACAACGATGAAGGAGGCGATCAAAATGAGACGGAATAGCTTAGCAGCACTGTGTGTCGTTTTGTCCGTGTTGTTCCTCTGTTCCTTCGCCCAGGCGGCGGAGGTCATCAAACTCAAGTTCGCCAGCTATTTCCCGCCGATGCACCAGCATTCGGTCATCATGGATGATTTCACCAAGCGACTGAACAAGGAGCTGGCGGGAAAGGTCGAGATTTCGTACCATGGCGGAGGCACCCTTCTGTCGGCCCCCAAGATCGCAGCAGGCCTCACGTCGGGGATTGCGGACATCGGACTGTCGCATGTGGGCTACACACGGGACCGTTTCCCGGTTTCTGAAATCTTCGGTCTGCCCATCGCCTGCCCCAGCCCCTGGATCGGCCTGCATGTGGCCGACGATTTCTTCGCGAAATTCAAGATCAAGGAGTGGGACGATTACCATCCGCTGATGTTCACCACGAGCGCCACCACCATTATCCATACCACCAAGAAGCCGGTCCATAAGCTCGATGACATGAAAGGATTGAAGATCAGGGCCACGGGCCGGCTGGCGGACCTGACAACGGCCCTCGGGGCCACTCCGGTCCCCATCGGCATGCCCGATATGTACGAATCGCTCAGAAAAGGGGTGGTCGACGGCACGATGTCCAACATGGAAACCCTCAAGGGGTGGAAGACGGGAGAAGTCATCAAGTTCGCGACGACGACCTGGAAGGTCGGGAGCTGCGATACCTTCTACGTGGTCATGAACAAGAAGAAGTGGGAGAGCCTCCCCGCGGATGTGCAGAAGGTCATCACGGCCGTGACCGAAGAATACAAGGAAAAATGGGCAAAACTCTGGAACGACATCGATATCGAGGGGCTGGATTTCTTCAAGAAGCAGGGCGGACAGGTGATCGAGCTGGATGATGCGGAACTCGCCAGGTGGGCCAAGGCGGCCGAACCCGTCGTCGCCGACTTCAAGAAGGATCTGATGGGCAAGGGATACCAGGCCGGCGAGATCGACAGCTGGCTGAGCTACATCAAAGAACGGATTGAATACTGGAAGGGCGAGGAGAAGGCAAGGAAGATCGCCACCGTTTACAAGTACTAACCACGAGGGATTCCGGTTTGCGTTCAACCTCCGGCCTCTCTTCCGGAGGTTGAACGCAATGGGTGGATGTCCCGTTTCGCATCAGGAGAAAAGCGCGCATGCTCCACATCGAGGATCGAGAGAGAAGCCCCATGCGTTCACTGGAACGCGCCCTGCACATTCTAACCATTTTGGAGGAGAGGAGCGGCGGAAGCGTGACCGAGCTGAGCCGGGCCAGCCAGCTCTCCAAGGCGACGGTGCTGAGGATTTTGCTGGCCCTGGAAAAACACCGGTTCGTCGAGAAGCGGCACAGCCGGTACCGTCTGGGCGCGGCCGTTCTCCCGCTTGCCCACGAGTTCGTGCTCGGCAACGAGCTCGTCCGGGTGGCCATGCCGGTCCTTCAGGAACTCGCCAAGACATCACAAGAGACGGCGTCCATTTCTGTGAGGGTCGGGTTCACGCGCGTCGCGATCCAACGGGTCGAAGGCGTCCATCCCCTGCGGTTCGCACTTCCCATCGGGCAGCGGCTGCCGCTGCATGTCGGGGCCGGCAAGGTCCTTGCGGCGGCGATGCCTGCCGCAGAGCGCGAACAGTGGCTGGATGAGCTTGAGGAGGCGTTCCTCGCGAAGGGGGAAACACTGTCCCGCAAGGCCCTCAAGACGGACCTCGAAAAAATCAGGCGGCAGGGCTTTGCGGTGTCCGTTGGCGACCGGCTGGAGGGGACCTTTGCCATAACCGCCCCGGTCGTCGACGCCCTCAAGGAGACGATCGCCGCGGTCAACGTGGCGGGGGCGGTCGAACGGCTGACGCCGAAGAGAATCGAGACCCTGAGCATCGAGGTCCGGGATGCCGCCAAGACGATCGGGGAGAGGTACAACGTCTGACCGATCCGTTGAGCGCTTCAATCGCCGGACGATCAGCGATGATCGACATATATCAATTTGCCGGTGTCAAAACCCAATCCGGCGGCTTTCGCCGTGAGGGTATCCTGAATATCCCTTGCCAGTTCCGGGGTTCTGGCCAGTATCCATAAATAGGATTGATTCGGACCGCAGACGAGCGCATATTGATAATGCTCATGGTCAAGTTCAATGATGACATAAGAGCCGTAAAAGGGGCCGAAAAAAGAAACCTTCAAGAAGCCCTGATCGGATCCTTTCACGAAATAGGCTTTGCCTTCGGCTTCTTTCCAGCCATTTTCCTTCGGAGAATAACCGCGGTTCAATACCCGGACACCGCCGTCATCCCGCAAGCTGTAATCTGCGGTTACCCCCGTCAAGCCCCGTTCAAACGAATGGTCCAGCCTCGCAATCTCGTACCACCTCCCCAGATATCTCTCTAACTTGAAATGGTCGACGGGCGTAACGTTTTCTGGAATTCCGACACACCCGGTCAAAAAGAAGGCAAGCGCCGCCGCTATTTTTTTCATCCCTGTCTCCCCTCCCCTGAAACGTCTCGACCTGCAAGGCCCAATGAACGGGTTCGTGGTGCGGCGTCAAGGGCCGACGCAGCAGTCAGGTTGCGCGTTGTTGGCTGTTCGAATCACATGACGACGGAAAAATTGAACATGGCGCCCAGTTCGCTTGCCTTCTTTGCATACGCGATGCTCTCGGATAACTCGGCTACGACCGTCTCGTGATCGTTTTTCATGAGACCGAACCTTGGCTTTTCAGCGGTGATGACGGCAAGGAGTCCGCTGAGAATTGCGAGCGCGTCATCGGCTGATTTCCACACACCGTCGCGTGCCATCAGTTCATTCGTCGATGTCGTCCCCTCGGGCAGCTCGTTTCCGTTCATGTTGAATTGGATGTCGGTGTGATCAAACAGGCTGGACAACGGCTCCAGCTCCGCCGCACCCGCCAATTTATCGAGCCTCCCTGCATGTTTGTACAGCGCCCACTTGTCGTTTTCGTCCGATCTCACCTCGCCACTATTGAGCAAGTGGTTCGCCCAAAGAACAGTGCTCAATGTTGCCTCCTTAAAGCCAAAGGTCTCGGAATGGACCTTCCTCCCTTAGGTGCGGGATCCGCAATGCATGCAGATCCCTGAATAAAGGGGCGAAGCCGATACGGGCAGAGGGGCTGG
>CAZWTL010000063.1:0-14145 GCA_964637025.1 uncultured Syntrophaceae bacterium | reverse complement strand
CGGGATGTCCTTGTCTCATCCGGGATCCTCCGGATACCGGGATGGATTGTCAAGCAGGTGATGTCGCCCTTGCCGAATCGGGAGGATTGCGATGCAACCGGATGAAGTGACGGCCCTGACCTGCTTTTACGGGCAGCGCCTCGACGGGTAAAACGGAAGGCCTTTGGCGGGAAACCTTCTGCCCATGAAGTCATATTTTCGTAAATGATGTCCAATCTATTGTCTTGGTTGATTTTCCAATCTTCGTATGTTATGAAATGCATGACAAGACGATCTGGCGCTTCACAGATCGGGGCTTGACGCCCCCGATGGGTTCTATGCAGAAGCATCCCGGTTGCGACAGGTGAGAAGGGGAGAAGGGGCATGGCGACCAAAAGGCAAAATACGGAGGTGAGGCAACAGCAGATCATCGATGCAGCCGGAAGGCTGATCTTCAAATTCGGCAGCGAACATCTAACGGTGAAGAGAATCGCCGCAGAGGTCGGTATCTCCGAAGCAGCCATCTATCGCCATTTCCAGAGCAAAAAAAGCATACTCTCCTTTCTCCTCATCCATATTGAAGAATCCCTTCTCAGGGATGTCGCGCCCGAAGCCACGGGTGCCAAACCGGTGAGTTTGGAAACCATCGAGACGATCATCCGGAACCACTTTGAACAGATAAGCATGCGAAAAGGACTCTCCTTCCAGATTATTGCCGAGATCATCAGCCTTGGCGACAAGAAGTTGAATAAACAGGCATCGCAAACGATCGAGAAATATATCGCCCGTCTGAAAGAACTCCTCGATGAGGGCATTCGGGACGGCGCTGTCCGACAGGACATCGACCTCGAAGCCTCGGCGACCCTCCTGTTCACCCTGATCCAGGGACTGGTGAACATATGGTCCCTGAGGGAAGGCAGATTCAAGCTGCTCGATAAATTCGCTTCGATCTGGCAGGTATACAGCAAGGCCATTGCGTGCCGCTGAAGTCCAGCCGATGGGATTCCCGCCGCAAGCCTCATGGCCAAACCTTTTAGGATTCTTCGCCACCGTTGCACCGATCCGCTGGGGGATCCGAACCCTATCGCAAGACACATTCTGAAAATTTCTCGATATCCTTACCCTCAATCCGCAAGCAAACCAACTCGATGAACCGTTACACATGGCGGTTTATGCGGACGAGTCTCAGCCAAAAAAATACTTGACAAGTAAGTTAGCATTAACTATCATGTTAGTTAGCAATCACTTAATAAGAGACAGCAGGCGACGCCCGGCATTTCCGATTGTAAAGGACGAGTTGAACACATGAAACCATCTGAACGGAACATTTTGCGGGACGTGATTGGAGATCGCGGTCAGAAGGTTGAGAGCAGGATGAGGAAATGCATCCGCATCGCATTTTCTTCGATCATGCTGGGTCTGCTGGCGATCCTGCTCGTCATGGCCGCATTGAGACGATTTGGGGCCTAAGCCGGTCGTGGGTAGGCGCATGATGCGCCTTCCGAATAGACATGCGACAGCCACACTTAAAAAAAGGGGGTCAGAGATGGACAAAATTATTGCGGTTCTCGGAGTTGTCGGTGCTGTGGCGGTGATCATTATCTTGTCTCAACTGGATCTGAACGGCTTTGTCACCGCAGCACTCATCGTCATTGCCATGGCTTTTGCCATCGTATCCATAGCCCGGATCAAGCCCAAAGAGGGCGCGAAACCAGAAAAAGCGGCCGGGAACTAGGATCCTGAGCGAATTCACAGAAGCCGTCCCCGATCCATGGGTAGTCTGTTTCCGCCCCAATGATCACCGGTTCTGCGGTTCTGCAGGGCCGCGGCCGCCAAATCGGGCATGATGGGTGGAATCCTGTCGCCAGTGGGCCGATCGGCCGTGAGCGCCATCCCTTGCCAAGACAAACTTTTCACTGCATCGGCCGAACAGCCGCAGGCATGAAAGGCTGTTCATTGCCGATGTGGGATGATGGTCTTGCGCATCCTGAATATTTAAGATAATTAATCCTTATGTAGGGATCCCCGCTTTTCAGCATGATCGCTGTAAAGACTGCGAACACCATCTGCATAGGAAACGAGGAATCATGACCATCACCATTATCGTCCTATTTACTTTGGGCTATCTGGCGATAGCCATGGAACATCCATTGCGCATGCACAAGACGGCATCTGCCCTCTTCACAGCGGCCGTGTGCTGGGCCATTTACGCCCTCTGCAGCTCCGATTCCCATGAGGTTGCCGAACATCTCGTAGAGCATTTCGGGGATGCAGCCGCTGTCGTCGTATTTCTGATGGGGGCCATGACCATCGTGGAGATCATCGATGCGCACGGTGGCTTTTCCATCGTGACATGCCGGATCGGTACGCGCAGTTTTCGGAAACTGCTCTGGATCGTTTCGTGGATCACATTCTTCCTGTCGGCCGTTCTCGACAACCTGACCAGCACGATCGTGATGATCTCGCTCATTCGAAAAATCCTTACCAACCCGAAAGATCGTCTATTTTTCGCGGGAATGATCGTCATCGCCGCAAATGCCGGAGGCGCCTGGAGCCCTATCGGCGACGTAACCACTACCATGCTCTGGATCGGGGGACAGATCTCGACGTTGAGAGTTCTAGAGGAGGTGTTCCTTCCAAGCGTTGGAAACCTGATTATCCCGCTGGGTATCGTATCCCTATGGGTCCGCGGGACAATCCGGACCGCATGCGACGGGACCGAGGGGGAATCCGTCGCGAGCGACGAAGGCCATGGCACGGATGGCGCACTTCATTGTGCCTGTGTGGTATCCGACTTCGAGCAACGCCTGATTTTTTTCCTCGGAGTGGGCGCCCTGATCTTTGTTCCTGTATTCAAGACCGTCACACACCTTCCTCCATGGATGGGAATGCTCTTCGGGCTCAGCGTCCTTTGGGCCACCACGGAACTGCTGCACTGCAAGAAGCCGGCGCATCATGCCGGTCAACTGGGGGTCGCTCAGGCCTTGAGAAGAATCGATATCCCGAGCGTGCTTTTTTTCCTGGGGATCCTTCTGGCGGTGGGATCGCTCCAGGCCATCGGACAGCTTTCGGCCCTGGCCCGCTGGCTTGAAACCGCTGTGGGCAATATGACGGTTATCGTTCTGCTGATCGGTCTGTTTTCCGCCGTCATCGACAACGTGCCGCTGGTGGCTGCCTGCATGGGCATGTATCCGCTCAACGTCTACCCGATGGACCATTTTCTGTGGCAGTTTTTGGCTTACTGTGCGGGAACCGGAGGCAGTATCCTGGTCATCGGATCGGCGGCTGGGGTTGCCGCGATGGGAATGGAGAAGATCACTTTCGGATGGTATATGAAAAAAATGGGTCCGCTGGCGTTGATGGGTTACCTGGCCGGCGCGGTAATTTATGTGGTCCAATACGGACTCTTTTTCAAGTGACGGCCTTTGCCGGAAATGGCGGGGGTTCAAAGAAAACGAAAAATTCACCCTTCCAGGATCGTATTCGGAAATCCCGTGCCGATCATCAGGGCGGAGGCCGGGAATGCAAAATGGCCGTCTGTTCGGGAGGTCGCTGCTGAAGATCCGGTATCTTGAAGGTAGTCCTCGCGCAAGATCCTCATTCGAACGGTTTGTTTGTGCGTCCCGTTTCTCAATCTCCTGTGATGCGATCGAGCAACTTCGGTATCATCACCTACCCCCGTTTCGTTCAGCTTGACAGTAACGACGATTTTGTTTATGCTCCACCGGTTTCAGATGGTTCAGCATCGCTTCATCCATCGCTCGATTCGATTGATATCGAATTTCGAGGCGTTGCGTGGAAGTCATATCACAACACAACCGTTAAGAAAGGAGATCGGAATTTATGAGGAGAAGAGGGCTTTGGGGTGTGGTTGCGGTGCTGTCGGCGTTGCTGGTCCTGTCCTCGACGCCTGCCATCGCCGATGAGAAGGTTTACATCAACGGGATCGACGCGAATTTTCCGCCTTTTGCCTATGTGGACAAATCCGGGGTTCCGGACGGTTTTGACGTGAAGTCCCTGGACTGGATCGCGAAGGAGATGAAGTTCAAGGTCAAGCACCAGCCGATGGATTGGGACGGGATTGTTCCGAGCCTCAAAGCCAAGAAGATCGACATCGTGGCTTCCGGCATGAGCATCACCGATGAACGCAAGAAACAGGTCAATTTCACGATCCCGTACTGGAAAATCAAACAGGTCTTGGTTGCGAAGAAGGACGCGAAGATCACCGTGGACCAGGCCATGTCGGACGGGAACAAGATCGGCGTTCAGCGCGGGACAAGCGAGGCGAAATGGATCGAAGAAAACCTGATCAAGAAAGCGGGAAAGAAATTCGAACTGGTTCAGTATGACTCCGCCCCGCTTGCGGTCGAGGATGTGATGAACGGCCGGATCGTGGCCGCCGCAATGGACGACGCCCCGGCGATGGATGCCGAGAAGAAAAAACCGGTAAAGATTCTCGGCGGTTTTGGAATGAAGGATGAGGACTTCGGCTATGCGATCCGCAAGGAGGATACGGAATTTCTGAAAAAGGTCAACGAGGGTCTCCGGCGACTCATGAAATCCCCTTACTGGGCCGAGTTGAAGAAGACCTATCTCGAAAAATGATGAATGCCAGACGTCGGGAAATCTTCAGGGATTGCGGACCGCAGAACCCTGAGGACCGCGGGGATCAGCGTTGAAAGAGACATCCGATGCGTCTCAGTCCCGGGCAATCTTTCACTGCGGGCGGAACGCTGCCATCCTCCTGATTGATGACGGGAAGGCCTCAATCCATGAGGCCTTCCACGTTTTTATGGACCCTGTAACGACATGCCGGAAAGCTTGACAGCCATCATCGACGCCCTTCCGTACCTCTTGGAAGGGTCTGCCGTGACCCTGATTGTCGTGGCCGGGGCGATGGGCCTGGGTTTGGTCATCGGAGTTTCCCTGGCCGTGGGACAGGTTTACGGTCACCGCGCAGTCCGCAGGGCGATCGATGTCTATGTCTGGTTCTTCAGAGGGATTCCGCTGCTCGTCTTCCTCTTCCTTTTCTATTTTGGCCTCTGTACGGCGCTGGACATCAATCTTTCCGCCTTTGCGGTGGCCACAATCGTGCTGGGACTGATCAGCTCCGCATACCAGTCCCAGATTTTCCGGGGAGCCATCCTGTCGCTCCCGGAGGGCCAGTTCAAAGCGGCCCGCGCGCTCGGAATGAGCGATTGCAAGGCGATCTCGATCATCATCCTCCCTCAGGCGCTCCGGCTCTCCATCCCGGGCTGGTCGAACGAGTATTCGATCCTTCTGAAGGATTCAGCGGTCACTTATGCCCTCGGGGTGGCCGAGATCATGGCACGAGCGCACTTTGTGGCGACACGGACCTATCAGCAGCTCCCTCTGTATCTTGCGGCCGGCGTGATCTTTCTGATTCTGACGTGGCTGGGGACCAGGGGACTTCGGGCTCTGGAAGAAAAGGTCCGGATACCGGGATATTCGACACACGGATTTTGAATGACGATGACAGAACCCATTTTACGAATCGAAAACGTCTCCAAGCGCTATGGCAAGAAGGATGTCCTGAAGGGGGTGTCTCTCTGCGTCAACAAAGGGGATCTCAAGATCCTCATTGGCCCATCCGGCGCCGGGAAGAGCACGCTGTTGCAGTGCATCAACTTCCTGGTCAAACCCGATGAGGGGCGGGTCTGGCTCGATGGCCAGGAGGTTCGTTACGCTCACAAACGTGACCTCTATGCCTACCGCCAGAAAGTGGGAATGATCTTTCAGGATTTCAATCTCTTCGACCACCTCAATGCGCTGGAAAATGTACGGATCGGCATGATCAAGGTCCGGGGCATGGGGAAGGCGGAGGCCTCCGAGCGCGCCGTGATGGAACTGGAGCGGGTCGGCCTGAAGGATCACATGCAGAAATATCCGGCCCAGCTCTCTGGAGGTCAGAAGCAGAGGGTTTCGATTGCAAGGGCGCTGGCGATGGACCCCAAGGTGATGCTCTTGGACGAACCCACATCGGCTCTCGACCCCGAACTGATCGGAGAGGTGCATGCGGTCATCCGCGATCTGGGGTGCAACGGCATGACGATGATCATGGCCACGCATCAGATCGGCTTTGCCAGCTCGCTGGCCAGCGAGATCATTTTCATGGAAGACGGCCGCATTCTCGAGCGGGGAACGCCCAGCAAGATCTTCAATGACGCGGAAAACGCCCGCACGCGGGAATTCTGCTCCAAGATCACCGAACTCTATGGGGAACGCTGACCATGGAGGAGTGGCTTTACATCCAGAATGAGGTCTACCCCGCCCTGCTCAAGGGTTTTTGGGTGAGTCTCGCGCTCATCCTGCCCTCGTCGGTCTTCGGGCTCGTGCTCGGGATCCTGGTTGGTGTGCTCCGGGTCTACGGAAGGCGCACGGTCAGGGCGGCTGCCAACTTCTACGTCGCGCTGTTCCGGGGGATTCCGCTCGTTGTACAGCTTTTCATCTGGTATTTCGGCCTTCCGTACATCGGGATTTACCTGACACCCTTCGTGGCTTCGGTTTTCGGCTTTTCCCTCTGCAGCGCGGCTTATCATTCCGAATATGTCCGGGGCGCGCTGCTTTCCATCAAGCGGGGGCAGATGCTGGCCGCCCAGTCGCTCGGCTTCAACAAGGTTCAGATGATCTTTTCCATTATCCTTCCCCAGGCGATCCGTCGGGCACTGCCCGGTTGCGGAAACGAGATCATCTATCTCATTAAATATTCATCCCTGGCCTACATGATCACCTGCATTGAGCTGACCGGCCAGGGGAAGATCATCGCTTCGAACTCGTTCAAATACACGGAGATTTTTATGATCATTGGGGCTTGCTACCTGGTGATGACATCGATCGCGACCCTTTTTCTCCACCGTCTGGAGAACCGCCTCACCCTCCCCGGGTTCGAACATCAAAGGATCTGACGCCATGCCCGTCTATAATTCCATCAATACCGAGATACGGGGCCTTATCGCCGCCATTCCGGGGCTCGCCGTCATCGACGATCCCGGAAAGATGGAGGAATATGGACGGGACAAAACGCCCGGCGCCTTCCACGCACCGGATCTGGTGGTCGAGGCGACGGAAGTGGCGCCGATTCAGGAGCTGCTGCGCCTGGCCAACGAGTGCCGCTTTCCTGTGGTGCCGCGGGGCCTGGGTACCGGCCTTGCCGGCGGGGCAATTCCGATCCACGGGGGGGTGGTCCTGTCTCTGGCCGGAATGAACCGCATTCTCGGTATCGAACCCAGGAACATGATTGCCGTTGTCGAGCCCGGGGTCAGAAATCTCGACCTGAAGAACGCCGTGAGAGAGTACGGGCTCTTCTATCCCCCGGATCCGGCGAGCAACGATACCTGTTCGATAGGGGGAAATGCGGCCACGAATGCCGGCGGCCCCGCCTGCGTCAAGTACGGAACTACACGGGATTACATCCTGGGCCTCGAGGCGGTGCTCCCCAACGGAGAACTTATCGAAACGGGTGTACGAACGCGCAAAGGGGTGGTCGGCTACGATATGACGCGGCTCCTGGTCGGTTCCGAGGGGACCCTTGGCGTGATGACGAAGCTGATCGTTCGTCTTGTCCCCCATCCCGCGGATGTGGCAACGCTCGTAACCCTGTTCCCGACGCTCGCCGGGGCGATGGAGACGATCACAACGATCCTCATGCGCGGTTTCATGCCGTCCACACTGGAATTCATGGATTCCCGCTGCCTGGAGCTGGCGGGCGACCTCATCTTCTTCGACCGGTCCGTGAAGGCCGGGGCGATGCTCCTGATCGAATCGGACGGCGCTCCGGAGAAGATCCAAAACGAGATCGATGCGATCCGGAAGATCTGCGTGGCCGGGGGCGCCTGCGATGCCGTCGTCGCTGTGGACGAGGAACGGCGGTCGAAGATGTGGGAGGTGAGACGGGCGATATCGCTTCGGATCGAGGAGAATCACCCCCTGGACATCCAGGAGGACGTCGTGGTGCCTCTGGGGAGAATCGCCGAGTTCGTTTCCTGCCTGCCCGATTACGAAGCGACCTTCGGTGTCCGGATTTATGCATTCGGCCACGCAGGAGACGGAAACATACATCTGAGCATCACCGCCGAGAGCCCCGATACCCGATCCGCAGCGGAAAAGGGGGTTTACGAGATCATACGGAAGGTGATCTCGATGGGCGGCACGATGTCCGGCGAGCACGGCGTCGGAACCGCCAAACAGCCCTTTCTGGAGCTTGAACTTTCGCCGGAGAACATCCGACTCCAGCGTGCCGTCAAACGCCTGTTCGATCCGAACCTGATCCTGAATCCGGGAAAGATTTTCGCCTGAAATCCGCAGCCCATTTGACCGACAAATGGGCTTGACATGTTCTGGCCGTTCATGTCATGAATAAGATGAGTTAGGAGAATCCGGCAGCCAACAGCGGCATCGTAAGGGAGGTCATATGAAAGAGGCCATGCAAGAAGCGCTGCCTGCGATGGTTTTCATCGTGGTGCTGATCATCAATTTGCTCATGTCGCTGATCGATTCCAACCGCAGCTTCAAGTCGAGCCTGCTCGCAACACTCGTTCTGGCAGGCATCACCTATTGGGGCGGTTTCTTCAAGCCGCTCATCGCCTTCGTGTCCGGTGAATAACGCCCGTCATACGGGAACGGTCCAGAAAACTGCCGGATGACTGGTCCGCGGCAACCCCGTTGCGGATACCCCTCGCGTACCCTTTCGGGAAAAACGGCTGATGCACGCAGGACGATGAAACGCCTAACGCCCGGGAACGAAAGTGTCTGGTCGATGGCACGATCTGCTTCCGGGGCCATCATCGAACCCGGATCGGGTTTCGGCGACAGGGGATCCATTCTCAGATACTCACGGCAATGGCCGCTCCTGTCCCGGTTTCAGCACGATAGCCTCCACCCCGGGGGCTGTTTTTTTCAGTTCGCTGACGAATGGAGCCGCCTCCTGAACGAGGATGGGGAAGGTGGCAAAATGCATGGGGATGACCATTTTAGGATTCAGGAGTTTGGCGGCATAGGCGGCCTGCACCGGATCCATGGTGAATACGCTGCCGATGGGCAGCAGGGCAAGATCCAGAGGGTACAGCTCGCCGAGGGTCTTCATCGTGGAGAAGACTCCCGTATCGCCCGCGTGGTAGATCGTGAATCCGTTCTCCAGGCTCACGATGTAGCCTGCCGGAGAAGCGGTCTGGGAGGAATGAAAGGCCTGGGTCATGGTGACCGAGACGCCGTCCTGCCGATAGGTGCCTCCGACGTTCATCCCCATGCCGAAGACGACCTGGTTCGACGGGATGCCGCCCTCGCTTCGCAGCCTCCCCGCCGTTTCCGGCATCGCAACCAGTGTGGCGCCCGTATGGATCGCGATGGCGGCTGCATCCCCGCTGTGGTCGAAGTGGTCGTGGGTGATGAGAATGAGATCGGCCTTCTGCAAATCCTCGACGCCACAGCATGCGAGAGGATTGCCGTTGAGCCATGGATCGATCAAAATCACCTTTCCTGCGTTCGACGTAATCTGAAAACCGGCATGCCCCAGCCACTTTATACTTGCGCTCGCCATAATCAACCTCCTCATTCAATAGGGAATTTTCGAATCATGCCGTTTCATCCCGGTGTTGTCCATGCCTTGGATATCGTTTCCGCCGAGCCCCGCGTCACCGGTTTGTACAGGGCGTACTGGACCCATGCTAAGACAGGGTGCGGTGCGTGTCAAGCCTGAATGGCCTGAATGGCCGAACATGACGATTGCCAATTTCCGCGACCTGTGAGAAAGTGCAATGGAAGAGAATCACAGGATCATGGCCTGACCCATGTCTCGAAACATCTATGGGAGGATGCAATGAAAAATTTCAAAATCGCCGTTATCGTCGGAAGCCTTCGCAGGGATTCGTTCAACCGCAAGCTGGCTGATGCCGTTGCGAGATTGGCTCCGCCGGAGTTCGAGCTGAAGCAGGTGCGGATCGATGATTTGCCGCTTTACAATCAAGATGACGACATGAATCAATCGGAATCGGTTAAAAGGCTGAAGGGCGAAATCAGGAATGCGGACGGCCTTCTGTTCGTCACGCCCGAATACAACCGTTCGATCCCCGGTGTCCTCAAGAACGCCATTGACAATGGATCCCGGCCTTATGGCCAGAACGCCTGGGCAGGAAAGCCGGCCGGCGTCCTGGGGGCATCGATCGGCGTGATCGGTACGGCCATGGCGCAGCAGCATTTGCGCAATGTCCTGGCTTTTCTGGACGTGCCGACCCTTGCCCAGCCCGAGGCGTTCATCCATGCCAAGGAGGGGCTGTTTGACGCGTCCGGAAACATCGGGCCGGACAGCAAGGCGTTCCTGCAAAACTGGATGGACCGATATGTGGCATGGGTGAAGAAACACGCTGTCGCGTAGGGATCGATAGGCGAGATGCTGTGGACAAAACGGAATACATGCGTTTGGCGATCCAACAGCACATTTCGGCCTTGACACGACACGGGATTCGTCGTGGTTGACTGCCATATCAGCCATTTTCTAGGGGATGGGCGGGTCCATCCCGCCGTAAAGGGGCTTCGAGGGGGAGAGGATCATGGATGATGCGGTTTATCGGAAGCTGGCCAACGTGCTCGATACCTTGCCGAACGGTTTTCCGGCAACAGACAGCGGAGTCGAGATCAAGCTGCTGAAGAAGATTTTTTCGCCGGACCAGGCGGACCTTTTCTGCCGGCTGAGGCTGACCTTTGAAACCGTAAGTCAGATCGCCGAAAGGACGGGTCTTCCCTTGGAAGGGCTCAAGGAGCGGCTGATGGAGATGGCCCGGGCAGGTCAACTTTTTACGGTAAAGCTCGGGCCGGACCGCTTCTTCAAACTGCTTCCCTGGGTTTTCGGAATCTACGAGTTTCAAAACTATCGGATGGACAGGGAATTGGCCGAACTCTGCGCCGAGTATGCCCCGGCATTTCAACGGCAGTTCTTTTCCGGGATGCCTCAACTGATGAGGGTCCTGCCCCTGGAGGACCGGATCCCCGAGGGGGAGAACCCGCTGCCGTACGAGCGGATTTCGATGATGCTGGAAAACGGGCAGTCCTTTCTGGTGAATGACTGTGTCTGTAAAAGGGAGCAGACACTCCTGGGCCATCCCTGCGACAGGCCCCTAGAGGTTTGTCTGGCCGTCGCTCCCATCCCGGGTGTTTTCGACAACTCTCCCGTGGGCCGGGTGGTCTCCCGCCAGGAAGCGTATGACCTGCTCAAAAAGACGGAGGCATTGGGCCTTGTCCACATGACCAGCAACGTCCAGTATGGAGGGTTCTACATCTGCAACTGCTGCAAGTGCTGTTGTGGAGTTCTGAAGGCGATCAACGACCTAGGGCTTCCCGCCGGCCGGGTTGTGAACTGCCATTATGTGGCCGAGATCGATCCGGAGAACTGCGCAAATTGCGGCATCTGCGCCCAAGAACGCTGCCAGGTTGGAGCCATCGAGGCGGGAGATGCGGCCTACCGGATCATTCCAGAGCGTTGCATCGGATGCGGCCTTTGCACCAGCACCTGCCCTACGGAGGCCATCCGGCTTCATCACAAGCCGGCCGAAGCGCGGACGGAACCGCCTTTAACAGAAGATCAGTGGTTTGAGCTGCGGGGCAAAATGCGGGGCGTGGATTTTTCCGTCTACAAGTGACGGAAATTCGATCCTCGCGTTTCCACGGTATCCGGACCTATCCCATGGTGAACGGATCGTCACGGAAGATCATCCCACAGTCCTGGACACGATCATTCCTTAACCCGCAACGGGTAAAAACACGTCAAAGATAAGCATGGGGCTGAAGGGCCCCCGGTTGACGGTTTCAACCGGAATCGATGTTGCCGTCGCTGCGCCGCGGCAAGGGTTCATCGCCGATATGCCGAGGTTCAGCATCGAAAAAAAAGGTTGACAATCCGCATGCAATAGCGTTTTCTGCGCCCCGCTCATGGGCAGTGGACAGCGCCAAGTTTCGTAATAGGTCTGAAGCATGGAAACGGATCAAGGCATGCAAAACATCAAGCGGAACCGGATGTACTCCTACCTGCTGGTGTTGGTTATCTGTGCCACCGCAGGGTTGCAGGGGTGGATGGCGCTTTTTACCAATTATGCCAAAGAGGTGGTGGGGGTCAACGGCTTCCAGATCGGTGTGGTTCAGGGTGTCCGAGAGATCCCGGGTTTCCTGACCTTCACCGTCGTCTATCTTCTGTTGTTCATGAAGGAGCACCGCCTCTCCGCCTGGTCGGTGGTCGTCCTTGGGATCGGTATCGGAGCGACCGGATTTTTCACGTCGTTTAGCGGTCTTTTGTTGGTCACGGTCATCATGTCGATTGGATTCCACTATTTCGAGACGACCAACAAATCGCTCACCGTACAATACTTTGACCTGAAGGAAGCGCCGATCGTATTCGCTCGTCTGAGGGGATACGGGGCCTTGGCCAACATTGGGGTGGGGACGATCGTCTGGCTTCTCTCCTTGATGATTCCCTATCGCTTTAACTTCCTGTTATTGGGATTGTTCATCACCTTTACGGGGCTCTACATGCTGTCGAAAAGTCCCGCCGGTGAGAAGGGGAACCGTCAGCAGAACAGGCTGGTCCTGCGGTCGAAGTATTGGCTCTACTACGTATTGAATTTCCTCAGCGGCGCGCGAAGGCAGGTCTTTATGGTCTTTGCTGTGTTCCTGCTCGTTGAAAAATACGGGCTTGGCGTCGGCATCATTTCAGGCATCTTCGTCCTGAATTACGCCCTGACCTATCTGACGAATCGATACATTTCAAGAGCCATCAACGTCTATGGCGAGCGGATTGTTCTGTCGCTGGAGAGCATCAGTCTCATTTTTCTTTTTCTTGGCTATGCCTTCATCGAAAACGTCTGGGTGGCGGTTGCGTTGTATGTCATGGACAGCATCTTTTCCAATTTTTCCATCGGGCTGAACACATATCTTCAAAAAATGGCCGATCCCGGCGATCTGTCCCAGAGCACCGCGGTCGGCTTTACGATCAACCACATCTCGGCCGTATTCATCCCGCTCATGGGGGGCGCCCTGTGGATCTTCAACTGGCGGCTGCCCTTTATCATTGGCGCATTCTTGACGCTCCTCTCCCTTTATTTCACACAGAAGATCAGGACCGATCAGCATGGATAGGTACCGACTTGGCCTCTGAATTCAGAGGAAGCCTTTACATATCAACATATGAGGAGTGGGCTGGATAACCCTTAAACGGAAAATCAGGAGCTCTGTTGACCGGCCGAACCAAAGATCAGAAGAACCTGATCCTTCATGGGTGGGCATCACGGACAAGGCCGAGTATATCGCTTATTGAAGGAATAGAAGTCTGATGGAAATAGGATCCCCGGAGAGGCTGATCAGGAGGGATTGCTGAATTCGGTATATGCAATTTCAAGTGATGGAAGGGATGGTAGGGGCTGTGTTCCTTCCCGAAATTGAGCATCCGGTAGTTTTCAAAGAGATACATCCTTTCAAACGGTTATCAATGCGATTTGTCTCTTGATTTCTAAAAAATTATGACCTAAAAAAAGATCATACACAAAGGGCATCGTAAAGAGGTTTACAACGCAACTGAACCCTTTTTTAAGGGTGATGCCATGAAGAGATTATTGAAACCCTGTTTCCGTAAGGAGGCGGGGTTTTGTTTTGTGACCGGCAGAGGGCCTGGTGCCGGAAGGCAGGAGGGTGATGTCTGGCGGGGCAAGGTTTCAGGGGTTGATCTGATGGGGGTGTTGGATAAGCTACATATAGGGGGGTGTGACATGAGAACGTACAGTGATAGGTTATTCGGTTCGGGCTGTGATTCACGTAAAATGAGGGACCGGGGAGAGGGGGTTGTTTGTTATCGCTTTGGTCTGAAGGTCATTGTCACCGTGATTCTCTTGTTATTCGGTTTCGCCCTTATGGGGGCGCCAGCGATGGCCTTTACGGAAGGTGCATCCAGTAACTACTTCGGCACTGGCGCCGGATCGGTCAACACGGGGACTGACAATTCCTTTTTTGGCGGATACGCCGGCTACAAAAACACGACCTCGCTCTTCAATTCCTTTTTTGGCTCACACGCCGGCTATGATAATACGACCGGAAGAGTCAATTCCTTTTTTGGCGCATACGCCGGCTATAAAAACACGACCGGGTCCGCCAATTCCTTTTTTGGATTAT
>CAZWTL010000062.1:0-14204 GCA_964637025.1 uncultured Syntrophaceae bacterium | reverse complement strand
AAGGCGCTCACGCGCATTCACTGTAGCCACAGGAATGGCAGACCGAGCAACCCCCTTCGTGTTCGACTTTGCCGCCGCATTCGCGGCACGCCCCCTTGAACAGCGATTTCTTTTCCATCTTCTCGGCATGGCCTGTGGAAGACAGATGGTTGCGGATCGCCTTGGCCACGGCATCGGCGCAGGAGAGGATCTTGTTCTCTCCGAAACCGGAATGCGAATGGCAGGAGATGTCGAGAAGCTGTTTGATGACCTGCTTCGGCTGGACGCCGCTCCTCCAGGCCAGGGAGACCATCCGGCCGATCGCCTCGCTCTGGGAGGCGGCGCAGCCGCCGGCCTTGCCCATCGTGGTAAACAGCTCGAACAATCCCTCCTCATCCTCGTTGATGGTGACGTAGAGCGGACCGCAGCCGGTCTGCATCCTGTAGGTCCATCCCTTGAGGGTCATGGGGCGGTCGCGGACGGCTTTCTTATCCGCCGCCGCCTCCTGTGCCGTTTTCGCGGTGGAAAGCACCTGATTCTTTCTCGACCCGTCGCGGTAGATCGTCACCCCCTTGCAGTCGAGGCGGTAGGCCAGTTCGTAGACCTCCCGGACATCGTCGACCGTCGCGGTCTTGGGAAAGTTCACGGTCTTGCTGACGGCATTGTCCGTATGCTTCTGGAACGCCGCCTGCATGCGGATGTGGTCTTCCGGCGTGATGTCGTGGGCCGTGACGAAGAGATCCCGGAGATCGGCGGGGATCTCCTCGATCGCCCGGATCGTTCCGTGCTCGGCGATCTTTTTCATCAGGGCCTCGGAATAGATCCCCCTCTGCTTGGCCATTTTTTCGAACAGCGGGTGAACCTCCACCAGGATGTTGTTGTCCAGCACCTGTCGCACGAAGGAAACGGCAAAAATCGGCTCGATGCCGGAAGAGGCGTTCGCGATGATGGAGATCGTCCCGGTCGGGGCGATGGTGGTCACGGTCGCGTTCCGGATCTCCGGCTTCCCCTGTTGATCGAAAAGGGACCCTTTAAAATTGGGGAACGGGCCCCGCTGCTTGGCCAGTTCCACGGAGGCCTCGTGCCCCTCGTCGTTGATGAACGCCATGACCTTCTCGCCGAGCCCGATGGCCTGCTCGGAGTTGTAGGGAATTCCCAGCAAAATGAGCATGTCCGCCCATCCCATGACCCCCAGTCCGATCTTGCGGTTGGCGTAGGTCATCTGGGCGATCTGCGGCAGCGGGTATCGGTTGAGCTGAATCACGTTGTCCAGAAAATGGACCGCCATGCGAACGGTCTGGCGAAGCCGAGGCCAGTCGACCTGCCCGTCCTTGACCATCAGCCCCAGGTTGATCGAGCCCAGATTGCAGGACTCGTAGGGGAGCAGCGGCTGCTCCCCGCACGGATTGGTCGATTCGATCATGCCGATGTGCGGGGTGGGGTTGTCCCGGTTCATCCGGTCGAGGAAAATGATCCCCGGTTCGCCGTTCTCCCAGGCCTGGCGGACGATCAGGTCGAAGACATCCCTGGCCTTGAGCGTTCCCGTGGTCTGCCGGTCGCGGGGATTGACCAGCGGATAGGATTCATCCCGCTCCAGGGCCTGCATGAAGGCTTCGGTGAATCCCACGGAGATATTGAAGTTGTTCAACTGCATCTGATCGGTCTTGCAGCGGATGAAGTCCAGGATGTCCGGATGGTCCACCCGCAGGATGCCCATGTTCGCGCCCCGCCTCGTGCCGCCCTGCTTGACCGTCTCCGTGGCGATGTCGAAGACCCGCATGAAGGAGATGGGGCCGCTGGAGATGCCTTTCGTGGATTGGACCATATCGCTCCGGGGACGGAGCCGGGAAAACGAAAAACCGGTGCCGCCCCCCGATTTGTGGATCAGGGCCGTGTGCTTCACCGCATCGAAGATCTCATCCATCGAATCCCCGACAGGCAGCACGAAGCATGCAGACAGTTGACCCAGTTCGCGGCCCGCGTTCATCAGCGTGGGTGAGTTCGGAAGGAATTCGAGACCCGCCATGGCTTGATAGAACCGGTCCGCCAGGGCCGAGGTATCGGCATCCTCCCTGAATTTCAGGTCGGCCTGCGCGATCGCTTCGGCCACCCGCCGGAACATGTCGGCGGCTTCTTCGATGACAACGCCGTTCTGGTCCTTGCGAAGGTAGCGCTTCTGCAGAACGGTCAGGGCGTTTTTGGACAATTGCGGAGCCGGGGAAGAAGGAACAGCCATAACGATATCTCCTGGTTACGGGGTTGAGTTCGGCATGTAACCGTAAAGGGCAATAAAAATACCATATGTTGTATGGAATGGAGATATAACCACAATATCTATTGGTGTCAACAGAAATCTTTTCTCAAAATTCTGCTTGACAAACAAAACGTTGGCCCATATGGTGGCCCCGCGGAGAAGCAGGTTCCGATTCACACGGCTCCTTCCGTAGTTGTCCATCAACCCCACGGATCCGCATCATGACAGACCGCAACCGTCTCAGCACCGGCGGCCCGGGAACGTCCGCGTTCGGTTCCAGGTCGATCCTGCAAGCCCTTGAAAGGGTTCTTCCCTTAGCCGTTGTGCTGGTTCTCGCCGTCGGATGGTACGTCTCCTTCCAGTACAAAAGCACCCTCGAACAGGCCGTGATCTCCTCCTACCAGGAAACGCAGCTGGAGATCGTTCGGGCCGTGGCCAGAAGCGCGAGTTACGTCGCCCGGGACATGTCCCGAAGAGAGAGGCCCATCGAGGAAATCGAACAGACCATCTTCAAGCAGCTCGTGGAACCCGTCCGCCTTCTGAAAAACGGGGATGCCTGGATCTACGCGCCGGATCACGTCGTCTTCGATCTCAGCTCCGATTTTCCCGACGAATACCGCGGAAAGAGCATGGCACAGATCTTCTCCCTGCAGGGGCGCAAGGGGGCAAGCCACTACGAGGAGATGACCGAGAGCGTCACGACGGCGCAGGAGGGGGTGGGTTGGTACGTCTGGCTCCCCGAGAAAGGGAAGGAAATCGCATCCTGGACCCCGTTCCGCCTCGGGCCCCACACCTGGGCGATCGGGATGTCCACCCCCCTGCCCGAAATCCTCCAGGCCACCGATGCGGCCCGGCAGAGCCGGTTCCTCTTCATTGTCATGACGCTGGCGACCATCTTCTGCGGGGCCCTCGCCCTGATGGCCCTGTGGAGCACGACCCGCAGCCAAAGGCTCGACCTTCAGCTGCAAAACCGAAACCAGGCGCTTCGGAAGCTGGTGCGGAATCTGCAGGACGAGATTGAAAGACGCAAGAACGCGGAGGAAGAACAGCAGAATCTCAGCGAACGGCTTCTGCAGGCCCAGAAGATGGAGGCCATCGGCCTGCTGGCCGGCGGCGTGGCCCACGACCTGAACAACATCCTCACCGGCCTCGTCAGCTACCCCGACCTTCTGCTGGCGCACTTGCCGCAGGACAGCGTCCTGCGAACCCCCATCATGACCATCAAGAAGTCGGGCGAGCAGGCGGCGGGCGTGGTTCAGGATCTGCTGGCGTTGTCGCGCAGAGGGATGGAGGTCATGGAGACGGTGAATCTCAACGAGATCGTGAACGAATACCTCGCGAGCCCGCTCCACCGGAAGCTCAAATCCGACCATCCGGAAGTATCGGATGATGTGCGGCTGGAGCCATCCCTCCCCAACATGCAGGGGTCCGCCGTGCATTTGTTTCAGGCCCTCATGAATCTGGCAATCAACGCCCATGAGGCCATGCCGTCGAAGGGCACGTTTTCGCTTTGCACCGAGACCTGCCACATGACCGGTGCTGCAACGGGCGACGGGATTCCGGAAGGGGAATACGTGAAGCTGACCGTCTCCGATACCGGCAAGGGAATTGCCCCTGAAGATATCCGGAGAATCTTTGATCCCTTTTTTTCGAAAAAGGTCCTCGGCAGAAGCGGTTCCGGGCTCGGGCTCTCCGTTGTCTGGGGAACGGTCCAGGACCACCGGGGGCATATCCGTGTTCAGAGCAAGCCGGAGGAGAGGACGACCTTTGAACTCTTTTTCCCGTCCGGAAACGGAGAGGAGATCGTACGGCCCGGGTCGCTACCCCGGTCCCTCTATGCGGGCCGCGGCGAATCCATCCTCATCGTCGACGACGTCGAACTGCAGAGGGAAGCCGCTTCGGCCATGTTGAGGGATCTCGGCTACAGCGTCGCGGCCGTGTCCAGCGGAGAGGAGGCCCTGGACTATCTTCGGGGCCATCGCGTGGATCTCCTCATCCTGGATATGATTCTGGGAAAAGGGATGGACGGTCTCGACACCTACAGGGAGGCGATCAAAATCCGTCCCGGCCAGAAGGCCGTTGTCGCCAGCGGTTTCTCCGAAACGGATCGGGTCAGGGAGGTTCAGAAGCTCGGGGCAGGCCACTATATCAGGAAACCCTATCTGATGGAGAAAATCGGCATCGTCGTCCGAAACGAACTCGACAGGCAGTCGCAGAACCCGCCTGCTGAAAACCGTCTCCAACATGATCCCGGAGCCACGACAGGGGGCTTCGCCCCTTGAAGGGGCATACTGAACGGCTGAACGCTTCGGGACGGGATGTGGACTTTCCCCATCGGACCGGGGGCCGGCATCCCTTTTCAGACTCGCCGGAGGAGCTCGATGACATTCGGACCGAAGCGGAGCGCGTTTTCAGGGGAGAGGAGACCAGGTCCCGTCAGATCCTGAAGGGATGGGTTCTTCAGGCAGGCGAGCGCGACCAACTGCGCATCGGACAGCAGCATGAAGCAGGCGCGGTTCATCTCGCGCGCCTTTTCGAAGCGCCAATGGTAAAGAAGCCGCAGACGCTCCCTCTGTTCGGGGTTCAGATCCCCATACCCGGGAAGTTTGCGGTGACCCAGACGGTCCAGGATTTTCGGCTGCCAGACGGCCTCGGTCAACCCGTCAAAGAGTCGCCTGGCCTCTTTGGCCATCCCCTTTTCATCCAGTTCCATATCGAGCTTCCGATAAAGGTCGGGCAGATGGGCCGTGTCGAGGGCGGCGTAATCGAGCTGTTCCTCCGACAGAGGACGGAGATCCCACCGTGAGCGCTGCATCTTTTTCTCCAGCCTGACCCCGAGATGAATCTCCAGAAGCCTGGCAAGGGCAAGCTGCTGAAAACCCAGCAGCGAAGCGGCGCGGTGCGTGTCGAAGATGTTCCGGAAGGCAAAGGCGTAATCCCGTTTCAGGATGCGGATGTCGTTGTCGCCGGCATGGAAGATCTTGAGCACCCCGGGGTCGATCAGGACATCGCCGAGAAAAGAGAGATCGAGCGCTTCCGCCAGCGGATCGATCAGCCAGGTCTTGCGCCCGGTCTGCACCTGGATGAGGCAGAGCTTGTCCCGGAAGTAGCGGAAGGAATCATATTCGGTATCCAGGGCGATGACCGGCGCCGACCGGATCGTTTTTGCGGCCTTCGCCAGCTTCGCGGGCGTATCGACCAGGGTCCAGGTTCTGGCCGCGGAGATTCCGACAGGATGAATATCCCTTGTACTTCGCATTGGCAGGTCTTTATCAGATTTTTCAGCGGATTGCCATCCTGGATGCGGCATAGAGGAAAAGAAGCGCACCCATGACGGCAAAGGCACCCCAATCGCAACGGGCAAAGGCGAGCTCCCGCAGCGTGGTTCTGGGACCGCGACGGTATCCCCGCGCCTCCATCGCGACGGCGAGTTCATCCGCCCGGCGAAAGGCGGACATGAGGAGCGGAACCGCGAGGGCCGCGAGCGAGCGCGTACGCGCCGCAAGGCTTCCCGCCGTGAAATCGGCGCCCCGCGCTGTCTGCGCCATTCGGATCCGTTCGTACTCCTCCAGCATCATCGGCATGAAACGCAGGGCCATCGAGATCATCACGGCGAGGTCCTGTGTCGGAACCCCCACCCTGGCAAGCGGGCGGAGAAGCCGCTCGATCCCCGCGACCAGGTCCGAGGGGGGCGTCGTCATCGTGAGGAGGGCGGCGCTCAGCACGAGGCCGGCAAACTGCCAGGTCACGTAGGTCCCGCGGACCAAGCCCTCCCGCGTGACCGCGACCGGCAGCGGAGCGAGCGACAGGACGGGCCGCCCCTCGGTGAACAGGAGGTGGACCAGAAAGATGACCGCCATGAAAAGCGCCACGGGCCGGAGCGCCGCCAGGATCCGAGCGGTCGTGACGTGCGCAGCGGCCGCGGCCGAAACGAGAAAAAGGCTGATGAGCAGGATTTCCGTTCGGGTCGCCGCAAAGATGAGGGCGCTGAGCGCTACGACGAAGAGGATCTTCACCCGCGGATCGAGGCGGTGGATCACCGTGTCGCCCGGCAGGTACTGCCCCAGACGGATCACGTCCCCCACCTTCCCGGAAGGCCATCGAGCCCGATGTCGGCCAGCAGGCCCCTCTTTTCGAAAACCTCCGCAGGGGTCCCCGACAGCCGCACGCACCCCCGGTCCATGACCACGACCCGGTCCGACCCCGCAATGTCCCGCATGTCGTGCGCGATGTGGATGATCGCTATCCCCGCCCGGTTGAGCCGTTGCACGATTTCCAGCACGCGCTGCTTGGCCGCCGGATCGAGATAGGCGGTCGGCTCATCGAAGGCGATGTAGCACGGGTTCATGGCCAGCACGCCGGCGATGGAAAGAAGCCGCTTTTCTCCGCCCGACAGGGTGTGGGGCTCCCGCTTCTCGAAGCCCGTCATCCCGACCATCGCCAGGGATTCGTCGACGCGGCGCCGAATCTCGGCGGAAGGAAGGTTCAGATTGCCCGGTCCAAAGGCGACGTCCTCCTCCACCGTCATCCCCACGATCTGGCTGTCCGGATTCTGGAAAACCATCCCCACCCTCCGGCGGATCTCCCGCACGGAGGCCGGGTCGGTCGTCGCCATTCCGTCCACGCACACCTTGCCGGCCCGGGGTACAAGGAGCGCGTTCAGATGCTTGATGAGCGTGGTCTTTCCGCACCCGTTCGGCCCGATCAGGGCCGTGTTCGCGCCGTCTTCGATCTCCAGGGTGATCCCGCAGAGGCAGTCCGGCACCGCGGCGTCGTAGCGGTAATGCAGATTTTCGACACGAATCATGGGAGGTTTCCGCCGAGATGTCTCCGGAGTCTGAGCGCGATCACCGCCGCCAGGACGATTTTGATCCCGTCCCCCGGAAGAAAGGGGAGGACGCCGACCGCCAGCGCCTTCAACGGATCGAGACGGCCGACCAGGGAGAGTTGGAGCGACCCGAGCGTAAGGAGTACTGCCTCCCCGGCGGCAAGCGACAGGCAGATCCAGGCAAAGCCCGGGGATCTCCTCAGCGCGGCGATCCTGCCGATGACATAGGCAGCGGCGACAAATCCGATCAGATACCCCCCCGTCGGTCCGAAAAGGACCCCAAGACCCGCCTTTCCGCCGGCAAAGACGGGAAGGCCGATGATCCCGAGCAACAGATAGACGACCTGGCTGAGCGCCCCCAGACGGGCTCCCAACAGGGCGCCGGCCAACCCGAGAAAAAGGGTCTGGAGTGTGATCGGCACCGGCGGAATCGGGACGATGATGAAGGCGCCCACGGCGGTCAGCGCCCCGAAGAGGGAGGCGTACACCATGCCGCGCAGCGAGGCCGGTCCCGCACTATCTTGAAGTCGATGCTGCATAGGTCTCCCGGTTCACCGGCCTCCCCTTTTCATGGCCGGCAGGCCTTTGCTCCGAGTGCAGACGGCCGCGCGGATCCGCTGCTGCGGGACCGCTCTTTCACTCATCTTCCCGCCCTTTCCGCTTCCCGAGCCTTCCCGCCAGCCAGAGGGAAAAGCGGACCAGCAGTCCCCGATGCTCCGACTCGAGCGGAATGCCGGCGAAACTTCCGGATACCTCGCTGGTTTCGGCCCGTTCGAGCAGGATCGGTCTCTCCTCAGTGCCCGCCGGATCGATCCGGTAACGGAAGATGAGCCCCTGGCGGTAACAGTAGGGGGGGCGGCTCCGGTCGAAGGCCTCGACGCAGGCCTGGTCCAACCCGGTGAAGAGCGCGCCGGTTCCGACCGGCGTCGCCGTCCCGCCGGCGTCGTCCCCTCCGTAGAACCTCTTCCGGAAATCAAAATATTCCCGGCGGCACTGCTCGGCAAAATGGCGGTAGGTTTCGCGGTCGACGGTGAAATCCCTCTCCGTCAGGCCGGCTGAGGCCATCTCCTCACTGTTCGGCATTTCATCCACCACGCGGATCATTCCCTTTTCCCCTGACCGCTGCCGCCTTCCGGACGGCCGATTCCGCGCCCGCTGCGCTTTCCGGCGCACGGACGCCAAGATTCACGGCTTCCATATAATGACGAAATTATCTTGACAAGTAAAAAAATGTGATCTAATTAGCGCCGCACTTGAGGGAAACCCCTCATTTCAGAGCGTTACAGAAAGGAGGTGCCCAAATGAAGAAGGTATTTGCAGTTATTATCTCCCTGCTTTTCGTCGCGGCGTTATCATTTGCTGTTGTGGGTTGTAAAAAAGCGGAAGAGCAGAAACCGGCCGAGACTGCGGCCCCGGCACCGGCACCAGCTCCGGCTGAACCGGCCCCGGCCCCGGCACCGGCTGAACCGGCTCCGGCAGCACCGGCGACCAAGTAGGAAGCGCTGGAGTCGTCAAAGGAAAACCGGCCGAACATCCCTGTTCGGCCGGTTTTTTTTGCCGGGTTCGGCCCATGGCGTTTTTTTGATCGCTGTCCGGGATGAAAAGACTGGACAACGGTTGTCCGAAGGATTATGAGGACAACAAAACATATTATCCATTACTGAAAGTCATGTGAGGTCAAGATGAGATTCGACATCGCCAAGAGCGGCAGTGGGCTCGTTTACGAGATCCGCAACATCGTCAATGTTGCCAACCGGCTGAAGCAGGCCGGCGTGGAGGTGATCTGGGAAAACATCGGCGATCCCATCAACAAGGGGGAGAAGGTGCCGGAATGGATGCGGGAGGTACTCGCCGATCTGCTGCGTGAAGACCGCGTCTATGGGTATTCCCCGACGCGAGGCATGGACGCGACCCGGGAATTCCTCGCGGAAAAAGTCAACCGGAGGGGAAAGGCGCAGATCACGCTCGATGACATCATCTTCTTCAACGGCCTTGGGGACGCCATCGCCCGCGCCTACAGCGCGATCCGCCTCGATGTGCGCATCATCATGCCGGAACCGACCTACTCCACCCATCTGCTGGCCGAGATCCACCATGCCTCGTTTCCGCCCAACACCTACCGGATGAACCCCTATTGCGACTGGTCGCCGGACATCAACGAATTGGAGCGGAAGGTGAAGAGCCACAAGGCGATCGTCGGCATCCTCGTGATCAATCCGGACAACCCCACGGGTTACGTTTATCCGGTGGAGACCCTCACGCGCATCGTCGATATCGCCCGCCGCCACGACCTCTTCCTGATTTTCGACGAAACCTACCACAACATCGTCTTCAACGGGAAGAATACGGTTCCGCTCTCCGACATCATCGGCGACGTCCCGGGAATCAGCATGAAGGGAATCTCCAAGGAATTCCCCTGGCCCGGCTCCCGCTGCGGGTGGATGGAGGTTTACAACGCCGACAAGGATCAGACGTTTGCCCGCTACATCGATGCGATCCTGACCCAGAAGATGTCCGAGGTTTGCTCCACCACGCTGCCGCAGATGGCGATTCCACGGATCATGGAGCATCCGCAGTACGAGCCCTATCTGGCCGAACGCCTCCGCCATTACGAGAAACTGTCCAACATCGCCTACAGGATCCTCAAGGACCTCCCCTACGTGATGGTCAACCGGACCTGCGGCGCCTTCTACATGACGATCGTCTTCAATGAGGCGGTCCTCAATATCCGCCAGTCCCTTCCGATCGCCCAGGAAAACGTCCGGGCCTACATCGAAGGGCTGGTCGCCGAGACGGCCGAATTCGACAAACGGTTTGTCTACTACCTGCTGGGGGCCACGGGGATCTGCGTGATTCCGCTGACCTCCTTCTTCACCGACCTGCCCGGGTTCCGCATGACCCTGCTCGACCGGGACGAGGAGAAGTTCGAACATGTCGTCCGCACCCTCGGCGAGAAGATCGTGCAGTACGTGGAATCGTCCCGGTAGGATAGAGGAAGGGGAAATGCCATGAAAAAAATCGTTTGGATTGCCGCAACGGGGGTCCTGATGCTCATCCTGATTCTTGCATGGTGGCTCCTCAGCCGCCCGGAGCGCGGGACGACCGGCTCGGTAAGCACCCAGTTCCGGTGGCTCGGCCCCAACGACAAGATCGTGGTGGACGGCTTCGACGATCCCAAGGTTCAGGGCGTGGCCTGCCACATCTCCCGGGCGCAGACGGGGGGCGTCAAAGGCGCCTTCGGCGTGGCGGAGGACACGAGCGACGCCAGCATTTCCTGCCGCCAGATCGGACCGATCCGGTTCCTGGCCGAGTTCAAGGACGGCGAGCGCGTCTTCGACGAAAAGCGCAGCCTGATTTTCAAGTCGCTCCAGGTGGTGCGCTTTTTCGATCGCCGGCGCAATGTTCTGGTCTATGTAACCTACAGCGACCGGGTCATCTCGGGAAGCCCGAAGAACAGCATCAGTTCGGTGCCGATCATGGAATGGAAGGCGCCCTGAACGGCCGGGATCCGTGATGGGAAGGGGCGTCTTCCCGAAAAAACGGGGAAACGCCCCTTCCCGATCGGCATGTTGATTCCCTTATGATTTTGCGGCCGGGGGAACGGGCATGCCCAGGGCTTCCATCGCCTTGACGATGACCTCCTTGGCCCCGTTCGCGGCGGAAAGCGCATCCGCCAGTTTGCCCGATTTGAAGCTTTCCTCCGCCTTGGCCCAGCCTTCCTTCACGGCGGCCAGACCGGACTTCACATCCGCCAACTTCTCGGCGGTCATGTTCGCGGGCAGCTTCTTGGCCTTGGACAGGATGTCCACCCGGCTCTGAACCGCCTCGACCATTTTGGGAAGCCCCTGGCTCAGCTCCGTCCATTTTCCGGTCCATTCATCCTTCTTGGCCTTTGCCGCCTCCGCAACCTCCTTGGCCTTGCCGACGAGCCCCTGCGCTTCGGCCAGGGCCGCCTTGTACTCCTTCTTGGCGATTTTGTCCTTGGCGGCCCCCAGGGCGGACTCCAGGGCGGCCACCTGATCCGGCACGATCTTCACCGCCTCGGCCTTGAGCGCATCGATCGCCTCGCCCGCCGCCTTCATGGCGAGCTCCGCCGGTTCCTTGTCCCGGCTGCCGCAGGCCACCGTCATCGTCATGGCCAACAAAATCATGATCGCGATTGCCCATACACTTCTCCTCATGGCTTCTCCTTTCATCATGCGAATGATCCCTACTGCCAGACAGCCACCGCCCCTTCGCATCCCGCATCGCCTCTCCTCGGCGGGCTTCACGGAATATGCAGTTTCTGCCCCACCTTGATCAGGTCGGGATTTTTGAGGATATCGCGATTGGCGTCGAAGATCGTCTTATAGAGACTGCCGTCCCCATAATACTTCTCGGCGATTTTCCAAAGCGTATCCCCCTTCTTCACCTCGTGGTACTGTTTGGCGTCCCATGGATCCCCGCCGCCCGATGTCTTGCCTTCATCACCAGCCATCTTCCCTCACCTCCTCGGTTGTCTTCCGGTCCCGATCCCTGCGATCGAGACGCCTAAAGCCGGTCGGCTTCGAAGGTATTGCACGCCTCGAAATGGCCCTGCTCGAACCCCCGCTTGAACCAGTTGACGCGCTGTGCCGAACTGCCGTGGGTGAAGCCGTCGGGAACGACATAGCCCTGCGTCCTTTTCTGGATGCGGTCATCGCCCACGGCGCTCGCGGCGTTGAGCCCCTCCTCGATGTCCCCGGCCTCCAACAGGTCGCGGTTCCTCTGCGCATGATGCGCCCACATCCCCGCCAGGCAATCCGCCTGCAACTCGACCATGACGGACAGCCTGTTTCTGTCTGCGGCGCCCGCACGGCCCTGGAGCTTGGCCACCTTCTCGGTGATTCCCAGAAGGGTCTGAACGTGGTGGCCCACTTCATGGGCAATCACATAGGCCTGCGCGAAGTCGCCGGAGGCGCCGAACCGGGAGTGGAGCTCATCGAAAAACGCCAGATCGAGATAGACCTTCTGGTCGGCCGGACAGTAAAAGGGTCCGACGGCGGCATCCGCCATGCCGCATGCCGATTCCACGGCCCCGGAAAACAGGACCAGCTTTGGCTCCTGATACGCGCCTCCCGCCTTTTGAAACGCGCCTTTCCAGACGTCTTCGGTCTCCGCCAGCACGACCGCAACGAAGTCGCGTCCATCATCGCCGGCAGCCGTACGCGCCCCCGAATCGGTGGTCACTACAGTCGGAGATTGAACGTTCTGGGCGATCTGGAGCAGCATCGAGGGATCGACACCCAGAAACATTCCAACCACCACCAGCGCCACCAGCCCCAGGCCGCCGATGCCGCCGGCCTTCACGCCGCGGGAGATCGACACCCCCCTGCGGTCTTCCACGTTGTCGCTTTGCCTCTCGCCTCTCCATCGCATGGGATTTGCCTTTCTTGTCTCGAATGGGTAGAATCGGTGACGGTATGGAGGAAGTGTAGTCCGATCCCACAGGCCTGTCAAACGGAGAGTCTCCGTCTCCGGAAACGATCACAGGCCGTGTTTGTCCATTCATTCCTGTCACGAAAAGGAGGGGTTATGCGCAGAATCGACTGGATCAGCCCTATCATGGCCGGGATATTCGGGTGCATGGCCGCTGTCGCCTCGCCGTGCGCCTGCGGCGCGGGGTCCGCAACCGGCGCCATCGAGAAGCGTCAGGCGGCCGCGGCGGCGCCTCCTGCCCCATCGCAAGGGTCCGTGGCCTTTGCCGGCAAGGGGATCATCGGGACCTGGGTGGGCACCCTGGAGGGAGAGGGGAAGATGGACATCGACCCTGCGCCGGGGGGATTCAAGGTCTCGCTCCAGGTGTCCGACGCTTCCGGGTGCGTCGGCTTCATCGAGGCCATCGGCTCGATATCCGGCGATACGCTCACGCTGGTGCAAAACAGGGACGGCCAGGAATGCACCATCTCCATCCGGTTTGTGGGAGAGACCGCCGAGGTCCGGGAAAGGAATTGCAGCGGCCACCATGGGGCATCCTGCGGCTTCAACGGCACCCTGAAGCAGGTCGATTGACCGCCCCCGTAGCCCGTATGGATACGGGCAAGAGAAAACCCTCATGCCGGCGACACGGAAGGGCGGCCCGTTTTCCGGATCAGCCCGGCGGCCCGTTCTCCCCGCGTGCAGGGGAACATCATTTTCGTTTCCGGCAAACGATGTGGAACAACTCTTCGGGGCAGGTGTTGTGAACGAACAGCCTCCCGGGGTCGTCCACCATTCTCAGGGAACACTCCGATTCCCCGCAGATGATGACGCCGAGCACACGGAAGGTTTTCTGCGCGCAGTCGATTTCATTGTAGGTCGATACCCTGCGCGGATCGATCCCCTTCGTGTCGATATTCCTCTTTAAAAATTCCCGGCCGACGGCGGACAACACGACGCTGCTCCACACCCTGATTCTGCCGGACGCCTGGTGGATGCTTTCCCTGTCATAGTAAAATCTGGAGCCGTCCGATTGTTCGCAATAGAACCCCGCCTCTTCGCCGAAGGCGCTCGGACGCGGCAAGACGGATGCGGAAAGAAAAAAGAGACCGAGGATCAGAAAGATCGTGCACCATCTCATTTCAGACTCTCCCCGCTGTCCGCACGGCGTCATGCCGCAAACGTCATTCATTCCATCGTCTTGAAGACGCCTCCCCCGGTTCCCGCATAGACCCTCCCGCTGTTTGCGGGATCAACGGCGATGGCACTGATCAGGGTATTCGTGAGTCCGGAATTGACCGCCTTCCAGGAGGCGCCGCCGTTGGTCGTCCTGAAGATTCCGCCCGATAAATTTCCCGCATAAACGGTCCGGCTGTCCGACGGGTCGATGGCCAGGGATAGAATATTTGTATTCGTGATGCCGGTGCTGATCGCGGTCCAGGAGGCGCCGCCGTCGTTCGTCTTGAAGACCCCCTGCCCGGTTCCCGCATAGACGGTCCGGCTGTTTGTCGGATCAATGGCCAGGGATAGGCCATAGGTAGATTGAATGCCCATGTCGAGTGCGGTCCAGGAGGCGCCGCCGTCGTTCGTCTTGAAGACCCCCTGCCCGGTTCCCGCGTAGACGGTCAGACTGTTTTCCGGATCGATAGCCAGGGATGAAACCTTGACGCGCGGAATACCATTTTCGAGTGCAGTCCAGGAGGCGCC
>CAZWTL010000061.1:0-14779 GCA_964637025.1 uncultured Syntrophaceae bacterium | reverse complement strand
CCCCGGCCCGTTCCGGCGCGCCGCATCGGCATCGAATGGGGGACGGCTTGTTCCGGTCAGGTCTCTATAACGGCTTGTTGATCTTGGCTGCTGCCGCGGCTGCGCCCTACTACGGGGCGAAGATGCTTCTGACGGGCAAGTATCGCGCAAGCATCGGCCCCAAGCTCGGCCGCATTCCTCCGGAGATGGTCCCCCCTCAGCAGGGGAAGCCCCGGATCTGGCTTCACGCCGTCTCCGTGGGCGAGGTGACGGCGGCCGCCCCGATCGCGGCGGCGCTGCGCGCCCGTTTTCCGTCGTCGTGCATCGTCCTTTCCACGAGCACCGAGACAGGCCAGGAGATGGCGCGGAAACTGGCGACCGCCGCGACAGGACACATCTACTATCCCCTCGACATCCCCTCGGTCGTCCGAAAGGTCCAGGATCTGGTCAGGCCGGATATCTTCGTTCCCGTGGAGACGGAGCTCTGGCCCAATTTCATCCGGATCTGCCGGGATCGGGGCACGCGGATCGTCATGGTCAACGGCCGGATTTCTCCCCGATCGTTTGGCCGTTACCGCGCGACCCGCTTTTTTTGGAAGGAGATTCTCGCGTCGCTCGACGGCGCCGCTATGATCTCGGAGGTCGACGCCCAGAGGATCGCGGCCTGCGGGATGCCGCCCGGGAGGATCCAGGTCCTCGGGAACGCCAAGTATGACGGCCTTGCGGCGCGGGTATCCCCGGAACTGGAGGGGGAGATCCGCAGCGTTCTGAACATGAGGCGGGAGGAGCCGGTTCTGGTCGCAGGAAGCACGCACGACGGCGAGGAAACGGCCGTTCTGGAGGTATACCGCCGGCTGCTCGATAGCCGGCCGGACTTCCGGCTGATCCTGGTCCCCCGGCACGTCGAGCGGGGCGATGCCGTGGCGGAGCAGGTCCGCCGCGCCGGATTCGACGACGTCATCCGGATGTCCGAGATTCGGGCGGGCCGGAATCGCGGAACGGAGCGGGTCGTTCTGATTGATGTGATCGGCGAGCTCTTCAAGGTCTACAGCCTGGCCACGATCGTCTTCTGCGGGGGGAGTCTCGTCCCGAAGGGAGGCCAGAACATCCTCGAGCCGGCGGCGTGGGGCAAGGCCGTTTTCTACGGACCCCATATGGATGATTTCCAGGGGGAGAGGGCCCTCCTCGAAGAGGCGGGCGCCGGAGTTTCCGTCCGAAACCGGGATGAGCTCTTTGACGGCATCCGGAGGCTCCACGACGATCCGGATCTGCTGCGCGGGAAGGGCGAAGCGGGCCGCCGGGCCGTGGCGGCCAACCGGGGCGCCGCGGAGCGTTACGCCGCATTCATCGCCGATGCCCTGCGCCGCAGCGACCGCGTTCGCTGAGGGGGCACGCCCGCGGATCACGTCCGATGCCGTCCGCGCTGACCAGCGGCAATCCGGCGCCGCGGGAAATCCTGGAGATGTCCCGCGGCATGGGTTCCCATTGCGGCGGAAGGGGAGGATGACATGGAATCGATTCTCTGCAAGCACTGGCACCATTGTTCCGCTGAAGATCTGGCGACCTATCTGGAAAGCGATACGGCAAAGGGGCTCGATGCCTTCGAGGTCAAGCACCGGCAGGCGCGTTTCGGTCCCAACGCGTTGACGACGAGAATCAGGAAGAACCCCCTCAAGCAATTTCTGATGCAGTTTCATCAGCCCCTGGTCTATATCCTTCTGGCCGCCGGCCTGGTGACGGCGGTCCTGCAGGAATGGGTCGATTCCAGCGTCATTCTCGCCGTTGTCCTGGTGAATGCGGTCATCGGCTTCGTGCAGGAATCCAGGGCGGAAAAGGCGATCGAGTCGCTCAGATCGATGATGAGAACCGAAGCGACGGTGCTCCGGGACGCTGCAAAGCGAAAGGTTTCATCCGATGAATTGGTTCCGGGCGACATCGTTCTTCTTCAATCGGGCGACAAGGTTCCCGCGGACCTCAGGCTTTTTTCCGCCAGAGAACTTCAGATCGACGAATCGGCCCTGACCGGGGAATCCGTGCCCGTTGCCAAGGTCCGTGAGACGCTGCCCCCGGACACCATTCTGGCGGACCGCAGAAACATGGCGTATGCCGGCACGCTCGTCACCTACGGCCAGGGACAGGGCATCGTGGTCGCCATCGGCGACAAGACCGAAACGGGCCGAATTTCTGAACTCATTTCGGAGGCCGCCGACATGTCGACGCCTCTGACGAAAAAGATCGCCCGGTTCAGCCACGCCCTGCTCTATGTGATCCTGGTCCTGGCGGGCCTCCTGTTTCTTGTGGGGGTTCTCAGGGGAGAGAGCGCTGTGGCCATGTTCATGGTCGCGGTCGCACTGGCCGTGAGCGCCATCCCGGAAGGGTTGCCGGCGGCAGTGACGATCACCCTCGCCATCGGGGTGAAACGGATGGCCCGTTCACGGGCGATCATCCGCAGACTTCCCGCCGTGGAAACCCTGGGGAGCACGACGGTTATCTGCTCCGACAAAACGGGAACCCTCACGGAAAACCAGATGACGGTTCAGAAGATTGTGACGGGGGATGACGCATACCTCGTCACAGGGACCGGATATTCCCCTGAGGGGCGGATTGTGCGGGAAGATCAGTCAGACGCCGCGCCTGATGCGGCCCTGGAGGAATGCCTGCGGGCAGGGATGCTCTGCAACGATTCCCGGATGGCGGCGGCTGAAGGCCGCTGGGCCGTTGAGGGAGACCCGACGGAGGGGGCCCTGATCGTGGCCGCCCGCAAGGCGGGTCTGGAAGAGAACCGCGAACAGGCTTCTCATCCGCGCATTGATGTCGTTCCGTTTGAGTCCGAGCGCCAGTTCATGGCGACCCTGCACGCACGAGGTCTGGATCTGCCTGGCGTCCTGTATGTCAAGGGGGCTGTGGAAAGGGTGTTGGAGCATTGTGCGGAGGCCATCGGGCGGGATGGGGCCGAAGGGAGTCTCCGAAGGGAGGCGGTGATGAAAAGCGCCGAAGACATGGCCCGGGAGGGGTTCCGTGTCCTGGCCTTTGCGCGCAAGATCGTGCCTTCCGACCGCCGGAAACTGTCCGTTGAAGACCATTCCGGTCTGACCTTTCTCGGCCTCCAGGGGATGATCGACCCTCCCCGTGCGGAAGCCATCAGGGCCGTTGCCGCCTGCAGGTCTGCGGGAATCGATGTCAAGATGATCACCGGCGACCATGTCCTCACGGCAACGGCCGTCGCGGAGCAGCTCGGCCTGATCGACCGGGAAAAGTCGGACGGCAGGGGGCGGCCGGCCCTCACGGGAAGCGCGCTTTCCGGTTTGTCCGGCGCCGAAATGGTCGAGGCCGCGGGTCGCGCCTCGATTTTTGCCCGGGTCGCTCCGGAACAGAAGCTCCGCCTTGTGGAGGCGCTTCAGGCCGACGGACACGTGGTGGCCATGACGGGTGACGGCGTGAACGATGCGCCTGCCCTCAAACAGGCGGATATCGGCGTTGCCATGGGGGTGACCGGAACCGATGTGGCCAAGGAGGCTTCCGACATGATTCTCACGGATGACAATTTTGCCACGATCGAAGAGGCGGTTGAGGAGGGCCGCCGGGTTTTCGACAACCTCACGAAATTCATCGTATGGACGCTGCCGACGAATGGAGGCGAGGGCCTTGTCATCATGGCCTCGATCATCGCGGGGGTTGTGCTTCCCATTCTTCCCGTTCAGATCCTCTGGATCAACATGACGACCGCCGTTCTTCTGGGGCTGATGCTGGCCTTTGAACCGAAGGAGGCCGATATCATGCTTCGACCGCCTCGGGACCCCCGCAGCCCGATTCTGACAGGCGAGCTTATCGGCCGGATCGTCCTGGTCAGCCTGCTGATGCTCGTCGGCGTGTTCGGCCTGTTCTTCCGGATGCAGAGCAACGGCGCGGACGTGGCCGAGGCCCGGACCGTGGCCGTCAACCTGTTCGTCATGATCGAGCTGTTCTACCTCTTCAACTGCCGCTCTTTCACCCGGTCGATCTTCAGGATCGGCCTGTTCACGAATCCCTGGGTCATCGCGGGACCCGCGGCCATGATCGCGCTGCAGCTTCTCTTCACCTATGCGCCGGTCATGAACCGGATCTTCCACAGCGCCCCCATCGGCGTCGAGGAATGGATCTCCATCGTCCTCATCTCCGCAGCGATCTATCTGGTGGTGGGAATGGAGAAGTGGCTCCGGAACCGGAACCGCTGAGGGGATTGGGGCGGCACGCCCCGGATTGCAGGAAAGCCGCGCGGAAGGCGGATCCCTCCTCCAAGGGGGAGAGATCGGCCGGTTGATGCCGGATCAAGGGCGCCTGTCGTTCGCGACGGATGAGCGGGCAGGCGGGCCTGAAATCATCCCTCGGCGCGCTTCAGGTATTCGTTCCACTTGGCGTCGACCCACCGCTGGAGCTGACCCAGTTGCTCCATGCTCATCTTGCGGAAACGTCCCTGCTTCTCCACATAGTTGATCAGCGGGGCGCGCGTTCCCTTTTCCGCAATCGTCCTGCTCCGGCCGGTGAGGCGGAACTTGCCGTTTTCGATTTCGTAGAGCACCACGGCCCCGGTCTCCACGGCAAGCCGTCCGATCTTGACCGTTTCGCTGGGCGGGAAGACCCACCCCGGGGGGCAGGGGGTTGCGATCTGGACATAGCGGGTCCCTTTGATCCGCTTGGCCTTGACGAACTTTTCGTAGAGATCCGTGGGGAAGGCGGGGGAGCAGGTGGCCAGATAAGGGATGTCGTGTCCCTCCATGATCTTCATCATGTCCTTCTTGTTCTGCCGCTTGGTGAGCACGGGGGTTGTCGTGGTCAGGGCCCCCATCGGCGTGGCGCTGGATCTCTGGGTCCCGGTGTTCATGTAACCCTCGTTGTCGTAGCAGATGTAGATGAAGTCCGTCCCGCGCTCGGCCGCGCCGGAAAGGGCCTGAATGCCGATGTCGTAGGTTCCCCCGTCGCCGGCTACGGCGACGACCGTGATGTCGCTCCGGTTCAGAGCCGCAAGCCCCGCCACGATGCCCGAGGCCGATGCCGCGGTGCTGGCGAACGTGCAGTTCAGGCAGGGGATGCCGACGGAGGTGATGGGGTAGAGGCCGTGGAGGACCGTCAGGCAGCTTGCCGGCAGGGTGAGGATCGTGTTCTCCCGGAGCGCCTTGAGGATATAGCGGTAGGCCAGCGAGAGGCCGCATCCCTGGCAGGCCCGGTTCCCCGGCATCATGTATTCGTCGATGTTGATCTTAAAGAGTTTGTCCGGCATGTTTGATCTCTCCGTTTCTCACTCCGTCACGCAGTTGAGCCACGTCTGCTGCTCCGTTTTCCCGGCGGCGATGGCGGCGATGGAGGAGCGGACCGCCTCGGCCAGTTCAACGGCCTTGACGTCCCGGCCGCCGAGTCCGGCGATGAAGTTGTGGATCGGCGGCTGGATGCCGGTTCCGTAAAGGGCGGCCTTGATGTCGCCGGCCAGCGCCCCTTGGAAGCCGTAGCTGATGTTCTTTTCAAAGACGACGATTGCCGGGATGTTCCGGAAGGCCTCGCGGACCTCTTCCCGGGGGAAGGGGCGGTACGTGCGAATCCCGACGACGCCGGCCCGGATGCCGCTTTCGCGGAGCAGGTCGGCCGCTGTCGTGGCCTCGGTCGCAATCGATCCCATCCCGGCGAGAAGAACCTCCGCATCCTCCGTTTTGTAGGTCCACAGCAGTCCGCCGTGGTCGCGGCCGAAGAGCTCCGCGTAGTCCCGGCACGCCCGGACGATGACATCCCGCGATTCCTCCAGCGCGTGCTGGAGCTTCCATCGTATCTCCATGTAGCCGTCGCGGAGCACCCCTTCCGCGTCCCGACGCTGCCACGGGAAAATGACCGGGTTGATGTTCCGGGGATCCTCCGGGCAGAGAATCGTATGCGGTTTGTACGGGGGGAGGTAACGGCAGACCCGTTCGGCGTCGGGGATGTCGACGGGCATCATCGTGTGGGAGAGGACGAAGCCGTCGTAGCAGACCATGACCGGGCAGTAGACCTGTTCGGCGATCCGGTAGGCCTGGATGACGGTGTCGATGATCTCCTGGTTGTCCCGGCAATAGATCTGGATCCACCCCGTATCGCGCTGGGCAATGGAGTCCTGCTGGTCGTTGAAGATCGACCAGGGGGCACCGACGCCGCGGTTGACGCAACAAATGACGATGGGAAGGCGCGCACCCGCGGCCCAGTGGAGCTGTTCGTGCATATACAGGAGGCCGTGGGAAGAGGTCGAGGTGAAAACCCGGGCCCCGACGGTGGAGGCCGCGATGCAGACCGCCATGACCGAATGTTCGCTTTCCACCCGGACGTACTCCGCCTTGAGCGTGCCCTCTTCGACCCAGGTGGCGATCGTCTCGGTCACCGAGGTCTGGGGGGTGATGGGGTAGGCGGAAATGACCTGAACCTTGCAGAGCCTTGCGCCCCAGGCCGCGGCCGAGTTCCCGGTCATGATCTGGACGTTGCTCATTTCTTCGCCTCCTCGTGCATCACCATCGTGATGGCCTTTGCCGGACACTCCTCGGCGCAGATGCCGCACCCTTTGCAGTAGGCCAGGTCGATCTGGACCGGAATCCCGGCCTTCACGACCCCTTCCGGGCAGTAGAGCCAGCAGAGGTAGCAGGCCGGCCGATTCTTGACCGATGGGATGCATTTCGCGTGATCGATGACCGGCGTGGCGTCCCGCCAGTCGCCCGTCTTTCCCGCCTCGCCGACAGCCGGTTTGCACATGGCGGAAATGTTTTCGTCCCTGATTTCCATAGAGGGCCTTCCTATTCGATGTTCTTGATGCGGGCTTCCTCGTAAGCCGTCCGGAGCGCTGCGATGTTCGTGGCCGCCGTCGTGCCTTTGAGCTTCCATTTCAGGCCCTTTTCCAGATACTCCAGCGATACGAGTCCCGAGGCTTTTGCAAAGACGCCGAGCATGGGCGTGTTGACGATCGGCGCACCCTCCTTGACGAGATGAAATTTCAGGGCGATGGCCGCCGCGTCCAGCGTGGCGATGCGCAGATCCCCATCCAGTTCCACCTCCTCAGGCTTCTGGGTGGTGTTGATGAGCATGAGGCCGTCGGGCTTCACCGATCCGAGGATGTCGACGGCGCCGAAGAGCGAGGGGTCGAGGACCACGGCGATGTCTGCCCGGACGATTTGGGAAAAGGTGCGGATCGGCGTATCGGAGATCCGGGTTGAGGCCGTCAACGGGGCGCCCCGGCGCTCCGGCCCGAAAGTCGGCGCCGAGGTGACGCCCTTGAACCCCTGAAGGTAAGCCGATTCAGCCAGGATTTGCGCGGCGATGACGACGCCCTGTCCGCCGCGGCCGTGCCATATCACTTCATGCATAACGCTTTCCCCGAATCAATGCGCCCGGAAGTAAAAGGCCATGGATTTTGGAACCCATGGCCTTTAGGAAACGCTGATTTTCCGGGACTACGGTCTCCTGAAAGCGACGGGCGGCGGGACTGGGCCCGTCCCGGGAAGGGCGAGGCACAACAGGAGGCCCCGAAAAAGCGGAGTGGGATTCAGAGGCGCCCTTCTCGACATCGCGTTCATGTTCATCAAACCCCTGCGGTCAAATTTCGATGGACCTTAGAACAAAATCCCGATGTTGTCAATCAGGTTTTTCCCCGGGCCATGGCCTCGAAACCGTGCCGCCGGGCCCCATCCCTGCGGATCAGCCGGCCGTCCGGGCGCAGTGGGCCGCCCGTTGATCGACGCCGTCCCGAACGCGGCCTCAGGCGTCTTGGCTGAGATAAGCACGGGTCCAGGGGCAGGCCGGAATGCAGATGCCGCAGATGGTATGGACTCCGAGGCCGGCCCTGGCGGTCACCTCGCCGCAGGTTCTGAGACAGTCGCCGGCGGAAAAGAATGCGTTCCGGTCCAGCCCCAGGGCCCAGTTCGTCCCTTGGGGCGCATGTCCCGGACAGGCATCGACACAGGCCCGGCATGTTCCGCAGTTCGAACGGTCGATCGGTCCGTCTGCGGTGAACGGGGCGTCCGTGAGGACCGAGGTCAGCCGGACCGCCGATCCGAACGGGCGGGTGACCAGGAGCGCGTTTTTCCCGATCCATCCCAGACCGGCCCTCGTGGCAACGGTTTTGTGGGGCAGCGGCGTTCTGAGGTCCGGCGGAAACGCTTCCGTGGTGGGCGAGGGGATCGAGACCCGCCACCCGCGGCGGCGGAGGAGCTCTCCAGCGATCTCGCCCAGCGTGGCCAGAAGGGCATTGACCCGTGCGTACTCGCGCTCGTAATCCGCTGTCGGTCCCCGGCCGATGCCGGAGACGACGCCCGGAGACAGGGCCACCGCGATGGAGATGCCGCGCGGCATGCCCAGCCTGGACTCATCGGGAACGTCGCCCAGATCGGCAAAACCGACGAGCGACGCCCCGCGGCCGAACAGGGTTTCCATGATTTCTCTTCGCGGATCTTCCATGAACGCTTACCCCCTTGTTCCGGCCAGGTAGGCCTTTTGGACCTCCGGGTTGTCCAGCAGGGCTTGCGCCGAATCTTCAATGACGATCCGCCCCACCTCCAGGACGTAGCCTCGATTGGCCAATTTCAGGGCGGCTTTTGCGTTCTGTTCGACGAGGACGACGGTCACGCCTGCACGGTTGATCTCCCGGATGGTCTGAAAAATGGCCTTGACCAGAAGCGGGGCCAAACCGAGGGACGGCTCGTCGAGCAGGAGAATCCGCGGATTGGCCATGAGGGCGCGGCCGATCGTGAGCATCTGCTGCTCGCCCCCGCTGAGGGTTCCCGCGAGCTGCCGCCGCCGTTCGAAAAGGATGGGAAACAGCTCGTAAATCCATTTCCGCGTCTTTTCCACCTGGCCTCCGTTCCGGCACACGAAGGCCCCGAGGGCGAGGTTTTCCTCGACGGTGAGGGTACCGAAGATCCATCTGCCTTCCGGCGCCTGCGTGATGCCGGCCTTGACCACCCCGTGGGCCGGGGTGTTCTGGATCGGATGGCCGTCGAAGCGGATCGTCCCTCCGGAGGCCCGTACCAGACCGCTCACCGCCATCAACGTGGTCGACTTCCCCGCGCCGTTCGCCCCCAGGATCGTTACGATCTCGCCCTCATGCACCTTCAGATCGATCCCGTGGATCACCTCGATGTTCCCGTATCGAACGTGCAGATCGGAAATTTCCAGCAGCATCTCTAGTCCTCGCCGGTTCCGAGATAGGCCTCGATCACGCGCGGGTCTCTCTGGACTTCGTCCGGCGTGCCTTCGGCAATCCGGGAGCCGTACTCGACCACGAGGATCTGTTCGCAGACCTTCATGACGAGCGACATGTCGTGTTCGATCAGCAGCACCGTGATCCCCTGTCCCCGGATCTCCCGGATCAGTTCGACCAGACGGGCCGTCTCCCCCTCGTTCATTCCTCCGGCCGGTTCGTCGAGGATGAGGAGCCTCGGCTCCGTGGCCAGGGCGCGGGCGATCTCCAGAAGCCTCTGATTGCCGTAGGAGAGGTTTCTCGCGAGTTGCTCCTCCTGGCCCCCCAGGCCGACGAACTTCAGCTTCTCGAGAACGAGGGAGAGCGATTCACTCTCCTCCCGGCGCTGGGACGGGGGGCGCAGCATCCCGGAAATCAGGCCGGAACACATCCGGCAATGCCGGCCGGCCATCACGTTTTCCACCGTCGTCAGGTTCTGGAAAAGGCGGATCGTCTGGAAGGTCCTTCCGATTCCATGCGAGACGATGCGGTGGGTCGGCATCCCCTCGATTCTCATGCCTCCGAACTCGATGTGCCCCGCGTCCGGTCGGTAGTTGCCCGTGATCAGGTTGAAGATGGTGGTCTTGCCGGCCCCGTTGGGGCCGATCAGGCCGGCGATCCGTCCCTGCTCGACGTCGAAGGAGACGTCGTTGACGGCCACGAGGCCGCCGAAGGACTTGGTCAGATTCTGGATGGACAGGAGCTTCACGCACTCCCCTCCGCCCGCCGGCTTCCGGGCAACCGGATGCGGCGGGGCCGCTGCGGCAGGATGCCCTGGGGCCGGAAGATCATCATCAGGACCATGGCCGCGCCGAACAGGAGCATGCGCGCGTCGGCAAACTCCCGGAAGACCTCGGGAAGCCCGATGATGAGCAGGGCCCCGAGCACGACGCCCGGGATGCTTCCCGCCCCGCCCAGGATGACCAACGTGAACATGAGGACCGACTCCCAGAAGGTGAACGATTCGGGAGAGATGATCGTCATCTTCGCGGCGAACAGGTTGCCGGCCATTCCGGCCCAGGCGGCGCCCAGACCGAATATCGCCGTCTTGTAGTGGGAGGTGTCGATTCCGCTCCCTTGGGCCGCCACCTCGTCCTCCCTCAGGTAGTTGATGGCGCGTCCGAAGCGCGAATACTCCAGCATGTGGAAGAGCCAGCACGTCAGGGCCACGCCGAACCAGATCAGGTAGAAGAACTCGTGGGGCCGGCGGATCGTCCATCCGAAGAGGGAGGGCCGGGAGATGCCGAATATCCCGTTCGCGCCTCCGGTCAGCCCAAAGACATCGTTGATCAGGGCAATCCGGACGATTTCTCCGACGCCGATCGTGACGATGCACAGATAATCGCCGCGGAGGTGGACGATCGGCCGGGCGATCAGTACGGCGAAGACGCCCGCGGCCAGCGCGCAGACGGGCAGGAGCCAGAGGATGGGGATGCCGAAGCGGGTGTTCAAAATCGCCGCCGTGTAAGCCCCCACCGCGAAAAAGGCCGCATGGCCCAGATTGAAGAGTCCCGTGTGGCCGACGATGAGGTTCAGGCTCAGTCCCAGGAGGGCGTAAAGCCCGACATTGTTGAGGACATCCACCCAGTAGGGGTTGAGGAAGGGAGGGAGGGCCGCCAGGATGACGGATGCGATGCCGATGATGAGGGATCTGGGCTCGATCGTCATATCTTGTCCGCCACCCGTTCTCCGAGAAGCCCCGTCGGACGCACGATCAGGATCAGGATCAGGATGCAAAAGGCAATGGCGTCCTTCCAGGCGATGGAGATGTAGGCGGCGCCCATTGCCTCCACCACCCCCAATATCAGTCCTCCCAGCATCGCCCCGGGGATGTTGCCGATGCCGCCGAGGATGGCGGCGGTGAAGGCCTTCAGGCCGTACACCCATCCCATGGTGAAATTGATCTGCCCGTACAGGAGCCCGACCATCAACCCTGCGGTGCCTCCCAGGGCGGGCCCGATGAGGAAGACCAGCAGGATCACCTGATTCACATCGATCCCCATGAGCCGCGCCGCCCCCTGATCGATGGCCGCCGCGCGGATGGCGGTGCCGGTCTTCGTCTTCTGGATGAACAGGTAGAGGGCCGCCATGAGGATCAGCGAGAAGAACAAAACCATGATCCGCACCATGGAGATGTTGAGTCCCATGAAGCTGATGGAGACCTGCGGCAGGATATTCTGGGGGTAGACCTGAAAGCGGGCCCCGTAGATCAGCATGACGGTGTTCTGCAGGAAGATCGATGCCCCGAGGGCGGAAACGACCGCCGAAAGGCGGGGGGATTCGCGAAGGGGCCGGTAGGCGATCCTTTCGAGGATGCCCCCGACAACCGCCAGAAGCCCCATGATCATCAGAACGAGAATGAGAATCCCCAGCCCCGGTCCGACGCGATCCGCGAGGGAGAGCGAGGTGAGCAGCGTCAACCCCAGATAGGCCCCGATGGTGAACAGATCGCCATGGGCGAAGTTGATCAGTTTCAGGACGCCGTAGACCATCGTGTAACCGAGGGCGATCAGGGCATAGATCCCCCCCACGGTCAGGCCGTTGATCAATTGTTGAAGAAAAACCTCCATCCCCTCACAACCTTCAGCGGCCTCCCCCTCCCCGTTCCACCGGTGTAGTCAGGCTGGAGAAGCTCCGCTTCAAAAATGTTGGGGTCCCGGTGTTCGGAAAGGGGGTCTTGCCCCCCCTCCGGCCGGGACCCGCAAATCGATAGCCACGGTTTAGCGCTGGAGAATGAATTTCCCCTGCTCGTCGACCTTGTAGACCCGGTAGACCTCCCCGACCCGGTCCCCCTTGGCATTGAAGGAGATCACGCCCGTCAGGGCATTGGGCTCCTTGTACCGGGTATGCAGGTAGTCCGCGATCTTGGCCGCGTCAGCCGACTTCGTCTCCTGTACGGCCGCGACGATCGCCCGGAAGCCGTCTCCGGCCAGGACCGAATAGATGGAGTTCGGGGGATGGCCGTACTTCTTGCTGAAGGAGGCCAGGAATTCCTTGGCCTGCTTGGAAGGAAGATCCATGGGAAGGGGCGCGCTCAGGAAATAGAACCCCTTTGCCGCCTCGGCCCCGGCGATCTTCACCAGATCGGGGTTGTTGGTGGCATCGCCGCCGATCATCGGGACGTCCCATTTCATCTCCTTCTTCTGCCGCAGCAGAAGACCCGCCTCCGGGTAATAGCCGGTGAAGAAGATCACGTCGGGTTTGGCTGACTTCAGTTTCGTCAGGATGGCGGTGTAATCGCGTTCTCCGGGCGTCAGGGCATCGAAAAAGACGATCTTGGCCCCCTTCAGGAGCCCCCGGGTCTCTTCGGCAAGCCCCTTGGCGTAGGTGGTGTTGTCGTGGAGGATGGCGACGTTCTTGACCTTCATCTTGCTGATCGTCTGGGCACCGACCCGCCCCTGCTCATCGTCGCGCGGACAGGTCCGGAAGAAGTACTTGAGGCCCTTTTCCGAAAGCCGCACGGCGGTCGATCCGTTCGCGATCTGAATGATCTTGGACTCGTCGTAAATGTTCTGCGAGGCCTCGGTGATCGAGGACCCATAGGTGCCGACCACGGCGAGGATCCCGCGGGTCGCCAGGCGCTGCGCCGCGAGCGCCGAGGTCTTCGGATCGCCGGCATCATCCTCGACGAAGAGCTCGACCTTGGATCCCAGCAGGCCGCCTTTGGCGTTCACCTCTTCGGCCAGCAGTTCCAGGACCTGCTTCATCTCCTGCCCTTCACTCGCCCAGGAACCGGTCATCGGGCCCATCAGGCCGATCTTGACGCCTGCCGCCTGGACAGCCCCGATACTCAGGAACAACGACAAGAACACGGTGAGAAACAGAAGCTTCTTCATGGAATCCTCCTTCGGCGTACGTGGATTTTGAGTCCGTTGCGGACCGACAGTAACGAAAACCGTGGTTCTCTATCAGATTATGGCCGGACTGTCAATTGGATCTCGCGCCCTTCCCCGCGGGCCGCCGCCATGCGCGGGGGATCCATCCGAATGGGCCGGTCGGAAGCGGTTTCCCGGTGAAGCCGGCGATCCTGGCCGTTGACGCCGGAAGGTCAATTTGATAAGACAAACGGTCATTTCAGCACCATCAACGATTCGGGAGGAAATCATGGATCTGGGACTGAAGGGGAAGGTGGCGTTGGTTGCGGGCGGAAGCATGGGACTGGGGAAGGCGGTGGCCATGGAGCTGTCGCGGGAGGGGGCGACGGTGGCCATCGGCGCCCTCGACGACCCCTATCTGAAGGAGGGGGCCGAGGAGATCCGGCGGACGGCCGGGGGAGAGGTTCTGGCCATTCCTGTCGACGTGAGCGATCCCGAGCAGGCCAAGGCCTTTGTCCGCAGCGCGATCGCCCATTTTGGAACGGCGGACATTCTCGTGAACAATGCGGGAGGCCCCCCGAGAGCGGATTTCCTCGAGATCGACGAGACCCTCTGGGAGAAGGGGTTCCGCCTCAACCTCCTGTCGACGATCCTGATGACCCGGGAGGTGGTTCCGGTCCTCAAGGCGAAGCGCTGGGGAAGGATCATCAACATGACCTCCATCTCGGTCAAGCAGCCGATCGACGGCCTGATCATCTCCAACACCGTGAGGATGGGGGTCATCGGCCTGGCCAAGAGCCTCTCCAATGAACTGGCCCCCTTCAATGTCACCATCAACAGCGTCTGTCCGGGCTATACCCTGACGGACCGCGTCCGGAATCTGGCGCAGGCCACGGCGGCCAAAGAGGGGACCACGCCCGAGTCGGTCATCGGCCGCTGGGAGACGGACATCCCGATGAAGCGTCTCGGAACCCCGGAGGAGTTCGCCGCCCTGGTGGCCTTTCTCGCCTCCGAACGGAGCGGCTACATCACCGGCGCCGCGATCCCGATCGACGGCGGATGGTACAGGGGGGTCATGTGACAAACGGGTATTTCAGGTTTGCCATGACGGCCCCGTTTACCATTCCCCATGGCCTGCCCGGGGCGTGACGAAAGAAGAATCGGCGCGTAGGGTATAATTTGAATACATGCATGATGTCGTGATGCGGAGATATCCATCAACTGAATATCTCCCTGGGTTGCAGGAGAGGCGGGGTCGTGATGTCGAACAGAGCCAGGGTTGCGACTGAGATGTTGTTGAGCGGGTACAACTGAGCGCAGTCGATACTTTACGCCTTCCGGGAAGAAGGTGACCTGGCCGTGGAAACGGCCCTGAAAATCGCCTGTGGTTTCGGCGCAGGCATGGGACGAAAAGGGGAAGTTTGCGGCGCCGTAACAGCCGGGATTCTTGTCTTGGGAATGCGGCATGGCAGAGGGGCCGAAGACGATCGAGCGGCTACGGAACGGACCTATCTGAAAACGACGGAACTCATGGACCGGTTTGCCAGGAAGCAGGGCACATTCATCTGCCGTCAATTGCTGCATGGCTGTGACTTGACGACGGACGGGGGGCGGAAGCGGTTCAAAGAGAATAACCTCCTGAACCAGGTGTGCGCTCCGTGCGTTCAAACTTCGGCCCAGATCCTTGAGAGCATATTGCAGGACGCTGTGTCCGCGGCATGCTGCCGTTGATCCGCACATTCCGGCGAACGCGCCTGACTTGTCC
>CAZWTL010000060.1:0-15018 GCA_964637025.1 uncultured Syntrophaceae bacterium | reverse complement strand
GCGGGACAAAGATCGAAAGAACTGGATTTTCCGTTTGAATCCTGATAGACAGTCCTGTCCGTTTCCGGATCCTGTTCGGGCCGGGGCGGCGAACCGACGATCACGGAACAACCGAAAAGGAGAAGACCATGGCATCCGAGAGCAGGGAAACGAGGCTGAAACAGAAGGCCGCCGTCGAGGCGAAGCTTCAGAGGCGCCTGGCCCTTCTTGCCGGGCAGGGACAGGACGACAAGACCATCGCGCGGGATATCCGCGTCAAACAACTGAAGGCGGATCTCAAGGCGGCGGATGTGAGGCTGAAGGCCATCGACGCTTACGAGAAGCGGACGGCGGAACTCGCCGCGATCAAGGCGGAACGCCTGGCGAAGCCCAAGGAAGAGGCCCCGAAGGCCAAGAAGGCCGCTCCGGAGCCGCCGCCGGAGGCCAAGGCCAAGAAGCAAAAAAAGAAGAAGGAAGAAAAGGGCGAAGAGGCCCCGAAGGAGTAATATAAACCGGGGACACGTTCCGATCCCTACGGGCTTCGGGAACATGTCCCCGGTTTATCCCGGCTAGACGGTCCCCGCCGCCTTCATGGCCTGGATCTGGCCCTCCTCATACCCCAGACCCTTCAGAATCTCATCGGTGTGTTCCCCCAGCTTGGGACCGGGCATCGTGATCTCCGCCTTGGTCTGCGACAGTTTGATCGGATTGTTGAGCACCCTGATCGGGCCGTAGTCCGGGTGGTCCCAATCCATGAAGAATTCGTTGGCAACGGCCTGCGGATCCCGCGTGACCTCCAGGGGCGACGTCACGGGGGACCAGACGATCTTGGTCTGGCTCAAGATCTTGATCCATTCGTCGTAGGTCCGGCTCCGGAACACCCCGTCGATGATGGAAACCAGTTTCTCCGCGTTCTTGAACCGCGCGTCATACGTGGCGAAGTCGGATTCGTTCTCCAGTTCCGGCCGTTCGATCGCCGCGCAGAACCCCGGCCAATAGTGCTGGGCATTGGTCATCCCGAGCATGATCCAGCGATGGTCCTTCGTCTCATAGACGTTCCGGATCGGGTTTCCCATGGATTTCCGCTGGGGCCGCAGGGCGTCCTCGCCGGTAATCAGGGCGCCGGTGACGTCATACCCCAGCACCCAGGTCGCCGTGTTGTACAGCGAGATTTCGATCTCCTGGGCCACCCCGGTCTTCTCCCGGATGTACAGGGCGGCCATGATCCCGGCCAGCAGGCTCAGGGCGGTGATGCTGTCGCCGTAGCCGGGCCGTGAAATGTTGGGGGCGATGCCCGCATCATGCATGAGATCCATGACGCCGCTGCGGGCCCAGAACGCCACCGTATCGTAGCCGCCCGTGTTCTTCTCGGGACCGCGCTGTCCGTAGCCCGTGACATTGGCGTAGATGAGCCTCGGATTGATCTGGGATAGGATCGCATAGGTCAGGCGGAACTTCTCCATCTCGTAGGGCCGCAGGTTGTTCAGGAAGACATCGGCGGTTGCCGCGAGCTTGTGCAGGATCTCCTGGCCTTCGGCGGATCCCAGATTCAAGGTGAGGCTCTTCTTGTTGCGATCCGTATGCTCCCAGTAATAATTGACCGGATGGGGCTTGGCGAATCCGGACATCCCCTGCTTCAGGGCGGCGCGCCAGTTGTCGCCCTTCCCGGGGGGCTCCACGTGGATCACCTCGGCGCCCCAGCTGCCCATCAGCATCCCGACAATGGGAGCGGCCACCGCGCCCCCCAATTCGATCACCCGGACCCCCTCTAATTCTCTGGCCATGCGCAACACCTCCCGTGAATGATCGGATATGCCGGCTCAGAAAGACGCCGGCTCCAGGATCGAAATATCGGTCTTCCCGGCCTTGAGCCGGAAAACGATGTTTTTCCGCCATGCGTCGCTCGTCTCCGGATAGTCTTCCCGGTTATGGGCGCCGCGGCTCTCCTGGCGGAGCAGCGCCGCCTGCAGGATCAGCTGCCCCACCGCATGGATGTTTCGCGTCTCCCAGAGCCTTGCCAGCTCGCCGAAGGATCGGTTTTCCGCAATGCAGAGACGGCCGATCTTATCCCGCCCGATCGCGTCCATCGCTGAGAGGGCCTTGCGCAGCCCCTCCTCGTGGCGGATCACGCCGGCGTAGAGGCTCATCAAGGCCGTGATCTCTTTTCTCACCTCCCGGTAATCGACCCCGTCCTGCCGATTCCAGAGGGCGGCCGCCTGTTCGGAGGCCCTCGAGGCGGCGGTCTCGGGCGCCGGCCAGGCCGCGTTGGCGGCCAGGGCCCTTTTCGCCGCCTCCGCCCCGGCAATCGCGCCGAAAACCTGCGTTTCCGTGAGCGCGTTTCCGGGCAGGCGGTTGGCGCCCATGGTCCCGGACTGGGCCTCGCCCGCGGCATAGAGTCCGGGGACCCCGGTCTCGCAGCGTTCGTTGATGACGATGCCGCCCATGAAATAGTGGGCCCCCGGCGCCCATTCATAGGGCTGCCAGGAAGGATCGAACGCCAAGGCGGCGCAGGCCTGCATGAATGCCTTGAACTTCATGAGCTGCTCCCGGGGAACGCCCGAGAAGTCCCCGTAAACCCCGCCGTGGGGGGAGGCCCTTCCCTCCAGGATTTCCTTCTGGGTGCAGCGGGCCACCTCGGCGCGGGTCACCTGTTCGGCCTTGTCGGGATGGTATTTCTTCATGTAGCGTTCGCAAAGCCCGTTGTAGAACCGGCCGCCGATCGTGACGCCGCCGTCGGCCGGGGGGGCGGTTCCCCGCATGGCCTCGGGATAGATCATGCAGGCCCTGGTCTGGACGAACTCCATGTCGGACAGGCATGCCCCCGCCCCGTACGCCAGGGCGCTTCCGTCGCCCGTGATGCCGGACAGGTTGGTCGTCAGGGAAAAGAGGGACCCTGCCCCGCCGGTCGCGACGATCACGGCCTTTGCCTTGAGGATCAGCAGGGTTTCGGTGTCGATTTCCAGGGCGGCGGCGCCGCAGACCGCATCTCCCTCCCTCAGGAGGTCGATGACCATCACGTGTTGGAGCACCTCGATGCCGACCCGCGCGGCTTCGCGGACGAGCCCCTTGAAGAAACCGCCTTTGTACCGGTCCCCGGCGAGCATCGCGCGGGGAATGGCGTTTCCGGGGTAGGCGAACAGATCGAATCTGCCGTCCGTCTTGTCGAACGCGCTGCCGTACCGTTCGACGTCCAGGGCCCGCTCCGGCCCCATATCGGCGAGCAGACGGACGAGTTTGGGGTGGTTGAGGTCATGGCCGCCCTTGAGGGTGTCTGTGTAATGGGCGTCGCGGCTGTCCCTCTGGTCGACGGCCGCGGCAATGGCGCCCATGGCGATGGCCGTGATGCAGCCGTCGGGATAATCCCCCTTGGACACGACGAGCACCTGGGCACCCCGGTTGCGGGCCTCGATGGCGGCCCGGATCCCCGCGCCTCCGGCCCCGATGACGAGAACATCCGTGGATATCGTCCGCTGTCGCAATGGCTCCATCTCGATCCTCCCGGCGGATTCGGCCGCCCATCCGGTTGTTCAGGAGAAAGGGACCGCCGCACCGGACGCGAGCGGGCAACGCCATCGGCCCCTGCCGGGTCTGTCCCCCATGGGGATGCAGCGGAAGTCTCCCTGATTTTCCGTTCGATGTTCTTTTCGATGTTGATTCGGGCCGTGCATGGACATCGGTCATCCTGCAGCGTGATGGGGCAAATACCTTATCCAGACGTTCGAGACAGTACCGATGATTTCATTTTTTATCAAGTGCCATTTCAGAGGGGTGGTGTTTGAATGGCCGGAAGGGGGGTTGTGTTGCCCAAAATGCAGGGAAGGGAGATCATCCTTATAGGCGAGGAGGAGGGCGCCTGAACCTTGTGGATGATCTCCCTTTTGATGTCATGCGTTATGCAGGGTCGCCTTCACGGGCATCCGAAGCATACCGCCCTTCCCGTCTCCCCGAAACCGAACGGAGGGACGGGATCGCTCTTTTGCTTCCACCCAAACCTCAGCTTGGCTGAACCGCCCGGCATAAGGACCCGGCGCTTGCCGAGCAATTTGGCCTTTTCCATTTGCTCCGGCGTAAGAATCTTCGAAACCTCCAGATTGAAGGTCCTGGTCTTGTCATCGATCTGGTCCCGTAGAACCCACATCTCCTTCTGGGCCTCCGCGATCTTTTCCTCATCCGGTTCCGGCTCCAGCCAGAGTTTCCGCAGCTCATCCCGTTTGGCGAACGTCTGTTGCTGAAGATCCTTCATTTCCTGCCAGTGGCTCCGCTGCAGTTGCCTGATCTTGTCCGCCTGTTCCTCAGTCAATTCGATACCAACGGGTCCCTGGAAAGCGCCCTGGGGGCACGGTCCGTATCCCGGGCCTCGTCCAAATCCGAAGGCCCATACCGTGGTTGCTCCCGCCGCCGTCAACATCACGGCCATGACTGTGAGAATGACTTGTCGCATCGCCTTTTCTTCTAAAACCCCTTTCGATCCATTGAACATCGGGAACAGCCTGTGGTCGGCGGATCCCTTTGGCCTTTCTTCATCGCAACGGCCGTGCCAAGACAGAATATAAAATGTAACATTATATTATTATTCGTCTATTTGCTTTCCATGCCGGGACGGGAACCGTCCTTTTCGTCAGGGCAAAGAAAAATGTGGATCATAAGTATCCGATCGTGGTATCCAATTGTCTAACAAATATCCAGTCGCGAATGCAGAGGATGGTCATGAACCAGGGACGATATGCAAAAAAAGGCCTGTGGATGGTGATCCCGCCCTGGCTGATCATCGGCGCGGTCGTGATCCTCGTCCCGCTCTTCATCTTCATGACCGTGGAGAACATCAACCGCCAGGAGGAACAGACCACCCGTCTTCTCGTGGAGAAGGGGGCGGCCCTGATCCGCTCCTTCGAGGCCGGCGCCCGCACCGCGATCGGGATGCGCTGGGGGGGGTTCCTGATCCAGAAGCTCCTCATGGAGACGGCCGAGCAGCCGGATATCGACTATCTGATCGTGACGGACAGCCGGGGAACGATTCTGGCCGACAGCGACCCCCTGAGGATCGGCGCGGTCTATGGACAGGATCTCGATCTGGAGAAGATCGCCGGCTCCGAAAGCCTGGCCTGGCGACAGACTCCGAACAGCGAAGGGGCGGACACCTTCGAGGTCTATCGCCGCTTTATCCCGACGCGAGACCCCCTTCCGCGGTTCCGCGATCCCTTTGCAGAGAGACCGTCCCAGGAGGCGCCCTCCCCCGGCTCTTCATCGCGTCGCGGATCATTGGAACAGCCGCAGGATCTCCCGGTGTCGCCGGAATCCGGTGCGGGCGGTCTGATCATTTTCGTCGGCCTGAACATGGGGCCGATCGCGGACGCCCACGATGAGGACATCCGCCACACGATCTGGATGGCCGTTCTTTTTCTGCTCATCGGCTGCGCCGGGACCGTTTCGCTCCTCCTCGCCTACGGCTACCGCTCTGCGCAGACCTCCCTCTCCAGGATCAAGGCCTTTTCCGACAACCTGGTCGAGAACATGCCGATCGGCCTGATCGCCACCGACAACACGGGCCATCTCAGCGCCGTCAACCGGACGGCGGAGACGATCCTCGGAATCTCCGCCGGGAAATTCCTCGGAAAGCCGGCGGACGAGATGCTTCCGACGGGATGCCGGGAGCTTCTCGGTTCGACGGCCGGCGGGCAGAAGCTCATGGGGCGTGAAATCCGCTGCACCGTGGCCGAGGGCCGGACGATCCCCCTGGAGGTGATCGCCACGACGCTTCAGGAGGAGAACGGCGACTCCGCCGGCCGCGTCGTTCTCTTCAGGGACATGACGGAGGTCCGGCGCCTCGAGGAGGAAATCGCGCGCAGCCGCCGCCTGGCCTCGCTGGGCAACCTCGCCGCCGGCGTTGCCCATGAGATCCGGAATCCCCTCAGCTCGATCAAGGGATTCGCCACCTGGTTCCGGGACCGCTACCGGGGCAATCCCCAGGACCGCGAGACGGCCGAGGTGATGATCCACGAGGTGGACCGTCTGAACCGGGTCATTACGCAGCTTCTCGAATTCGCGCGGCCCCTGGAGATGAACCGCGTCCCGACCCCTCTGTCCACAGTGATCCGCCACGCGCTGAAGATGGTCGAATCAGAGGCCGTCGCCAAGGGAATCGCCATCGAAACGGACCTCGACCCGGCCGCCGCGGAGAACCCTGTGCCCCTCGACGCCGACCGGATGACCCAGGTCTTCCTGAACCTCTATCTGAACGCCATTGCCGCCATGGAGCAGGGCGGCGTCCTCAGGGTCTCCCTCGCGCCCCAGGACGAAAGGACCGTCCGTATCTCGATCGCCGACACCGGCGCCGGCATCGCCAGGGAGAATCTGCCCAGGGTTTTCGATCCCTATTTCACGACCCGGCCTTCGGGTACGGGACTCGGGCTGGCGATCGTCCACAAGATCGTCGAGGCCCACGGGGGCGAGGTGGGGCTGGAGAGCGAAGCGGGTCAGGGCACCACGGTGACCCTGCTGCTGCCGAATCATCATCTTGAAAGGGTGCAATCATGAAAACAAGCCATTCCGTTCTCGTCGCCGACGACGACCGCAGCCATCGAACCATGCTCCGGACGCTCCTGTCGGGCTGGGGCTATGAGGTCGCGGAGGCGGACGACGGCGGGAGCGCCGTTGCGGCCGTGCAGAGCCGGCCCTTCGACCTGATCCTGATGGACATCCGCATGATCAAGGTTTCGGGCCTCGAGGCGCTGACCCGGATCAAGGCCTTCAATCCGGCCATCCCCGTCGTCGTCATCACGGCCTATGCCTCCGTGGAGACGGCCGTGGAGGCGCTCAAGAAGGGGGCTTACGACTACCTGACCAAGCCGCTGGACTTCGACGAACTCCGTCTCACGCTGGAGCGGGCGATGGAGCACAACCGGCTCAAGGAGGAGAACCGTATTCTGAAGGAAAGCCTGGGCGACCGATTCAACCGCCAGAACCTGATCGGACGTTCCGCCGTCATGACCCGCCTTCTGGAAACCGCGGCCCAGGTCGCCCCCTCGGAGGCGACGGTCCTGATCACCGGCGAATCCGGAACCGGAAAGGAGATGGTCGCGGGGCTCATCCACTTCAACAGCCTGCGGAAGGAGGGGCCTTTCGTCAAATTCAACTGCGCCGCGATCGCGGAGACCCTTCTGGAATCGGAGCTCTTCGGCCATGAAAAGGGTTCCTTCACCGGCGCGGACCGGCGCAGGGAGGGCAAATTCCGCCAGGCCGACGGCGGGAGCCTGTTCCTCGACGAGGTGAGCGAAATGTCTCTGGGGATGCAGGTGAAGCTTCTCCGCGTCCTCCAGGAACGGGAAATCACCCGCGTCGGCGGCAACGAGGTCATCAAGGTCGATGTCCGCCTGATCGCGGCGACGAACCGGAATCTGCTCAACGAGATCGCCGCCGGCCGTTTTCGCGAGGACCTCTTCTACCGGCTCAACGTCGTGACGCTCCGCGTCCCCTCGCTCAGAGAGAGGATCGAGGATATCCCGCTTCTGGCCCAGCATTTCCTCGCCCGCTTCGCCGAAAAGAACCACAAAAGGATCCAAGGCTTCACGGCGCGGGCCATGGACCGCCTGCTCCGCCACCCCTGGCCCGGCAACATCCGCGAGCTGATGAACGCGGTGGAGCGGGGCGTCGTCCTCGCCCAGGGGCAGTATCTCGACGAGGCGGAACTGGCCCTTCTTCCGTCCGAGATGGAGGGGCCGCCGGGGCTGTCCGTTCCCGCAAATTTCCTCGCACCGGCCCCCGCCCGACCCGAGGCCGAGCCCGGGACGGCGTCCCCCCGGAACGAGGCCGGCGGACCATCCCGGGAAGTCGAAGCGGCGCAACAGACCGATCGCTCCGGGGCCGGAACCGCATCCCTCGAGGAGGTGGAAAAGGAAACGATCCTCCGGACGCTTTCCGCCGTGGGGGGCAACAAGAGCGAAGCCGCCCGCCGCCTGGGCATCACCCGCCGGACCCTTCACCAGAAGCTCAAGAGATACGGAATGATGTAAAGGGCGTCCGTTGAAACGATCGTGTTCACCAAAAGTGTACAGCGACCACCGGACCCTCTGCGAGAGACAGCGGAACGCCGCGTGGCCGAGCCGGCAGCCGCGGCCCGCGGTCAGTCTGACGGGCGGAGCTTCCACCGCACGGCCTTTTGAAAAATGAGAATCCTCGTCTGCGTCAAACAGGTCCCGGATCCCGAGGCGCCGGTCGGAATCGCCCGAGACGGCCTCTCCCTTTCGGTCGGCGACGGCGACTGGCGGATGAACCGCTTCGACGAGTTCGCCGTCGAGGAGGCGTTGAGGATGCGGGAGGCCGGTGCGTCCGGCATCGTGGAGGCGGTGACCGTGGGTCCGGCCCGCGCTGCGGCCGTTCTCCGCCGCGCCCTCGCCATGGGAGCGGACGAAGGGCTTCACATCCTCTGCGGGGAGGAGGGGCGGCTTCCGGGCGATGTCGCCGCATGGATCGCCGCCGCCGTCCGCGGCCGGGGAGACGATCTGATCCTGACCGGGGCGATGTCGGAGGATGCGATGCACGCACAGACCGGTCCGATCCTTGCCGAACGGCTGGGGCTTCCCTGCGCCACGGCGGTCATTGCGGCGCGCCTTCTCCCGGACGCTGCGGCCGGGCCTTCGGGCCAAAGCGGAACTGGCGGCAACCGTTTGCGGCCCTCCTTCATCCGCGTCGAACGGGAGCTGGAGGGCGGGCTTCGGGAGGCCCTCGAGTTGCCCCTTCCGGCCGTGATCGCCGTTCAGTCCGGGATCAACCGCCCCCGCTATCCGGCCCTTTCCCATGTGCTCCGGGCGCGGTCGCAGCTCCTGCACACGGTTTCGGTGGAGGCCCTGCCCGCGCCGCCACGAAGGGAACGGGTCGTCGGCCTGGCCTGGGCGGCGCCTTCCGGAAAGACGCTCTTTCTCGCAGGCACGCCGGGTCAAAAGGCGGATCGCCTGGCCGCGCTCCTGGGCGAGAAGGCGCTGCTGTGATCGGAAAGAGGAGAGCGAGCCCGCGCCGGAGCGATCCTCTCCCCGGCCCCGATGCCGGCAATGCGGGCCGGCAGGGAGGAGCGGTCCGGGCGGCATGACACATCGCAAGCATCGAGGGATGGAGAGGATGCCTTCAGATATTGCAGTCATCGCGGAAACCGCTGCGGGACAGCCTGCGCCGGTCACGATGGAGTTGATCGCCTTCGCCAAGGCGCTCCGCGGGGACGGTTCCGCGCCGATTCGCGTGTTCGTGCTGGGGGCGGGGGTCGAACAGGCCGCGGCCGGTCTGGCCGCTCTGCCCGGCACCGCCGTGACCGCTTTCGAAGGGAGGGACCTTGGATTCTACAGCGCCGAGGCCTGGAACCGCGTGCTCGCGCCGCGGATCGCGGCCCTGAAGCCACGCCTGGTCTGCGTCGCCCACGATGCCGCGGGCGCCGACTTCGGCCCGGCCCTGGCCTCCCGCCTCGGGGCCGCCTGCATCACCTCCGTCGATGGCTTCCGGAGGGGGCCCGAGGGGATCGTCTTCAGCCGTCCGATGTTGAAGGGGAAGATGCGGATGGAGGTGGTTCCGGAGTCGGACACGACCGTTCTCACCCTCCTTCCCGGATCTTTTCGCGGCGGGGAGCGGCTTCTGCCGGATGGGCCGGCTGCAGCCGGCGAACCGCCTGCGCCGGAGAGTCTCACTGCACCGGGTTCGCCGGAGATCGTCCCGGTCCCGGAGCTGCCGCTGAAAACCCGGCCCCTGGGCCCTGCGTCCGCGCAGGCCGGGGACGCCGATCTCGCGGGGGCGGAGGTGGTCGTCGCGGCGGGCCGGGGCATCGCCTGCGAAGCGAATCTTTCCCTCCTCCGCCGTCTGGCCGCGGTCTTCTCCCGGTCCGCCCTGGGCGCATCCCGCGCCGTCTGCGACGCCGGATGGCTTCCGCACCGCCTGCAGATCGGCCAGACCGGTCAGACCGTTGCCCCGCGCCTCTACATCGCCTGCGGCATCTCCGGCGCCCCGCAGCACCTCGCCGGGATGCGCGGCTCCCGGTGCATCGTCGCGATCAACCGGGATCCCGCTGCCGCGATATTCCAGACCGCCGACATCGCGGTCGTGGAGGACCTCGTCTCCTTCGTTCCCCTCCTCGTCGAGGCCTGCCGGAGGGCTCAGGGAGGCGGGAAAGGGGCCGGATCATGAAGGACGCAACGCTCACCCGAAAGACCCAGTTTTTCCTGCTCGTGCTGCTGACCGGGATCTTCTTCGCGACGTTCATCTCGCGGGTCATCCTGGCCCCGTTGATGCCGATCATCGAAGGGGATCTCCATCTTGGCCATGCCGGCGCCGGCGGGATCTTCATGATGATCGCGATCGGCTACGTCCTGGGGCTCTTCGGTTCCGGATTCGTCTCGTCCCGGCTGCCGCACCGCAAGACGATCGCCATGGCCGCCGTCGCGTGCGGATGCTCCATGCTTCTGATCGCGGCGAGCCAAAGCCTGTGGGCGATCCGCGTCAGTCTGATTCTCCTCGGGATTTCCACGGGAATCTACCTTCCCTCGGGCATGACGACGATCACCGCATCGATTCCCCCGGTTCACTGGGGCAAGGCGATCGCCGTCCACGAATTGGCGCCGGCCCTCGGCTTCCTTCTCGCCCCCTTCGTCGTCGAGGGATTCCTCGTCTTCTGGCCCTGGCAATCCATACTGGTGGCGATCGGCGCCGCTTCGGCGCTCCTGGGGCTGGCCTTCCTGCGCTTCGGGTCCGGCGGCAATTTCACCGGAGAGGCCCCGACCATCGGCAACATCCGCCTGCTGGCCGGCAAACCCGCGTTCTGGATCATGGCGGCTCTGTTCGGACTGACGATCGGCTCCAGCATCGGCTTTTTCAGCATGATGACCCTCTATCTTGTTGCCGAACGCGGATTTGAACGGGAAACGGCAAACACGCTGCTCGGCCTGTCCCGCATGCCCGTCATCGCGATGACCCTGACCTCCGGCTGGCTCTCAGACCGCTTCGGCCCGAAACCGACCATTACCGCCGTCCTGCTGCTGAACAGCCTGGCGACGATCCTTCTGGGCCTCCTTCCGGGACGCTGGGTGATCCTGATGGTCTTTCTCCAGCCGATGCTGCTGGTCTGCTTCTTTCCGGCCGGATTCACGATCCTCTCCCGGATCGTGCCGCCTGCCGTCCGGAACCTCTCCGTCGCTCTGGCCACCGTGATCGCCTACTTCATCGGCGCCGGCACGTTTCCGGTTCTGCTGGGGCTCTTCGGGGACCGGGGGAGCTTCGCGGCTGCCTTTGTCCTGGTCGGAATCCTGACCCTGCTGAGCATGCTCCTGCTCATCCGCCTGGACCTGACGGAGGGCGACAGGACGAAATGACGCGCCGGTCGGCAAAGACCGGGGCGCTTGAGGATGAAGCGTCGGCAGGGGGCGCCCGAAACGGGCCTTCGTCCCGGGAAGCCGCAAGGGGAGAAGGATCCCGCCGCGTTCCGGGAAGCCTCCGGAATCCGGAGATGACGGGGTGCCCTCCGGCGCCGCCGTCTGTCAGCGTCAGCCGGCGGCATCCGAAGGGATCCGCTCAAAGAGAATGTGGCCGTTCAGCCTCCGGCTGCAGACCTTGTGCTCCTTTTCGAGCTGCCTCAGGTGGACAAAGGATTCGTTCAGCGCCAGAAGGCGGTCGAACGGCGCAAGACCATCCCCGAACATGAACCGGGAGACATCGGCACAGCTTCGCGCCCCTTCGGAGAGGGCCTGCCGGGCCATTTCCGACCTTTCCCGATGGTGGTCGCGCATCTCCGCGATCCGGGTCTGCGGATCGGAAAAGGGCCGGCCGTGCGCCGGGCAAACCCGGCTGACCGCAAGCTCCTCGACGCGCGCCAGGGAGGCGAGAAAATCCTCCAGCGGGTGGAACTCCGGGGCAATCAGATCGGGGCTGAGATTCGGCGTGATATGCGGCAGGATATGGTCTCCGGCGATCAGCAAACGCTCCTCCGGCAGATGAAACGAGAGGTGGCCGCGGCTGTGGCCCGGCGTCGAAATGACATCCACGGCCCGGCCGCCCGCCTCGAGCCGGTCGCCGCCGCTCAGGAATCCCGAGGCATTGAAGGACGACGCGGCCGTCCTGAAGGCCGAAAAGATCCGGATCACCGTCTCGGTCGTCTCGGGTTCGAGGCCGTGCTCCGCTGCGAAGCGCTTAAGGCGCGCGGCCCGTTCCCCCGGATCGGCGTAGGAGCGGATCGTCCGCTCTTCCGTCTCCGAGAGGTGAACGGATGCGCCGGACCGTTCCGCGATGATGCCCGCCAAACCGCAGTGGTCCATGTGATGGTGGGTGATCCAGATCCGCCGGCACTCCTCCACCCGCCGTCCGATCTCGGCCAGGGAGGCCTCCAGGGCCGGCAGGATGCCGTCCAGATTGGGGCCGGTGTCGATCAGCGTGAACCCGTCCTTTTCCAGGAACAGGTAGATGTTGACATGTTTCGGTTTAAACGGCATCGGGAGCTTGATCAGGAAGATCCCTCCCGCCAATTCCTGAATTCCAGACTGCAATTTGAACTCCTTTCCTCACGGCCCGGTCCGCAAACGGCCGGGACATCGCAGCACTTCCTCTGTCCGCCCCTCGTGTTCGGGGACGCCGGCGCCCTCGGCGGACGCCTTCATGGCAGCGAGTCAGCCGCTTTTCAAACACGTTCGGCGCCTGGCGGTCTGGCCAGGCGCCTTCTTAAAAAAAGGGACGCCCCGTCCCGCAGGACAGGGCGGGTCAGGGCGACCTTCCGTCCGATCTCTTCCGTCCCGATCCCGGTTGATTCTTCAGGAACCGCAGGCCGACGCCGACGGTCCGGACAGCCGGACGGGAACGGGCAAAACGCCGCCCCTTCGCCGGAGTCCGGGGCGGACCGAACATGCTCCGGCCGGGACGCTCAAAGGCGACGGGCGGATCGACCGGCGTAACCTTTGAGGATCCGCTTCGCGACGGCCATCTTGTGGACCTCGTCCGCGCCGTCGTAAATCCGGGCCGCCCGCTCGTGGCGGTAAAAAAAGGAGATGATCGTGTCGTCCGTCATCCCGAGGCCGCCGTGGACCTGGAGCGCCCGGTCCACCACCCTCTGGAGGACCCCCGCCACATAGAACTTGATCAGCGAGATCTCCTCCCGCGCCTCCTTGACCCCCAGGGTTTCGATCTTCCAGGCCGCGTGGAGCGTCATCAGCCGCGCCGCCTGGATCTCCGCGGCGGACTCGGCGATCCAGGCCTGGACGATCTGCTTGGTCGCCAGGGTCCGGCCGTCCGGCGACATGACCCGCTCCGCGGCCCGCCGGCACATCAGATCATAGACCCGGCTGCAGATCCCGAGCCACCGCATGCAGTGGTGGATCCGCCCCGGGCCGAGCCGCTCCTGGGCGATCGCGAAGCCCCACCCCTCCGGTCCGAGGAGGTTCGCCGCCGGCACGCGGCAGGACTGGTAGAGGATCTCCGCGTGGCTGAAGAAATCGCTTCCCGTGTGGCCCATCACGGAGATGTTCCGGACCCGGTTGAACCCCGGCGTGTCCGTGGGCACGATGATCATGCTCGCCCGCAGGTAAGGCGGGGCCTCGGGATTTGTCACGGCCATCACGATCGCGAAGGCGGCGCCGTCCGCCGCCGTGGAGTACCACTTCTGGCCGTTGACGACGTACCCGTCCCCCTCCCGGACGGCCGTCGCGTCCATCATGACCGGGTTCGAGCCGGGAAGCTCCACCTCGGTCATCGAGAAGCAGCTCCGGATCTTTCCGGCGACCAGGGGCTTGAGCCACCGCTCCTTCTGCTCCGGGGTCCCGTACTTGTGGAGGATCTCGATGTTCCCCGCGTCCGGGGCGTGGCACCCGAACACGAAATGGCCGATCGGCGTCCGGCCGAGGACCTCGGAAACCAGGGCGTGCTCCATCAGGTCGAGCCCCATGCCGCCGTATTCGCGGGGATGGTTGGGCGCCCAGAGCTCCATCTGTCGGACCATCGCCCGCTTCTCCTCGATCACCGGAAGCATCGACCGGAAATCCTTTGCGAGGAAATCGGGCTCCAGCGGGACGAGCTCCTTCTCCACGAACTCCCGCATCATGCCCACGATCGCCTGCATCTTGTCCGATACGGTGAAATCCATCACGGCCTCCCTGTCATCGGCGGATGCGACCGCCGCTTCCAAATCCTTCCCTCCCGATCCGTCCTCTGCCGGATCTCCCCGATCCTCCCGCTGAACCCGCTTTTCGCATCGGGGTGCGGGATCATCGGTACGTGATCAGGGCCGGGTCACGCCGGAGGGCGAGGTGCGCGGTTTCGTTGAACGAGGCCAGCGCGATGCCCTCGCCGTTGTAGAGGAATTTGGTCACCGACCCGTTGGCGATCCGCCAGGCGGCCCGCAGCGTCTCCTCGTTCGACAGCCCCAGCGCCGTCTGGAGCGCGGCCGAGATGGGCCCGCCCGAGGTGAAGAGCACAATCGTCCGGCCGCGGCCGTTTTCCGCGATGATCCGTTTGAGGCCGCTGACGACCCGCTCCCGGAACGCCTCCCAGGTGGGGATCCCAGGTTTGCCGCAGCCGCTGTTCACCCAATGCAGCAGGACCTTTTCCAGAAGCCGCTCCAGGGCGGAGACGTTGACGTAGTTGCCGTTTCGATCCTGCGCCGCGGAGGGCTCTTCTCCCTTGAAATCCTCCGCATAGGCGAGGATGATCTGCCGCGAGCTGTACTCGTTGAAGGCCGTATCCACGCGGAGCCCCGGCAGCGGCGCCCCCCGCTCCCGGCCGAGTTCGATCAGCGCCCCGGCGGTATCCTTCTGACGCTCCATGCCGCCGGCATAGATGGCATCGGGGGCAAGGCCGATCTCGAGCAGGTGTTCGGCGAGGATGCGGGACTGGAGGCGTCCGGTTTCGGAAAGCTGGTCGTAATTCTCGCTTCCGAAGGAGGCCTGGCCGTGCCGGATCATGTAGAGGTTGCCCATGCCGGTCGGTCTACCATGACCGAAGGGGCTCGTCAATGGGCTTGCGGGAGACCGGTGCGTGCGAACCTTGCCTACCATGTCGTTCCTGCTATCTTTGATCCGGCAGTCTAAG
>CAZWTL010000059.1:3899-15325 GCA_964637025.1 uncultured Syntrophaceae bacterium | reverse complement strand
CAGATCCCCTGTCTGAACGAAGCCGGCACCCTCGCCGTCGCGCTCAACGCGCTGCCCCGCCAGGTTCCGGGGTTCGACAAGGTCGAATGGCTTGTCATCGACGACGGCAGCACCGACGACACCGTTCGCGTGGCGCGCGAAAACGGTGTGGACCACGTCGTGCGGCATACCCTCAACCAGGGCCTCGCGCGCGCCTTCATGACCGGTCTGGACGCCTGTCTGCGCTTTGGGGCGGACGTCATCGTCAACACCGACGCCGACAACCAGTACAACGCCGAAGACATTCCCAGGCTGACCGCCCCCATCGTCGAAGGCAGGGCGGACATCGTCATCGGCGCCCGACCGATCGGGACCATAGAGCACTTCTCGCCGATCAAGAAGCTTCTGCAAAGGCTTGGGAGCCGGGTGGTGCGCATCGCCAGCAAGACCCATATCCCCGACGCACCCAGCGGCTTCCGCGCCATCAGCCGCGAGGCTGCGCAACAACTGATCGTCTTCAACGATTACACCTACACCCTCGAAACCATCATCCAGGCCGGCCAGAAGAACATCGCCATCACCTCGGTGCCCATCCGCGTCAACGATAACCTCCGGCCATCCCGTCTGGTGAAGAGCGTTCCGGGGTACATCAATCGCTGTATCATCACGATCGCGCGCATCTTCATCATCTACCGGCCGTTCCGCTTCTTCGCGGCCATTAGCGCTTTGCTTTTCGGCGTGGGCTTTTTGATCGGATTGCGATTCCTCTTCAAATGGTTTGGCGGCGAAGGCGGGGGTCATGTGCAGTCGCTGATTCTCGCCGCTGTTTTCCTGGGCGCGGGTTTTCAGACTTTTCTGATCGCCGTTCTGGCGGACCTGTTGGCGGCAAATCGCAAACTGCTCGAAGAGGTGCGGTTTCTGCTCAAGTCCAGAGACGAACCGGGACGGGCTGAAGGTCGCGAACGGCAGCAGCCGGGCAGGGCGGACGAAGCCGAATGAAGATCACCGGAGGCCCGATAGAGCAGGGGGTCGTGGTCGGAAACGCATACGACAAGTACGGCGCGAAGAATCCGGTCGCCCGCCGTCTTATGAAGGGATTCCGTGACGCCCTGTCGGACTTCGTCACCCGGTCAAACCAGAACGAGATCCACGACATCGGTTGCGGCGAAGGGCATTGGGTCATTCAATGGAACCTCGAAGGCATGGCGGCACGGGGCAGCGACTTCTCCGAGCAGGCCATCGAACTGGCCCGCCGGAACGCGGCATCGGAAGGGGTGCCGCCCGAGGTCTTCAGCCGGCGCGGCATCTGCGACCTCGAACCTGGTCTTGACAGCGCCGATTTGATCGTCTGTCTTGAGGTGCTCGAACATCTGGAGCGTCCCGAAGACGGTCTCGAGGCATTGCGGCGCGTTGCCACCGATTACGTCATCCTGAGCGTGCCGCGGGAGCCGCTCTGGCGTCTGCTGAACATGGCGCGGGGCAAATATTTGAGCCGCTTCGGCAACACGCCCGGACACCTGCAGCATTGGTCCTGCAAGGGATTCGTGGAGCTCGCGAGCCGCTATTTCGACGTCATCGCGATACACAGGCCTTTGCCCTGGACAATGCTGCTGTGCCGAAGGAAACCGGCGGCGCCGACATGAACAGATCGCTCCGCCGTTTGCTGCACCTCTCAGGCGGTCTGCTCGGGCTTCTCGGGGTTTTCTTCGTAGCCGAAAGGCTGGTCCGCTACGCCGATCAGATCGACTTTGGCCGCTTCGGCCCCGCAGACTGGTCCATCCTGGCGTTATTCGCCGTCGCTTACGGGAGCGCCAATGTATTTCTGGCGCTCGCATGGAGGCGGCTGCTGGCTTTCTTCGATCTTCACGTCCAGCCCGCTTGGGCCGTTCGGGCCTATGGCCTCTCCCAAGTCGCCAAATACGTCCCCGGCAACATCTTCCACCTTGCGGGACGCCAGGCCATCGGCATGGCCGCCGGCCTGCCCGCATGGCCGCTGGGGAAATCGGCGGTCTGGGAGCTCGGGCTCATCTCAGCGTGCGGGGCCTTCTTCGCCGCGCTCACGATTCCGATGCTGTGGCCGGCTTGCCCCGCTGTGGCCTCCTTCGGGATCTTCGCATTGCTGACCGCCGCGTTCGTCGCCGGATTGCGATGGTTCGTCTCGACAGATGTCTCCAGGGCCGCACTGTGGCAAATGGCGTTTTTGACGGTATCCGCGATCGTCTTCGCGGGAATGGTCTTCGTGGTGGAGGATGTCGCTGACCCGCTCCTTCTGCTGCCGCGGATCGGCGGAGCTTACATCATTGCATGGCTGGCGGGACTCATCACACCCGGCGCCCCTGCAGGAGTCGGCATCAGAGAGGTCGCACTCATCTATTTCCTGGGAGAAACCCTGTCCCTGGATGCGCTGCTCATGGCCGTCGTGCTGGGAAGGGTGGTCACTGTCCTGGGCGATCTGTTCTTTTTTGCGGCAAGCGCGGCGGCCAATCGTCCCGGCCCTCACGAGCCATGGGTCAAACAATGATCCGGCTGCCCTGGAAGACGTTTTCGATCGTGAATCCATATGACGACCCTATGGCCGTCAGCAGAAGTTTTCGGTTATCCTGAATGAGCTCATTCTTGCAACGCATAATCAACACAAAAATACTGGGCCGCTTCCCGGTGCTGCAACTGTCCGTGCAGACCGTTCAAAGGGCGGGATTTGCGGTCTTCATTCACACGGTCAAGAGAAGGCTCAAGCACTATTCGTGGCGATTCAATTCCGATCCGGATGCCGCTGAAACCTCCTCCCCGTTGAAAACGTTCGAGGCCCGGGACTACGCGCCAGCGAGCCCCCCTTCCCTGATGGGCGACGGCGAGGCCATCAGGAAAAAGCTGGAGGATTTGATGGCCTGCATGGAGAACGTCGATGACGCCCTCCGATGCAGCGGCAGGGGATGGCGCCTGGCCTGTGAGCCCCGCAGCGTCGTCCGTCAAGACGCCCATGGCGGACCGCCCTCACGGCTGCCCGATGATGGCGCCGCCAGGAACCGGATGCTCCTGCTGGGCAAGGATTTCCCCCTCGAATTGGCCGGCAGCGTCAAAACATCCCCGTTTTACCTGGGAAAGGACCTGGAAAGCCTCTACCGTTCCCTGGTCCAGGCGGTTACAAAAGCGGCCCAATGCCATCCCGCCCAAACCGTCGTCCGCGTCCTCGACGATCTGAAAGAGGTGCTTCAGGAGGTCTTCGGACCCCGCGGCGCCTTCAATTTTTTCAGCCAATGCGAGGTCGCACTGGGACTCCGCAAACCGAGGATCGCCATTTACGACCATGCATTCCATCTCGTCGGGGGCGGGCAGCGCTATGCCGCGACCCTGGCGGAGATCCTCCAGGATCGATTCGATGTCACCTTCATCGCCAACAAGGACGCGGCGCTCGACCGCTACCGGGAATGGTTCGGACTCGACCTGTCCAGGTGCAACCTGAAGATCGTCAGGATCCCTTTTTTCGAAAGAGCGGGCGGGGAACACATCGATGAAGGCTATGTCATCAACCAAAAAAACAACCCCTTCGACGTGATCGGCCGGGAAAGCCTCCATTACGATATCTTCATCAACGCGAATATGCTGACCAAGGTCGACCCGTTGTCCGTCCTGTCGATTTTCATTTGCCACTTTCCCGACAGGGACCGGGAGAGATTCTTCAGCGTGGACCGGTACACCCATATCCTGACGAACGGGGATTACGGGTCGTTCTGGCTGAGGCGGCGCTGGGGGTTCGACCCGACCCTGCGGCTCTACCCCCCCGTCGACATGTACCACGGCGCCGAGGGTGCCGACGGAAAGTCCAGGATCATTCTGTCCGCGGCAAGATTCGAGGCATGCGGCAGCAAGAAGCAGTTGGAGATGGTCCGGGCATTCGTGAGGCTTTGCAGGATGGACCGGCGCGTGGAACAGGAATGGCGATTCATCCTTGCGGGCGGCAGCGAGGAAGACAATCCCTACCTAGATCTGTTGAAAAGGGAAATCCGCGTATCCCGGGCGGCCAACATCGAGATCTTGTCAAACCTGACCAAAGCGGATATGCTGAGACTCTACGGGGACGCGGCCATTTTCTGGCACGGCTGCGGTTTGGGGGAGAAGGATCCCCATCTGGTCGAGCATTTCGGGATGACGACCGTCGAGGCAATGCAGAACTTCTGCGTCCCCATCGCCATCAACGGGGGCGGCCAGAGGGAAATCATCGAGCACGGCGTCAGCGGCTTTCTGTTCGACACCGTGGAAGAACTGCTGTCGCTGACATTGGAAATCATGGGGGACGACGAGCTGCGAAAAAGGATGGCCCGCGGGGCTTACGAAAGGAGCCACAGGTTCAATGCCGAGGCCTTCAGAACCGACGCCCTCTCTTTTTTCGCGAACCTGGAAAACCGATTGAGAGGCGGGGAGCCCGCGGCGCCCTGCCGTTGAACGGTCAATGACTGAAAAAGACCCACAGACCTCCGGAAACGACGTCCCAGCCCCGCCGACTCCGCGGCGGCTCTCCGTCTGCATGGCGACCCGCAACGGCGAACGCTTCATCCGGCGGCAGATCGAGACGATCCTGAGGGGGCTGGCGCCGGATGACGAACTGGTGATCTCCGACGATTCCTCGACCGACGGCACGCTGGAGATCGTCCGGTCCTTTGCCGATCCCCGGATCCGCCTGCTTCCGGGCAACACGTTTTTCCATCCCGCCTTCAACTTCGAAAACGCCCTGCGCCGCGCGGGCGGGCAGATCATCGCGCTGGCCGATCAGGACGACGTGTGGCTCGGAAACAAGGTCCCCGTGATCCGGGAACGGTTCGCCCGGGCGCCGGCCGGGCCCCATCTTTTGGTCCTCGACGGCCAGGTGGTGAACGGTGCCGAAGAGGTCCTGGAGGAGTCGATCTTCGCCAGCCTGGAGGCCGGGAGCGGCTTCTGGCGGAACCTCTACAAGAACCGGTATGTCGGATGCTGCATCGCCTTTTCGCGTGAACTCCTGGATGCGGCACTGCCCTTTCCCCGCCGCATCCCGATGCACGACATGTGGCTGGGCCAGTTGTGCGCCCTTGTCGGAACCGTCGAATTCGTCCCGATACGGACCATGAAGTATCGAAGGCACGGGGCCAACCAAACAAGATTTTTCGCCACCCCTTTCAGGCCATGGCTTCAATTCAAGCAGCGTTTCTTCCTGGCCGCCCATCTCCTGGCGCGGTCCCTTTGGTACAAACGGATGAAATAAATGGCAAACCCACTGGTTTCGGTCGTGGTGGTCTGCTTCAACGGCCTGGAGATCACCCGCCGCTGTCTGGCCGGCCTGCTGAATCAGGATTACGATCCCAGGGAAATCATCGTCGTCGATAACGGCTCCCAAGAGGACATCCGGGGCATGGTCGCCAGGGAATACCCCCGGTTCCGGTTCCTGAGGATGGACCGCAACCTGGGATTCGCGGGGGGGTACAACCGGGGGATGGAAGCGGCCCGCGGCAAGTACGTCGCCATCATCAACAACGACGCCGTCGCTTCGCCGCAGTGGCTGGGTGCGCTGGTCGCGGCCGCCGAACAGGACGAGGGGATCGGGGCCGTCGCCTCCATCATCGCGGACGGCAACCGTCCGGACGTCCTGGATTCCTGCGGGGTGGGCCTTGCCCTGGACGGCATGTCCCGCCAGTTGATGAGGGGGCTGCCGGTTCCCGTCCTCGACGCCCCGAAAGAGGTCCTGCTGGCCAGCGGCTGCGCCTGCCTGTTTCGAGCCGACGCCTTGAAGGCCGCCGGCCTTTTCGACGAGTCGTTCTTCGCCTACTGCGAAGACACGGACCTCGGGCTCCGTTTGCGCTGGGCCGGATTCAGGACGGTCGTCGCTCCCGGCGCGCACGTGACCCATTGCTATTCCATGACCGCGGGGAAATACAGCCTTCAGAAGGTTTTCTGGGTGGAGCGCAACCATTGTCTGGTGGCGCTGAAAAATTTTCCCCCGCTCTTGCTGCTGGCCTTCCCGTTCGCAACGCTTTGGCGTTATCTGGTGCAGCTCTATGCCCTGGCCTCCCGTTCCGGCGATTTGATCGAATTCTCGACTCAATCCAATTTTTTTCAATTGACGGCGGCGATCGCAAAGGCATATATATCCGCTATCGCCAAAGCGCCGTCGATGCTGCGCCGGAGAAAATCATTCATGGCCGGGCGCAAGATCGGCAGCGGCCAAATGTTGAGGATCATTTTGGCGCACCGGATATCGATGGCCGAGGTGGTCATCGGTCCGAAATGAGCCCCCTATGCCCGACATGGTCTACGACGCATCCAAAGTCCTGGCGGTGATCCCGGCCTGCAATGAGCAGGGCCGGATCGGCGGCGTCGTGGCCGCCGTGAAGGGGGTCCTGCCGTCGGCGCGGATTCTGGTGGTGAACGACTGTTCATCGGACGACACGGGCAAGGAGGCCGCGGACGCGGGCGCCCATGTCCTGAGCCACCCCATCAACCTGGGCTACGGCGCGGGACTGGAAACGGGCTATCTTTACGCCCTGCAGCACAACTACGAGGTCGTCGTTCAGATGGACGGTGACGGCCAGCACCTCCCCTCCGAAGTGCCCCGAATCCTCGACCCGGTTCTGAACGGAACAGCCGACATCGTCATCGGAAGCCGCTATCTCTCTCCCCAAAACCACTATCGGACATCCTTTGCCCGCAAGGCGGGGCAGAGATTCTTCGGCATGATCCTGTTCCTGTTCACGCGATACCGGATGACGGATCCGACATCGGGTTTCCAGTGCCTTAACCGCAAGGCCTTCGAGCTCTTCACGCGCGGCCAGTTTCCGCATGATTTTCCCGACGCCGATGTCCTTCTGATGGCCCATTACGCGGGCTTCCGCGTGATGGAGGTCCCGGTGGCCATGCAGGAGCGCTCCGGAGGGGCCTCCATGCATGACGGCCTGAAACCCCTCTACTACATCGTCAAGATGATCCTTTCCATCACGATGGTGTTTCTGAGTCAAAGGAGGTGGAAGCAGCATGTTCCCTAAGCAGTATTACGTTTCGCTGGCGATCAGCCTGGCTCTGCTCTGGCTCATCGTCAGGCTGATCCAGAAGGGAAGGCTGGACATATCCTATTGCTGGCTATGGCTGGCCGTGGGCATTACCGCGCCGGTCATCGTCATCCGGTACGACTGGCTGCTCTGGCTATCGAGGCAGATCGGCGCCGTGTCGCCCGTGACGACGCTCTTCCTGTTTTCCATATTGATCCTCTTTTTGATGTGCCTCCAGTTCGCCCTGGTCATCTCGGTGCAGCGCAGGCAGATCAAGCGGCTGACGCAGCAGATCGCCATGAGAACGGAGCCCAAATAGCCTTGCTCCGCGTCGCCCTGATCTCATCGCCCATCTCCCTCGAGGAGCGGTACGGCGGCTTCTCCGGAGCGGGGAACACCGAGCCCTCGTACGCCCTGGTCTGCCTTGCCGCAGTCGCCAGGCAGGAGGGGATGGATGTCAGGATCTTCGATGCGGCCGCGGAAAATCTTTCCATCGGGCAAACCGCCGACAGGGTCAACGCCTACCGGCCCGACGTGGCCGGGATCAGCTCCACGACGGCGGGCATCGTCGCCTCCGGGAAACTCGCATCAGCCCTGAAACGGCAGAACAGGGACCTCTTCACGGTCATCGGCGGATGCCATGTCACCTCGCTTGCGGAGGAGACGCTGTCGGAGTTCGGGGATTTCGACATGGCGGTCCTCGGCGAGGGGGAGTGGACCTTCGCCGAACTGCTCAGGGCGTTCGAGAAGACGGGGGCCATCCCCAGGACGATTCCCGGGACGGCCCACAGGCTCGACGGCGCCTTCTCGCCGAACGCGCGCCGCCCCCTGATACCGGATCTCGACGCCTTGCCTCTGCCGGCCTGGGATCTGCTTCCCGGCTTTCCGGGCTCCTTTCTGCCTTCTCCGGCCCGGATGAACCGGTTCCCCTGCGCCTCGGTCGTACTCGCCAGGGGATGCCCCAACCAGTGCCAGTTCTGCGACCGCTCCGTCTTCGGCAACAGGGTCCGCTCCTGCAGCCCCACCCGCGCGATCGCCATCTTCAGGGATCTGGCCGATCATTACGGCGTCAGAGAGGTCCTGATCGAGGACGACACCTTCATCATCTCCCGGCGATGGGTGACGGAATTCTGCGAACGCCTTCTTTCCGAAAAACTCGACATCGCCTGGTCGTGCCTGGGCCGGGCCGACCGGGTGACGCCGGAAATCCTGAAGCTCATGCGGAAGGCCGGCTGCTGGCACGTCTCCTACGGCATCGAAAGCGGCGATCAGCGCATCCTCGATGCGATGAACAAAGGGGAAGACCTCGGCCGTGTGGAACAGGCCGTGCGCTGGAGCCGGGAGGCCGGTCTCAGGACAAAAGGGTTCTTCATGATCGGCTTTCCCGGGGAGACGCGGGATTCGCTCCGGCTGACCCGGGAACTGGCCCTGAAGCTGCCCCTGGACGACATCTCGGTCATGCAGCTCACCCCTTTTCCGGGTACGGCCCTTTACGACAGCGCCGCCGAACACGGCGCCCTGGACAGGGACTGGCGCAGGATGAACACCCTGAGCACCGTTTTCGTGCCCCATGGCTTTACCCGCGAAGAGCTGGAAAATGCGAGGGCGGAGATGCTCAGGGCATTCTATTTCCGGCCCTCCCTGCTCATCGGGAAAGGCATGGATTTGATTTCAAGGCCGCGGCTCCTCCGGCATATGTTCAAAGCCCTCCTCGTGCTGCTGAAGATGTCCCGCAAAGGAAAGCCCCATGGCGGCTGAGACGTTTTTCCCCTCGGTCCCCTTCCCTGCCCCAAACGCCGATTTCGCCCTATAAGGAAGACAGAGATGCACCAGAGCTCGCTGGATAAGATGCTGGCCTTCAAAAACAGGTACCTCGAGGCGCGGAAGCACGAGCCACTCATCATACTCGATCTGGGAAGCCTCGACGTCAACGGTTCCTACCGGCCGTATTTCGGAGAGCCGCCCTGGATCTACCGGGGGGTCGACCTGTCCGCCGGCAGGAACGTGGACATCGTGCTTCAAGATCCCTACAACTGGCGGGAGATCGGATCGAACTCGGCCGACGTCGTCGTTTCGGGACAGGCGTTCGAACACATCGAATTCTTCTGGCTGACCATCCTGGAAGCGGCGCGGGTGCTGAAACCGGGGGGATTGTGCTGCCTGATCGCCCCCTCGTCCGGACCCGAGCACCGTTATCCGGTGGATTGCTGGCGTTTCTATCCGGACGGATTCAGGGCCCTTGCCCGATACGCATCACTGGAGGTTCTGGAGGTTTACGCGCAGACGGAGCCGACCGATTATCCCGACGGCAGCGATGCCTGGCGGGATGCGGTGCTGGTGTGCAGGAAGCCCCCTTTGCCGGTTCTTTCTTCATGGAAAAGGGATTTGAAAAATCGCCTGCTGCGCCGGCTGTTGCGGTGAAAGCGGGGCAAAGAGATCGGAACAAGGACTGGATGGCCATGGATATGGAATCCGGCCATGTCCGGGTAACGGCAGGGCCATGAAGGACGAGATCCGGGAACGTACGCCGCAATCCGGCCGTTTTCCGATCGATGCGGTTGCGGCCGCAACCTTGTCGGTCCTGGTCTTCTACACGGCCTTCACCGTGATCGGTCTTGCCGTCCATGGATGGGACCCATTCTGGTTCGTGTGGACGGGAGAACGGTATGCCCATTTGACTCCCGGAGGGACCACCGGCTACGACGGGCAATTTTCATACTACATCGCCCGCTACGGCGGCGACGCGATCCCCCATCTGGACAATCCGCCCTACCGGTTGCAGAGGATCCTTTATCCCGCCGTGCTGTTCCTGCTCTCCCTTGGAAAGCCGGATCTCATCCCCTGGATGATGATCGCCGTCAACCTCATCGCCATCGCGCTGACCACCCGCCTGTTGGCCCAATGGCTGCAGGAACGGGATCTATCCCCCTGGTATGCCTTGGCCTACGCGCTGTACGTCGGCACCTTCATGGCCTATTCCCGTGACTTGACCGAGCCTCTGGCATTTTATCTGGCCGCCCTCGGGATCGTGCTCTGGTTTCGGGGAAGGCCCAAATGGGCGGTCGCTGTTTTGGCCCTGGCCCTGCTGGCCAAGGAAATCACGCTGCTGTTCGTGTTCGGTCTGATCGCCTCCTCCCTGGTCGGGAAGAAACCGAAGGAGGCCTTGCTCGCGGCGCTCGCATCCCTGCCGCTGGCGGCATGGCAAGGCTGTCTGTTTCTGAAGTTCGGGGCTTTTCCCATGACGGCAGGGCCGCCCCTGGAGCGCATCCCGCTGAACGGGATCATTCCCCACCTCTCTTTCGAACCGGGACGGCTGTCCGCTTTTCTTTTTGTAGGGCTTCCGGGACTGGCCCTGTTGTTCGCCTCGCTCCATTATCTGTCTCGGGGCGGGGGCCATCCGGAAAGATGGTGGCTGTTGCTGCAAAGCCTCTTTGTCGTGCTCATGCCGTTGGCCACATACGACCATATCATGGCCGCGGGACGCAACGGCTGCGGGCTGGTTCTCTCCGCGCTGTTCCTGTTTCCGATCGTCAATAAACATCTACGGGTATTGTCCATGTGTTGCTGGATTTTGCCGACGCTGGTATGGATGATCCCCGTATGGATCATGGCGCCCTGGCACATTCGGGCATGACGGTTTGGACTTCTGAGACAAACAAACGAAAAGGAGGATGAGATGAAGATGAACTGCGCAGATTTGACCTGGCGGTCCATGTTGTTTGCACGCATAAGCCGATTGTTCTCCATTCCCCTTTTTCGGAATCGGGGCACGCAGCGTTCGAACATTTCTCGCTTTTTGGTTTTCATGCTCCTTCTGCTGATCCTCAGTCCGGCGTTTGGGGTCGGCAAGGCGGCGGCTTTTACGGAGGGAGCAGACAGCAATTTCTTCGGCACCTATGCCGGATCCGTCAACACGGGGAGCTACAATTCCTTTTTTGGCGGTTACTGCGGAAATTCAAACACCACCGGGACCAGCAATTCCTTTTTTGGAGGATTTGCCGGCACTGCCAACACGACCGGGGGCTACAATTCCTTTTTTGGCGCGGCCGCCGGCTACAACAACACAACGGGATTCTATAATTCGTTCTTTGGCGCAACCACCGGAAACGCCAATACCACCGGATACTATAACGCCTTCTTTGGCACAACCGCCGGAACCGCCAACACCACCGGGAATAGCAATTCCTTCTTTGGACGAGCAGCCGGCTCTGTCAACACGACCGGTTCCAATAATTCCTTTTTTGGACAAGGAGCCGGCGGATACAACACCACCGGTCATCACAATTCTTTTTTTGGCTCCAATGCTGGATACGATAACACCGTAGAGAGCTACAACACCTTCGTCGGATGCTCCGCTCAACTCTTGGATACAGGCTTGATTACCAACGCGACCGCGATCGGTTACCGCGCCTTCGTCTCCCAGTCCGACAGCCT
>CAZWTL010000059.1:0-3799 GCA_964637025.1 uncultured Syntrophaceae bacterium | reverse complement strand
CTCATGGATGAGATCACGAAACTCAAGAACCGGGACAGGGTTGCTCTAAGATGATACCCTTCCGCAGAAACACCGTTTGGACGTTACTCTTTATTGCCGGATCCTGCCGAGTCTGGTATGGATAACTCCTTTATGGATCATGGCGCCCTGGCGCATTCGGCCATCACGGTTCGGGCTGCGGCAGCGGCTTGATGAAAGATTGAAAGGATGGGGTTCTTCGATCCGTTGAAATACGAGATAGCGTTCCATTCGCCGCGGCGGCTCACGGACATCGCCGCCTGGCACCTCCACATCCCCTTTGCCTTTGCCATGACGGCCATGCTCAAGCCTGAAAGAATCGTCGAGCTGGGCACTCACAAGGGGGATTCCTATTGCGCCTTCTGCCAGGCCGTGGATGAACTGCGGCTGGACGCGGTCTGCCGCGCCGTGGACACCTGGCAGGGGGACGAGCACAGCGGTTACTACGGCGAAGCGGTGCTGCAGGAGCTGCGCGCCTATCACGACCCGCTGTACGGCGGCTTCTCCAGCCTGATGCAGAGCCGTTTCGACGACGCCCTGCCCCATTTTCCCGACGGCTCCATCGATCTCCTCCATATCGACGGCCACCATGCCTATGATTCCGTCCGCCACGATTTCGAATCGTGGCTTCCCAGGATGAGCCGCAGAGGGGTCGTGCTGTTCCACGATTCCAGCGTTCGCGAAAGGGAGTTCGGCGTCTGGCGACTCTGGAGCGAGCTGGCGGGCCGGTATCCCGGCTTCGAGTTCAAGTTCGGCAGCGGCCTGGGGGTCCTTGCCGTGGGCGGGCACATCGATGATGAGGTCAAGGCTTTCCTCGATTACGCGAAAGGCCATGAATCCGAGGTTTCGGGATTCTTTCTCCATCTGGGAACACGGAATGTCTTGGAACTCCGGGCCGCAGGGCTCGACGGTCAGGTGCGACGGCTGGAAGCGGCTCTGGCCGACCGCGACCGGGAACTTCAGAAGGCCGCCGAACGGTTAAGGATCAGCGACGCGGCGATCCGGGAAAAGGATCTTCAACTGGAGGAGATGCGGAACCTGGCCGCGGAAAAGGACCGTCAGTCGGAGAAGGACGGAAGCCTCATTCGCGAGCAGATGCACCTGTTGGATGAAATTTACGGTTCCAAGGGGTGGCGGTGGCTGACGCGCTTCAGAAGGCTGAAGGCCCTCATCACCGGGCCCGCGGGCCGAAACAGCCGCTGAGACGGCCCGCAACGACGAACCCGATGCCGGAGCGGGTGTTACCCGGCGTTTCGCATCGCATGAGGGAAGGCATATCCTATGAAGATCAGCGTCATCATCCCGGCGTATAACCACGAACACTACGTCGCGGACGCGATCGACAGCGTCCTGAAGCAGGGCTGGCGGGAGTTCGAGCTCATCGTGATCAACGACGGCTCCACCGACGCCACAGAGCAGAGGATATTGTCTTTTCACGATCCGCGGATTCGATACGTCAGCCAGGAGAACAGCGGCGCGCATGCGGCGCTCAACCGGGGAATCGCCATGGCCGAAGGCGAATACCTCTCGATTCTCAATTCCGACGACGTCTATCTGCCGAATCGACTGGAGACGTGTCTGGCGTTTCTGGAAGATCATCCGGATTATGCGGCCGTGCTTTCCACCGTCGAGGGCATTCACAGCGACGGTACGCCGGTAAGGGACCGGATGACGCCCGAGGTCCGGTCCTGGCTGGACTGGTACCGGGAAGCGCTCCCCTTCTTCGACGGGGACGTCTTCTATCCCAATGCCTTTGCAAAGAACATCCTGATCACGACGTCGAACCTGTTTGCCAGACGGTCCTGTTTCCGGGAGGGCGGCGGCTTCAAGGCCCTCAGATACGCCCATGACTGGGACATGCTGCTCAGGTTGGCGAAAAGATATCGGATTCATCTGATCCGGGAGAACCTGCTCCAATACCGCATGCACCCCGAAAACACGGTCCATGAACGGGAAAGCGACCTGAGGGTCCGATTCGAGGTCAACTGGCTGGTTGTCGACCACCTGAAGGGGCTGAGCAAGGACCTCCCGTTCCTGGACGTTCTGAACTTGCTTAAACAGAACCATCACCTCTACTTCGAAACGATGCTCTTCCTGTCGATGATGAAGGATGAACCGGGCTTTCACGACCTCATCGACTTCAGCCATCCCCAAACCATTCAGTTTCTCGAACTGCTGCAGCAGGGCATCGGCATCAAAACCTCCTTCGCGCTGCAGGCCAGGGTCCGGGAACTGGAGGGTTGGGTCCGGGAACTGCAGGAGGGCAAGGCATGGCTGGCCTCGCAATGCGAGGCCTGGGAGAAGGCCGCGGACGAGCACGAACAGATCATCGCCTCCCTCGGGGTCCAGATTCGGGACCTGCAGGGCTGGGTCCAAAACCTGCAGGATTTCATCCAGGAGATGCGGCGGGGCCAGGACTGGCTGAAGTCGCAATGCGAGGCCTGGGAGAAGGCCTCCGCCGAACAGGGCCGGGCCGTCGCCGAACTTTCATCCCGGCTGCAGGAGATGAACGACAGGCTGCGCAGGCTGCAATCCCACATCGGCGTGCGGATCGTCAACAGGCTGACCGGCAGGAAATTGTTTTGATGGCCGCAAACAGCGCGACAACAGTGGGCCGCCCCGTATCCATTTGAGCCGGACGCCTTTGCCAAACCGCATTGCGACGCTGACCGGCCTCCGCTTTTTCGCGGCCGCGGCAATCGTGATGCATCATCTGCCCGGCCTTCTATGGTTTCCTCCCAATGCATTCGCGCCATTACCCCTTCACCAGGGGGTCAGCTTCTTCTTCGTCCTTTCCGGATTCATTCTTCAGCATGCATACAGGGAAAGCGTGGCCGGCGCCTCCTATCCCCGGTTCTTGGCCATGCGTTTCTCCAGGTTGTGGCCCTGCCATATCGCCGTGATCGCCCTTGTGGTTCTGGCCGGTGGCCAGGATCTGGTCGATTTTATCGACGCGACCTATTCCAAGGCGCAAATTTTTGCCTCCCTCTTTCTGTTTCAGGCGTGGAGCCCCGATGCGATGGGACTGTTCGCGCTCAACGGCCCTGCCTGGGCATTGTCCGCTGAACTGTTCTATTATGCCCTCTTTCCGTTTCTCAGCCGGCAAGCCTACCGATTCCCCTATCGTCCCGCCGTCGCTGGCGCCCTCATCACCTTCTCATGGCTCGCCGGTTTATGGCTTTTCAAACCCGATGCGGACATCATCGTCCTGTCGGTAAACAATCCGCTCGCCCGTATTTTCGAGTTCACCATCGGCATCACCGCATACGAAGCGGTTGTCCGTCATCGAATCCGCTTCATCAATACCTTTCACGAGGCCTGCGCCATTTTGCTCGTCATCGCATTCGTGGGCTTTTTGTCCCCGGCGGTCGCATCCTTCGCGGGGGCCCGGGGGCATATCGTTCTGTCGAACTGGCTCATCGCCAGTTTCTCTTCCGCGGCATTTGTTGCGCTGATTGTCGTATTTTCCCTTCAGCGCGGGGTCTTGAGCCGTTTCCTGGCTTCCGCGCCGATCGTCTACCTCGGGGACATCAGTTTTGCGCTCTTTCTGGTTCATCAGCCGGTCATCTTTTATTTGAATCGTCATCATGCGTGGTTTTCTTCGCATCCCGTCATATGGCAAGTGGTCCTGTTCATCATTATCCTGTTGGGGCTGTCCGCGGTATTGCATCATTTTGTGGAAAATCCCTGCACGTCTGTAGTAAAAAGATTCGTTCAGCGCCGTCGGGAAGCGGTATCGGATACGGATTCCTAACCATCGTGGGCTCTTCAACCATTGAGG
>CAZWTL010000058.1:0-15809 GCA_964637025.1 uncultured Syntrophaceae bacterium | reverse complement strand
CCGTCAACGCCACCAGACCCGCGGCAAACAATCCCGTCAAAAGCTTCTTCATTGCTTATGCCCTCCTTGATGTTTTTTCGGTGCACCCAGAATCCGGGGATCCGTCTCCCCTGACCGCAGGAAAAAAACGACAGGCTTGCTGAATCACCTCCTTTCGGCACAAAAAAACCCGTTTCCATCTTCGGCAGAAGCTGTGGAATACGGGCATGCTTGCATAGCCATCCTCATTGAATCGGTCGACTGAATGGGTTTGCCGTTGCCAGAAAACGGTCTGCGGATGCAAGGATCCACGAACCAACGGGAAAATATTCCCGAAGCATCAAAAAGTCAAACAAAAAAAGGAATAAAAAAGGAATCAAGAGGTGAAAAACGGGGAAGGGTGGTGGAACTCCGGCATGACGATCAAAGGGTTTCGGCGAACAGGTCGTAGTCGTCGGCGGCGATGATCCTGCAGGAGACGATCGTGCCGGTTCTCGGATTCCCTCCCTTGAGATGGGTCACCCCATCGATTTCCGGGGCCTGGCGGCGGCACCGTCCAACCAAGGCGTACCCCTCGACCTCTCCCGGCCCCTCGACCAGGACCTCCTGCTGCGTGCCGATCAGGGCGTTGTTGATCTCAAGGGAGATGGAGGCCTGCTCATCCATCACGCGTGTCCGGCGCCGTTCCTTTTCCCTCTCGGAGATCCGGGACTTCAAGGCCGCAGCTTCGGTCCCCTCTTCGCGGGAGTAGGCAAAGACCCCGAGGTGGTCGAACCGGATCTCGCGCACGAAAGAGAGCAGGCTCTCGAATCTGCGGCGGGTTTCCCCGGGGAAGCCCACGATGAGCGAGGTCCGCAGGGCGATGCCGGGCACGAACTCCCGGACCTTCGCGATGGCGCTGCGGATCTGCGTGCCGTTTCCCCGCCGCCGCATGGCCTCGAGAATTGCGTCATCGCAGTGCTGGATGGGGATGTCCAGGTAGCGGCAGATCTTATCTTCATCCGCGATGGTCCTGAGAAGTTCGTCTGTCAGCCGTCCGGGGTAGGCGTAAAGCACGCGGATCCACGAAAGGCCGTCGATGGCGGCAAGATCCCGGAGGAGGCGCCCCAGGGTCGGTTTCCCCTTCAGATCGAGGCCGTAGGCCGTCGTATCCTGGGCCGTGACGATCAACTCGCGGATGCCCCGTGCGGCGAGAGATTCCGCCTCTTTGACGATATCGTCGACCGGCCGGCTTCGGGCTCTGCCGCGGATGTCGGGGATCATGCAATAGGAGCAGCGGTTGGAACAACCTTCGGCGATCTTGATGTAGGTGCTGTTGGCGGGCGTGGAGATCAGCCGCTTGTGCCCGGCGTTCATCAGAAAAACCGGCCGTCCGGTGATGGAGCGCCGTCGCGGCATCCCGGGACGGGAGAGGAGGTCATCGAGGTGGCGTGCAATGTGCGGCACCTCGGCCGTTCCGAGAAAGAGGTCGACCTCCGGCAGCGCCGCTTCCAGTTCCCGGCCGTAGCGCTGGGGCAAACAGCCGGTGACGATCAGCCGGACGCCGGGGCCCCCCGCCTGCTTCCAGGCCGCCAGGCGCAGGATCTCCGCGACCGCCTCCTCGCGTGCGGGAAGGATGAAGGCACAGGTGTTGACGATCAGGGCGCCCGCCTCCTCCGGCCGGTCGGTAAGCCGGTAGCCGCCTTCGTCAAGGATCGCTGCCATCACCTCGGAATCGACCAGATTCTTCGGACAGCCGAGACTGATGATGTGAACTGTTCGTATGGACATGGCCTGAGGACATTCACCCTGTGAAAAAATCCGGGACTTCGACCGAAGGAGGCACCCTTCAGTGCGGGATCTTTCGCGCCAGGACCTTCCGCGGCTTGGCGCCATCCGAAGGGCCGACCACGCCCTCCGCCTCCATCTTTTCGATGATGCGGGCGGCGCGGTTGTATCCGATTTTCAGGTAACGCTGGACAAGGGAGATCGACGCCTGTCCCAGATCCGTCACCAGCGCCACGGCTTCGTCGTACTTCTCGTCGAACTCCTCGTCGCTCTTTTCTCCTTCAGCCGCCTCAGGCTCATATTCCGTGATCGATGCGTCGTAAGCGGGCTTGCCCTGTTTCCGAACGAAGTCGACAATCCGCTCGATCTCCCGGTCGGAGACGTAAGCGCCGTGGATCCGGGTCAGCCTGGAGGTGCCGGGGGGAATGAAGAGCATGTCGCCCGCCCCGAGGAGCTTTTCGGCCCCCATCTGGTCCAGGATGGTTCTCGAATCCACCTTGGAGGAGACCTGGAAGGAGATCCGGGTGGGGAAATTGGCCTTGATGATCCCCGTGATGACATCCACGGAGGGGCGCTGGGTCGCGAGAATCAGGTGAATTCCCGCGGCCCGGGCCATCTGGGCGAGACGGGTCAGCGATTCTTCGACGTTTCTCTGGGCAACCATCATCAGGTCCGCGAGTTCATCGATGATGATCACGATATAGGGAAGCCGGTCGGGGAGCGGTTCGTTTCTCCGAAAGACCTCGTCGGTTGCCTCCTTGATCGTGTTCCCTCCCGGAACGGGCTCCTGCTCTTCCGGCATCTCTCCGGCCGGGATTTCGTCCGCTTCGGGGAGGGACGGGGGAGGCGCCTGGCCTGCGCGCATCTGGTTGAAGGCCTCGATGCTTTTCACGCCCACGTCGCTGATGATCCGGTAGCGGCGCTCCATCTCCTCAACGGCCCAGCGGAGAACGAGGGAGGCTTTTTTCGGGTTGATGACGACCGGGTGGAGGAGGTGGGGGATCCCTTCATAGCCGGACAACTCGAGCCGCTTGGGATCGATCATGATGAACTTGACCTCGTCCGGCGGCACCTTGAAGAGGATGCTGCAGATCATGGCATTGAGCGACACGCTTTTTCCGGAACCGGTTGTCCCGGCGATCAGCAGGTGGGGCATCCGGATCAGATCGGCGATGACCGGGGCGCCCACGATGTCCTCGCCGAGAACGATGGGGAGCCGGGAGGTCGAATCTTGGAAACTGGCGTGGTCGAGGACGTCCCGCAGACGGACCGGTTCCCGCTCCTGATTGGGGATTTCGATGCCGATGGCGCCCTTGCCCGGTATGGGGGCGATGATGCGTATGCTCGGGGCGCGCAGGGCCAGCGCCAGATCATCGGAGAGGTTCGTGATCCGGTTGATCTTGACGCCCGGCGCAGGTTCCAGTTCGTACATCGTGATCACCGGTCCGGGCTTGACCTCGACCACCTTGCCTTCAACGCCGAAATCGGAGAGCTTCTTTTCGAGGGCCCGCGAATTGGCAATCAGGGTTTCCCGTTTGATACGCGTATCCCTCCTCTCCAAACGGTCCAGCAGGGTCAGAGGGGGAAGTTTGAACTTGCCGTTCGTCTTGATGCTGTTGAAATCGAAACGGGTCTGCTCGGCTTTGACAAGCTTTTCCCTGAGGGTTTCCGTTTTGGCCTCCTGGATGACCGGAGGGGGTGTGGGTTCCGGTTCGTCTGCGGCGGCTTCTTCCCGTTTTGCGGCGAATCGTTCACGGAGCCGATCCATCAGGGATTTCCCTGTCCGTGCTGCCTTGCCCGCCGCATCCGCTGATTTTCCCGCGAACGAGACGACGGAGAAATCGAACAGGGCCATCAGGGAGACGATCAAAATGAGAAACAGAAGGATCATGGATCCGACCGTGCGCAGGTTATCGTCCAGAAACCGGGCCGTGGCCGTTCCGAGAATCCCCCCCGCTTGCAGGGGAATGCCGTAGACCGGGATATCCCCAATGAGCAGCGCGAACAGCCCCGATGTCGAGAAGACCAGGCCGGCCAGTCCCGCCGCACCGGCTGCCCCGATCCGGAATTCGTTTTCGCGGAAGTACCGGAAAGCGGCTATCGACAGCAGGACGGGCAGCCAGATGATGCCGATCCCCAGAATCCAGAACAGCGTATCGGCGAGGTAGGATCCGACCGTGCCGATCAGGTTTTGGCCGGGGCGATCTTCCCAGGGGCTGTATACCCTCCGGAGGGAAGGGTCGTCCGGATGGTAGGATAAAAGGGCCAGCAGAAGGAACAGGGCGACGGCGAGGCAGATCAGCCCCATGATTTCCGCAGTCCGCTTATGAAGCGAGGGCTTCTCGTTCATGGTTATGCCATGTTCCGGATGATCAGGACCGATGCGCCGAACAGCCAGCAGTACCAGGCGAACAGGGTGAGGCCGGCCTTTCGGATGACGATGAACAGGAGCTTCAGCGAGAGGAAACCCGTCACGGCGGCGGCGAGAAAGCCGACGCACAGGGCGGGCAGATCGCCTTCAGTGAAGCGCATCAAATCAGCCGATTTCAGAAGGGCGGCGCCTGCGATCGCCGGGATGGACAGCAGGAAGGAAACCCTTGCCGCCGTCTGCCGCTCCAGTCCCCGGAAAATCCCGAAGGAGATGGTGGATCCCGAGCGGGAGATCCCCGGGATGAGAGCGAAGGCCTGGACCAGCCCCAGTATGATTGCGTCCTTGATGTTCATGTCCGCTTTCAGCCTTTGATTCGTTTTGACCCGGTCCGAGCAGAACAGCAGGATGCCCGTGATCAGCAGCATGCAAGCCGTCGTCCCCACGGAATCGAACAGGCGTTCGATCCGGTCCTGGAAGAGGATGCCGATGGCGCCCGTCAGAACCGTCGCGATGGCGATCCAAAGCACCAGCTTCCGGTTGGCACTCCGCTCCCGGTCCTCCATCCCCTGACCCCTTTCGCCGCCTCCATGGGCCGGCATCAGCGACACGAGGAGACCGGTAATTTCCCGTCGCAGGAAGAAAATCACGGCCAGGAGGGTTCCGAGGTGGAGGAGGACGTCGAAAGCGACGCCGGGGGGCTGAAAGCCCGGGATCAGTGCGGGCACCAGAACCAGATGAGCCGAGCTGCTGATCGGAAGCGGTTCGGTCAGCCCCTGTACGATACCCAAGATGACGGCCTCCGTCAGGGTCACAGGCCGTCCTTTCCGCCATCCGGTCCGCGGGATGCCTCTCCGGCGTTCTTTTCCTTTTCAAAGTTTCGGATGATGATGCCTCGTACCCGTTCGATCAGTTCGTTGCGGGTGTCGATCGTGTAGCCGGATACATCGACCGGCCGGTCGATGACCATCGTGATCTGTCCCGGCATGATCCTCAGGGATCGCTTCGGCATGATCTCATGAGCTCCGACGATGGAGATGGGCACGATGGGGACTCCGGCCTGGATGGCGAGGTGAAACAGGCCCTGCTTGAACGGCTTGATCGTCCCGTCCTTGCTCCGGGTCCCTTCGGGGAAGGTGACCACCGATTTCCCCTCCCGTATCTTCTGCGCCGCCTCCTCCAGGCTTTTCATGGCTTTTTCGTGATTCTGCCGGTCGATCTCGATGTATCCGGCGTTTCGCATGGCCCTGCCGAAGACGGGGATCTTGAAGAGTTCCTTCTTGACGATCCAGCGGAACTGCCCGGGAATATGGGCCAGCACGATGAGGATGTCGAAATCGCTCTGATGGTTGGCCATGAAGATCTGCGGGCGCCTTTGCAGGACATTTTCGAGACCGATCACCCTTACCCCGATGCCGGAGAGCCTGAGGAGCATGCTTGCCCACAGGCGGGCAATCTTGTGTACCTTGCTTTCCCCGGGCGAGATGAGGGGAAAAAGCATGGCGCAGGTCGACATGAAAGCGGTGACGGCGACGCCAATCGTGACCAGCAATGCCGAACGAATCATGGTCAGGTCCTAAACGGTCTTGGGAACCGGCATCGGGAAATTTCTCCCATCGGCGTTCGGGAATCGGCGCTGCTGATCCGCGCGCATGAGGAAAACGATCATTCTGCGAATGCAGAAGTCTGCATCCCGCAAGTTACTCATCCGTGACGGAAGAGCCCCCCCTGTCCCGGTACAATCCTCCGGGGGTCGCGCCCGCTGCCTTGCGGATCGCGGTTTGCCGATGTTCCGGATGGCCCCATACTGACCATTCTTCTACTCGAATATCTCCCCGAAGTCAATAAGGAATGTCCGGCGTTCGCAGGGGATTGCCGAGAAAAGGATTGACAAATTGACGGGTTGCTAATAGCATGCCTCCCCATGGCAGATCACTTTCTTCAGGACGGGGATGGCCGGATCTCTATGAAACGGATCATGAGCAACAAGCGGGCGTTGGCCATCATGGACAATTTTCCCAGGTCCAGGGTTCTGGTCGTCGGGGACATCATGGCGGATCACTTCATCTGGGGCAGGGTGTCCCGGATCTCGCCCGAGGCACCCGTTCCGGTGGTTGAGGTGAAAAAGGACAACTTCACGCTGGGCGGCAGCGCCAATGTGCTCAACAACATACACGTGATGGGGGGCGCTGTTCATCTGGCCGGCGTGGTCGGATCCGATGAAACGGGAAGAAGGATTCTGGCCGAGTTCCGCAGCCGGGGGGTGGATACGGAGGGCATCGTCGTTGAGGCGGAGCGTCCCACGACGCTCAAGACCAGGATCGTGGCCCACGGGCAGCAGGTGGTCCGGTTCGATCGCGAGGACTGCAGACCGGTGCGCGCGCAAAGCATCCGGAGGATCCTTTCCTACATCGAGTCGTTGCGGGATGACCTGCAGGCCCTCGTGATTTCGGACTACAACAAGGGGGTGGTGACCCGCACCCTTCTGGAAGGAATCAGGAAGGCAATCGCGGGCCGTCCGATCTTCACCTGTGTGGATCCGAAGCAACGTGATTTCTCCGTTTACCAGGGGTTCGACATCATCACCCCAAACCATCACGAGGCGGGTTACGCGGCGGGAGAGCCGGTACAAAACGGACAGGACCACATCCGCATGGGCATGAAGCTTCTTCAACAACACGATTTCAAGGCGCTGCTGATGACCCGGGGCGAAGAGGGGATGAGCCTCTTTGAAAAGAACGGGCGGGTGAAACATACGGAATTTCCGACGGTGGCCCGCGAAGTTTTCGACGTGACCGGTGCCGGCGATACGGTGATCGGCGTTCTCGCCCTCTCCCTCGCTGCCGGCGCTTCTTTCCGGGAGGCGGCCTATCTCGCCAACCATGCGGCCGGAATCGTGGTGGGCAAGGTGGGCACGGCGACGGTGAGCCGTGATGAGATGAGAAGTGCGCTATGAGCGATCCGCGGCCGCCTGAGGAGGTGAAACTGATCGCGAGCCTCTTTTCGGGGGACGAACGGCTGATCAGCGATGCGATACGGGCCCTTTCGGAAGCGTTCGGAAAGGCCGATTTCATCAGCGCCCCGGCCCCCTTTGCCTATACCGATTATTATCGGGAGGAGTTCGGCGGTTCCCTGATTCGCCGCTTTGTCTCTTTTGAGCGGCTTATCCGGCCTGAGGCCCTGCCGGATGTCAAAATATGGACGAACGGTCTGGAGACGAGGCTTGCGGCGGATGGCTGCAGAAAGATCAATGTGGACCCCGGTTATCTGGCCAAGGCCCATCTGATTTTGGCCACGGGGAAAGGTTATGCCCACAGGCCTTATCTCCGGGATGGAATCTACGCCGATCTGACCCTGATCTACCGGAACAAGGCATTTCACGCCCTTCCCTGGACCTACCCGGATTATGCCGGCGGTGAGGTGATGGACATGTTGGGACGGATCCGGGAAAGGTATCTGGCACAGCTCAGGGAAAGAGGGCCGGGAGGAGATCCGGCGGCGAAAATGACATCCGATCCAGACCAGATTGCGAAATGAGGGGTCCCAGTGATTAAGAGCATGACCGGATACGGCAAGGCGGAAACCGTCCTCGCGGGCCGGAAATTTACCATGGAGATGAGGTCCGTCAACCATCGATTCCTGGAGATTTCATTGCGGTTGCCGGGGATGCTGAGCCCCCTGGAGGGGGAGTTCAAGAAACGCATCGGGGAAAGGTTTTCGCGGGGAAGGATCGAGGCGACCCTGAGGGTGAATGGGGAATCAAACGTTGAAAACGAAGGACGCTTCACGCTGAACCTGCCGCTGATCCGCAACTACCATGCCCTTCTGGTCCAGATGAAGGGGGAGTTGCGTCTGGAGGATGAGATCACCCTGGCCATGATGGCCGGTTTCCGGGACGCCTTCGTCCCGGCGGAGACGGTTCAGGATCCGGTTTCCCTTTGGGAGGGGCTGTCTCCGGTTCTCGATGAGGCGATCCGGACGCTGACGGCGATGAGGGAGAAGGAGGGGGAGATTCTGGGGCACGATCTGGCGGCGCGTCTGGATGCCATCTCCTGCTGTCTCGAGGGGATTGCCCGGAGGGCGCCGCATGTCGTTCTGGATTATCAAAAACGTCTGACTGACCGTATCCGGGAGCTGACCGAGGGGGTGGCGATCGACGAGACGCGCCTCCTGCAGGAGGTGGCGATCATGGCCGAGCGGAGCGACATCACCGAAGAGGTCGTCCGCTTCCGCAGCCATATCGGCCAGTTCAAGGATCTCCTGGCCGGGGTGGACGCGGCCGGCCGGAAGCTCGATTTCCTGATCCAGGAGATGGGAAGGGAGATCAATACGATCGGTTCCAAGAGCGGCGACGCGGAGATCTCCCGGAGCGTCATCGAGATCAAGAGCGAGCTGGCGAAGTTACGGGAGCAGGTGCAGAACATTGAGTGACGCCCCCAGCAGAACACCGGGTTTGCTGATGGTGGTGTCCGCCCCTTCGGGCGCGGGCAAAACATCGATCTGTCGCGAGATCCTGCGGATGTTCCCCAATATCCGGTTTTCCGTTTCCTGCACCACCCGACCGCCCCGTCCCGGCGAGGTGAACGGCAGGGATTATGAATTCATTACGGAAAGGGAATTCCGCGAACGGATGGCCCGCGGCGAGTTCGTCGAATGGGTGGAAAACTACGGCCAGTTTTACGGTACGTCCAAAAAGACGATGGACGCCTTTCTCGACAGGGGGCACGATCTGATCCTGGACATCGAGCCTCGCGGAGCGAAGGCGATCCGCGAACGCAACCTGAGGGCCGTATTCATCTTCATTTTGCCGCCCTCCCTTGCCGAGCTGAAGGCCAGGATGTCGCGCCGCGGAGAGACATCCGCCGTCATGGAACGCCGGCTCCGGAGTTCTTTGGATGAAATCCGGGAGGCGCTGTGGTATGATTACGTCATATTCAACGACAAGTTGGAGGAGGCCGTGGAACGGTTTCGGTCTGTCTACATCGCCGAAAAATCCCGGCGCGACTGTTTGAGGGAAAGAATAGAGGCTTTTTTTAAAGACGAACGGTCTGAATGATATGGAGGTGTATGCCCTATGGCCAGAATTACCGTTGAAGACGCCCTGCTGATGGCGAAGAACCGTTTTGCCCTTGTCCTGCTCGCCTCGCAGCGGGTGCGTCAACTGTTGAAAGGATCCCGTCCGCTGACGGATACGCGAAACAACCGGGAGATCGTGAGTGCGCTCAGAGAGATCGCTGCGAGCAAGGTCTATTACGCCCATCCCGACTATTTGAAAAGGGTCAAGGAGCATTTCAAGGCGATACCGCATGAAACCGAATTCATCGGCGATGACGAATACAGTGAATAGCGCTGCCCCCCGGGACCGGTTGATCTTTGCGCTCGACATCGGGGACGGGCTTGAGGAAGCCCTGTCCTGGGTCGACCGGCTGTGGGATCATGTGGGCCTGTTCAAGGTGGGGAAGGAATCTTTCGTGCGGTACGGCCCGGAGATCGTCCGCAGGATCCATGAACGAGGGGGCAGGGTTTTTCTCGATCTCAAGTTTCACGACATCCCGAACACGGTGGCCCGGGCGGCGGAGGCCGCCGGCGGACTGCGTGTGGCGATGTTCAACCTTCACGCCCTCGGCGGGGTGCGCATGATGACGGAGACCGTCGGTGCGGTGCGCAGAATGGCCGAGCGATCGGCCGAGGCGCCTCCGCTGATCCTGGCGGTCACGATCTTGACGAGTCTCAACGGCGATGATTTGAAGCGGCTCGGGTTCGTTCACGGAACCCGGGAGACGGCGCTCAACCTCGCCCGTATGGCCCAGGACTCGGGCGTTTCGGGTGTGGTCGCCTCTGCGGAGGATGCCGAGGCCATACGGTGCGCCTGTGGAGAAACGTTTGTGATTGTCACCCCCGGGATCCGGGGGATCAAGGCGGTGGCGGGCGAGGACCAGAAAAGAATCGTCTCTCCCGCGGAAGCCGTTTTGCACGGAGCCGACTACCTGGTGGTGGGAAGGCCGATCCGTCAGGCCGCGGATCCCGCCGGCGAAGCGGATGCGATCACCGAAGAGATCTCCAGGGGGCTTGCGCTCAGAGCGCGGCAATAGCGCTGCCCGGCTTGGACGGCTCTCCGGAAATCCGACAACGGAGAGATGTCGTGGATGTGATTTATGGCATCAACCCCCTCCTTGAGGCGCTGCTTTCCCGTCCCGAGATGCTGCAAAAGATCGTCGTTGCGGACGGCAGACGGGGAAACGATGTGAGGAGGATCCTGCAACTCGCCTCCGAAAACGGGATTCCTCTCGAAGTCGGCGGAAGGGAGCGGGTGGAAAGACTGGCGCCGCGCCGGGTTCATCAGGGGGTGGTTGCCGTATGCCGAACCCATGCATACGCCACCGTGGACGAAGTGATCGCCCATCGCCACGAGAAATCCAAATATGATCTGGTGGTCCTCCTGGACGGCATCACCGATCCCCAGAATCTCGGCTCCATCATCCGGACGGCCCATTGCTGCGGGGCGAACGGCGTCATCATCCCGGAAAACCGCTCCGCATCCATAACGGGAGCGGTTGCCAAGGCCTCCGCAGGGGCCGTCGAGCACCTGCCTACGGCAATGGTCGTCAACCTCGTCGGCGCCATCGAATATCTGAAGGAGAGGGGTTTCTGGATCTACGGCACCGATGCAGCGGCGAAAACGGATATCCATTCGGCCGATTACAACGGGAATATCGCCTTGGTCATGGGAAGCGAGGGGCGGGGGATCCGGGCTCTGGTCCGGCAAAAATGCGACTTCCTCGTTTCCATCCCCATGCGGGGCAGGGTGGCTTCCCTGAATGTTTCAGTTGCAACAGGGGTGATCCTTTTTGAGATTCTCAGAAAATGGGGGAATTAGACATGCCGACGTTCTTGTGGCAGGCGGAAACGAAAAAGGGCGAGTCGAAAAAGGGGGAGATCGACGCCGCTGACGAGGTATCAGCGCGGGGCCTGCTCCGCAGGCAGGGATACAAATCGATCAGCGTCAAGAAAAAACCCAAGGATCTCCTTGAAAACATCCCTTTCCTGCAGCAGAAGGTCTCGGAAAAGGATGTTGTGGTTTTTGCCCGGATCTTTGCCACCATGATCAATGCCGGCCTTCCCCTGATCCAATGCCTGGACCTCCTGGCGAAACAGGAAAATAACAAGACATTCGCCAAAGTGATCACGGCCGTCAAGGAGGATATCGAAGGAGGCTCTACGCTGACCGATGCGCTGAAAAAGCACCCGAAGGTCTTCGACGAGCTTTTTGTCAATCTCGTGGCGGCCGGCGAGAGCGGCGGCATCCTGGACGTGATCCTGCAGCGTCTTTCCGCTTACATGGAGAAGGCCCTGAAACTGAAGAGCAAGGTCAAGGGGGCCATGACCTATCCCATCAGCGTTCTGGTCATAGCCGTCGGCGTCGTGGCCGTTCTGCTGCTGAAGGTCATCCCGGTCTTCCAGAAGATGTTCGAGGGCATGGGATCGGCGCTGCCCGGTCCGACACAGTTTCTGGTCGATGCCAGCAATTTCACGCAGGATTACTTCCTGATCATCGCCGGCATCCTGGTTGCGGTTGTTTTCGCCTTCAAACGGTTCTATGCAACCGAAAGGGGAACCCTGCTCATCGACGATCTGATTCTGAAATCCCCCGTTTTCGGCCCGCTGATGAAGAAGGTGGCCGTTTCGAAGTTTTCAAGGACGCTCTCCACGATGATGTCCAGCGGCGTTCCGATCATGGAAGGGCTCGGTATTGTCAGCAAAACGGCGGGAAACAAGATCATCGAGAATGCCCTGATCAAAACGAGACAAAGCATCAGCGAGGGAAAAACGATTGCCGAGCCCCTGTCGGAAACGGACATATTCCCGCCGATGGTGGTGCAGATGATCGCGGTGGGCGAGGCTACGGGCGCCCTGGATACCATGTTGTCCAAAATCGCCGATTTCTATGACGACGAAGTGGATGCGGCGGTCAACGCCATGACGGCGCTGCTGGAGCCTTTCATGATGGTTTTCCTCGGAGGGGTGTGCGGCGGGATGATCATCGCCATGTATCTGCCCATATTTCAGATGGCGGCAGCCGCCGGATAGCGTAGGGGACGGTTTCGAGGAACCGCCGGCCGATCTCGTTGTTCCCGGCATCGCAAAAAAAAATGGTCGGGATGGCGCGATTTGAACGCGCGACTCCTGCGTCCCGAACGCAGTGCCCTACCAAGCTGGGCCACATCCCGACACGGCGCTTCATAACCAATTTGATCCGAATTGTCCATCCTTTTTTTCAGATGATGTGGGAGTGGCCCGGATATGGGCTGATCCGGGGCGGGCGTGCCCGGATATTGCCGCCACACATCACCTGTTTGAAATATCCCGTTTGAGTTTTGGAACGCGACGTGATAGAATCAGCAGTCAATCATGTTGCATGAGGTCTGTCGTGATCATTTACGATCTGAAGTGCCGGGACGGCCATAAATTCGAGGGATGGTTCAAAGACCGGGTCGCCTTCGAGGAGCAGAAGGCGCAAAAACTCATCTCTTGTCCCGTGTGCGGAAATACTGAAACGGCGCTGATCCCCTCGACCGTGTCGATCATGGGGCGCGATGTCCGTTCCCTCGAAGTGAAGGCGAAAGCCGGCCCCTCGCCCCAGAAAGTCCTAAAGGATGTTCAGGAATACATCCAAAATCACTTCGAAAACGTGGGAGACAGGTTTGCGGAGATTGCGCTGCGGATCCATCACGGCGAGGAAGACGGGAGAAACATCCGGGGCACCACCACCGGAAGCGAAGAAGAAACCCTCCGGGAAGAGGGCGTCCAGTTCATCAAGATTTCCCTGCCCAAGTACGACGGTTAGTCGGCAGCGGATTCAAGGCAACGTCTTGATATTCCCTCGGTGATTATGATTCATTCCTATCACAGCATCGACCAGGCTATCGGCGATACGCCGCTGGTGGAGATCCGTATGTTGAATCCCAACAGCAGGGTGCGGATCTTTGCCAAGCTTGAATATTTCAATCCCGGTGGCTCCATCAAGGACCGTGTGGCCGCGTACATGATCGAGCAGGCCGAAAGGCGCGGCGAGTTGACGAAGGACAAGGTGATTCTCGAAGCGACCAGCGGCAACACCGGCATCGGTCTGGCCCTGGTCGCGGCCTCCAGAGGGTATCGTCTCTGCTTGGCGATGCCGGAGTCGGCGAGCGAGGAGCGAAAGTGTATTTTGAAAGCCCTGGGGGCCGAGTTGGTCCTGACGCCGGCCAATCTGCGCACCGACGGCGCCATCGAGGTGGCCTACAATCTGATGCGCGAGAATCCCGGAAAATATTACGGCACGGACCAGTTCAACAACAATGACAATGTCGAGGCCCATTATCGAGGGACGGGGGAGGAGATCTGGCGTCAGACGGAAGGCGCGGTCACCATGGTCGTTGCAACGCTCGGCACCAGCGGCACGGCCATGGGCGTGTCAAAGCGGCTCAAGGAATACAACGCGGGGGTCCGCATCGTGGGGGTGGAACCTTTTCTCCAGCATGGCATCCAGGGTCTGAAGAACATGAAGGAATCCTACCGACCGGGCATTTATGACCGGAGCCGGCTGGATGAGAAGGTCAATATCCTGGACGAGGATGCCTTCAACATGGCCCGCCGTCTGGCAAGGGAGGAAGGTCTGTTCGTGGGGATGAGCTCCGGAGCCGCCATGCATGTGGCCCTGCAGAAGGCGCGTGAATTGGAGGACGGCCTCATCGTGGCGATCTTTCCGGACGGCGGTGAGCGGTATCTCAGCACGGACCTCTTCGCGGATCAGACGCAGTCGAGTCTCAGGATCTACAACACCATGACGCGGGAGAAGACGCCCTTCAAGCCGATCCGCCCCAATGAAATCCTCATGCACTCCTGTGGGCCGTCCGTCCATGACGTGCCCCATATCGGCAATTTCCGGCGCTTCGTCGTATCCGATTTGATCCGGCGCTATTTCGAATATCAGGGACATAGGGTCAGGCATGTCATGAATATCATTGACCTTGCCGACAGGTCCATCCAGGGAGCCGAACGGGCCGGAATCGATCTGGCTGCCTACACGGAGAAGAGAACGGCCCTGTTTCTCGATGGGCTGCGGAGATTGAATGTCCGTCGGGACGACGAATATCCGCGGGCGAGCGGCCATTTTGAAGAGATGGTCGGACTGGTGGAAAAGCTCGTGCAAAAGGGCTATGCATACGAAAAGTTGAGATCGGTTTATTTCGACATCTCGAAACTTTCGGATTACGGCTCGCTGTCCAATGTCGATCTCCGAAATGTGGATCTGGATCGGACCGTTGATCAGGACGATTATGAGAAGGACAGCCCGAGGGATTTCACGCTCCTGAAGCGGTCGACCCTCAGCGAGCTCAAGAAAGGGATCTATTTCAAGACCCGCTGGGGGAATGTCCGGCCGAGCTGGCATCTGGAGTGCGCGGCCACGGCCATGAAATATCTTGGGGAGACCTTCGACATCCATGCAAGCGGCGCCGATGTGATCTTCCCCCACTGCGAGAATGTCATGGCCATCGGCCGGGGGACCACGGGAAAGCGGCCCGCGAATTATTGGCTCCATACTGAGCTCGTGCTGACCGAGGGAACGAAAATGTCCCGGTCCGTCGGCAACGCCGTCACCCTCGAAGAACTGGAGCAAAGGGGGTATCGTGACCGTGAAATCCGTTTCTTCCTGATGGGTTCCCATTACCGAAAACCCCTTCGCTTCTCTCTGGGCGCATTAGAGACCGCCAAAAACACGGTCAAGAGATTGGATGGTTTTGTGCAACGGCTGATCCGTTTTCGGCCGGGAGGAGGATACCCGGACACCGATCAGTTGATTTACGATGTCAAGCAGGATTTTGCTCGCGCCATGGACGATGACTTCAACACCTCAGGGGCGCTGGCCGCCCTGTTCGGATTTGTCAGCCGGGTCGGTCTCCCGCTGGCCGAAGGGCAGTTCAGCGAGGCGGAGCGCGACCGCATCCTCGATACCCTCCGGGGGCTGGATTCCGTTCTGGGGGTGATGAATTTCGAAGAAAAACCGCTTGACGAGGAGGCCCGGCTGTTGCTGCAGAGGCGGGCGAAACTCAGACAAGAGGGGCACTGGGAGGAAGCGGACCGCATCCGTGAACGTTTGTCGGGGATGGGAATCGAGATTTCGGATACCCCGAACGGTGAAGTCTGGCGGTTGAAACAGGAGGGATGAGACGCATGGGGTCAGACGCCGGGATCCTCATGGGCATTCATCGATTTTTTGGGGTACAGGTAAAAAATATCTTGACAAATCATGATATAAAAATTAATGTCACTTGTTTCACGAACAAAGCGCATGATCCGCGAGGGCCAAATGCAGGCGGTTCATCTGTGAATCGTGAATGATATTGAATTTTTAGTGTTGCTGGCGTAGCTCAATCGGTAGAGCAGCTGATTTGTAATCAGCAGGTTGCGGGTTCAAGTCCCATCGCCAGCTCCAGCATTTGTCGCATAAAACGTCATGGAGGGGTTCCCGAGTGGTTAAAGGGAGCAGACTGTAAATCTGCCGGCGAAGCCTACGGAGGTTCGAACCCTCCCCCCTCCACCATGATTGTCTTGCGGGAATGGACCATCCAGATGCGCTGGCGACGGACGGGTGGGTGCTAAGCGGGAGTAGCTCAGTGGCTAGAGCGTCAGCCTTCCAAGCTGAGGGTCGCGG
>CAZWTL010000057.1:0-16032 GCA_964637025.1 uncultured Syntrophaceae bacterium | reverse complement strand
GATCACGTTCTGTTCCAAGTTTAACTTTTGGTGCCGGGATCAAGGACAAAGGACTTGATTTTCACCGAAACTTATTATAGAGCATTATCCCAATTCAAAAAAGGGACTCTCCTTGTCCGGATCTTGTATCCGGACTATAGAGCCGAAAGGAGGAAGGCACATTGAGGAGATACGAAACCGTACTGATCGCACACGTCGATCTTCCCGATGACGAGCTCAACGGTCTGGTGGACCGCTGCAGCGCCATCATCACGGACCACAAGGGTATCCTGGTCAAGGTGGAAAGGTGGGGAAAGCGGAGACTTGCCTACCTGATCAAGAAACAGGCCAGGGGATTTTACATCCTGTTCGATTATGCCGGCACAAGCGCAGCCGTCAACGAACTGGAAAGAAATCTCAAGATCAACGACAAGATCCTGAAGTTCATGACCATCCTCAAGGAGGACGCGGTCGACCCCGCGGCGGTGGAAAAGGAGATCGCGGAGAATTCACAAAAGGCGCAGGCCCCGGAAGCGGCCAAGGCACCCTCCACGGAAACACCCCAGACAGCCGCAACTGCGGAAAGCCCTGCATCGACATCCCAGGAGACGCCGCAGGAAGCTCCAAATGAAACCGCGCCCGCTGCAAAGGAGGATCATTGATCATGGCAACGACACCTGCACCGAAAAGCCCTGTCAGAGGGCCGAGACCACAGAAAAAGTTCTTTCACCGGAGGAAATTCTGCCGTTTTTGCACGGACTCGAACCTCAAGATTGAATACAAGGAAACCCAGACCCTGAGGGATTTCACGACGGAACGGGGTAAAATCATGCCCCGCCGCATCACGGGCAACTGCGCAAAACATCAGAGGGAATTGACCGTGGCCATCAAGAGGGCCCGCACGATCGCGCTTTTGCCTTTTGTCGTCTCCGAGGGATGAATGGGGTCGAAGCGGCCGCAGTTCAATCTTCCCGAACCGCGGTCGCTCCATCTCCCGATGGCGGCAATCCATTGATTCCCGATGGGCGCCATGACGCCCTGTTGGTATGCTCCCCTCCAAGCATGAAATGGACCGGAATGATTCGGGACGGTATGGAGGGCAAGGGGGCATATGGGCGGGGATGCTGATCTGCGGCCAGATACCGCGCATGGTGGGTTTTGATTTTGGAAAGAGAAAAAGGGCCTTTTTTGCATAGCGGTACGATCCTGGCCGTTGCAATCCTGACGTCCGCTTTTCTCTTCGTTGCCCTGATTCCCGTTGTCGGTCCGGTCGTTGTCATCTTCACGCCTCTGCCGGTCCTCTACTACTACAGCCAGATGGGCAGGCTGAAGGGTCTGGCGGTGCTTGCGGCATCGTACCTGGCGGCCTTCGGCATCCTCAGCATGGCGGGGCAGCGCGTGAGCCTCGCCGTTCTGTTCACGATCGGGTTTACGGGTGTTCTGCTGGCGGAAATCCTGAAGCGACGTTTTTCCCTGGAAAAGACGTTTCTTTGGGGATCGTCTGCGCTGTTTTGCCTCGGCGCGGGCGTTGTTCTTTTTCACTCTCTCCGCGCCGGCATCGCGCCGTGGCAGACGGTTGAGCTTTACGTGTCGGAGATCGTCCGGCACAACATCGCTTTTTACAGCCAGCTCAACATCCCGGAAGAGCAGATCCAGTTGATCCGCGACAGCGTCCCCCAGATCACCCGGATTTTCACGGGCATCTTCCCTGCGCTGGCGTTCTCGGGTGCGGTTTTGACGGTATGGGTGAACCTGCTGGCCGGACGGGCGCTCTTTCGGATCAAAGAGACCCCTTTCCCCGATTTCGGAGATCTTTCGGCATGGAAGGCCCCTGAAAGGCTCGTCTGGCTGCTGATCGCCGCCGGGGTGATGACGCTCCTTCCCGCTGAACGGGTTTCGGCCACCGGGATGAACCTGCTGATTGTCTGCAGCCTGGTTTACCTGTTCCAGGGGCTGGCCATCGTCTCCTTCTTTTTCCAGAAGAAGCGGGTCCCGATGATCCTTCGATGGCTCTTTTACGGCCTGCTGCTCATTCAGCAGTATATGTTGGTCATTGTGATCGCACTCGGTCTTTTCGACCTGTGGGTCGATTTCCGGAAACGAATCGGGGGGACTGGAAATGTCCCCGCCGCATAATCAACATGGATGACGGCAGCATCTGCCGAAATCCTCCAAGGAGGCACAGATGAAGGTCATTTTGAAGCAGAATGTGGACTCTCTCGGAAAGGCGGGAGATCTGGTCAAGGTCGCGGACGGCTATGCCCGGAACTATCTCATTCCCAAAGGGCTTGCCGCGGAGGCGAACAGCCGCAACCTGAAGGTTTTCGAACACGAGCGGAAACGCATCCTGCAGCAGGCCGACAAGATCCAGAAGCAGGCCGAGGAAGCGGCGGCGAAGCTCAACGCGGTCACCTGCACCATTGCGCGCCGTGTGGGTGAGCAGGAAAAGCTTTTCGGCTCCGTGGGCGCGAAGGACATCGAAGAGGCGCTGGCTGCCCAGGGAATCGAGGTCGGCAAGAAAAGCATCCTGCTCGATGAGCCGATCAAGTCGCTGGGCGAATTTCCGGTCCGGATCAAGCTCAGCGCCGGCGTGACCGCGGAAATCAAGGTCGTTGTCGTGGCCGAATCCGAACCGTAAAGACGGCCGTTCACCGGAGGCTCCCCATGAAAGACATCGATGCCTCTCTGCACAAGGTGCCCCCGCAGAACCTTGAAGCGGAACAGTCCGTTCTGGGGGGCATCCTGCTGGACAATCCGGCCCTCAACGCGGTTCTGGAGGTGATGGATTCGTCCGATTTCTACAGCGACGCGCACCGGAAGATCTTCTCGGCCATCATCGAGCTTTCCGATCGGAACGAACCGTACGACCTGATCACCCTGAGCAACATCCTCAGGGACCAGAAGCGCATGGAGCAGGTGGGCGGAGCGTCCTATCTCGCCTCGCTCGTGGACAACGTCGCCTCTTCGGCCAACATCACCTACTACGCCAAGATCATCAAAGAGAAGAGCATCCTGCGCCGCCTCATCGCCACGGCGACCGAAATCCTGAGCCAGAGCTATGACGCCGGCAGCACGGATGTCGACCACCTTCTCGACAGCGCGGAACATGCGATCTTCGAGATCTCCGAGAACAAAATCCGCCCCTCGTTCTTCCCGATCCGCGAGATCATCAAGGACAGCTTCAAGACGATCGAACGGCTCTACGCGAAAAAAGAGCTGATCACGGGGGTGGCCACGGGTTTCGATAAACTGGACGACCTGACCTCAGGCCTCCAGAAATCGGATCTGATCATCATCGCAGGCCGGCCGAGCATGGGGAAGACCGCCTTTGCGCTGAACATCGCGCAGCATGCCGCCCTGGAAACGGACGTCCCCGTGGCCGTCTTCTCCCTCGAAATGTCCAGGGAACAGCTCGCGACGCGCATGCTTGCCTCAGAGGCCAGGGTGGATTCGCAGCGCCTCCGCAAGGGATTTCTGGGCGAAACGGACTGGCCGAAGCTGACGACCGCCGCGGGCCGCCTCTCCGACGCGCCGATCTATATCGACGACACCCCGGCGATCACCGCGATCGAAATGAAGGCCAAATCCCGCCGTCTCAAGGCGGAGGCGGGTCTGGGGCTGATCATCCTGGATTATCTCCAGTTGATGCGGGGGAGCAGCTACAAGGATTCGCGGGAGCAGGAGATCTCCGAGATCAGCCGCTCCCTCAAGGGGCTCGCCAAGGAGCTCCACCTGCCGGTTATCGCGCTGTCGCAGCTCAACCGGAAAGTGGAAGATCGGACCAACCGCCGCCCTCAGATGGCGGATCTCCGTGAATCCGGGGCCATCGAACAGGATGCGGACGTCATCGCCTTCATCTACCGGGACGAGGTCTACAACAAGTCGGAAGACAACCCGGAAAAGGGGATTGCGGAAATCATCATCGGCAAGCAGAGAAACGGTCCGACGGGCACCATCAAGCTCGCCTTTCAGGAAAAGTACACCCGTTTCGAGAACCTGGCCCGCGTCGACGAGGGGATTTGAGACCGATGGGACCGCCGGCATCCACTGAGTCGATCCGGGCCGTTCTGTTCGATTTCGACGGGACGCTGACCGAACCCGGGTCTCTGGATTTCAACGCCATTCGAAAGGTCATCGGATGCCCCCAGGGTCTTCCGATACTGGAGTTCATCCAGGGCATCCCGTCGGAGTCCCGGCGTAAAGAGGCGTTCGGTCTTCTCGAGGCCTTCGAGGATGAGGCGGCAAGGCAATCGCGTCCCAATGCCGGCGCCGAAGAGGTCATCGGATTCCTGAGCGCGCGCGGGAAAAAAATCGGGATCATCAGCCGCAACAGCCTCTCCTCCATCCGGACGGCCCTGGAAAACTTCTCCCGGACTCGGGCCGGAGATTTCGCGGTCATCCTCTCCCGGGACGATCCTTACAGCCCCAAACCCAGCCCCGAAGGGATCCTGGCGGCCGCCGCCATTCTCGGGACCCCCACCGCCCAGATCCTGGTCGTCGGCGACTTCGTATTCGATATCGAGGCCGGACACAAGGCCGGTGCGCTCACCGCCTTTCTGACCAACGGGAGCCCCTCCTGTCCCAGCGCCTGCCCGCCGGATTTCATATTGAAGCGGTTGGGCGACTTGAGGAGCCTCTTCGACGGCCCGGCGCCGTTACCTCATCCGTAACGTAAAGCGGCGATGGGAAGGGCCGATCCTGATATCCGGGAAAGCGGGAGACGCAGCGGCCGGCGGAGTTTTCACCTTCCCGGGCCGCGACACTTGCTTCAGGACCCGGAAGCGGCACAACGGTCAGGGGGCACGGGTTGGGATGCTGCGGGACCGGTCCCTTCACTGTGCCTTGGGGGCAGGATTCCTTTTTCCGTCCGCTCGGGATGGCGTTGACGAGGCTTCGAGCAATTTGGTTTCGGTTCCGAGATAGGGGATGGCAAGGGCCAGTTTTCTGAGGGCCTGCTTTTCGATCTGCCTGGCCCGTTCCCTGGTGATGTTGTAGCGGTCGCCGATGGCCTGCAGGGTCATGGGGATGTCTGCCATCACCCGGTTCTGGATGATGAAAATCTCCTTTTCGTTGAGCCCGGTCAGCGCGCCCGCGATGTTGTGCTGGACGATCTCCATCTCCTCCTTGCGGATCAGCGCCGTTTCCTGGTCCTCACCGTCGTACGTCAGATAGTCCAGGTGCTTTTGCTCTTTGTCTTCACCCACGCCGGCATCAAGGGAGAGGTCGCGGTTGCTCAGCCGCTGGTCCATCTCCTCGATTTCCTCCGGACGCACCCCGAGGGTGTCGGCGATTTCCGCAAATTCCGGACGGGACTCGGACAGATATTCCAGCTTTTTTCTGGCCTGGTTGAGTTTGAAGAATAGCTTGCGCTGCGCCTGGGTGGTGCCGATCTTGACCAGACTCCAGGATTTGATGATGTAGTTCTGGATGTATGCCCGGATCCACCACACGGCGTAAGAAATGAGCCGGTACCCCTTGTAGGGGTCGAACTTCTTGACGGCGTGCATCAGGCCGATATTCCCCTCCTGCACCAAATCGGCCAGTTTGAACCCATAATTCCGGTATTCGTGGGCAATCTTCACCACGAAACGCAGGTTGGAGACAACCAGTAGCTCCGCAGCCTCCAGATCATTGTCCCTCTTGAATTTTACGGCCAGATCGAACTCCTTCTCCGCTGTCAGGATATCGAAGCGGCTGATCTCCGCCATATAGCGATCGAGTGTCCCCGTAACCGCCGGAACTTCCAAAGCCTTTCCTCCAGTGATCGCGAAATCGGTTTATTCTACAGTGATGTTCGGGGTCCGTCAACCCATTTTGCGCCCTGGTACGCCCATTCGGACCTGAGACCCCATCGTGAGAAGCGGAGACCTCCGTGGACACCGTCGCCAAGGGCCGGCGGGACCCCGGTGGCCGAACTCGGGAAACCCAACCGAAGTGGGTGTCTTCTGCTCCCCTTCGAGACGGGGATGTAACCTCCCGCCATTCTTGACATCCCCCTCAACGGTGCATATGTTACGACGTAAAATACGGTTGTCTGAAACGGGAGGAAACGACCGATGAGATTCGATAAATTCACATTGAAGGTTCAGGAGGCTCTTCAGGAGGCTCAGGGACTGGCCGGACGCAGCGGACACCAGGCGCTCGAAGTGGAGCATCTTTTCATCTCTTTTTTAAAGCAGCCTGAGGGCATCGTATCCGATATCCTCAAGAGACTCGGGGCGGATCCCCGTCGCATCGAGGCCGAAACGGCCAAGGCCCTGGAGAAAATCCCGCGGGTCGAGGGCTCGGCCGGCGGCCAGACCTACATCACCCCACGGCTGAATCGGATCCTGGACGCGGCGCTGAAGGAAGCGGCGCGCCTGACGGATGAGTATGTCAGCGCGGAACACGTGCTGCTGGCCATGGCCGATGAAAAGGAGGGGGAACTGGCCAGGATCCTTGCGGCAAGCGGTGTGAGCCGGGACGCGATATTCAAGGTGCTCGTTGAAATCCGCGGCAACCAGCGGATCACCGATCCCAATCCGGAGGAGAAATACCAGGCGCTCAAACGCTACGCCCGCGATTTCAACGAGCTGGCGCGAAACGGCTCCTTCGACCCGGTGATCGGCCGGGACGAAGAGATCCGGCGGGTGATGCAGGTCCTCTCCCGCAGGACGAAGAACAACCCCGTCCTGATCGGGGAACCGGGGGTGGGCAAGACGGCCATCGTCGAAGGGCTCGCCCAGCGGATCGTCAACGGCGATGTTCCGGAAAATCTCAAGGACAAGAGGGTCATCGGCCTCGATATCGGCGCCCTGGTCGCAGGCGCCAAGTATCGGGGCGAGTTCGAGGAACGGCTGAAGGCCGTTCTCAAGGAGGTGACGTCCGCGCAGGGGGAGATCGTGCTCTTCATCGACGAGATCCACACGGTGGTGGGCGCCGGCGCCGCCGAAGGCTCCGTCGACGCCTCCAACATGCTCAAGCCCGCCCTGGCGCGGGGAGAGCTGCGCTGCGTCGGAGCGACCACGCTGAACGAATACCGCAAGCATATCGAAAAGGACCCGGCCCTCGAAAGGCGGTTTCAGCCGATTCTGGTCCGGGAGCCTTCGGTGGAAGACACGATTGCCATCCTCAGGGGGCTCAAGGAACGTTACGAGGTCCATCACGGGGTCCGGATCAAGGACGCGGCCATCCTGGCCGCCGCGACCCTTTCGAGCCGCTACATCAACGACCGGTTTCTCCCGGACAAGGCCGTCGATCTGATCGACGAGGCGGCCTCACGGCTTAGGATCGAACTGGACAGCCTGCCGGCCGAAATCGACATCCAGGAGCGGCGCGTCATCCAGCTCGAGATCGAGCGTCAGTCGCTGAAGAACGAAACGGACCGGACCTCCGTGGAGCGGCGGGAGAAGATCGAAAGGGAACTGGTAGAGCTGCGGGAAGCCATGGACCGGATGAAGCTCCACTGGACCGGCGAAAAGGAGGCGATCAAGGCGATCCAGTCCATCAAGGGGAAGATCGAGGCCCTGCGGATCGAGGAGCAGAACGCCCAGCGAAGCGGCGACCTCGCAAAGGCGGCGGAGATCCGCTACGGGAAGCTCGTGGAGCTGAACCGTGAGCTGGAGGCGGAGAACAAAAAGCTGGCCGAGGCGCAGCAGGACAAGCAGATGCTCAAGGAGGAGGTCGACGCGGAAGACGTGGCCGAGGTCGTGGCCAACTGGACGGGAATCCCCGTGTCCCGGATGATGGAGGGCGACGTGCAGAAGCTCATCCGGATGGAGGAGCGGCTCCGGCAGCGGGTCATCGGGCAGGAAGAGGGGATCGCCGCTGTTTCCAGTGCGCTGAGGCGGGCCCGCTCCGGCCTGCAGGACCCGAACCGCCCCATAGGCTCCTTCATCTTTCTGGGTCCCACGGGCGTCGGCAAGACCGAGCTGGCCAAGGCCCTTGCCGAATTCATGTTCGACAACGAGCAGGCCATGATCCGGATCGACATGTCCGAATTCATGGAGAAGCATTCCGTGGCGCGCTTGATCGGGGCGCCTCCAGGCTATGTCGGCTATGACGAAGGGGGCCATCTGACCGAAGCCGTTCGTCGCCGGCCCTATGCGGTCATCCTCTTCGACGAGATCGAGAAGGCCCATCCGGACGTCTTCAACATCCTGTTGCAGATCCTGGACGACGGTCGGCTCACGGACGGCCATGGCCGCACCGTGGATTTCAAGAACACGATCGCGATCATGACCTCCAATGTCGGGAGCCAGTGGATCCAGGATCCCTCGCTCGCCGAAGACCGACGGCGGGAGATGGCCATGGAGGCGCTGCGGGCGGCCTTCAAACCCGAGTTCCTCAATCGGATCGACGACATCATCATGTTCCATTCCCTGACGATGGCGGACATCGCGCGAATCATCGACATCCAGATCGATCTGATCGGAAAACGGCTGCAGGAGAGGAAATTGTCCGTTGAATTGACAGATGACGCCAAACAATATATAGCTCAACAAGGCTACAGCCCTGTGTACGGGGCGAGACCGCTCAAGCGGGTGCTTCAGAAACAGATTCTGGATCCCCTGGCCCTGCAGCTGCTCGAAGGGGCCTTCACGGAAGGCGACCGGATCGTGGTGGATCACCAGGACCGGCAGATCGCTTTTCGCAAGGGGTGACATCAACCGTTCCGCCCATGCCTGGTCCCCCGCGGCAGCGCGGGGGCAGGCGGCAGGCGCTTTCGAATCGGATTTTTAATAGAGGAGGATACGGATGAACACGATCAAAACCGGCATCTTGCTCGGCGCCTTGACGGGCCTGCTGATGCTGATCGGAGGCTGGTTCGGCGGCCAGAATGGCGTCGTCATCGCCTTTTTCTTCGCCGTCGTGATGAATTTCGGCAGCTACTGGTTCTCGGACAAGATCGTGCTCGGCATGTACCATGCCCAGCCGGTTACGGAGGCCGAGGCGCCGGAGCTTTACACCATCGTCAAGAACCTCACGCTCAGGGCGTCGATGCCGATGCCCAGGGTTTATATCATCCCCGGCGACACGCCAAACGCATTCGCCACGGGCCGCAACGAGCAGCATGCCGTGGTCGCCGTGACCGAGGGTCTCCTCAGGATCCTCAACCGGGATGAACTGGAGGGCGTCATCGCCCATGAGCTGACCCACATCCGGAACCGCGACATTCTCATCGGCTCCATCGCCGCGACCCTCGCCGGGGCCATCGTGATGCTCGCCAACATGGCCCAGTGGGCCGCGATGTTCGGCGGGGGCCGCCACGACGACAACGAGGGCGGAGGGAGCAACATCTTCGGCCTGATTCTCATGGCGATCCTCGCCCCGCTGGCCGCCAGCCTGATCCAGATGGCCATTTCGCGGTCGCGGGAATTCATGGCCGACGAAGGCGGGGCCCGGATTTCGGGCAAGCCTTACGGCCTCGCCGGAGCGCTCGAAAAGCTGTCCCGGGCTTCAAGGTCCATTCCCATGGACGCCAACCCCTCGACGGCCCACATGTTCATCGTGAATCCCCTGACGGGACGCTCCCTGATGAACCTCTTCAGCACGCATCCGCCGATCGAGGAGAGGATTTCCCGTTTGCGCAGCATGAGACCGGTATAAGGAGGAAGATTTATGGCGGAAGACAGGCAGGACGGCGGCAAGGGATTTGTGATCAAGGACCGGCGCCATTTCGACGAATCCGGCGCCACCCGCGGTGAAGCGGAGGAACCGGCAAAAGAGGAAAAGCCCGAGACGCAAACAGAGGAGGAGCCCAAGGCCGCCGTCGAGAAACCGGGCGATTCGCAGACGGAGGAGACCCCCCTTCCCGAGATCAACTTCGCGGGATTCATCTTCTCGCTCAGCACAACGGCGATGTACCACTTTGGGGATTTTCCCGATCCCGTCACGAACGAGACGAAACGGAACCTCCCGGCCGCCAAGCAGACCATCGACATCCTCAGCATCCTGAAGGAGAAAACGGAGGGAAACCTCGATGAGAACGAAAAGCAGCTTCTGGAGGGAATGCTGTTCGAGCTGAGGATGCGCTTCGTCAAGGAAATGGCCCATAAATGATCACGAAGGCGTCGCCGGCCAAGATCAACCTCTATCTTCGGGTCATGGGGAAGCGCGAGGACGGATACCATGAAATCCTCTCCCTGATGCAAAAGATCGATCTGTGCGACGAGATGGACTTCCGGCCCTCCGCGGGCGGGATTTCGGTTCATTGCCCGGGAACGACGCTGCCGGAGGACGAAGGCAATATCGTTTACCGGGCGGCATCGGCCTTCTATTCACGGATTTTGCGACCTCCGGCCATCGATATCTCCATCCGCAAGCGGATCCCGATCGCCGCGGGCCTGGGCGGCGGCAGCTCCAACGCCGCCACCACCCTTATGACCCTCAACGGGATGCACGGCTCCCCCCTGACCCGGGAAGAACTGATGGAAATCGGGGCAGGCCTGGGCGCCGATGTCCCCTTTTTCATCTTCGGGAACTCCGCCTGGGCCTCGGGAATCGGGGAGCGCCTTTCAAAAGCCCCTCCCCTCCCCCCTTTGTGGTTCGTCCTGGTCCATCCGGGCTTTGAAATATCGACCCGATCGGTTTACCAGGGGCTCAATTTGGGATTGACAAATCAGGCATTTAATTATAGCATTCCTCGTTTTTCCACAGAGGAAGAGTTGATCCGGGATTTCACGAACGACTTGGAGCGGGTCACGGTGAAGCTTCACCCCATTCTGGACGAGGTGAAGGCTCTCCTGACCGCAAGCGGCGCCCGCCGCGCCCTGATGTCGGGAAGCGGTCCGACCGTGTTCGGCGTGTTCACGGACGGGGCATCGGCAGACAGGGCAATCCAGGAACTGGGACGGGGAAACCGGTGGCGGATATTCGGGGCGCGTCCTCTGCCGGAAGCACGGAACGGATGAAGCGGCGTTGTAATGCTTGCGCCTGTGGTCTGAAGGGAATTGAATTCCGGGACAATCCGAACGCAGCATCCGGTTCATTTTGTGAACCGTTTGGACTGGGGCGTCGTCAAGCGGTAAGACACAGGAATTTGGATCCTGCATTCGGAGGTTCGAATCCTCCCGCCCCAGCCACTTGAGGAGTTGAAGGATATCGAAATGCTTGAACGAATCAGGGTATTTACCGGCAATGCCAATGTGCCTCTTGCCGAAAAAATCTGCGAAAACCTGGGCGTGACCCTCGGCAAGGCCAACGTCACGTCCTTCAGCGACGGCGAAACCCGCGTCGAGATCGACGAAAATGTTCGCGGCATGGATGTATTCATCATCCAGCCCACCTGCCCACCGGTCAATGTCACGCTCATGGAACTCCTGATCATGATCGACGCGGTGCGCCGCTCTTCGGCGGACCGGATTACGGCGGTCATTCCTTATTACGGTTATGCACGGCAGGACCGGAAAGTGGCGCCGAGGGCGCCGATCACCGCCAAACTGGTGGCTGATTTGATCACGCAGGCGGGAGCGAACCGCGTCCTGGCTCTGGATCTCCACGCCGGGCAGATCCAGGGCTTCTTCAACATCCCCGTGGACAACCTTTTCGCTACCCCGGTGCTTCTGGAACATATCAAGAAGAACTACCGCAGCGACAACATGGTGATCGTATCGCCAGACACGGGAGGCGTGGAGAGGGCGCGGGCCTTCGGCAAAAGGCTCGGCGCAAGCCTTGCGATCATCGACAAGCGCCGTGAGGGTCCCAACGAGGCCCAGGTCATGAACATCATCGGCCGCGTGGAGGGAAAACAGGTCATCCTGCTGGACGACATGGTCGACACGGCCGGAACGGTTGTCCAGTCCTCCAAGGCACTCATGGCAAACGGGGCCCTCGAGGTCAGCGTCTGCTGCACCCATCCCGTGCTTTCAGGACCGGCCATTGAAAGAATCGAGCAGTCTGATCTGAAAGAGGTCATCGTGACGGACACCATTCCGCTGCATGAGAGGGCGAAGGCCTGCAGCCGCATCAAGATTCTCTCCGTTTCGGGCCTCCTCAGCGAAGCGGTCCGAAGGATCTATTACAACGACTCGGTGAGTTCATTATTCATATAGGAGGATTTTCCATGGAGGTGACAGAATTAAGGGCCTCGACCCGCAAGGAGACTGGAAAGGGTCCGGCGAGACGTTTCAGGAAGGAAGGGGTCATCCCGGCCGTGTTTTACGGTCGAGGCGATGAGGCCGTTCCCCTTACGGTCAATGCGGCTGATCTGATGAAGGTGTTGAAGATGAAAAAGGAGAACATCTTCATCCGCCTTCTGATCGAAGGGGAAGCAAAGGGCGAAAAGCTCTCCCTGATCAAGGAGCTCCAGGTTGAGCCGGTCAGCAGGCGGTTTTATCACGTCGATTTTTACGAAGTCCGCATGGACCACAGGCTGACGCTGGACGTTCCGCTCCGTTTCACCGGCATCCCCGTCGGCGTTCAGGACGGCGGAGAGCTTCAGCATCTGAAACGGGATCTGAAGGTTTCTTGTCTCCCCTCGGCGCTGCCCGACTTCATCGAAGTCGACGTCACCGGCCTGGAGATCGGCCACTCGATCAAGGTCCAGGACATCCAAGTGCCTGCGGACATCACCGTCCTCGACCCGGGCGACGTGGGGGTCGCCATGGTGGCCGTGGTCCGTGTCTCCGTACCGCAGGGCGAGGCGGCGGCTGAGGGAGAAGCCGCGGCCGAAGGGGAAGCGGCAGCCGCTGCCGAAGCTCCGGCCAAGGGCGATGCGAAAGGCTGAGGACACCACTGATCTTCCCTGTGCAGCATAGTTCGGGAATCGTGCACGGGCGGTTTCGGAGGGTGGCGTGAAGTTAATCGCAGGACTGGGCAATCCGGGGACCCGTTATCGGATGAGCCGTCACAACGCAGGATTCCTGGTCCTGGACCAGTTGGCGCTGCAGCATAACATATCCATTAACCAGAATCTGTTCGATGCCCGCATCGGCAAAGGGAAGATCGCTGGCGACCCGGTTCTGCTGGTTCAGCCGCAGACCTTCATGAATCTCAGCGGTATCGCGATCAGAAAGCTGGCCGACTATTTCCGAGTCGGTATCGATAGCTTGATCGTCGTGCATGATGACCTGGACCTGCCCTTTCAGACGATCCGTCTGAAAGCGGGCGGCGGCCATGGGGGGCATAAAGGCCTGATTTCCACCATAGATCATCTTGGGGGGAGGGATTTCCTCAGAGTCCGTTTCGGCATTGGAAGACCGGCCCTCAAAACCATGGTGGAGGCTTATGTCCTCGAATCCTTCTCCGGTGAAGAGATGAAACAACTGCCGCCACTGGTCCAGAAGGCGGCGGAGGCCGTAACGGACATCCTTTCCTCCGGCATTCGGACAGCCATGGACAAACATCACGAACGATCAAAGAAAAACTCAAACAAGGAGGATTGAATCATGTGCATCGGGAAACGCGGTTTCTGGTCTCTATTGTGCGCGTTGGCCATCATTCTGTTTCTGATGGCCCCCATGGCCTTTGCCGGCGAAGCCGACATCAAACTGCCTGACCTCACCCAGGTGAGCTTCATGGGCGGGGCGGTCGGAGGGCTCACCATCCTGAACTTCGGTCTGATCATCTGCCTCATCGGCATGGCGTTCGGCTGGATGCAGTACACCCAGACCAAGAACCTGCCGGCCCATCAGGCCATGCTGGATGTCTCCAACACAATCTGGGAGACCTGCAAAACCTATCTGTTCCAGCAGGGCAAGTTCCTCGCGGGCCTCTGGGTCCTGATCGCGATCTGCATCGTCTACTACTTCGCCGGCCTCGGCGGAAGCTCCCTGGGCGATGTCGTGGTGATCCTCTTCTGCTCGGTCATGGGCATCCTCGGCTCCTACGGCGTGGCCTGGTTCGGCATCCGGATCAATACGGTCGCCAATTCCCGGGCCGCCTTCGCCTCCCTGAGCGGCAATCCCCTGAGCATCGTGAACATCTGCCTGCGTTCGGGAATGAGCGTCGGCCTGCTGCTGGTGAGCATCGAGCTCTTCTTCATGATTTTGATCCTGGCCTATATTCCCAAGGAACTGGCCGGCCCCTGCTTCATCGGTTTTGCGATCGGCGAATCCCTGGGCGCCAGCGCCCTGCGCATCTGCGGTGGCATCTTCACCAAGATCGCCGACATCGGTTCCGACCTCATGAAAATCATCTTCCATCTTCCTGAAGACGACCCGAAGAATCCGGGCGTCATCGCGGACTGCACGGGCGACAACGCGGGCGACAGCGTCGGCCCCACGGCTGACGGCTTCGAAACCTACGGCGTCACCGGCGTGGCCCTGATCGCCTTTCTGGCCCTGGCCCTGGCTTCCAACCCCGCCATGGGCGGCAAACTGGTGGTCTGGATCTTCGCCATGCGTATCCTCATGATCCTCACCTCCCTGTTCTCCTACTTTGTCAACGACACCATAGGCAAATCCCTTTTCGGCGGCAAGCATGAGTTCAACTTCGAACACCCGCTCACGAACCTGGTGTGGATCACCTCCTGCGTCTCCATCGTGGTGACCTTCGTGGCCAGCTACTTCCTCCTGGGCGACCTGCCGGCCACATCGGGCATCTCGGCCTGGCTCGCCCTCTCCATCATCATCAGCTGCGGGACGATCGCCGGCGCCCTGATCCCGGAGTTCACGAAGGTCTTCACGAGCACGAGCTCCCGACACTGCGAAGAGGTCGTCAACGCCTCCCGCCAGGGCGGACCCTCGCTCAACATCCTTTCGGGGCTGGTTGCGGGCAACTTCTCCGCCTTCTGGGAGGGGCTGACGATCCTGGTTCTGATGCTCATCGCCTATCTGGTTTCCAAGAGCCCATCGATCATGGAACTGATGCCGCAGGCCTTCGCCTTTGCCGCTCCGGTCTTTGCCTTCGGTCTGGTGGCTTTCGGATTTCTGGGCATGGGTCCGGTCACGATCGCCGTGGACAGCTTCGGCCCCGTTTCGGACAACGCCCAGTCCATCTACGAACTTTCCATGATCGAGAGCCGCAAGGACGCCAAAGAGGTCGTCAAGAAGCACTACGGCGTTGACGTGGATTTCGAGAAGGCCAAGCACTACCTCGAATCGGCCGACGGCTCGGGGAACACCTTCAAGGCCACGGCCAAACCGGTGCTCATCGGCACCGCGGTGGTCGGCGCCACGACCATGGTCTTCGGGATCATCATCCTCCTGGAAAACCTCTACAAAAACGTCATCGCCCAGTTGAGCCTTGTCCAGCCCGAGGTCATCCTGGGGCTGCTCATGGGCGGCTGCGTGATCTACTGGTTCACCGGCGCCTCCACCCAGGCCGTAGTCACCGGCGCCTACCGCGCCGTGGTCTACATCAAAGACCACATCAAACTGGACAAGAAGGAGGCCTCCATCAGCGACAGCAAGGAGGTCGTGAAGATCTGTACGATCTACGCCCAAAAGGGAATGATCAACATCTTCGTGGTCATCTTCTTCATGGCCCTGGGGCTGGCCTTCTTCAATCCCTACTTCTTCATCGGCTATCTGATCGGCATCGCCTTCTTCGGCCTCTTCCAGGCCATCTTCATGGCCAATGCCGGCGGCTGCTGGGACAACGCAAAGAAGATCGTGGAGGTGGATCTGAAGCAGAAGAACACCCCCCTGCACGAGGCCACCGTGGTGGGCGACACCGTCGGCGATCCCTTCAAGGACACCTCTTCGGTCTCTCTGAACCCGGTGATCAAGTTCACGACCCTCTTCGGTCTCCTGGCCGTGGAGATCGCCGTGACCATGCAGAGCAAGGGCCTCAAGATCGGTCTGGCGTCGCTCTTTTTCCTGATCGCCGTCATTTTCGTCTACCGCTCCTTCTACGGCATGCGGATCAGCGGTGAGAAGCTCTAAGAAGGCTGTTCAACCTTCAAATGAAAAGGCGCCCCGTAAAAAGGGCGCCTTTTTCTTTCCCATTCGCCAGTGCAAAGCCGCCAGCAGTCAACCCCTTTCAACTCTAGACACATTGCGGATAGTTTATTGCTAATCAGTCAGTTTGATTTGATTGCCACAGTAGAAACTTTCTATTGTAAATAAACCTGGCTGATTTATGCACAACAAACCCGGAAGAACCGTAAATAAATATCAAACGTCGGCTCGA